>NZ_JBHUYV010000010.1:0-336450 GCF_042667905.1 Streptomyces sp. NPDC057287 | reverse complement strand
GGGGGGGGTCTCGCGCCCCCCCCCGGGGGGGGGGGGGGCGGGCGTGGGGCCCCCCCCGCCGCTCCCGTTGCTCAGCGTCCGGCCTGCAGAGCCGTCCAGGTCGCGGAGCCCACAGCGCCGTCGACGCCCAGCGAGCGACCGCTCTGGTAGTCCCGGACCGCCTGCTGCGTCCCCGATCCGAACGTGCCGTCCGCGGAGACGGTGCGTCCCAGGGCGGCGGTGAGGGCCCTCTGGAGGCGCTGGACCGCCGAGCCGGTGCTGCCCTGGCTGAGGGCGGGCGTGCTGCCGGCCGCCAGGAGCGCGGTCCAGGTGCGCGCGCCCACGACTCCGTCCGCGCCGAGCCCGCGTGCCCGCTGGAAGGCGGTGACGGCCGCGGTGGTCTTCGAACCGAAGTTGCCGTCCACCGTGCCCGCGTCGTATCCCTGCTGGTTGAGGAGCGACTGCGCGGCCGACACCTGGGCGCCCGACGAACCGGCGCGCAGGGTGTCGTAGGACGGGAAGGTCAGCTGGACGCTGCCGCCTCCCGTGCTGCCGCCCACCAGTTGCATGTAGTACGTCCAGTTCCAGTTCGGCCCCGGATCGGTGTGGTCGTTGTTCGGGACCTCGGAGTGGCCGACGATGTGGGCGCGGTCCTTGGGGATGCCGTACCTGTTGCACAGGTAGGCGGTGAGCGCGGCGGAGGAGCGGTACATCGAGTCGGTGAACCAGCTCGGGTTGTCGACGTACCCCTCGTGCTCGATGCCGATGCCCGACGCGTTGCCCGAACGGGCGTGCCAGGCGGTGTCCTTGTCGCGGACCGTCTGGGTGATCTGACCGTCCGACGAGCGCACCACGTAATGGGCGCTGACCTGGGCCGAGGGGTTCTGGAACCAGCTGATCGACCCGGCGTACGAGCCCTGGGTGACGTGCACCACGATCTTGCTGATGGAGGCGGTGCGGCCCACCGCGTAGTTGGCGGTGCTGGCCGGGACCCACAGGGCCGACGGGTAGTCCGGGCTCTGCGCCGACGCCACGGAGGCGCTCTCGTACGGGCCGCGCTCGGGGTCGACGGCGCGGGCGCGCACGGACAGTTCCTCGCCGTCCGGGGTGCGGGCCGTGACACCCTCGGCGAGGAAGGTGTAGACCGTGTCGGCGTAGAGACGCGCGTTGGACGGGTTCGCCGCCCCGCCGTACCGGGCCACCAGCGGGTACCACGCGTCGGCGTCCCGCCGTTCGGCCCGGTCGAGGCCGGCCTCGTCGGCGTACGAGCGCAGCACGGCCGCACCGCCGCGGATGTTCGACGCCGTGTCCTCACGCAGTGCGGAGGGTGCCTCGCCGGTGAGCCGGGACGCCAGCTCCAGGGTGTGCTGGTCGGGGTTGCTCACCAGGTGCATCACCCCGTAGCCACCGGCCTGGCTCGGCAGGCCCGCGTGGTCGTCGAGGTGGGTCTCCCCGTATCCGAGGGCTATCAGGAGGTCGCGTGGTACGCCGAACTCCGCGGCGGCACCGGTGAAGGCGCGGCCCACGGGGTCCTGGCCCCCGGGGCGCGGCGCGGCCCCGGCGGGCTGCACGGCGGTGACGAGGACGGCGAGGGTGCCCAGGACGGGCAGTGCTGCGCGGCGCACGGGTGTGCGTGGCGGTCTGCGGTGCATCGGTGTGCCTCCGGGGAGAAGGGTGGCTCCGGGCGTGCGGTGGCAGAGCCCGGCTGAGAGCGGTGGAGTGGCCGGTCGCCCGGGACGCCGGGCTCGGCGCGGGCAGGCTGCGAGCGGTCGGGCCGTCGGGCCGTCGCGCCTCAGATGGTGCCGCTCTCCCACCACCAGGCCCGGCCGAGGTCCGCGCGGCTGTCCACGTGCTGGTGGTCGACGGTGTACCGCTCCAGGCCGGAGAATCCGCAGGTCTCCGCCTTCTGGTACACCGTGCGGTTGCTGACGCCGGGCACACCGAGGTCGGCCGCCGTGCCGTAGAGGTGCATGCTGTCGCTCGCGCCGCCGATCTCGGCGTTGTGCGCGATGCTGCGGAAGCCCGAGTTGACGGTGACGGCCGTGTTGCCGAGCTTCTTGCGCAGGGCCTCCAGCTTGTACATGGCGCGGCGGGCGTTCTCCCGGGTGGCGGCCGCGCTCAGCTTGCCGCCGTTGAACGTGCCGCTCGAACGGTCGGTGAACTCACTCCAGTTGAAGTGGGCCGTCGAACCGTCCGACTGCTCCAGGGCGTTGAGCTGGGCCTGGGTGGCGGGTCCGGCGCTGCCGTCCGCGGACAGGCCGTAGGCCGCCTGGAATCTGCGCACCGCCGCGGCGGTCCCCGCGCCGAAGGCACCGTCGACGCTCACCCGGGAGTGCGAGGCCGAGTCCGCCGCCCACCCCGCGACACGTATCTGAAGCTCCGTCACATCGGCGCCGCTCGCTCCCTGGTTCAGGGTGCGCGACCAGCCGTAGGCGTGCGCGGTGCCCGAGAGGAGCAGCGGGCCCGCGAAGGCACCCGCGGTCACTGCGAAGGTTCCGCGCAGGATCGTGCGGCGGTTCGGGGAAGAGGTCATCGGGACTCCTCGGGGTGTGGGGGCGTGGGGCTGGAGGAAGACGGGAGCGGCGCGTGGTGTCGCGGGGATCGGTGCGACGAGGCGAGTTCATGCTCCGGCCTGCGCCCCTGGCTGTCATGCTCATTCGAACGAGATGAAATGACGCAGGTGGAAAGGGTGACGGCAGTGCTTCGCTTCCACTTCACCGCTGAGGACCTGGCCAGGACCCGGGTCGCGGCGGCACCGCATCCGCTGTGGGAGATCGCGTCCAGCCTGCATCGCTTCCAGACCCCCTTGGGCCGTGGGGCGTACGCGCACTGGTACCACCCCGCGCGTGAGCGGCTGCGGGAAGCGGGGCTCGAAGGCGTGGTGAGGCGGGTCCTGTTGCCTCTCTACCCGCGCGCCTCCTACTTCCCCGACTTCCTCACCCCGCTGGAGGGCACGGCGGGGCTCGAAGCAGGGCTGGACGCCATTCTCGCCACACCACCGGACCAGGTCGCGGCCCAACTCGCCGCCCTCGCACGGGTCGTACGGGTGCCCGCCCGCCTGGGGCGGCTGACGGAGAGGGAGGGCCGGGGCGAGCTGGTGGACGTCCTGCGCGCCTATCACCGGACCGTCATCGCACCCCACGAGGAGTGGGTGCGCGAGAGCCTGCACACCGAGCGGCTGCGGCTGGCCCGCCACCTGCTCGACGGGGGCACGGAGGGCCTGCTCGAAGGGCTCGGCCCGACCGTCCGGTGGAAGCACCCGCGGCTGGAGGTCAGCGCGTATCCGACCGATCACGACATCCGGCTGGAGGGCCGCGGGCTGCTGCTCATCCCGTCGTACTTCTGCTGGAAGGGGCCGATCTCCCTCGCGGATCCGGGGCTGCCCCCCGTCCTCATCTACTCCCTGCGCCACGAGGTTCCCACCGGGCCGGCGAGGACCGCGGCCGAGAGCGCCGGCTCCCCGTCCCTGCAGGTGCTGCTGGGACGGGCCCGTGCCGCGGTCCTGCAGGCCGCGGCCGCCGGGGCGACCACCACGGAGGCCGCCCGGCGGGCCGGAGTCTCTCCGGCGACCGCGACGCATCACACCACGGCCCTGCGCGACGCCGGGCTCATCACCAGCCACCGCCACGGCAACACCGTGATCCACACGCTGACGGTGCTGGGGGCGACGATGCTGACCCGGAACCCGGCGAACCCCCTCCAGGGGGCTTCCTCGGGGCGCGGCCCCGGGTCCTGAGCCTGCCCGGCCGCGCTTCCGTCCCCTTACGAGGGCGACGTGCCGCTCAGTGCCTCCTCGCGCCGCGCGGACAGTACGCGCTGGACGCGGGCGACGTCGTCGGCGTACGGGCGGTGGAGCAGGGTCAGGAACGCGCCGTTGACCACCATGAGGATCACCAGGACCCACAGGAAGACCGTACGGAGTCCCACGGCGTCACCCAGGAAGCCAGCCCCCAGGCTGAAGGCCGCCCAGGCGATCGCCTCGAAGACGGAGACGTACAGGGCGAAGGCGGCTCCGCGCAGTTCCGGCGGGGTGATGGCCATGACCATGGGCCGGTTGACGCTGGGGTTGACCCCCTGGGCGGCTCCGATGAGCGCGAAGAACACGCAGAACACCGCGATGTTCCCGTAGTCGAACTGTGTGCCCAGGAAGGCGAAGAGGGCGAAGGCGAACTGCGCCGCCTGGAGGATCGCGACCAGCCCGTGGCGTGGGCTGCGGCGGTTGACCCGGTCGGCCGCGAAGCCTCCCAGGACCGTGCCCAGGAAGTAGCCGACGCCGAACGGCAGCAGGACGATCGAGGCCTTCTGCGTGCTGAAGCCGTAGACGTCCACCAGGTAGACCACACCGAAGGTGCCCACCAGGAGATGCCCGGAGAGCAGGCGGGACACGAGGAGGATGACGAAGCTGCGGATGCCGAGGAGCGAGAGGACCTTGGCCCGGGTGAGCTTCGCGTGCCTGTCGAGGGTGGCGCGGTCGAGGCCCGCCAGCTGCTCCTCCGACGCCCCCCGCCCCGGGTCGCGGAACCAGATCCAGAGGCAGAGGCCGAGGAGGATGTTGAAGGCGCCCACGCCCCACAGGCCCCAGCGCCATCCCTCGTCCACGCCCGCCAGCTGTCCCTTGAGCGGCCCGATCACGGCACTGACCAGGGATATCGCCCCGTAGACGATGCCGACGGCGCGGCCGCGGGAGGTTCCTGCGAAGAGGTCTCCGATGAGTTCGGAGACGATGGGATGCGCGGCGGCGTACCCGGCCGCGAGGATGGTGTAGAGCACCAGCAGCTGCGTGAAGTTCTGGGAGAAGCCCGCGGCCACGCCCCACACCCCCCACAGGCCGGTGGCCAGGACGAGCACGCTCTTGCGGGACCAGCGCTGGGCGGCCCACACCCAGAAGGGCCCGGTGAACGCGCCGACGACCTTGCCGGCGGCGGTCAGGATGCCCAGCGCTCCGAGGGAGACCCCGAGCGACTGCCTGATGAGGGGGAAGAGGCTGCTGACCAGACTCGCCTCGGTGCTGTCGATCAGCATGGTGCCGCCGAGGAGGGTGAGTTGTCGTCCTCGGCCCTGGACGTGCGACACGGATCCGGGCATGACGGGGCCCTGACTAAGCTGGGGCATTGTGCCGTCTCTTTCTCTGCGGGTAGGTCTGCGGGCGGGAGAGGCTGTACGCCGGTGACGGGGCGGCATCCCCGTCACCGGCCCGGAAGGGCGGGCGGTCTCAGAGCCCGGCGAGCTCCTCGGCGACCAGACGGAGGGACGCCGGAGGGAACAGGGGCCCCGCCATCGCGGCCACGTCGATGAGCGGAGTGGCGTCGAGCAGCTGGAGCAGCTCGGAGTCGACGACGCCCGGCAGGCGCCTGCGCAGTACCTCGACGGCGGCCGGATCGGCGATCAGGGCCTTGAGCGGTGTGCGCAGCGAGAGGCGTCCCGCGGGGTAGTCCTCGGCGCGGGGAAGTGGCTGCGCGGCGCGCTCCGCCCGGTCGCGCTGGGCGCGGACCAGGAGGTGTTCCGTCGTCACCGGCCCCTCGGCCGGGAGGCCCAGGCGCTCGTACTGGCCGGCCGGTGCGTCGTTGGCCCTCATCAGACCCACCATCAGCCCGGCCATGCGCAGTTCGGCCTCGTCGTCGACCAGGGGCGTCCGCTGCTCGGGGTCGGTCTCGAGATCGAAGAGGAGCGTGCCGTGGTGGTACGGGTTGAACAGGGTGCGGCCCGGGACGCGGAGCGTACGGATGTTCTTGGTGAAGGTGAACGGCTCGGCGAGCTCCAGGTCCGCGAGCTCGGCGGGGGAGAAGCGGCCCCGCATGTGGGTCGGCATCAGCGTGTGTTCGTGGAGCGGTGCGTTGCCGGGATCGACGGGCGCCCGCATGTAGACGTGACGGCCGTCCGTCACGTTGACGTGGCCACCGTGCATGCCGAAGAGGCCCGCCTCGCGCACCGGGGTGTCCTCGGCGATCGGCAGTGGCCGGCCCTGCATGTCACCGGGGCGGTCCACCCCGAAGAACTCCAGGAAGGTGGGGGCGAGGTCGACGGTCTGGACCAGCGCCTCGTGCCGGGTGCCCGCATTCGCCGCGCGGGGGTCCCACGCGAAGAGCGGCAGGTGGACGAGCTCGTTGAACCAGGGCTGGACGCTCTTGCCCCACCAGCCCTTCTCACCCAGCAGGAGACCGTGGTCGGTGCACACGACCAGGAGCGTGTCGTCCCACAGGTCCAGCTCGTCCATGGTGTCCAGCACGCGTCCCAGCGAGTGGTCGCACATCGACAGGAGCGCCGCGTACTCCATCCTGCCGTGCTCCACCTCTTCGGGCGCCTCGACGACCCTCTTGTAGTCGGGCCAGTCGAAGTGCGGACCCTCGTAGTCGTGCGGGTACAGGTCCTTGTACCGCTGGTGGCTGAAGAAGGGCTCGTGCGGGTCGAACGTCTCGATCTGCACGAACCACCGGTCGGCATCCCGGTTGGTGTGGATGAACTCGATCCCGGCGTCGAAGGTGAGGGTCTGCGGGTGCCGGTCCTCCGTCGCCATGTGCGGCCGGTTGACCCAGTCCTGGCGGTAGGTGCCGAACCGCATCCGCTTCAGGTCGTCCGGTGTCCCGGGGTCCGCCACCTGGCCCTTCCACGGGTCGCCCTCCTGCCCGCGGAAGAACTCCCAGGTGGTGTAGCGGCCGTGGTAGGTCGACCCGCCGTCCTCCCAGTAGTGCGGATGGTCGCTGGCGAGGTGTGTGTGGACGCCGTTCTGCTTGAGCAGTTCCGGCATGGAGTCGTCGAACGGCTCCAGGGGGCCCCAGCTGCGGTGGAGGAAGTTGTGCCGCCCGGTGTGGATCTCGCGGCGCGCCGGCATGCAGGGCATCGACCCGGCGTACGCGTTGTCGAAGGTCACCGCCCGCCGGGCGAGGCGGGCGAAGTTCGGGGCGTGTGTCCAGTCACCTCCGTACGGCGGCAGCATGTGCCGGTTGAGGCTGTCGAACATCACCATGATTGCTTTCATCGGACGGGCTTTCCCTCGGTCAGTCGGTGCAGGGTCTGCTCCAGCCAGGCGACCCAGCGGTCCATGCCCGCGGCGCCGAGCTCGTGGAGCGCCGTGTGGACCTGCCGGTCCGTCTCCCGGTCGAGACCCGGCACGGGGTCCTCGTAGCGCAGGGTGCGGTCGCGGCCGCGGTTGCGGGCGATCTGCGCCCGGCGGTAGTCGAGCTCGGTCCTGACGATCCCGACGGCCGCCTCGTGGTCCAGCGGTGCGGCGGTGCTGAACCTCGCCAGGAAGTCGATCTCCTGGAAGCGGCTCGGGGGCTCGTAGGGGGAGCGGATCCACTCCATGAGGGCGGCGCGCCCTTCCGGGGTCAGCCGGTACACCTTGGCGTCCGGACGGCCCTCCCGCTCGTCGACCTCGTGACGCACCCAGCCGTCGGCCTCCATCTGTCCGAGCTTGCGGTAGATCTGGCTGTGGTGGGCGCGTGCCCACAGGAACTGCCCTTCGACCTCCAGCCATTTGCGCAGGTCATAGCCGCTGTGCGGGCGCCGCGCCAGGAGAGCCAGCAGGACGTGTTCGAACTTCACGGATGCAGCTCCTATGTGCGACTTCACCTATGTGCACATTCATATAATCGCGCCATGGAGACGTCAATGGTTTGTTGCGCATCGGTGACCCGCACTTCCCTGCCCGGCCCACCGCTCCCGAGCCCGGCGCCCGAGCCACCCGCGCATGACGAGGTGCGGCTGCCCGGAGGTGAGTTCCGGATGGGGGACGCCTTCGGGGAGGGCTATCCGGCGGACGGCGAACAGCCCGTGCACACGGTGCGGGTGAGGCCGTTCGGCATCGACGCGACGGCCGTCACCGTGGCGATGTTCAGCGCCTTCGCGGCGGAGACCGGGTACGCGACCGTCGCCGAGCGGGCGGGGCACTCGGCGGTCTTCCACCTGGCGGTCGCCGCCGGACGCGCGGACGTGGTGGGAGCCGACCCGGTCGCGCCGTGGTGGCTGGACGTCCGGGGGGCCGACTGGCGCCACCCCTACGGCCCCCTGTCCACGGCGGAACCGGACCACCCGGTCGTACACGTGGCCTGGCACGATGCGGCGGCCTACTGCGCCTGGGCGGGCCGCCGGCTTCCCACCGAGGCCGAGTGGGAGTACGCGGCCCGCGGTGGCCTCGAAGGCCGCCGCTTCGCGTGGGGGGACGAGCTCACCCCCGGCGGACAGTGGGTGTGCAACATCTGGCAGGGGGTCTTCCCGCACAGCAACACCGGTGACGACGGCTGGCTGGGGACCGCACCGGTGCGGGCGTACCCGCCGAACGGCCACGGCCTGCACGAAGTCGCCGGAAACGTCTGGGAGTGGTGCGCGGACTGGTTCGCCGCCGACTACTACGCGCGCTCGCCCGCCGCCGACCCCGAGGGCCCCGGCGGCGGGGAACGGCGCGTCATGCGCGGCGGTTCGTACCTGTGCCACCACTCGTACTGCCACCGCTACCGGGTGGCCGCCCGCTCGGCCAACACGCCGGCCTCCAGCAGTGGCAACTGCGGGTTCCGGACGGTCGCCCGGGACCTCGCCGCCTGACCGCCCGGCGGTCAGGCGGCGAGGTCCCGGGCGCGGGCCTACCCCCGCGCCGCCCGGCGGACCTTCTCCACCAGTTCCCGGACGTCGTCCTGGTCCACGGGAACGATCGGCATCCCGGCGAGCTGGCCGAGCCGCATCCCGGCCACCATCTTGTGCCAGGGGCTGTCCTCCTTCGGGAGGCCGCCCGGCACGGACTCCTCGACGCGCCGCAGGAGTTCCGCGAGCGCGGGCCCGCCGACCGGGTGCGCGAACCACTCGGCGAGGGTCGAGTCGGGCCCCGGCTCGGGGGCGAACGCGTCGCCCTCGACCGCGACCGTCGCGCTGAGCCTGATGTCCCGGCTGGAGGCGCCGACGTCGAAGCGGTGGTCGAGTCCCTCGACGAGCCAGGCGTCGGCCGCCGTGTCGAAGTGGGCGAGTCCGGAGCGGGCGACGCGCACGGTGGTGGGCCGGCTCTCACCGGGTTCGAGGCGTACGGCCGCGAAGCCGCGCAGCTCCCTCACCGGCCGCGTCACACGCGAGCCGGGCGCGGAGGTGTAGACCTGCACGACCTCGTGGCCGGCGCGCTCCCCGGTGTTGCTGACGGTCACGGTGACGTCGAAGCCGGTGTCGTCGCGGGACACCCGCAGGTCCTTGTAGTCGAAGGTGGTGTACGACAGGCCGTGCCCGAAGGGGAAGGAGACCTCCGCCTCGCGGGCGTCGTAGTAGCGGTATCCGACGAACAGGCCCTCGCCGTAGGCGACGTGACCGTTCTCGCCGGGCCATCCGAGGTGGGCCGGGGTGTCGGCGAGCCGCAGCGGAATCGTCTCCGCCAGGCGCCCCGACGGGTTGGCCCGCCCGAACAGCAGGTCCGCGGTGGCCGAGCCGCCCGCCTGACCGAGCAGCCAGCCCTCCAGGACGGCCGGTACGCGATCGATCCAGCCGGACAGCCGGACCACGCCGCCGTTGGCGAGCACCACGACCGTGCGGGGGTTCACCGCCGTGACGGCTTCCAGCAACTCGGTCTGCGTGGATGGGAGTTCCAGGTGTTCGCGGTCGAAACCCTCGGACTCGTAGCTCGGCGGGAGGCCGAGGAAGAGCACGGTCACGTCCGCCGCTGCCGCCGCGCGCACCGCCTCCTCGCGCAGAGCGGTCACGTCGTCGTCCGGTGCGTCCACGGGGAAGCCGGGCGCGAAGGTCACCTGTGCGGCGGGGGCGGAGCGGGTGATCGCGCTCAGGGCGTCGTCGAGACGGGTCGGGGTCACGCGAGAGCTGCCTTCGCCCTGATAGCGAGGGGTGCGCGCGAACTCCCCCACGACGGCGATGCGCTGGGCCGCCGCCGGGTCCAGGGGCAGGACTCCTCCCTCGTTCCTGAGCAGGACGGCGCCCCGGGCGGCGACCTCGCGGGCCAGCTCGTGGTGGGCGTCCGGGTCGAAGGCGGCGCCGGGGCGGGCGTGCGCGGCGGCCTTGCGGGCGAGCTCGACGACGCGGACGGCGCCGCGGTCCACGTCCGCCTCGTCCAGCTCTCCGGATCCCACGGCCGCCGCCACCCGGGCGGGGCCGGCTCCCGACGAGGACGGCATCTCCAGGTCCAGCCCGGCGGCGAGCGCCGCCGCGCGGTCGAGCACGGCGCCCCAGTCCGAGACGACGAGGCCCTCGTACCCCCACTCGCCCCGCAGCACGTCGGTCAGCAGCCACGGATCCTGCGAGGCGTGGACGCCGTTGATCCGGTTGTAGGCGCACATGACGGTCCACGGTTCGGCTTCGGTCACCACCCGGTGGAAGGCCGGCAGATAGACCTCGCGCAGGGTGCGCGTGTCGATGTCCGCGCTGACCGTCATGCGGCCGGTCTCCTGGTTGTTCGCGGCGAAGTGCTTCACCGAGGCGCCGACCCCCTGCGCCTGCAGCCCCTTGACCCAGGCCGCGCCGAGGACCCCGCTGAGCAGGGGGTCCTCGGAGAAGTACTCGAAGTTGCGCCCGCACAGAGGGCTGCGCTTGATGTTGATGCCCGGGCCGAGCAGCACGTGCACGCCGTGGGTGAGGCACTCGCGGGCGAGCGCGTCACCGACCCGGCCCGCCAGCTCGCTGTCCCAGGTGCACGCCAGGGTCACGGCCGGAGGGAAGCAGGTGGCGGGGGCGCTGCCGTTGATGCCCAGGTGGTCACCGGCGGCGCCGCTCTGGAGCCGCAGCCCGTGCGGACCGTCGGAGAGGCGGACCGCGGGGATCCCGGCCTCCGGCCGCGCGGTCGTGTGCCACCAGCCCGCACCGGTCGTGAGCGCGGCCTTCTCGCCGAGACCGAGCCGGGCGACCGTCTCCTGGGGTGATGCTTCGCTCGTGCGGTCCGAGTCGGTCATGCCTTCTCCTTGCGTCGTACGGGGCGCGGGTGCGGATCGCCGGCGGCGCCGGCCGCGCGACACCTCCGGCGCACGTGGCCGTACGGGGCGCGCGGTGAGGCGGCCTGCGGTTGCCAAGAAACAGTACGGTGTACTGTTTTTTGGAGCAAGGGATGTCCCGCCACGATCCACCTCCGGTGAGGGCGGGCGCCGCGCCCCGGCCCTGCTGATCACTCCGGGCCGGTGGCGCGAGGCTCCGCAGCCCGTTCCGGTCATGGAGCGCATCCGTGCCGGCCGCCTCGGTGGCGGACCTCGCGCACGCGGCCCGGCCGCCACGGCGGCCCGAAGGGCCGGCGGGCCGCCTTCCGACGAGGGAGGCGGCTACCTCTTCCACGGCGCCGGCGCCGGCGCCGTCGCCTCGATCCGACTCCGGCTCCGCCCGTGGTCTCCGCCGGGTCTAATCGCCGGTCTTGCCGTCGAGCATCTCGCGCAGGATGTCCAGGTGGCCGTTGTGGCGGGCCGTCTCCTCGGTGAGGTGGAGGAGGATCCAGCGCAGGTCGACGTGGAGGCCGTTGCGGACGGCTCGCCGGGCCTGCGCGTCCAGGCCGTTGCCGGCGACCAGATCGCGGTAGCGGGCGCTCTGTTCGGCGTATTCGTCGAGCAGCTGCGTGAGCGGAAAGTCGACGGCGACACGCATCTCGCGGTCGGGGTCCTCATCGGTCCAGGGGCCTTGGTCCTCCTCGCCGAGGAAGACCACCTGGAACCAGTAGTACTCGACCCAGCGGAGGTGGTTGACCACTCCGCTCATCGTCATCAGGGGTGAGCCCGGCAGCAGGGCCCTGCGTGCGTTCTCCGCGGAGACGCCGTCGCACTTGGCGCGCGTGGTGTCACGTGCGTAGTCGAGAAAGGTGGTGAGCTGGGTGCGCTCGTCCCACGCGGGCGGTGTGTCATCGATTCTGGTCATCGCGCGAAGCGTCCCTGATCACCCGCCCGATGTCGAGGTGTTTATCGGCGGTCCCCGCCTGCTCCGCCCAGCTCCTTGGCCGGCGGGTCGCTGCATCGATCGAGCGCCGGTGGGCCGCCCGGCATGCGCCGCCGGACAGGACCTAGAGTGACCGCGTGAGAGAGCGAAACCTGTACCCGAAGGGGGCCGCCAAGCGGGACGAGATCCTCAGGGCGACCCTGGAGATCTTCGGCCGGGAGGGCGAACGGGCGACCACCCTGCGGAGGGTCGCCGGGGAGTGCGGAATCAGCCTCACCGGTCTGATGCACTACTTCACGTCCAAGGACGACCTGCTGACCGAGGTCCTGCGCGCCGGCGACGAGGCGGCCGAAGCGCGCTACCGGTCCCCGGGGGCGGTGTCCGATCCGGGGGAGTTCCTGGCCCGGGCCCTGACGGCGAACGCGGCGAACTCACCCCGCGTCCGCCTCTACGTCACTCTCGCCGCGGCCTCGACCGACCCCGCGCATCCGGCCCACGCGTACTTCCGGAAGCGCTTCGCGCTCCTTCGCGACGGCATCGCCGAGCACGTCGTGACGGAACAGAGGGAAGGGCGCGCCCCCGCCGGCCTCGACCCGCGGTTCGCCGCCTCGGCGCTGATCGCGGCGTCCGACGGCATCCAGCTCCAGTGGCTCAGCGACCCCTCCATCGACATGGCGGCGCACATCCGCGGCGTCTGGGGGGCACTTCTCGCCTGACCGGGCCGCCGGACCCGTGGGGGCGCGGCGGTGAGCGGAACGCTCCGAGGGGCCGGTGCAGGGCGCCGGCCCCACCCCTCTGATCCGGCACCCTCCGACGGCGACACCCCTGACCACCACGCCTGCTGCGCGCGGGTGTGCCGGTTCGTACCCGGCCTGTGGGGATATGGGACCCTGGTCGGCACGTCGTCGTCCCGAGCAGGAGTCGCCATGATCTTCATCGCCGTCAAGTTCACCGTGCGCACCGCCGAGCGGGACAACTGGCTCCCGGCCGTGGAGGACTTCACCCTCGCCACCCGTCAGGAGCCGGGGAACCTCTTCTTCGACTGGTCCTACAGCGTCGAGAACCCGGACCAGTTCGTCCTGCTCGAGGCGTTCGCCTCGCAGGAGGCGGGCGTGGCGCACGTGAACTCCGACCACTTCAAGGCGGCGATCGACACCATGTCCGAGCTCGTCAGCGAGGTCCCGGAGATCATCAACATGGAGGTGCCCGGGGACGACTGGTCCCGGATGTCGGAGGTCACCCCCCGCAATCGATGACCGCCGGTGCGGTCTCCCGCCGGGTCCTCCGCCGGCCGCTGACCGCCGCGCCGTCCTCCGCCGGCCGCTGACCGCCGCGCCGTCAGCCGCCGGCAGTGGCAGCGTCGTGCCGGACAGCCGGCGTCAGAACTCCTCGTGCGTGACGGGGTCCCCGCCGAATCGGTGTGACGGCCGGGCTCCGATGCGGTCCAGCTCCTGCTGGGTCAGCTCGAAGCCGAACAGGTCGAGATTCTCCCGCTGGCGCCCGGGATCGGCGGACTTGGGAATCGGCACCGCACCCAGCTGGGTGTGCCACCGCAGCACGACCTGCCCCGGCGTCACCCCGTGGGCCTCGGCGGCGGCGATCACCTCCGGGGCTTCGAGTACCTGCCGCCCCCGGGCCAGCGGACTCCAGCTCTCCGTGACGATGCCCTTCGCGGCGTGCACGGCGCGCAGCTCCTCCTGCGGGAGCAGCGGATGCATCTCGATCTGGTTCACCACGGGCAGTACACCCGTCTCCCGCTCCAGCCGGTCCAGGTGCTCCGCCGTGAAGTTGGAGACGCCGATGGAGCGTACGAGGCCGTCCTCGCGGAGCTTGATCATCGCCTTCCAGCTGTCCACGTACTTGTCCACCCGGGGCAGTGGCCAGTGGATGAGGTACAGGTCGACGTAGTCCAGGCCCAGATTGCTCCGGGACTCCTCGAAGGAGGCCAGCGTCTCCTCGTATCCGTGGTGCCTGCCGGGCACCTTGGTCGTGACGAGGAGTTCCTGACGCGGCACCCCGGAGCGAGTGATCCCGCGGCCGGTGCCGGTCTCGTTCCCGTAGTTCAGTGCGGTGTCGACGAGCCGGTAGCCGGTCTCCAGCGCAGCGGCGACGGCCTTCTCGGCCGCCTCGTCGTCGAGCGGCCAGGTGCCGAGGCCCACCGCGGGGATGGTGCTGCCGTCATGGAGGTTGCGGACCGGGGGCGGTGTCTGGCTCATGGTCTCCCATTTCGTTCGCGTACCGTCCCCGCCAGCGTAGGACCGGCCGCCGGGCGCGGCGCGCGGGTCCCTCCCGGTCCGGGTGGGGTTGCGGGTGCGGCAGGGCGGCGGCGCTCACCGGGCGGTCCGGTGGATTCCGCCCGACAGTGGGGTAGGGCAGGCCGAGGCACCCGGGCCGCCGCGATCCGTGGCCGCGAGGCGGAGGAGCAGGACCATGGCGAAGCTGACTCTCACCACGTTCGTGTCCCTCGACGGAGTGATGCAGGCGCCCGGGGACCCCGATGAGGACACCGCCGGCGGGTTCCGTCACGGCGGCTGGCTGGCACCCTTCGCGGACGAGGGAATGGCGGCCTTCATGAACGAGGTCTTCGACCGCTCGGGCGCCTACCTCCTCGGGCGGCGTACGTACGACATCTTCTCGGCCTACTGGCCCCGGGTCACCGACCCGCTCGACCCGATCGCCTCCCGTCTCAACACGCTGCCCAAGCATGTCGTCTCCACCACCCTGACCGACCCCGCGTGGGAGAACACCACCGTCGTCTCCGGAGACCTGACCTCCGGGATCGCGCGGCTGAAGGAGGAGACGGCGGAAGGCGAGCTGCAGATCCACGGGAGCGGCGTGCTCGCGCGGTCCCTCATGCCGCACGGTCTGATCGACGAGGTCAACCTGCTCGTCCACCCGGTGTACCTGGGCAGCGGCAAGCGGCTCTTCCCGGACGGCGGGCAGCCGACGGCCTACGAGCTGACCGACGCGCGGACCACCGGCAGCGGCATCAGTATCCACACCTACCGGCCCGTCGGGCCTGCGCGGTTCGGGACCGTCGGCGACGTCTGAGGAGACCGGGCCGCAGGTCACGGCCCTGTGCGGTGCCCAGCCGGGGCTGCGGGTCACGGCCCCTGCGGCGGTGTCCAGCCGGGGTCGCGGCCCAGGGCCGCCAGGATCAGCGGCAGCGTGCCGGATCCGTCAGGAAGGGGCCTTTCGCCCAGGTGCAGAGCCGGGCGGAACGCGGAGCCCGGCGCACGCCGTACGTCGCCGTCCGGTACGGCACGGGCGATCGGCAGGGCCGCCCGGAGCACGGGTTCCGGCAGACGGACCGGAAGCCCGAGTGCGGTGGCCACATCCCAGGAGTGCGCCACGTAGTCGACGAGGTGGAATCCGACGGCTCTGCGCGCGGGCACCGGCCGGGCGCTGATCTCCGGCAGCCTGAAGGGCCGTTCGGGCCGGCCGGAGGAGGCGAAGGCCTCCAGGAGGGCCGTCGCGGCGGTCCGGTAGGCGCCGGCGGGGTCGTCCCCGAGCTCCGGAGGCCGCCGGGCGGCGGCGTCCGCTCCTTCTCCGCGCGCCGCCGCCGCGAAGCCGTAGTGCTGTGCGGCCATGTGCTCCACCAGTTCCCGCAGGGTCCACCGGTCGCACGGGGTCGGCCGCCGCCAGTCGCCCGGGCGGGCCGCGTCCACGACGCGGACGGATTCCAGGACGGCGGTGCGGTCGAGCAGCACGATGTCCATGGCTGTCTCTCAGCTCCAGGGTTCGGTGCCGGTGAGGATCCGCTCGGCGTAGGCCCAGGCCGGTGCCAACCCGGAGCCGGCGGAGGGACCTGACGGAGCGGCGGAGGGGTCGGACGCCGCGGCCGGCGGGGCGGCGGAGAGGCCGGCCGGAGCGATCTCAGTGAGGGCCGACCGCATCACTCCGCGTCCCCGGAACGCCCGGACGACGCGCGCATGGTCCGGGCGTGCGACGAACGCCGACAGGGAGGCCTCGTCGGTCCAGACCGTGACCGACCCCGAGCGGTTCAGCCGGAGGCCGGTGTCCATCCAGAGCCGGATGGCGACCGCCCCGGACGTCTGCGGCCAGCCGCGCCGCAGACGCAGGCCCTCGGCGGCGACGGCGGGAGTGCCCCACGGGCGGTGCGTGACGAATTCGGTGACGCTGACGATGACGGCCGGGCCGAGGCCGGTGCTCCGCGCCGCCGGACCGTGTTTCCAGGACGTCTTCCATATGCGGGACGGCATGGCCGTACCTCCGTCGAGGTGGACGGGCCGGATCCGTGGTCCGGCCTCCCGCCGACCATATAACTATACGAACGATCGTGCGGCTACATTCGCCCGGGAACTGCCGGAAGCAGCGAGGGGTCGGTGGCGGCTGCGTGCAGCCGCCCCAGGATGGCCCGCGTCGCCTTCGTGTATCCGGGGCTGTTGTTGTGCAGTACCGACTCCGCGTTGGCCAGCTCCATGAACGCGATGAGCTCGAAGGCCAGCTGCGAGACGTCCGTGTCGGCGGCGAGTTCACCCCGCACCCTGGCCTCCTCGACGGTTTCCTCCACGAACGTCACCCAGCCCGTCTGGGTGGAGGCCAGCGCGTCGTGCACCTTCCCCTCCCTGGAGTCGAACTCGGCGATCGTCGCGTAGAAGAAGCAGCCACCGCTGAACACCCGGCGCTGGGAGTAGGAGAGCCAGCTCTCGCACATCCGCCAGACGCGGCCCAGACCCGGCGGAACGGCCCGGGTCGGTGTCAGCACGTGCTCGACGAAGACGGTGACGGCGGCACGCACGGTGGCGAGCTGCAGCTCCTCCTTGGAGCCGAAGAGGGCGAAGACACCGCTCTTGCTCAGCTTCAGCTCCGTGGCGAGCCGGCCGAGCGAGAGGCCCTCCAGCCCCTCGGTCGAGGCGACGTGGACCGCGCGCCCCAGCACCAGCTGCCTGGTCTGGTTCCCCCGCTCGACCCGTCCGTCCAGCCGCGCTCCACCCATGTGCCAACTCCGTGTGTCCGAGCGTCCCAAGACCGACATTCTAGGAGGAGGCGGTACCGCCGGGAGACCGCTTCGGCCGGTGACGACCCCTGCGAACAGACGGCCGGATCACCCGCTGGACAGAGGTTCCCGAGGGGACTGTCCGTTCGGTACGGTGATTGCTCCCTGTGTGAGCCGGCGAGGTCTCCACACCGTTCCTCTTGTGGAGAACCAGGAGAACCAGGTGTCCTCTGCCGTCCTGCCCGCTCTCGCCCCGTCCCGGCGCGCGTGGGTCACCGACCTTCCGCTCCTGCTCGTCGCCGCCGTCTGGGGGGCCAGTTACCTCGCGGCCAAGGGCATCACCACGACGCACACCGTGATCGCCGTGCTCGTGCTCCGCTTCGCGATCGTGCTGCCCGCGCTGGCCGTCGCGGGGTGGCGCGGGCTGCGGGCGCTGAGCGGCGCGCAGTGGCGGGGCGCGGGTGTGCTGGGGCTGGTGCTCAGCGGGATCTTCCTGCTGGAGACGTACGGCGTCGTCCACACGTCGGCCACCAACGCGGGGCTCATCATCAGCCTCACGATGATCTTCACCCCTCTGGCCGAGGCGGCCGTCACCCGCGTCCGGCCGCCGTCGGCGTTCCTCGCGGCGGCCGGTCTCTCGGTCGTCGGTGTGGTGCTGCTGACCCAGGGCGGTGGTTTCACCAGCCCCTCGGCAGGCGATCTCCTGATGCTGCTCGCGGCGCTCGCCCGTACGGTCCACGTCCTGGCGATGGCCCGCATCAAGGCGGTCCAGGACGCCGACTCGCTCTCCCTGACCACGGTGCAGCTCGGCAGTGCGGTCGCCGTCTTCGCCGTGCTGGCCGCCGTTCCCGGGACGGGTCCCGCGCCCTGGACGGTTGCGGCGGGCTTCGGTGCCACGGAGTGGGCGGGGCTGCTCTTCCTGTCGGTCTTCTGCACGCTGTTCGCGTTCTTCGTGCAGATGTGGTCGGTGCGCCGCACGTCGCCGTCCCGCGTCAGCCTGCTGCTCGGTACCGAGCCGCTCTGGGCCGCCGCCGCCGGCATCGCGATCGGGGGTGAGCGCCTCGGCGCCCTGGGTGTGCTGGGCGCGGTGCTCGTGCTGGCCGGCACCGCGTGGGGGCGTCGGAGCGTCACGTCCTGAGGGAGTCCGCCGCGATCATCACGGCACCGCCCGTCACCACCAGCACGATGCTGACGAAGAGTCCGTAGCCGTCGAGGAAGTCGAGCCTCGCCACCACGGCCCACAGCCGGAACCAGCCCGTCCACTCGTACAGCAGCCCGGCGGCGCCCTGTGCGAACACGAGGAATCCGGCCGTCTCCACGAATTTCTTCATGGTCCGAGCCTGGGGCCGGCCACCCCGGGCCCGCGTCGGCCACCGGTCTGCCCGACCCCGACGGAAGTATCGGACCGTACGACTTCGGTATCTCCCTGGGACGGAAGTGCCCGGCAGAGCCTGCCGACTGCGTAGCTTTGTCGACATGACCCGTACGGAATACCCCTGGCTGCTGCCCTCGGCGCTGGCCGATCACGAGACGCCCGGGCACCCGGGCAGGCCGCGCCGGACCGTGCGGGACTGGGCCGTGGACATCACGCTCTTCCTCTGCGCCGCGGGGGTCGGGATCCTCGCCGTCTCCGCGATCGACGCCGACCACACCACCCCCGACGGCGTCGTGCTCGTCGACTGCCTGCTCGGGGCCGCCGCCTGCTGCGCCCTCTGGGTGAGGCGCCGGTGGCCCGTGGTGATCGCCACGGGTCTCACGGTGCTGGGCGTCGTGGAACCGGTCGCGGCCGGAGCGATGCTGATCGCGCTCTTCAGCCTGGCGGTGCACCGTCCTTTCAAGCCGGTGGCCGCCGTCGGCGCGCTCGCCCTCCTCGCGGCCCCCGCACAGCCGATGGTGCGCCCGGACCCCGCCACCTCCTTCGTCGCCGCCACGATCATCGGGGTCCTGCTGGTCCTGCTGGTGCTCAGCTGGGGCATGGTCGTACGGTCGCGGAGGCAGCTGGTCGTCACCCTGCGCGAACGCGCCCGCCGGGCCGAGGCCGAGGCCGCTCTCCGCGCCGAGCAGGCCCAGCGGCTGGCGCGGGAGGCCATCGCCCGCGAGATGCACGACGTCCTCGCCCACCGGCTGACCCTGCTCAGCGTCCACGCGGGCGCGCTCGAATTCCGGCCCGACGCGCCCCCGGCCGAGGTGGGCAGGGCCGCCGGAGTCATCCGCGACAGCGCCCACGAGGCGCTGCAGGACCTGCGCGAGATCATCGGCGTCCTGCGCGCCCCGGGCGACGGCGACGAGGGCAACAGGCCGCAGCCCACCCTCGTCACCCTGGACGCGCTGATCGACGAGTCCCGCTCGGCCGGCATGGACGTCACCCTGGACAACACCGTCGCCGAACCGGGCCGTGCGCCCGCCGCCACCGGGCGGACGGTCTACCGCATCGCGCAGGAGGCCCTGACCAACGCCCGTAAGCACGCCCCCGGGGCACCCGTCGGCGTCATGGTCGCCGGCGGGCCGGGCGACGGGCTGACCATCGAGGTCGGCAACCCCGCACCCGCCGAACCCTTCGAGCCGGTCCCGGGGTCCGGTCAGGGGCTCATCGGCCTCACCGAACGCGCGAGCCTGGCCGGCGGGAGTCTGGACCACGGGCCCCGGCCCGACGGCGGATTCACGGTCCGGGCCCGGCTACCGTGGCCCGCATGAGCACTCCCCACTCCCCGGAGTCACCACCGGTCCGGCTGGCCGTCGTCGACGACGACCCGCTCGTGCGGGCCGGTCTCGCCCTGATGCTCGGCGGCGCCGACGGCATCGACCTGGTCGGGGAGGGGGCCGACGGCACGGAGGTCGCCGCCCTCGTCGCACGCGCGCACCCCGACGTCGTGCTCATGGACATCCGGATGCCCGGGATGGACGGGCTGGCGGCCACCGAGGAGCTGCGGCGCCGGCCCGGCGCGCCCGAGGTCATCGTCCTGACCACCTTCCACGCCGACGAGCAGGTGCTGCGTGCCATCCGCGCGGGGGCCGCGGGGTTCGTATTGAAGGACACCCCGCCCGCGCAGATCGTCGAGGCGGTCCTGCGGGTCGCGGCCGGCGAGCCCGTCCTCTCGCCCGCGGTCACCCGCCGGCTCATGGCCCGCGCGGCGGGTGAGCCCGCGGACGACCGGCAGGCCCGCGGCGCACGCGCCCGGCAGCGGTTCGCCACGCTGGGGGAGCGTGAGCAGGACGTGGCCGCTGCCGTCGGGCGGGGCGGATCCAACGCCGAGATCGCTGCGGCCCTCCATCTGAGCGTGGCCACCGTGAAGACGCACGTGTCCCGGATCCTCGCCCGTCTCGGGCTCAACAACCGTGTCCAGATCGCCCTGTTGGTCCACGACGCCGGTCTCCTCCATGAGGACGAGGACGGGACGGGAGACGGCCGCCTACGCTGAACGCGGACCGGACGGACCGGAAGAGGGGGCGGAGCCATGTCGGTGGTCGATCTGCGCGGGGCGGAGGACTTCAGCGCGAATCCGTATCCGTACTACGCGAAGCTGCGGGCCGAGGGGCCGGTGCACCCGGTCCGTACCGACGACCTGGAGCGGGTCTGGATGATCGTCGGTTACGAGGAGGCCCGTGCGGCCCTCGCGGACCCGCGGTTCAGCAAGGACTGGCGGACGACGGAGACCCTGTCCGTGTCGAGCAACCCGATCAACGCCAACATGCTGGAGCTGGACCCTCCGCACCACACCCGGCTGCGGAAGCTCGTCGCACGCGAGTTCACCGCGCGGCGGATCGAGGCCCTGCGCCCGCGCGTCGAGCAGATCACCGGCGAGCTCCTCGACGCGATGGTGCCCGCCGGGAGCGCCGACCTCATCGACGCGTTCGCCTTCCCGTTGCCGATGACCGTGATCTGCGAGCTCATCGGCGTCCCCGACATCGACCGGGACGCCTTCCGGCTGATGTCCAACGCCATCGTCACGCCCGTCTCGGCGGAGAAGGAGAACGAGGCCGTCCACGCCATGGGCGCCTACCTCGACGAGCTGATCGAGGACAAGCGCTGCGCCCCGGGCGACGACCTGATGAGCGCCCTGATCCAGGCGCGCGTGGAGGACGGGGACAGCCTGTCGCGCGACGAACTGACCGGCATGGCCTTCCTCCTCCTGGTTGCGGGGCACGAGACGACCGTGAACCTGATCGCCAACGGAGTGCGCGCGCTCCTCGACCACCCCGGACAACTGGCCCTGCTCCGCGCCCGGCCGGAGCTGATCGACGGAGCGGTCGAGGAGATGCTCCGCTACGACGGGCCCGTCGCGACAGCGACCTTCCGCTTCACCCGTGAACCGGTCCCGATCGGCTCCGTCGTGATTCCCCGGGGCGAGGCGGTGCTGGTGGCCCTCGGCTCCGGGGACCGCGACGCAGACCGCTATCCGGATCCGGACACCTTCGACATCCTGCGCCAGGCCCAGGGGCACCTGGCCTTCGGGCACGGCATCCACTTCTGCCTGGGCGCCCCGCTGGCCCGGATGGAGGGCCGTATCGCGATCCAGGCGCTGCTGGACCGGTGCCCCGGGCTCGAACGGGACCCGGACGCCGATGAGCCGGACTGGCTGCCCGGGCTGCTGCTCCGGGGGGTCCGTCGCCTGCCGGTGCGCTGGTGAGGTGGGATGGCGTCCATGACTGAACTCTCCCTCGACTCGGCACAGCAGGTCCTCGACAGCCAGCCGTTCAGCGCGCTCGTCGGCGCGCGGATCACCGGGTTCGGGGACGGCGCTGCCGTCCTCGAGGTCGACGTACGCGAGGAACTCACCCAGCAGAACGGCTTCCTGCACGGCGGCGTGCTGTCCTACGCGGCCGACAACGCGCTCACCTTCGCCGCCGGGACGACCCTCGGAGCCGCGGTCCTGACGGGCGGCTTCTCCATCCAGTACGTCCGGCCGGCGAGCGGCCGCACCCTGACCGCCCGCGCCGAGGTCGTCCACACCGGCCGCAGGCAGGCCGTCGTGCGCTGTGATCTGTACACCATGGACGACGGAGGGACCGAGACACTGTGCGCGGTGGCACAGGGCACGGTGCTCTCCGCCCGACCGGCCTGAAGGGAATCACGTGACCACGGAAGTCCTGCTCGACCTCGGCGAACTCGGTGACGACTTCACTCGCGACCCCTATCCCGTCTACGCCCGGTTACGCGCCCTCGGCCCTGTGCACCGGGTCCGCATCCCGGAGGGCGCGGAGGCCTGGCTCGTCGTCGGGTACGAGGCGGGGCGGGCCCTCCTCGCCGACCAGCGGCTCTCCAAGGAGTGGCGCAGGGCGTCGCCCACGCTCGGCGTCGGCAAGGTGTCCTCGGGGACGTCGATGCTGAGTCACGACGCCCCGGTCCACACCCGGCTGCGCAGGCTCGTGGCCAAGGAGTTCACCGCCCGTCGGATGGAACGGATGGCCCCGCGCGTCCAGGAGATGACGGACGCCCTGCTCGACTCCATGCTCGACGGCCCCGGCCGGAGCGCGGACCTGGTGGAGGCGTTGTCGTTCCCTCTGCCGATGACCGTCATCTGCGAACTGCTGGGTGTGCCGTCCCTGGACCGGCAGGGCTTCCGCGAGTGGTCCAACACGGCGGTCTCGTCCCTCGACGCGGAGGCGCGCAGCGGCGCCACCGCCGCCATGACCGCGTATCTGGGCGAACTGCTCGCGGAGAAGCGCGCGGCCCCGGGCGAAGACCTGATGAGCGCCCTGATCCACACGTCGGACGACGACGGCGACCGGCTCTCCGCGGACGAACTCATGGGCATGGCCTGGCTGCTGCTCGTCGCCGGTCACGAGACCACGGTCAACCTCATCTCCAACGGCGTCCTGAGTCTGCTGACCCACCCGGATCAACTCTCTCTCCTCAGAGCCGACTTCGGCCTCATCGGCAATACCGTCGAGGAGACGCTCCGCTACGAGGGACCCGTCGAGACCCCCACGTACCGCTTCACCACCGAGCCGCTCGACGTCTCGGGCACGGTGATCCCCGGTGGCGGTGAGCTCGTCCTGATCGCGATGGCCGACTGCGACCGCGACCCGGCCCGCTACCCGGACGCCGACCGGTTCGACATCACCCGGGACGCCCGCGGGCACGTCGCCTTCGGCCACGGCATCCACTACTGCCTGGGCGCGCCACTGGCCCGCATCGAGGCCCGCATCGCCATCCGGACGCTCCTGGAGCGCTGCCCGGAGCTGCGGCTCGACACGGATCCTGCCCGGCTCCCCTGGCGTACGGGCATGCTGCTCCGGGGGCCGCAGAGCCTGCCCGTGGCCTGGTAGCGGACCTCAGGCCTCGGGGATCTCCGTCATCCGCACCGGGCGGCGCTCCGCGCGCGACAGCTCGCACGCCTCGGCGATGCGCAGCGCGTGCAGCGCCTCCCGGCCGTCGCACGGGTTCTCCCGCTCGCCGCGCACGACGCCGAGGAACGCGTCCAGCTCGGCCTCGTACGCCGGCGCGAACCGCTCCAGGAAGCCGGGCCACGGCTTGGCCGGCGCGGGCGGGCCCTGCGGCTCGGTGGAGGTGAGCGGCGTGCGGTGGTCGAGGCCGACCGCGATCTGGTCCCGCTCGCCCGCCAGCTCCATGCGCACGTCGTAACCGGCCCCGTTGCACCGGGTGGCCGTCGCCGTGGCGAGCGTGCCGTCGTCCAGGGTCAGCAGCGCCGCCGCCGTGCCGACGTCGCCCGCCTCCCGGAACACCGCAGGCCCGGCGTCCGACCCGGTGGCGTACACCTCGGTCACCTCGCGGCCCGTCACCCACCGCAGGATGTCGAAGTCGTGCACCAGGCAGTCCCTGAACAGGCCCCCGGAGAGCGGCAGGTAGGCGGCGGGCGGGGGAGCGGGGTCGGACGTCGCCGCCCGTACGGTGTGCAGCCTGCCCAGGGCCCCGCCGCGCACAGCGGTGCGCGCGGCGGCGTACCCCGCGTCGAACCGCCGCATGAAGCCGAGCTGCAGGACGCTGCCCGCCCGCTCGACCTCGCGCAGGGCCCCCAGCGTTCCCGCCAGGTCCAGCGCGATCGGCTTCTCGCAGAAGGCGGGCAGCCCGGCCCGTGCCGCCCGGCCGATGAGGTCCGCGTGCGCCGAGGTGGCCGACGTGATCACCACGGCGTCCACCCCCGCGCCGATGACCTCCTCGGCGGACGCGACGGCGGTGGCTCCCGTCCGGGCCGCGGTCCGTGCGGCGCGCGCGGGGTCCATGTCCGTCACGGCCAGGGAGGTCACCTTCGGATGCCGTGCCAGGACGCCCGCGTGGAAGGAACCGATCCGGCCCGTGCCGATGAGTCCGATGCGCATGGACCCAACGTGCCGCCCCTCAGGCGCACTGTCAACTATATGTCCTGACAAATCGAAGGGTGCGGCGCGGCCGTACGGGGTACGCTCCGTGCCGTGCCCAAACCCGCCGCCGACTCCGCCGCCCTGGGGCTGGGTGTGGACCGCACCAGTCCTGTCCCCCTCTACCACCAGCTGGCCCAGCAGCTGGAGGCGGCCGTCGAGCAGGGCCGGCTCGCACCCGGCAGTCTCCTCGGCAACGAGCTGGAGCTCGCCGCCCGGCTCGGGCTGTCCCGGCCCACCGTGCGCCAGGCCATCCAGTCGCTCGTCGACAAGGGGCTGATGGTGCGCCGGCGCGGTGTCGGTACGCAGATCGTGCACAGCCGCATCAAGCGCCCGCTCGAACTGAGCAGTCTCTACGACGACCTGGAGACGGCCGGCCGGAAGCCCGCGACCCGGGTCCTGCGCAACGGGGTCGAGCCGGCCTCGCCGGAGGTCGCCGCCGCCCTCGGTGTGGAGGAGGGCAGTGAGGTCCATCTCGTCGAGCGGGTGCGGTACGCGCACGACGAGCCCATGGCCCTCCTCCGCAACCACCTGCCGCCGGGGCTGCTCGACCTCTCCACCGAGCGGCTGGAGTCGACCGGCCTGTACCGGATGATGCGCGCCTCGGGGATCACGCTGCACAGCGCCCGCCAGTCCGTGGGCGCCAGGGCCGCCACCGCCGAGGAGGGCGAGCTGCTCGCGGAGCCCGCGGGCGCACCGCTGCTGACCATGGAGCGCACCACCTTCGACGACGGAGGCCGGGCCGTCGAATTCGGCTCGCACGTCTACCGCGCCTCGCGGTACGCCTTCGAGTTCCAGCTGCTCGTCCGGCCCTGAGTGCCCGCCGCGGTCCCTCCGGTCAGAATGTTCGGAGCCAACCGTTGACGTGGTCATGCTAGGTCACTAGAACGGCGGAAGGGCGCGCCCGCGCCCCTGCCGGGCCGTACCGGACCGGGCTCGGGGATACTTGGCCCGCCGGGCGGCGGGCGTACGTGTCCCGAGCCCGGCTTCACCAGGCAGCACAACGAGCAGCACTAGAAGGGCACGGCGTCGTGGCAAGGGTTCGGACAGGGGTACGCGCGATGGGCGCCGTGCTGGCAGCGGTACTGGCGGCCTCCCTCGCGGGATGCAGCAGCACCGGCGGCAAGCGGGCGGAGGAGCGCGCGGCCCAGCAGGCCGCCGAGGGCCGGTCCGCGGTGAACACGCCCCGCTGGACGTTCGCCATGGTCACCCACTCGGGTGATGGCGACACTTTCTGGGACATCGTCCAGAAGGGTGCCAAGCAGGCGGCCGGCAAGGACAACATCAACTTCCTGTACTCGCACAGCGACGAGGGCCAGCAGCAGGCCGAGCTCGTCCAGACCGCGATCGACAAGAAGGTCGACGGCCTGATCGTCTCGCTGGCCAAGCCCGACTCGATGAAGACCGTCGTGGCCAAGGCCGTCAAGGCGGGCATCCCCGTCATCACGGTGAACTCCGGCTCCGCCGAGTCCAAGGCCTTCGGCGCACTCACCCACATCGGCCAGGACGAGTCCATCGCCGGTGAGGCCGTCGGCGACGAGCTGAACGCGCGGAAGCGCAAGAAGGTCCTCTGCGTCCTGCACGAGCAGGGCAACGTCGGCCACGAGCAGCGCTGCGCCGGGGCCGAGAAGAGCTTCGACGGGACGATGCAGAACCTCTACGTCGACGGCACCAACATGCCCGACGTCCAGTCCTCCATCGAGGCCAAGCTGAGCGCCGACAAGGACATCGACGCCGTCGTCACCCTCGGCGCGCCGTTCGCCGCGGCGGCCGTCAAGGCGAAGCGGACCGCGGGCAGCGAGGCCGAGGTCGACACCTTCGACCTCAACGCGAGCGTCGCCGCCGGCCTCCAGGACAAGTCGCTCGGCTTCGCCGTCGACCAGCAGCCCTACCTCCAGGGGTACGAGGCCGTCGACCTGCTCTGGCTCTACCGCTACAACCAGAACGTGCTCGGGGGCGGCCTGCCCGTCCTGACCGGCCCGCAGGTCATCACGGCTGACGACGCCGACGCGCTCGCCGAGTACACGAACCGGGGGACGCGATGACGGCGACCGGGCAACCGGCGGCGCCCCGCACCGACGAACGCCTGCTGCGCACCTCCCCGCTGCGCAAGCTGCTCGGCAGGCCCGAGCTCGGCTCCGTCGTCGGGGCCGCGGCCGTCTTCCTCTTCTTCGCGATCGTCGCCGACAGCTTCCTCCAGGCCTCCAGCCTCGGCACGGTGCTGTACGCGGCCTCCACCATCGGGATCATGGCGGCGCCCGTGGCGCTCCTGATGATCGGCGGCGAGTTCGACCTCTCCGCCGGTGTGATGGTGACCAGCTCCGCGCTGATCTCCTCGATGTTCAGCTACCAGATGACCGCCAACGTCTGGGTCGGCGTCTTCGTGTCGCTGCTGGTCACCCTCGGCTTCGGGGCGTTCAACGGCTTCATGCTGACCCGCACCAAGCTCCCGAGCTTCATCATCACGCTCGGCACGTTCCTGATGCTGACCGGCCTGAACCTCGGCTTCACCAAGCTGATCAGCGGCACGGTGTCGACCAAGGCCATCGGGAACATGGAGGGCTTCGACTCCGCCCGCAAGGTCTTCGCGTCCTACCTCACCGTCGGCGGCGTCGAGCTGAAGGTCACCATCCTGTGGTGGGCCGCGCTCGTCGCGATCGCCACCTGGATCCTGATCCGCACCCGCTTCGGGAACTGGATCTTCGCCGTCGGCGGCGAGGCCGACGCCGCGCGCGCGGTCGGCGTGCCCGTGATCCGTACCCGGATCGGGCTCTACCTCGGGGTGGCCTTCGCCGCCTGGGTCTCCGGCCAGCACCTGCTGTTCTCGTACGACGTGGTGCAGTCCGGGGAGGGCGTCGGCAACGAGCTGATCTACATCATCGCGGCCGTCATCGGCGGCTGCCTGATCACCGGCGGCTACGGCTCCGCGATCGGCTCCGCGGTCGGCGCGATCATCTTCGGCATGACCAGCAAGGGCATCGTGTACGCGGAGTGGAACCCCGACTGGTTCAAGTTCTTCCTGGGAGCGATGCTGCTCCTGGCCACCCTGCTCAACCATTGGGTACGCAAGCGCGCGGAGGCGACGAAATGACGGCCACTCAGTCTTTGTCTCCCCGGGACACGGCCGGCCCGGCGCTCGTCGAGCTCGACGGCGTCAGCAAGTACTACGGCAACATCAAGGCCCTGGAGAACGTCTCGCTGGAGGTCCGCGCGGGGGAGATCTCCTGCGTCCTCGGCGACAACGGAGCCGGCAAGTCCACCCTCATCAAGATCATCGCGGGGCTCCACCGGCACGATGCCGGGACGTTCCTGATCGAGGGCGAGGAGACCACGCTCGTCAACCCGCGTGACGCCCTGGACCGGGGCATCGCCACCGTCTACCAGGACCTCGCGGTCGTTCCGCTCATGCCGGTCTGGCGCAACTTCTTCCTCGGCTCGGAGCCGACGAAGGGCTCCGGCCCGTTCAAGCGCCTCGACGTGAAGCGGATGCGGGAGACGACCCGCGCGGAGCTGCTGCGCATGGGCATCGACCTGCGCGACGTCGACCAGCCCATCGGCACCCTGTCGGGCGGCGAACGCCAGTGCGTGGCCATCGCCCGCGCGGTGTACTTCGGCGCCAAGGTCCTCGTCCTCGACGAGCCGACCGCGGCGCTCGGCGTCAAGCAGTCCGGGGTCGTGCTGAAGTACGTCGCGGCCGCCAGGGACGCCGGGCTCGGCGTGGTCCTCATCACGCACAACCCTCACCACGCCTACCTCGTGGGCGACCGGTTCGTCCTGCTCAAGCGGGGCGCGATGTCCGGAAGCCACACCAAGGACGACGTCACCCTGGACGAACTGACCCGCCAGATGGCCGGGGGCAGCGAGCTCGACCAGCTCAGCCACGAGCTCGAGCGGGCCCCGTCGCCGGACCACCTCGGTGGCCGCCCGGCCGGTGACGACACCCCGTAAATCCCCTTCGGCACCCCTCGCCCCCGCCCCGGAGACCGGTTCCGGGGGCGAGGGAATGGCAGAATCGTGGGCGGCGGACGCCGTCCGCCGCCGGACGGACCACCGACCGGCCCCCCGACCTGCGCAGGGACGATGAGCACGTACCGCGACTTCACACACCGCGGCTCCGCCCGCGCCACCGTCCTGCGGACCGTCGGCACCAGGGAGCGGCGCTCGCACCTCACGGCGCCCCGGGTCCCCACCGTCGGCATCGACATCGGCGGGACGAAGGTGATGGCCGGCGTCGTCGACGCCGACGGCAACATCCTGGAGACCCTGAAGACCGAGACGCCGGACAAGTCCAAGAGCCCCAAGGTCGTCGAGGACACCATCGTCGAACTGGTCCTGGACCTCTCCGACCGGCACGACGTGCACGCCGTCGGCATCGGTGCGGCGGGCTGGGTCGACGCGGACCGTTCCAAGGTGCTGTTCGCCCCGCACCTCGCGTGGCGCGACGAACCCCTCCGCGACGCCATCGCCTCCCGGCTGGTGGTCCCGGTGATGGTCGACAACGACGCGAACACGGCGGCCTGGGCGGAGTGGCGCTTCGGAGCGGGCCGCGGCGAGGACCACCTCGTCATGATCACGCTGGGAACCGGCATCGGCGGCGCGATCCTCGAGGACGGGCACGTCAAGCGCGGGAAGTACGGCGTCGCGGGTGAGTTCGGCCACATGCAGGTGGTGCCCGGCGGGCACCGCTGCCCGTGCGGCAACCGCGGATGCTGGGAGCAGTACAGCTCGGGCAACGCCCTCGTGCGCGAGGCCAGGGAACTGGCCGCGGCGGACTCCCCGGTGGCGCACGGCATCATCGAGCGGGTCAAGGGCAACATCCCCGACATCACCGGACCGCTCATCACCGAACTGGCCCGGGAGGGCGACGCCATGTGCGTCGAGCTCCTCCAGGACATCGGCCAGTGGCTCGGCGTCGGTATCGCCAACCTCGCGGCCGCCCTGGACCCCTCCTGCTTCGTCATCGGCGGTGGCGTCAGCGCGGCCGACGACCTGCTGATCGGTCCCGCCAGGGACGCCTTCAAGCGCCACCTCACGGGCCGCGGATACCGCCCCGAGGCCCGGATCGCGAAGGCGCAGCTCGGCCCCGAGGCGGGTATGGTCGGCGCCGCCGACCTGGCCCGCCTGGTCGCCCGCAGGTTCCGGCGGACCAACCGCCGCCGGGTCGAGCGCTACGAGCGGTACGCGCAGTTCTACGACCAGGCCGCGAGCACCATCCGGAACACCCGCAGCACCCGAACCGACTGACCCGTGGGCCGCGCGCCGCGGCACCCGGCCCACCCGCACTCCGTTCCGTACCGCAGCTTCGAGGGATCACCGACCATGACCGCAGCCGAGCAGAACATCGTGCCGCGCCAGCCCCCTTCGTCCGGCTCCTCCGGCTCCCCGGAGACGCCCGGTACCCCCGGCTCGACGGGAGCCGCCGGCCCTGCGGGCCCCTCCGGCCCCGGCGGTTCCTCCTCCGGAGACGGTGACGGGACCCCTCCGCAGGACCGGCGCAAGGTGGTCCGTCGGCGGCTGATCACGCTGACGATCATCGTGCTGCTCATCGGCATCCCGGCGGGCTACCTGGTGATCTCCGCCGGGCAGAGCCGCCGCTCCGGCAAGGACAAGGAGGCCGAGGCCTCCGCCCAGGGACTGCGCGAGGACTGGCCGTCCGGGATGCAGCGCAGGATCTTCGAGCTGCCCATTCCGGGCAATGCGACCGGAGTCCAGTACTACGAGACGAACAACTGGAAAGCCAGCCGGATGTACGTGAAGTTCCGTACGACGTCCGCAGGGCTCGACCGCTTCCTGAGCGGCGTCGGGACCGGCCGGGCCGCGCTGGAGACCGGCAAGGTGACCATCGCCGAGCGGGACCTCAAGATCACCGGATGGTACTTCGGACCGGGCGTCGACTGGGCGGGAACGGTCCACAAGAACGAGAAGCCGCGCCCCACCCAGAACATCACCGTCAACATGACCGATCCGGGGGCGCCGGTCGTCTACGTGGTCTCTGCGGCGACCCCCTGACGGGGAGCGGACAGCCCGCTCATTACCCTGGAGCGAGTGAGTGAAGTGAGCGAGACGACCCCGCAGCCCGCCCGGCCCCCGCGGACGGCCAACCCCGAGCCCCTGCAGGGCGAGGTGATCCGACAGCTGCCCGCGGACCCCGGCCCCGTGCCGGGACCGTACGTTCATGCCCCCCAGTCCGCGGGCGTCCAGCCGCCGCGGACGGCCGCGGCGACTCCGCAGCAGGCGTCCGGCCGGCCCCCGCACCAGGCTTCCGTACCGCCGCCGCAGCCGGGGGCGTACGACACGCAGCCGGTGGCGGGAGCGTACGAGGGACAGCCCCAGCCGGTGCCGGGGACGTACGAGGCCCAGCCGCAGCCGGGGGCGTACGACACGCAGCCGCAGCCGGTGGCGGGAGCGTACGAGGCCCCGCCGCAGCCGGGACAGCACGCCGCCCGGCCGCCGTCGCAGCCCGGACCGCAGTACGGCCGGCAGCCCTCTCAGCAGTACGCCCAGCCGCAGCACGCGCAACCGGTGCCGGCGCAGCCGTACGCTCCGCCCGCGCCGCAGCACGCCCAGCCGCAGGCTCCCCGGCAGCCCCAGGACCACCGCGCCGCGCAGCCGGCCGGAGGCCCGGCGCCGCAGCCCGTCCCCGGGCCGCAGGCGCCGTCGGCCGGCCGGCTGCTCCAGTACCGCTTCGACGGGCCCGAGGACGCCCCGGTCCTGGTGATCGGCCCCTCCCTCGGCACCACCTGGCACATGTGGGACCGCCAGATACCCGAGCTGTCGCAGCACTGGCGCATCTTCCGGTACGACCTCCCGGGGCACGGCGGGGCCCCCGCGCACCCCGCCGTCGCGGTCACCGACCTCGCCGACCGTCTCCTCGCCACGCTGGACAGCGTCGGTGTGCAGCGCTTCGGGTACGCGGGCTGCGCCATCGGCGGCGCCGTCGGGGCCGACCTCGCCCTGCGGCACCCGCACCGGGTCGCCGCCCTGGCACTCGTCGCCGCGTCGCCGCGTTTCGGCAGTGCCGACGAGTTCCGCCAGCGCGGGGTGATCGTCCGCAGCAACGGCCTGGAGCCGATCGCGCGCACCTCCCCGGAACGCTGGTTCACCCCCGGCTTCGCCGCCGCCCAGCCGGCCATCGTCGAGTGGGCCGTCCAGATGGTCCGCACCACCGACCCCGGCTGCTACATCGCGTCCTGCGAGGCCCTGGCCGCCTTCGACATCCGCACGGAACTGCCCCGCATCGGCGTGCCGACCCTCGTCCTGGTCGGCGCGGAGGACAAGGTCACCGGCCCCGCCGAGGCCCGGACCCTGGTCGCCGGCATCCCGGACGCCCGGCTCGCCCTCGTGCCGGGCGCCAGCCATCTGGCCCCGGTCGAGCAGCCGGGCGCCGTCACCGACCTGCTGCTCATGCACTTCTCGACGTCCTGGCAGGACACCCAGGCGTCGATCCCCGTACCGCCGTCCCCGGGTTTCGCCGCGCCGTTCGCACCGGTCGTCCCCGTGGCCGAGATCGCTTCCGCGATCGAGGTGCCCGACACCTCCTCCACCGGCCGCAGTGACCGCTACGACCGGGGGATGAAGGTCCGGCGGGAGGTACTGGGCGACGCCCACGTGGATGCCGAGACGGCCGCCTCCGACGGCTTCACCGACGACTTCCAGGAGCTCCTCACCCGCTACGCCTGGGGCGAGATCTGGAGCCGGGAGGGGCTCGACCGCAGGGCCCGCAGCTGTGTCTCCCTCACCGCGGTCGTCGCCTCCGGACATCTGGGCGGCCTCGCCCAGCACGTCAGGGCGGCCCTGCGCAACGGCCTCACCCCCGTCGAGATCAAGGAGGTGCTGCTGCAGACGGCCGTCTACTGCGGCGTCCCCGCGGCAGGTGCGGCGTTCGAGATCGCGCAGTCCGTGATCCAGGAGGAAACCACGCCGCCCGCGTAGCAGGATGGTGGCATGAACGCTTCGCCTCTCACCCTCACGAAGAAGACCCACTCCTGCGTCCGCATCGAGCGGAACGGGCAGTCGCTCGTCATCGACCCCGGCGGATTCACCGAGGACGACGCCGCGGTCGGTGCCGACGCGATCCTGGTGACGCACGAGCACCCCGACCACTTCGACGAGGCCCGGCTGCGCGCCGGCCTGGAGGCCAACCCGGCCGCCCAGGTGTGGACGCTGCGGAGCGTGGCCGAGCAGCTGTCGGCCGCGTTCCCGGGGCGCGTGCACACGGTCGGCCACGGCGACACCTTCACCGCCGCCGGGTTCGACGTCCAGGTGCACGGCGAACTGCACGCGGTGATCCATCCGGACATCCCGCGGATCACCAACATCGGTTTCCTGGTGGACGGTTCCGTCTTCCACCCGGGCGACGCGCTCACGGTGCCCGACCACCCCGTGGACACGCTGATGCTGCCGGTCATGGCTCCCTGGAGCAAGCTCTCGGAGGTCATCGACTACGTACGCGAGGTGAAGCCGCGCCGGGCGATCGACATCCACGACGCCCTGCTCACCGACCTCGCCCGTCCGATCTACGACACGCAGATCGGCGCCCTGGGCGGGACGGACCACGGCAGGCTGACGCCGGGCGACGCGACCCGTCTCTGACCCCGCTGTCAGTGGGAGCGGTTAGGTTGAGTGCATGCGCATCGCTACCTGGAACGTCAATTCCGTCACCGCCCGGCTTCCGAGGCTGCTGGCCTGGCTGGAGAGCAGCGGCACCGACGTGCTGTGCCTCCAGGAGACCAAGTGCACCCTGGAGCAGTTCCCCGCCGAAGCGCTGCGCGAGGCGGGCTACGAGTCCGCGGTCAACGCCACGGGCCGGTGGAACGGCGTCGCGCTGCTCTCCCGCGTGGGCCTCACGGACGTCGTGACGGGCCTGCCGGACGGCCCGGAGTACGAGGGCGTGCAGGAGCCGAGGGCCGTCTCGGCGACCTGCGGGGGCGCGCGCGTCTGGTCCGTCTACGTCCCCAACGGCCGCGAGGTCGCCCACGACCACTACGCCTACAAGCTGCGCTGGCTGGAGGCCCTGAGGAAGTCCGTCGCGGCGGACGCGGCCGGGGCGCTGCCGTTCGCGGTCCTCGGCGACTTCAACATCGCGCCGACCGACGAGGACGTCTGGGACCCCGCGGAGTTCGTGGACTCCACCCATGTCACTCCCGCCGAGCGGGCCGCCCTCGCCGCGCTGCGCGAGGAAGGGCTCCTCGACTTGGTGCCGCGCCCCCTCAAGTACGACCACCCGTACACCTACTGGGACTACCGCCAGCTGCGCTTCCCGAAGAACAAGGGCATGCGCATCGACCTCGTCTACGGCAACGCCCCCTTCCAGGCAGCGGTCAAGGACAGCTACGTCGACCGCGAGGAGCGCAAGGGCAAGGGAGCCTCGGACCACGCCCCGGTGGTCGTGGACCTCGATATCTGAGGAGCCGGCCGCGCAGGCAAGGGGCGCCAACTCCCGCATTCGACAGCTGGGGTGCGTGCATCGAGCGTCCGGCGCGCAGGCCGGACCGTGGTGCGGCGGTGGCACCGTGTCTCCCTCGCAGACCTCGCTCTCGGGTGCCCGTACGTGCGGATGCCGCCCCCTGTCCGGGGCGGCATCCTGCGTCTCCGCACCGGCTCAGTGCACGGAGAAACCGCCGTCGACGAAGATCGACTGGCCTGTGACGTAGGCCGAGGCCCTGCTCGCCAGGAACACCGCGGCCCCCGCGAAGTCCTCGGCCAGTCCGTTGCGCCCCACCATCGTGCGCGCGGCGAGGGCGGCCACCCGCTCCGGGTCCGACGACAGCCGTTGATTGAGCGGCGTCATCACGAAGCCCGGGACCAGGGTGTTGCAGGTGACACCCCGCGGCGACCAGGCCTCGGCCTGCGAGCGGGCCAGGGACTCCAGCGCGCCCTTGGAGACCCCGTACGCACCGCTCTGCACGAACGCCCGGTGCGCCTGCTGGGAGGTGATGTGGATGATCCGGCCGAATCCGCGCTCGGCCATTCCCGGTCCGAACCGGCGGCCCAGCAGATGGGGCGCCTTGAGGTTCACCGTCATCGTGGTGTCCCAGACGTCCTCGTCGAGTTCGTCCATCGGCGGCCGCAGGTTGACGCCCGCGCAGTTGACGAGGATGTCCGGTTCGCCGAACGCGGCCGCGGCTTCGTCACCCGCCGCTCGCACACCCTCGCCGGTACCGAGATCGGCGCTCACCCAGGCCGCCCGGCAGCCGTCGGCGGTGAGTTCGTCCACGGTCCGCGCGAGTTCCGCCTCCCTGCGGGCCACGACCACCACCTTCGCGCCCGCGTGAGCCAGTGCGTCCGTGATGCCCCGGCCGATGCCGGAACTGCCGCCGGTCACCACGGCGACCCGGCCTTCCAGGGAGAAGAGTTCGGAGAGATAGTTCTGCGACGTCATCCCCGTACCTTAGATAGATGGCCGGATCATGTACGGCGTGGGTCCCGGAACCGGTACAGTCGCGCGCCCTGCGGTGCGGAACGCTCCAGGGGTGGGATCCTTGGTGGCATGAACATCCCTTTCCTGGACAACTGGCGTAAGCGCACGGGCGGTACGCGGGAGGCAGCTCTCGCTGCCGCCGTCGAGACCGATCCGGACGGCGTGGCCGAGCTGTTCGCGGAATGCGAGCTGCTGCGTGCCCGCGCGGCGCAGTGCGGCCTCGAACTCGACGACAGTCCCGCCTCGTTGTCCGCGCTCGACCAGCTGCCGCCCATCTGGCGCGACGACCCGGAGGAGCTCCCCTGGGTGGGCAACGACGCCGGCCTCTACCTTGGCACCGTGCTGGTGCGCACCGTCACCGGGGCCGCCTGGGACATCCTCGCGGGCGGAAAGCCGGTGGTGCGACTGTCGTCGGGGCGCGAGATCGATGTGGTCGCCGCCGGTCTGGACTGGGCGATGTCGGGCAGCCCCGAGCTCTCGGAGATGTACGCGGAGTCGGCGGAGAGCGGCCCCGAGGCCAAAACGCGATAAGAAGCCTTATGTGCCGCCGGTGCGTGTCGCCCCCGGCGCGCGTGCCCACCCCGGATAGTTTGCGCTGACCTCGACACAAGCGATAAGTGGGTAGGGCAGCGTATGGCCGTCGATCCGTTGATCGAGCTGCGGGACGTCAACAAGCACTTCGGGACGTTGCACGTGCTGCAGGACATCAATCTCACCGTCGGCCGCGGGGAGGTGGTGGTGGTCATCGGCCCCTCCGGATCGGGCAAATCAACGCTCTGCCGGACCATCAACAGACTCGAGACGATCGAGTCCGGCTACATCGCCATCGATGGGAAACCGCTCCCCGAGGAGGGGAAGGGACTCGCGGAGCTCCGGGCCGAAGTGGGCATGGTGTTCCAGTCGTTCAACCTCTTCGCCCACAAGACCGTGCTGGCGAACGTCTCGCTCGCCCAGCTCAAGGTCCGCAGGCGCAAGAAGGACGAGGCCGACCAGCGCTCCCGGGAACTGCTGGAGCGCGTCGGGCTGGCCTCGCAGGCGGACAAGTTCCCCGCCCAGCTCTCCGGCGGCCAGCAGCAGCGCGTCGCCATCGCCCGCGCCCTCGCCATGGACCCCAAGGCGCTCCTCTTCGACGAACCCACCTCCGCGCTCGACCCGGAGATGATCAACGAGGTCCTCGAAGTCATGCAACAGCTGGCCCGCGAGGGCATGACCATGGTGGTCGTCACGCACGAGATGGGCTTCGCCCGGTCCGCCGCCAACCGCGTGGTCTTCATGTCCGACGGACGCATCGTGGAGGACCGCACCCCGGAGGACTTCTTCACCGCTCCGGAGAGCGATCGCGCCAAGGACTTCCTGTCCAAGATCCTCAAGCACTGACAGGGGGCACCGTGTTGCGCACGAAGAACATCGCGGCCGTGCTGGCCTGTCTCCTGATCGCCGCGCTCGCCGCCGGCTGCGGAAGAGAGGGCAGCCCGCCGGTCAAGGGGCCGAAGGCGGAGGCGCTGCCCCAGTACACGGTCGACACCGGCTTCCAGCTGCCGGAATCGAAGACGTGGAAGAAGGCCAAGCGCCGTGGCCACCTCGTCGTCGGCGCCAAGGAGGACCAGCCCTACCTCGGCGAGAAGGATCCCGCGACAGGCGTCTACTCCGGCTTCGACATCGAGATCGCCCGCATGATGGCCGCCTCGCTCGGCTTCGAGCCGGACACGATCCGCTTCCGGACCATCGCCTCCGCCAACCGCGAGACGGCGCTGCAGAACGGGCAGATCGACTACTACGTCGGCACCTACACGATCAACGACATGCGCAAGAAGCTCGTCGGCTTCGCCGGTCCCTACTACATGGCCGGGCAGGGCCTGCTGGTGCGTGCGGACGAGAACGACATCAAGGGCCCGCAGGACCTGGCGGGCAAGACGGTCTGCTCGGCCGCCGGATCCACCCCGTACCAGCGCATCGCCGCCGACTACCCCGAGGCGGACCTCGTCGCCTACGACACGTACTCGATCTGCGTCGACAACCTGCTGACCTTCCAGGTGGACGCCGTCACCACGGACGACGCCATCCTGCTCGGGTTCGCGGCCAAGGCGCCGGAAGAGATGAAGGTGGTCGGCAAACCCTTCTCCGAGGAGCCGTACGGCATCGGCGTCCCGCGCAGCGACAACGCGCTGCGCTTCGCGCTCGACGACGCCCTGGAGGCCAACGAGAAGAACGGCAACTGGAGGAAGGCCTTCGAGGCGACCCTCGGGCTCTCCGGAGTGCCCGCTCCGAAACCCCCGCCCATCGACCGCTACCCGGCGAACTGAGGGGCCGGCCACCACCATGGACGTACTGACAGACAATTTCTCGCTCTACGGCAAGGGCTTCCTCGGCACCCTCGAACTGACCGTATACGCCTCGATCCTCGCGCTGTTGCTCGGCTTCGTCATGGCGTCCTTCCGGGTCGCCCCCGTCGGCTCGCTCCGGGTGATCGGCACGGTCTGGGTCGCGGTGCTCCGCAACACCCCGCTGACCCTGCTGTTCTTCGCCGTGCTGCTCGGTCTGCCGCGCTTCGGCCTGGTCCTGCCCTTCCAGGTCTTCGCGGTCCTGGCGCTCGGCTGCTACACCTCGGCCTTCATCTGCGAGGCCCTGCGGTCGGGCATCAACACCGTGCCCACGGGCCAGGGCGAGGCCGCCCGCAGCCTCGGCATGTCCTTCAGTCAGACCCTGGGCAACGTGGTGCTGCCCCAGGCCTTCCGGTCGGTGATCCCGCCGGTGGGATCGACGCTCATCGCACTCGCCAAGAACTCGGCGATCGCCGGGGCCTTCAGCGTCACCGAGCTGCTGGGCACGTACAAGACCCTCAACGAACTCGGGTACAGCATCATCTGGTCCTTCGTATGGATCGCCGTCGGATACCTGATCATCACCCTCGCCATCAGCGCGCTCTTCAACGTGTTGGAGAAGCGCTGGGGAGTCGCCCGATGACCCACGCCACCGCCTCCGCCACCGCGCTGTACGACATCCCCGGGCCCGCGACCCGCAAGCGGCACTTCCTCTACGGGGTCGCCTCGACCGTCGTGATCCTCGCGCTGTTCGGCTGGATCCTCTACCTGCTCTTCGACACCGACCAGTTCACCAGCGCGAAGTGGACCCCCTTCACGTACAAGGGCATCCAGGAACTGCTGCTGCGCGGGCTCGGCAACACCCTCAAGGCCTTCGCCTACGCGGCGGTCCTCTCCCTGGCCCTCGGGGCGGTCCTCGCCGTGGGGCGGCTCTCCGACCACCGGCCGGTGCGCTGGATCGCGACCCTGCTGGTCGAGTTCTTCCGCGCGATGCCCGTGCTGGTGATGATCTTCTTCATCTTCGTCGCGCTCAAGGTCCAGCCGCTGCCGGCACTCGTCGCAGGACTGACCCTCTACAACGGCTCCGTGCTCGCGGAGGTCTTCCGTACCGGGATCAACTCCGTGGAGCGGGGCCAGCGGGAGGCGGCCTACGCGCTGGGCATGCGCAAGACCCAGGTCACCACCCACGTCCTGGCCCCGCAGGCGGTCCGGGCGATGCTCCCCACCATCATCAGCCAGCTGGTGGTGGCGCTGAAGGACACCTCGCTCGGCTATCTGATCACCTACGAGGAGTTCCTCCACGCCGGCAAGCTGATCGCGTCGAACCTCGACTACGACCTGCCGTTCATCCCCGTGGTCATGGTGATCTCGCCCATCTACATCGGCATGTGCATGCTGCTCTCCTGGTTCGCCACCTGGGTGGCCAGACGGCAGCGGCGCAATCCGAAGACGGAGGGGACGGGCGTGGCCAACGCCGAACCGGGAACGGTGCTGCCGGGCCACCTGCGGTAGCTGCCGGCGAGTCCGTCCGGCAGCAGCCGGTGATCACTCCTCCTGCCGTGCGACCGGGATGCGACCCGTGTCGTCTCCGGTGGAGGAGAAGGTCAGCTGCGTGCCGGCCGGTCGCGGCAGGAACGAGGACCGGCTAGGGGCCACACGGTGGGAGGCGACCGGCCTGGCCCCCTGTGGGCGCGGAGCACGCTCCGCGCCCACAGGGGGAGACCCTCCCGCACCGGTCCGTGGAGTGGTGAGGGGGCGTTGCCGAACAGTCCGCCGGGCAGGGCGGCACCACGTCGACCGGACGGGCGACGAGGGTGCCGCCCTGCCGCGTGGCAGGCTCGTCCGCTGCCGACGGCTCAAGCGACGCTACGAACGCGAGAGCGACCGCCTCCCGGGCCTCGCCGGCATCGCTCGCACTCTCATCTGTTGCCGCCGGCTCACCGAAGGAGCTGGCGCCGTAGGAAGTTGTCGACGAGCAGGTCGGTGAATGCCCGGTCGACGGGGTCCCCGGTGACCAGGACGCGGTGGTAGACCGGCCCCACGAGCTGGTCGACCTCGGCCACCGTGTCGAGGTGTGCCGGGAGTTCGCCGCGTTGAACCGCCCTTTCCAGGGGGAGCCGATCGCGGCGGCGCTGCTCATCGAGATACCGGGCGCGCAGGACGGTGGCGAACGCGGGGTCGTGCTGTGCGTGGCCGAGCAGTGCGGTGAAGACGGCACCCGCGTCGGACAGCGTGAGAAATCGGGCCAGCTGGTGCAGGTGGGCGCGCAGATCTCCGGCCAGGTCGCCGAGACCGGTCTGGACGACCTGGTCACCGTCCTCGAAGGCGACGCCCGTGACACCCTCCCCGAAGTGGACGGCACGGTGGACTTCCTGCTGCTCGACGGCTGGAAGGACCTGTGCCTGCCCGTGCTGCGCAGCTGCCGCCTCTGAGGTGGTGACGGAGTTCCGTCCGAAATGGTCAGTCAGGGCCGCGGTCGTGCCACAGATTCCGTACCCGTAGCCAGAGATCGCGCGCTTGCCGCCCTGCGGCCGTGCGGCTGTGTGCAACCAGCTGGCGGGCCTGCTGCGGTGTCTCCACCATCGGGCCGGAACCTCGCAGGGGCCGTCCCGCTGTCTCGTGCAGGAAGAACGTGGACACGAGACCGATCACCCCGGCCACCATGAGGTAGTAGGCGGGCACCATCTCGTTGCCGGTCGCTTCCACCAGGCCGGCGGCGAACAGCGGGGTGGTGCCGCCGAAGAGCGAGACGGAGATGTTGAAGGCGATCGACAGAGCTCCGTACCGCAGCCGGGTGGGGAAGAGGGCCGGCAGCGTGGAGGCCGCCGTACCGGCGAAACAGACGAGGAGCAGACCGAGGAGCGCACAGCCGAGTGCGGGCAGCAGGATCCCGCCCTGCCGGATCAGCAGGAAGGCGGGCGCGGCCAATGCGATCAGCGCCACGCTGCCCAGCATGAACACGGGCCGGCGGCCCCAGCGGTCCGAGGTGCGGCCGACAGTGGTGATCGTCAGCACGACCAGCAGCATCGTGCCGAGCACAAGGAGCTGTGAGGTGGTCTCCGGTTCGCCGAGCGTCTGGGACATGTAGGTGGGAAGGTATGACGTCACCATGTAGTTCGTGACGTTGTACAGCAGCACCAGGCCCATGCAGATGAGGATGGCCTCCCAGTGCTCGGTGAAGATCTCCTTGAGCCGGCCCTTCCCTGACTGGCGGGCTTCCTCCACCGGGTCATCGGCAAGCGCCTCGGCCTGGGCCGTCTCCTCCCTCTGGAAGGCTGGGGTCTCCTCCAGTTTGAGCCGCATGTACAGCCCGATCAGGCCCATCGGGCCTGCGATGAAGAAGGGGATCCGCCAGCCCCAGTCCGTCATCCCGTCGGTGCCGAGAGCGGCGGTGAGAACCGTGACGAGTCCGGAGCCCAGCGAATAGCCGACGAAGGTGCCGAAGTCGAGCCAGCTGCCCAGAAACCCACGACGCTTGTCGGGGGCGTACTCGGCGATGTACGTCGTGGCACCGGCGTATTCTCCGCCGGTGGAGAAACCTTGCACCAAGCGGCACACCAGAAGCAGTAACGGGGCGGCGAAGCCGACCGCCGCGTAGGTGGGCAGGAAGCCGACGGCGAAGGTGCTCGCCGCCATCATGATCATGGTGATGGCCAGGACCTTCTGGCGCCCCACGCGGTCGCCCAGCGGCCCGAAGACCAGCCCGCCGAGCGGGCGGACCAGGAAAGCCGCCGCGAACGTCGCGAACGTCGACACCACCTGGGCGCCCGGCGAGCTGGAGGGGAAGAACACCTTGCCGAGCGTTCCGGCCAGGTAGGCGTAGACCCCGAAGTCGAACCACTCCATCGTGTTGCCAAGTGCTGCCGCTGTGACGGCGCGACGGACCTTCGGTGGATCCGTGACGGTGATGTCCTCCTCACGGAACGACTTTTTCCGCCGCCGGATGGTGCTTCGGATCAGGCGCTCCACGGCGACATGGTTGCTCCCGCGCGGGGAGGTCCGACCCCGCCGTGCCGGTCCGGCCATTCGTCCGCTCCGCTCCGCTTGCCCGGGCCGCCCGTCGCTGTGGGGCCGGACGTCCCGGAGTACCAGCGCCTCCGATTCTGGGCCGACCGCCCGAGGCCGACCTCTCGGGTGGAGCGCACGAGTGACGGACGGCGCTGTTGCTCGTCGTCCGCTCTCACAGCGGCTCAGACGTTCGTGGGCGAGCGGGTCGGAAACCGTGCGGGGGAGGGGCCGACCGCCGTCCGGGCTGCGAACGACGGTGACTCCCGCCGCCGAGTGGCCGGGAGCTCATCACGTGCGGTCACACGGCGCGGCCGTCGTCGTCCACAGGGAGCAGGAAGAGCTCGTCCTCGTAGCACCAGGCCCATACGTCACCGGGGCGCATCGAGCGGGCCAGAGGGTGACCGCCGTTCCGGGCATGGCTGTAGGCGTGCTGACCTGCCGAACTGTCGCTGCACCCGACGTGCCCGCAGGTGAGACAGCGCAGCAGGCTCACGAACGGGGCACCCGCACGGCAGTCGTCGCAGGCAAGGGTGCCTCCCCGCTCAGGCACGTCCGCGTCCGCGTCCGCGTCCGCGTGTGCGCAGCGCCGGCGGTCCAGCGCGCCTGCGTCCGGCGCCACTTTCCATGCGGCCATGCGGCCCGTCCCCAGATCGTAGAGGTGCCGCCGAGCGGTACCGGCTGCTCCTGCCGTGGTCATGCTGCCCGACCCGCGGGTCGAACGGTCCGGCCGGACCGTCGGGTCCACCGCTCGGGGGGCCGGTACCGAGCACCATGCGTGTCAGCGTAGACGGGCGGGCGGGCCTGCGCGGTGCAGAACGCAGTTCGCCGCCGCCCCCGTGGGGCGGCATCCACACGGTGACGTCATCGGGCATGCCCGACACGCGGTCCTCGCCCCACTACCCGGGAGCGGTCGGACCGGCCGCCGCGCCATCCGGACGTTCATCCTCCCGCAAGCCCTTCGTCCGCGTCGTCCCTACGGGCGGCTTCCAGCTCGGCAGCACCCTTCGTCCAGCGCTCGCACCGCTCCGCCGGGGACTGGTCCCACCACGGGGTGCCGCGCTCGCCGAGTGCCACCTTCGCCGTCTGCACCCTGCTCCGGGCAGCCCGCTCCGCGGCCTCGTCCTCGGCCCGGCGCGCAGCGCCCACCGCACGCCGCGCCGACATGAGGTGACGGCGCAGTCCCGCGGCGATGTCCTCGGGAATCCCGGGGTCCGTCGCCCGCCACCGGCGGCCCTTCACCACGATGTACCGGCCGTCGGGCGTTCGTTCCGGCTGTGTCGGTGATTCCATCCGGCTCATGCTGCCCCGTGCCGGGCGGAGGCGCCGTGCGGCCACGCGGACCGCGAGCAGGCACTCGGAGTCCTCGGGGAGCCCGAAGTGGGCCTGCCGGCGGCGGAGTCTGCGGCGCCAGAGGCGCGTACGGGCGGACCCGGCCCAGGGCGGCGCTGATCCCGGCACTGTGAGACCGAGCACGATGGTGCGTACGTCGTCATTCATGAGCGGGCATATCAGCGGTCCGTACGGACCGCTGGCCGAGGCGGTCCTGACGGTGCGGCCGGTGCGGCGTTACCCTGCGCGGACGATCCTTCACTGGAGGTACGGATGCGTCGTTCCGTCGGCCGGAATGTGTCGTTCCCAATCGTGATCGCCGTCATCGGCTCGCTCGGTGCCGCGGCCCCCGCGGCCTCGGCACCGCCCGTGCCACCCCCCAAGTCGCCGGTGGCGGTGGGATACGGGGGAGCCGTGTCGAGCGTCGACGCGGACGCCTCGGCGGCCGGGATCGAGGTCCTCCGCAAGGGAGGCAACGCCGTTGACGCGGCAGTCGCCACCGCCGCCGCGCTGGGAGTCACCGAGCCGTACTCGGCGGGAATCGGGGGCGGCGGGTACTTCGTGCACTACGACGCCAGGACGGGCAGGGTACAGACCGTCGACGGGCGCGAGACCGCACCGCGCAGCGCGGACTCCTCGCTCTTCCTGGAGAACGGGAAGCCGATCGCGTTCAACGACGCCGTCACCAGCGGTCTGGGGGTCGGGACCCCCGGCACGCCCGCCACCTGGGAGAAGGCGCTCGACGCCTGGGGCAGCAAGCCGCTGGCACGGCTGCTCGAACCGGCTGAGCGGCTGGCCCGTGACGGCTTCGTCGTCGACGAGACCTTCCGCTCCCAGACCGCGTCCAACCAGGCCCGGTTCGCCGACTTCCCCGCCACGTCCGAACTCTTCCTCCCGGGCGGTCAGTTGCCGGTGACGGGATCGGTGTTCAAGAATCCCGACCTCGCCCGTACGTACAGGACGCTCGGCCGCGAGGGGATCGACGAGCTGTACCGGGGCGACCTGGCGAGGGACATCGTCTCGACGGTACGGAAGCCGCCCGTCGACCCGGCGGCCACGCGCGTGGTGCGCCCCGGAGACCTGACGGCCGCGGACCTGAAGGCGTACCGTGCGCTCGGCCGGGCCCCGACGAGGACCGGCTACCGGGGCCTCGACGTGTACGGCATCGCACCGTCCTCGTCCGGGGGCACGAGTGTGGGTGAGGCCCTCAACATCCTCGAGTCGACGGACCTCTCGAAGGCGAGCGGCACGCAGTACCTGCACCGCCTCATCGAGGCGAGCCGGATCGCGTTCGCCGACCGGGGGCGCTGGGTCGGCGACCCGGCGTTCGAGGACGTGCCGACGCGGGAGCTGCTCAGCCAGCGCTTCGCCGACTCGCGTGAGTGCCTCATCAAGGACGACGCGGTGCTCACCAGCCCGCTCGCCCCCGGCGACCCGCGCGACCCGGCCCGCTGCGCCACCGCGGGCAAGGCCGCCCCGACGACGTACGAGGGTGAGAACACGACGCACCTGACCACCGCCGACAAGTGGGGCAACGTCGTCGCGTACACCCTGACGATCGAGTCGACGGGCGGCAGCGGCATCACGGTGCCGGGCCGGGGATTCCTGCTCAACAACGAGCTGACCGACTTCTCCTTCGCACCGGCGAACCCGGCGGTGCACGATCCGAACCTGCCCGGCCCGGCCAAGCGCCCGCGGTCGTCGATCTCGCCGACCATCGTGCTGGAGCACGGGAAGCCCGTCCTGGCGCTCGGATCGCCGGGCGGCGCCACCATCATCACCACCGTCCTGCAGTCGCTGACCGGGCACCTGGACCGAGGGCTGCCGCTGGTCGACGCGATCGCCGCGCCGCGCGCCAGCCAGCGCAACTCGGCCACGACCGAGATCGAGCCGGGGCTGTGGGACAGCCCGGTGCGCGGGCAGCTGGAAGCCCTCGGGCACGTGTTCAAGGCGAACCCCGAGATCGGGGCCGCCACCGGCGTCCAGCGACTGCCCGGCGGACGCTGGCTCGCGGCTGCCGAAAAGGTGCGGCGGGGAGGTGGCTCGGCCATGGTGGTGCATCCGAGCGGCCGTTCCTGACGGTTCGCCGCGTGCACGGGCCTCGGGGCCGGTACGACGCTCCCACGCGTCGTGCCGGCCCCTGGCCGTGACGCGGTACGGCCGCATCGGCAAGGGAGGGTCCGTCAGGGCCCTCCGCGTCCAGTGAAAGGGCATCCCCACGGTGCGTACCCGAACGCTCGCCCTAGCCGCGGCCTCAGGCGCCGCCGTCCTCGCCGCCGCGGCCCTTCCCGCGTCGGCCGAGTCCTCCGCCGGCGGCCCGGCCGAGGTCGCGGTCGGCGCCGCCGAGCTCCTGGCGCACGTGGAGACCTGCAACCGGATCTCCCACGGGATGTACCGGACGGACCAGGGCACCCCGGCGGACATCCCCGTGTGCGGGACCGGGGAAGCCGTGTTCTGGAAGGCGGACATGGACATCGACTGCGACGGGAGGACCACCGCCGTCTGCAACAAGAAGACCGATCCGTCCTTCCAGCCGCAGACGGCGTTCCAGACGTCGGCCGGCAAGCACCTGGACGCCGGCAAGCTGCCGTACATCGTCGTGCCGGGCCCCGGGCCGATCTGGAAGTACGCCGGGTCCGGTATCAAGGGAGGGAGCGTGGCCGCGGTCATCCACGGGGGGAAGGTCGAGTACGCCGTGGTCGGGGACACGGGCCCCACGGGGATCATCGGGGAGGCGTCCTACGCGACGGCCCGAGCGCTCGGGATCGACCCCGACCCCAGGACGGGCGGGGCGGCGTCAGGTGTCACCTACATCCTCTTCCGGAACTCCGAGGTGTCTCCCATCGAGGACCACGCGGCCGCCGTCGCGGAAGGCGAGGCACTGGCCCGGAAGTTCCTCGCGGGAGGCTGACGCGGGGCGGGGCCGTCGGAGCGGGGTCGCGATGCGGGGGCCGAAGGAGGCGGCAGCCACCGCGGTCCGGTGAGCCGGCTGCCTCGGCGTGCGGGTCCCGGCTGCCGTCACTCGTCCGGAGGATCCGGTCGTCCGGTCCGGGCCGGATCCGTCCTGGCCCCCGCGGTCGGCTCCGGCTCGATGGCCGGCACGGGGCGAGCTCCCGCCCACGGCACGGGCCGAGTAGGGTCGCGCCCGTGACTCTCCAGGATTTCGCCCGCAGTGAGTACGTCAGCCTGACCACGTACCGGAAGGACGGCACGCCCGTCGCCACGCCTGTCTGGGCCGCGGCCGACGGCGACGTGCTGTACGTCTGGACCCGGTCGGACTCCTGGAAGGTGAAGCGGCTGCGCAACGACAGTCGGGTCCGCGTCACCGTCTGCGACGTCCGCGGCCGGATCGACGAGGGGGCGCCGAGTGCCGAGGGGACGGCCCGGCTGCTCGACCGCGACGGGACCGTCGCGGTGCGCAAGGTGCTCGCCCGCAAGTACACGTGGAAGTTCTGGCTCGTGGACTGGCCCGCCATGGTCGTACGGCTCGGGAAGCGGCCCCACACGGGGATCGCCGTCACTCTCTGACGGGGTGCGCCCGGGAGGGCGCACTCCGGCCGCACCACGCCGGAAAAGCCCGCGTAGTCCGTACGTAACACGCCTGCGGTCCAATGCCCGGCGGACTGGAATGTCCCAGTCCCGGGCGACCGGTGAGGCGACGGTGACAGTGGATCAGCATGCTCCGGAAGTAAGGGCGTTCGCGCAGTACCTACGAGACCTGGCTGCCCTGCTCGATCCCGGGCGGGGTTGGTACGGGGTCTTCCGCGCACGCGACCCCGAGGGCATGCGCGCCTGCTTCGACGGCGCCGAGGTGCCGCCCTGGGACGTGGTCGAGTCGCTGCTCCAGGACCTCGCCGCGGTGCGTGGCACAGCGTTCGCCGCGCGGGAATCCATAAGGGCCGCCGCGCTGTGCGCCGCTTCGGCGGCCGCGCACGACGCCCGCCCGGGCGGGCGGCAGGCACTCGTCGACCGGCTGGGCGTGATGCTCCAGGAACAGTCCTACGCGGCTCGCCGGATGCGGGCCGCCGGTGAGGGCGGGGGTGGCACGCCGGGCGGGGAGACGGATGCCCTGGCCTGGGCGCGGGACGACCACACCCGGGCCACCGCCCGGTGCGCGGAGCTGCGCGACCGGCTGGCGGCGGTCGAGGGGATGGCGCCGGAGGGCTGGTTCCGGCCCCAGGAGGAGGGGAGTGCGCCGGCGGGCGCCGGACCGTCGGTTCCCGCGCCGCGCCGCCCGGCCGAATCGGAATCCGCCGGCGTACGCCTCGGCCCGGGCGAGGCGCGTGGCACGTCCTCCGCCGCTCCCAAGCGAAGGAAGGCGCGTGGAGCGCGCTTCGCCGGCCTGGACAGCGCGGACGAGGCTGACGCGAACCCGTTGCCGCCGACCGCACCCGTGCTGCCGGCCCCGTCGTCGGCTGTCGCCGCTCCGCGCGGCGCCCGCTTCGGCGGCGTACGGGCCGAGGACGGCCCGGCGCGGGTTCCGCGGGCCGCGGCGGAGACCGATCCCGCCGCACGCCGGGCTGCCGAGGACACGGTGGCGGTGCTGGTGCGGCTGCGCGCGGAGGGCCGCACCGGTGAGGCGCACGTCGTGCTCTGCGAGGCCGCAGGCCGGCCCGCGGACCACCTGCCGGTCCTCGCCGTGGCCCTTCACGGGGCCGGTCTTGCCGCCGACTGGGCGACCCTGCTGTGGGAGGTGTCCTCCCTGCCGCCCGCCGAACTCGCCGCCGCCGCAGGTGCGCTGGCCGCCGCGGGCCGCGCGGACGACTGCGGGCAACTGCTCCGCCAGGGGGTGGCCCGGCCCGCCGGTGAGATCGCCGATGCGGTCGTCGCCCTCGACCGTGCGGGACTGGAGCCGGAGGCACGGGCGCTGCTGGGCGCCTTCGTCCGTGTTCGGACTCCGCAGGACGCGGCTCGCATCGCTCAGGGAGGGCCCCGCCACCTCGTGCCCCAACTGCTCGCCGCGGCACGCGAGGTGTCCGCGGCCCGGGAGTGGGACCTGGTCCACGCGCTCCGGGTGGCGGGGATCTCGGCGCCGTAGACACGCCGCCCGCACGGCACCGGCCCGGCCGGACGCGCCGTGGGTGCTGCGCGTACCTGGCGGGCCGGTGCGGTGCGGGCCGACCGGTGGGGGCGCGGGACGACCGGTCAGCGTCCGCCCAGGAGACCGCCGAGCAGACCCCCGACCAGGTCCCCGAGGAGGCCGCCGCTCGGGGACGCCCCCTCGTGCTCCGGGTCCTGGGCGCCGTCACTGCCGTCGGCAGGCGTCTCCGGTCCGGTGCTTGCCTTCGGAGGGGTGGAGGGCTCTGCCGCGGAGGAACCGCCGCCGCCCGCGCCCTGGGTGGGCTGCCCGGAGGTGCCGGATACCGGGGCCCTGGGGGGTGTGGCAGCGGGCGCGGCGTCCACCGCGGGGATGTGGGGCGGGCCGGGGGAGGCGCGGAGGGGTTCAGGGGCGGCGCCCCCGGACGGCCCGACTGCGGGGAGCGCTCCGGGGCCCGGCAGCCCGTCGGACGTCTCGGCGGCCGGGGAGGCCGACCGGCCGCCGTCCGGGGTCGGCGTCGGCCGCGGTCCTGATTCGTGGTCCAGGCCCATGGCCCGGGGCAGCCGCAGAAAGGGTGCGCTGGAATCGCTCCCGATCAGCGTGGCGACCAGAGTCGCGGCGTAGCAGGCACAGCAGAGCGCGGCGATGGTTCCCACCCGGCGCCAGGTGCGGCTGCGCCGTCCGGTCAGGTCGACGAAGACGGGCCCGCTGGACGGGGCGGGAGCGCGGGGGGCGGGCCGGCTGCCGGCCGATGTCCCACCGTGCGGTGGAGAGTCCTTGACGTTCCTCCGGCCTCCGCCGGCCGTGGGGCTCGCGGTGCGGAGCACGTCCGTGGGCCCTTCGGCCGCGGGCCCCGTGCCCGTGCTTCCATCGACCGCGGGCCCTGCGTCCGTCCTCGTTTCGGCTGCCGGCCCTCCGCCCGCGCTTCCTTCACCCATGACGCTTTCGCCCGTGACGCTTTCGCCCGTGACGCTTTCGCCCGTGACGCTTTCGCCCGTGACGCCTTCACCCGTGGTGGCCAAGGCCCGTTTCTTGCGGTGTTCCCGTACGTCGTTCGCTGGTGCACTGCCTATGCCCACGTATGTCTCCACTTCTGTCGGCCTGCCGGACCGCATGCCCGCAGGGCCCGTCCACTGCCGGATCCACGTCACTCCGGTGCCGAGGAGGTCCGGCAACCGCGCCGGAATGATGCCGACCCACCACCGGTTCGGATCCAACAGCCGTACGGATTGGTCTGGTTGACCGGAAATCCGAACAACTTCCCATCACGGTCCCGGGTCGCGGGGAGGTCCTGCGGTGACCTGCGTCCGCCGGATCCACCGGGCGGATCCGGTTCTCGCCCATCACTCTCCCCGGTCTCGGGGCAGCAAGGGCGCCCCTCGCATGAACCAGCCTCATTTCAGGCCGACTTGGTGTCCATCTGCGCGCCCCGCGGGGGCGTCCGGCCCGGTGGAGTGATCCGTGCGCGGGGTGGTGCAGCGGCCGGCCTCCACGCCCTGTCGGTTCGTGGAGGTCCGCCTCGACCGACGCTGTCCGGAGGCCGCGGGCCGGCGTGCGCTCCTGGGCGGGTCTTACGGCGCCCGTCCCTTTCTGCGGTGCACGCCGGGGTGGGTGGGTCAGGGTGCCGTCCGCCCGCTCTCCGGGTCCTGTGGCCCATGCACAGGGCCAGTCCACACGGACTTGCGGAGAGAATTTCCGGCCGACCCTTTAGGGTCGGTCGAGGCATAACCACACAAGTGGTACATGTCCCCCCAGTGATGTGGAGGCACCATGCTTACCCAGGAGATCACTCTCACAGCGACCCCGGCGCAGACCACCACGCTCAGCGCCCTGATGGCGGAGCCCGAGGCGGTCGTCAGCGACGCCCCGCTCTACACCCCCGAGGCCGCGGGCTTCCTGCTCGCACTCCTCCTCCTGTCTCCCAAGGAGCCGAAGGAGCCCCGGGGCAAGTGAGTTCCCACTCCGCATTCGCCGAGGCGGCCGACGCCCTGGCAGCAAGTGTCCTCGGTGCCCTCGTCGGCACCGGGGGCGCTGTGCAGCTGGCGCGGTTCGTCGACGACGCCCCCGACACCCTCGCGGCGCTGGCCGCCGTCCGGGTCCTGGGGGCCGACGTCTTCAGCCCACACCTCCTGGCAGGCCAGGCGTTCGATCCGCAGGACGCGGCCGTCGTCGTCAAGGCTTTCGACGCCTTCCCCGCGTCCGACACCGCGGAGGAGGCGACGGTCGCCCGGCGCGACCACGCGACCGCGGTCCTGCTCGCCCGGCTCTCCGGTGACGGGACCATGCGCGAGCTCGCCCCCGAGCCGGCCGGAGACGCGCTCGCCGGCACCGGGGAATGGAGCGCCTGGTCCGTCCGGATGGCCCAGCTCGCACCCCTGGCCACGATCGGTCTCGACGGCCCGGTGCACGAGGCCGCCCGGAGCGGGGCCCTTCCGCTTGGCCGGGGAGTCAGCCGGTCGATCCTGCGCCGTGACTTCCCCACCGCCGGACGCCTCGTCCGCTGGCTGGCCTGGCTGCGGCACGAGGGCGCCGCCCTGCCCCTGGACCCGGACATCGTCGTGGAGCACGTGCACCTCGTGGGCGGGGCGGGCCCGCGCGCCGCCCTCGACCTGGCGATCGCACGCCACTTCCTCGAACAGCGGCCGGGTACGGCCCCTAAGGCGGCACGCACATGACGACGATCCCCGAGCCGGTCACCCGGGCGGCCCGCAGCATGGCGGACCGTGCCCTCTCGTGGCTGCACGCCAACCGGGACCTGGGCGGTCTTCCGCCCGGCACCACCGAGACGATGGCCGACCCCGACAGCGTCTACAAACCCCTGGGGGAGACCACGCTCGCGGCCTCCCTCATCCTGCGGGACGGCGTCGCCGGGCCAGGACGCCTGGCCGCCGCCCAGAGCCTGATGGACTTCACCTGGGAGCAGTTCCGGCACGGCGACATGATCTACGAACGCCAGCTCCGCCACACGCTGATGACGGACCCGCTGGAGATGTACGCCCCCTTCGTGCGCTGCGGCTACCGGCACGCGGAGCTCGACCGGCTCCTCGCACACCGGTCCCGTATGCGGTCGGTCGGCAGCGTCGAGGTGCTGCCGAACCGGCGGCTCGCCGTCGCCAACGCCGCCCGTGTCGCCGGCCTGGACCACACCGAGGACCTGAACGCCCTGGCGGCCGCCACCTGGCTCGGTGCGCGGCCGGAGCCGTGGGCCATCAACTGGATCACGGCCTACGCCATGACCCACACGGTCTTCCACCTCACCGACTGGGGCGGGAACCCGGGCGGACTTCCGCCCGAGCTCGCCGACTACGTACGCACCTGGCTCCCCGTGTGGATCGACGTCTGGCGGGAGGTGGGCCAGTGGGACCTCGTGACGGAACTCCTCGTCGTGGGGGCCTCGATCGAGGACCCGTACTGCCGGCCGGAGGACTGGGAGGCCCTCGCCGCGCTCCAGCACGAGGACGGACTCGTCCCCCGGGACAGCGACCCCGTGGACGACGACCCCCAGCAGCGGTTCACGGACCATCAGCACACGGTCGTCGTCGCAGCCGTCGCCGGGTCGATCGCGCTCGCCCGGGCGGCTGGGCAGGGGTGAAGGCGTGACGGGACCGCCGCTGGCCGACCGCCTGCGCCCTCTGCTGGCGGCAGCCGAGGGCCCGGTGGCGGCGGTCGCCGCGGTGCGGGGCGCCGAGCGTGCGGTGCTCTGCCGCGGCCCGGTCGGTGAGGACAGCAGATTCGAGACCGGTTCGCTGACGAAGACCTTCACCGCCCTGCTGCTCGCCGAGCTGGCCGCACGCGGTGAGGTCGGCTACGGCGACCGCGCCGACCGCTACCTCCCCTTCAGGCTGCCCGGGCCGCCGCTCACCCTGCTCCACCTGGCCACCCACACCTCCGGCCTGCCCCGGCTGCCTCCGGGGCTGCTGTCCAGGGCGGTCCGCAGCGGCTGGCTCAGCAACCCGTACGCGGGGTTCTCCGAGGACGACCTGCTCGCCTCGCTGCGCCGCACCCGGCTGCGCCACCGGCCCGGCACCCGGGTGCTCTACTCCAACTTCGGCGGGGCACTGCTGGGCCACGTCCTCGCCAGAGCGGCGGGCGGCACCGGCGGCGACTACCCCGCTCTGCTGGCCGACCGGATCACCGTCCCGCTCGGGCTGTCCCGCACCGACTGTGACGCCAACGCCCCCCAGATCACCGGGCACTGGCACGGCCGCCCCCGACCGGCGCTGCGGATGCCGGGGCTGGTCGCCGCCGGCGCGGTGCGCTCCAGCGCCCGCGATCTGCTGCACCTCGTCGGCGCCCTGCTCGACCCCGGCTCCGTGCCGGACCGCGCGCTGCGCACCGCGCTGACGGAGGTCCAGCGGCCCCGGCTGAGCGTGCCGAGGACCGGGGCGCGGCTCTGCCTCATCTGGAACCTCCGCCCACGCCCGGACGGCGCGCTGCTGCACCACGCCGGGGGCACCCGTGGATTCACCGCCTTCACGGGGTTCCTCCCGGCCTCCGGCACGGGACTCGTCGCCCTGACGAACACGGCTCCCACCCCGCTCGCACCCTTCGTCCAGGCGGCGTACGGGACCCTGCGCGCGCTGGATGTCCGGCCTCCGGACGCATATGGACCGCTCGGGTGTGAAACATGATCGACTCCGCCGGTTCACGGCGATGGTCTTGCCCCGTTGTGTGACGGGGCTTACGTTCTCCTCCTATGCACCGTGTCTACGGGCGTAGAGAACGTAGAGGCTCTCTGACGCCGCGTCGAAGGAGCAGCTCATGTCCCACGTCGTACGCGCCGCACTCGTCCAGGCGACCTGGACCGGCGACACCGAATCCATGATCGCCAAGCATGAGGAACACGCCCGCGAGGCCGCCCGGCAGGGCGCGAAGATCATCGGCTTCCAGGAGGTGTTCAACGCCCCCTACTTCTGCCAGGTCCAGGAGCCCGAGCACTACCGCTGGGCCGAACCCGTCCCGGACGGGCCGACGGTCCTGCGGATGCGGGACCTGGCCCGCGAGACGGGCATGGTGATCGTCGTGCCGGTCTTCGAGCTCGAACAGTCCGGCTTCTACTACAACACCGCGGCCGTGATCGACGCCGACGGCTCCTACCTCGGCAAGTATCGCAAGCACCACATCCCCCAGGTCAAGGGCTTCTGGGAGAAGTACTACTTCAAGCCGGGCAACGCCGGCTGGCCGGTCTTCGACACCGCGGTCGGCAAGGTGGGCGTGTACATCTGCTACGACCGTCACTTCCCGGAGGGGTGGCGTCAACTCGGCCTCAACGGGGCTCAGTTGGTGTACAACCCGTCCGCCACGTCGAGAGGGCTCTCCGGCCACCTGTGGCAGCTGGAGCAGCCCGCGTCCGCCGTCGCCAACGAGTACTTCGTCGCCGCGATCAACCGCGTCGGCCAGGAGGAGTACGGCGACAACGACTTCTACGGCACGAGCTACTTCGTCGATCCGCGCGGTCAGTTCGTCGGTGACGTGGCGAGCGACAAGGAGGAGGAACTCGTCGTGCGCGACCTCGACTTCGGCCTCATCGAGGAGGTCCGTCAGCAATGGGCGTTCTACCGGGACCGCCGGCCGGACGCCTACGACGGGCTGGTGGAGCCGTGACCGGACTCCACGAGCGGCACCTGGCCGTCAGCCCCGAGTGGCTGGCGCTCTACTACCGGCACCCCCTGGAGCTCACCCACGGCGAGGGCCGCCACGTCTGGGACGCGGACGGGAACCGCTACCTCGACTTCTTCGGCGGCATCCTCACCACGATGACCGCGCACGCCCTGCCCGAGGTGACCAAGGCCGTCTCCGAGCAGGCCGCCCGGCTCATCCACTCCTCGACCCTCTACCTGAACCGCCCGATGGTCGAGCTCGCCGAGCGGGTCGCGGCGCTCTCCGGCATCCCGGACGCCAGGGTCTTCTTCACCACCTCGGGCACCGAGGCCAACGACGCGGCCCTGCTGCTCGCCACCGCCCACCGCGGGTCGAACCAGATCCTGGCGATGCGCAACAGCTACCACGGCAGGTCGTTCTCGGCGGTGTCGATCACCGGCAACAGGGCCTGGTCGACGACGAGTCTGTCACCGCTGCAGACGCTGTACGTCCATGGCGGGGTCCGCAGCCGCGGACCGTACGCGGAGCTCAGCGACGAGCGGTTCATCAAGGCGTGCGTCTCGGATCTGGAAGACCTGCTCGGGCACACCAGGGGAGCCGCCGCGCTGATCGCCGAGCCGATCCAGGGCGTCGGCGGCTTCACCGCACCGCCCGACGGGCTGTACGCGGCCTTCCGTGAGGTCCTCGACCGGCACGGCATCCTCTGGATCTCCGACGAGGTGCAGACCGGCTGGGGACGTACGGGCGACCACTTCTGGGGCTGGCAGGCACACGCTTCGAGCGGGCCGCCGGACATCCTCACCTTCGCCAAGGGCATCGGCAACGGCATGTCCATCGGCGGCGTCGTCGCCCGCGCCGATGTCATGAACTGCCTGGACGCCAACTCCATCTCCACGTTCGGCGGGTCCCCGGTCACCATGGCCGCCGGGCTCGCCAACCTCTCGTACCTGCTGGAGCACGACCTCCAGGGCAACGCCCGCCGGGTCGGCGGGCTGCTCATCGAGCGGCTCCGCGCGGTCGGCGCGAGCTCCGAGGCGGTGCGGGAGGTGCGCGGCAGGGGGCTCATGATCGGGATCGAACTGGTCAAGCCCGGCACGGACGAGGCCGATCCGGACGCCGCGGCGGCCGTGCTCGAAGCGGCTCGCGAGGGCGGGCTGCTCATCGGTAAGGGCGGCGGCCACAACACCAGTGTGCTGAGGATCGCGCCTCCGCTCTCGCTGACCGTCGCGGAGGCGGAGGCGGGCGCGGAGATCCTGGGCGAGGCCCTCCGGGCCGCGATCTGAAACGCGGGCCCACGCCGGCCGGGAACCCTCGATCCGAAGCGAATGGAGCTGAGCTGTGGCACGCACTCTGATCACCGGTGGTCTGGTCATCACCGCCTCCGACGAACTCCACGTGGACGTGCTCGTCGACGAGAGCCAGGTCGTCGCCCTGGCCACCCCCGGCAGTCACGGATGGACGGCCGACCGGGTCATCGACGCCCGGGGGAAATACGTCATCCCGGGCGGGGTGGACGGTCACACGCACATGGAGATGCCCTTCGGCGGCACCCTGTCCGCCGACACCTTCGAGACGGGAACCCGGGCGGCCGCGTGGGGAGGCACCACGACGATCGTCGACTTCGCCATCCAGCCGAAGGGCGGCTCGCTCCGGGAAGGGCTCGACACGTGGCACGAGAAGGCCGACGGCACCTGTGCCATCGACTACGGCTTCCACATGATCATGTCCGACGTGAACGAGTCGTCCCTCAAGCAGATGGACAGGCTGATCGAGGCCGGCGTGACCTCGTTCAAGCTCTTCACCGCGTATCCCGGTGTGTTCTATTCGGACGACGGTCAGATCCTCCGTGCCATGCAGCGGGCCGGCACCAACGGCGGTCTGATCATGATGCACGCGGAGAACGGCATCGCCATCGACGTCCTCGTGGAACAGGCCCTCGCGCGGGGGGAACGCGACCCGCGCTACCACGGGGAGGTCCGGAAGGCCCTCCTGGAGGCCGAGGCGACGCACCGCGTCATCCGGCTGAGCCAGGTCGCCGGTTCGCCCGTCTACGTCGTGCACGTCTCCGCGCGGGAAGCCCTGGCGGAGCTGACGAGGGCCCGCGACGAGGGTCTGCCCGTCTTCGGTGAGACCTGCCCGCAGTACCTCTTCCTGTCCACCGACAACCTGGCCGAGCCGGACTTCGAAGGTGCCAAGTACGTCTGTTCGACTCCGCTCCGGCCGAAAGAACACCAGGCTGCCCTGTGGCGTGGGCTGCGGACCAACGACCTCCAGGTCGTCTCCACGGACCACTGCCCGTTCTGCTTCAAGGGCCAGAAGGACATGGGCATCGGCGACTTCTCCAAGATCCCCAACGGCATGCCGGGTGTGGAGAACCGCATGGACCTGCTGCACCAGGCCGTGGTGGACGGGCACATCTCCCGCCGTCGCTGGATCGAGATCGCCTGCGCCGCCCCGGCGAGGATGTTCGGCCTCTACCCGAGGAAGGGGACGATCGCGCCGGGCGCGGACGCGGACATCGTCGTGTACGACCCCGAGGCCGAGCAGACGATCTCCGCCGCTACACACCACATGAACGTGGACTACTCGGCGTACGAGGGCAGGCGGATCACCGGGCGGGTCGAGACGGTGCTGTCGCGCGGTGTCCCGGTCATCGAGGCCGGCGCGTACGTGGGACGTGCGGGGCACGGGGCCTACGTGCCGCGGGGGTTGTGCCAGTACCTGTGAGCGGCCGGCGCGCCGGGCCCGCACCGGATACGCCGTCCGGCGGGCCCGCCGCCCCCCGACCGGGTGGCGTGCGCCCGGTCGAGGGGTGTCGGGGGTTCTACTCGGGGAGCACCGACAGCGCCCTGAGCCTTGCGTGCCCGCCGGTCCAGCCCGATACGTCGAGCGCCACGTAGCGGGCGTTGGTGCGCGCGGAGAGACTTCCGGTGCCGCCACGCACCCGCAGGCGCCCGCCGGACCGGTAGGTGATGCCGTCGGTGCTGAACTCGACGCCCGCCTCGGGAACCCTGCCCGGGGTCCACTCCGCGAGAACTCGCCCGACGGGCAGCGGGGCCCCCAGATCCACCACCATCCGCGCGCGGTCCCGCCCCGGTGTCCACGAGGTGTGCGCGTTGCCGTCGACCGCGGCCGAGGGATCCGACATGCCCGTGGGGAAGGGGCCGTTGGGGAAGGTGTCGCAGCCGAGCGCGGCGTCGGCGAGCGGGTGGGCGACGGTGCCCGGCACCGACAGTGTCACGGGCCTGCCCCGGCGCAGGCGGACCCTCTCGCGGCGGCCGTTGCCCGCGGTGACGATCAGGTCGCACGCCGGCCCGGTCAAGCGCAGTGCCGAGGCGTCGAGCACCTCCGCCCGGACCCCTGCCGGGACAGCCGCCCCCGTCGCCGAGCGCAGGGTGAAGCGGGCCGCGGCGATCTCGGCCGTCGCTCCGTCCAGCTCGGCGGTGAAGTCCGTCCCGGTGGCGGTCACGAGCTGCGAGCCGGCGTAGAGGTGCAGGTCGGCGCCCTGCCGGTCCACGGCCACCACGGTGGAGACGGGGTCGGGCGAGAGGTTGAACAGACTCAGGTGCCCACCGACGGTGCTGGCGAGGACGGCGGGATTCGCGGGGCGCGGTGCCTTCAGCGCGGCTGCCGCACGCACCGCGGCGGGATCGCCCGACGGATGACCCTCCACGGTCAGGGCCTCGGCCGGCCCGTCCGACAGCACCACCACGTCGCCGTGGACGGTCAGCGGGTTCCGTGCACCCCGGACCACCAGCCCGGCCCTTCCGTCCACGGAGAGCCAGCCGCCACGGCTCGTGAGATCGGGCTCGGGGAACCGGATCAGCTCGGTCCAGGTCTCACCGTCGTCGGAGCCCTGCACCCGGTACACGGACGCGGCCGCGGACTCCCACGCCAGGGTGACGTGGTCGAACGCCGTGACGCTGCCGAGGTCCACGGTCAGCCAGCTGTCCTGACGGTTCCGTTCGCCGACGGCGACGGCCCAGCGGCTCGTGCCGTCGCCGTCCACCGCGCGTTCCGCCTCCTTGCCGGACGTCGCCGACGAAGCGGTGGCGACACGGCCGCGCGCGAGGTCCGCGCCCTCTGCGCCGTCACGGACGGAGAAGGTGAAGAGGGAGTACCCGTACTGCGGATGGCCGGAGATTCCCTGCATCCGGACGTAACGGTGGGAGCTCCGGGGGAGTGCCAGTGTGTCGACGCGCGGGCCCGGCCCGGCCGAGGTGTTGCCGCTGTCCGCGGAATCCACCTGGGCCGAGCCCTCGGCCGCGGTGTACGTGCGCCGGCCGTCCAGGCCCGCCAGTCCCGGCATGGTGAGGTTGTGGAGCTGCAGGCGCCCCTCGCCGGCGGCCGTGCCGCTGGTCGCGTAGACGACCGCGCCGGACGGCAGGGTGGTGAACCCCGCGAATCCGGAGTCGAGCCGGAGCAGTGTGGCCGTCGCGTCGAAGCCGTCGCGTATCTTCCGGTAGGTCGTGACCGAACGCCGCAGCACCTTCCTGCCGGAGGACGGCAGGAACATCGGAGTGTTCCCGCTGAGTGCGAACAGCCAGTCGTCATGGGCCGGTTGCCAGGCGAACTTGACGAAGCCCGGCTTGCTGACCGAGGCGGCCCAGGCGGACGAGGTCTGCTGGACCGCCAGGCCGGGGCCCTCGCCGAAGTCCTTCACTCCCGCGGCCTGTGCGAAGAACTCCTGGTCGGACAGGGGCGCCACGACGCCTCCGTGCGCCGTGCGCCACCTGTGCAGGAGATAGCTGATGGCGATCTCGGCCCGCGCCTCGGGCTCGTACTTCGCCTCACCCGAGAACTTCGCGAGCCGGTGGGCCGGGGCGTACGCCTGGTAGGGCACCAGTCGCTCCGCCATCGCCGCCTCCGCCCAGGCGGCGGAGCGGTCGCCGGTCACCTGGGCCAGGAAGGCCAGCGGGATCACATCGCGTCCGTAGAGGTGTTCGCGGTCCGCCACCATCGGCATCAGCGGCTCGCCCGCGTCGCTCATGACCATCCGGAGGGTGCGCCACAGGGGCGCCGCGTTCGGCTGGGCGGTCAGGACCTCGGGCATGGGCTGCCCCGCGGTGATGAAGTGCGCCGCGTTACGGCCGGAGGTGCGCCACAACTCCGCCTGGTAGTGCGGGCCGAAGGAGTTGTGGTTCTCGACGATGAACGAGTCGTACAGGTTCGTCGCGGTGTTGGCGCTCACGGCCACGCCGTCGACCAGGGCCGGATTGGCCAGGTCCGCGGCGGGCAGCCCCGCTTCGTTCCTGGTCCACCGGCCGAAGGCGGCCGCCCAGTCGGCGTGGCGGGGAGCGGAGGTGGCCCAGGCGAGGCCGGGTGCGAGCGACTGGGCGTAGACGCCCATCTCCTCCAGCTTGGTGTCGCCGACGTAACCGCCCTTGAGCCCGTTGGGCGTCCAGCTTCCGGAGGCGGGGTCGTCACCGCTGCCCAGCGACGCGGTGTACTGGGCCTGTCCCGCGACGATCGTGTCGACGTTCTGCCGTGTCGCGGGGTCCAAGTGCTCCCAGAGCAGTTTGGCCGCGAGCACGAAGTACAGCTGGAACGTCGTGTCGAAGAACAGGGTCCGCCCCCACTCCGTGCCGCCCGCGAGGCGGTTGGAGGCGGCGAAGTGCTTGATGGTGGCCAGTGTGCGGGCGAGGAGAGCGTCCTCGGCGATACCGGAACGCTCGGAGTCGTAGGTCCCATGGGTCAGCAGTACGGCGTTGCCGAGTACCACCGCGAATCCGAAGTCCTTGGCCGTGTAATGGCCGAGAGCGGAGTCCCACTGCGTCTCCGCCCACCGGGTATGGGTCAGCAGAACCTGGTAGTACGTGTCAGCCACGCTGTCCCGGGCGGGGTCGAGAGGGTGACGGCCGACGGCGCCACCCGGTGACTCGGCGGCTGCCGACTCACCCGCGAAGGACAGGGGGCCGACGGTCAGAAGGCTCGCGATTCCTGCGAGTTGGAGGAACGTGCGCCTGTCGTAGTGGGTGGCATCGCTTGACATGAGCGGTCTCCGAGCATAGTGACAACGTTGTCAGGTCCGAGGGCATCCTTTCCCCCGGGCCCATGGCAGTCAAGGGTTGTCGCCCGGCCCGGCGTCCGTGCGCCAGAGGGAAGCGGGGGCACTCCTGCGTGGGCGGGGCCGCGGCCCCCTCGAAGGGCCGCCGTCGGACGTGTTAGCGTCCATCGCCGCGAAGCCGGACTGCGGACGGAGGGGCAGTGGTTCACCCGCGCCCGCCCGGTTTTCCGCCCGCTGCCGGGGTCCGCACGTGACCCGGGGCTTCTGGGGCCTCCCGGGACGGACCGTCGCCGTACGGCTGGACGAGCCGCCACGGGTGTTCAGCCTCGGTGTCGGAGTCCACGGCACGACGAGCGCCGTCGACGTGTTCCGGCTCCCGGACCTCTGGCAGCTGCACCTCTACCGGTACACCGCCGAACTGGTCGTCGACGGCGTGCTCCACGTCATCCGGCCGGGGCACGTGAGCCTGGTCCCGCCGGGGGCCGAGGTGCGCTTCCGCTACCGCGGACGGTCCGAGCACCTGTACGCGCACCTGAGCCTCTCCGGTACGGGGGATCCGGTCACCCTGCCCGTCGTCCAGGGCGCCGGCGCGCGGACCCCTGCCCTGTCGGACATGCTGCTGCGGGCCATCGCGGTGGCACCGCGTGCGCCGCGCAGGGCGGACGCCGAGATCTGGACCGCGTTGTGGGAGCTGGCCGGACTCGCCGTGCCGACGAGGGGCGGGAGCGGTCCGCACGCCTCGCTCGCCGCCGCTGTCGCCTACATCGAGTCGCATCTCGCGGAACGGCTCCTCGTCCCCGAGGTCGCCCGGGCCGCGGGCGTGTCGCACAACCATCTGCTGCGCCTCTTCCGGGCCGGGACCGGCACCACCGTGGTGGCGTACATCCGGCAGCGGCGCATGGAGCGGGCACGGCACCTGCTGCGGGAGTCGACCCTGCCGATCCCGGCGGTGGCGGCGGCGGTCGGGATCGACGATCTCCAGGCGTTCAACAAGGCATGCCGGCGCGAACTGGGCGCGTCCCCCCGCGCGGTCCGCGCCGGCGGATGAGCAATGCGGACGGCCGGGGCCGGGAAGGACTCAGTCCCGGCCGGTACCCCGGTAGAGGTCGAGCTCACCGTCCAGCTCGACCGCCAGGACGGTCGCGCACGTGTCGACGTCCGCCGCCCGCGGAGCGTCGATCCACAGCACGCCCGGAACGTCGTGAAGTCCGCCGGTGACCCGATGGGGCAGTTCGGTGCCGGTGCCCAGCACGGTCACCCGCTCCACCTTGTTGCGCAGACCGCGCAGCGAGACCCATTCGGCCGGGGCGTCGAAGCAGACGAGGAAGAGCGTGCGCCGGTCGGCGGCGAGCGTGCTGGGGCCGTAGTGGTGCCCGGCCGGCAGGCCGGCCACCGTCCCGTACACCGCCCGGTCGTGCCGGGCGATCCAGGCCCCGAGGCCCTCCAGGCGCCGGACCTGCTCCGCCGGAATGGTGCCGTCCTCCTTCGGGCCGACGGCCAGCAGCAGATTCCCGCCCATGCCGATGGTCTCGGTGAAGTAGCGCACCAGCTGGCGGACCGGCTTCTGGTTGTGGTCCTGGTGCTGGTAACCCCAGGAGTCGTTCACGGTCAGGCACAGTTCCCACGGCCCGTCCGGCGGCAGGAGCGGCACACCCTGCTCGGGCGTGGCGTAGTCGCCGTGGCTGAGCATGCGCGCGTTGAGGACGGTCTCCGGGTTCCCGGCGAGGATCTGCCCGGCGAGCTCGCGCATGCCCCACTGTTCCTCGCTGCGCTCCCACTCCCCGTCGAACCACAGCAGGTCGGGACGGAACCGGGTGACCAGCTCGCCGACCTGGGCGTTCCGGTACGCGACGTAGCGCGCCCATGCCTCCGGGTCCTCGACCCCGCCCTCCGGGGTGACGAGGGGGTGGGAGGCCACGTCCTCGTTCGGCGGCTCGGGGTGGACCACACTCGCGTAGTCGGGGTGGTTCCAGTCCGAATGCGAGTAGTAGAGACCGACCTTGAGGCCCCTCGCGCGGAGCGCCTCGGTGTAGCCGGCCACGAGGTCGCGTCCGGCGGGTGTGTTCCGCACGACGCTCAGATCGCCGTGACCGGTGTCCCACAGGGCGACGCCGTCATGGTGGCGCGCGGTCAGCACGGCGTACCGCGCGCCGGCGCGGGCGAAGAGCTCCGCCCAGGCCCCGGGGTCGTACGCGGAGGCGGTGAACCCGTCCAGCTGGCGCATGTACTCCTCGTGCGACACCCGCCCGTCGTAGAACGACCAGGACTCGGGGACGCCGTCCACCGCGTAGATGCCGTAGTGGAGGAAGACGCCCAACTTGGCATCGGGGAACCAGGGCTGCATGGGCATGGGACAGGTCCTAGGGGAGGGACGGGCGGGGGATTCACGCTCCGTCCACGCTAGGCCGGGCCGGCGGGCCCGCGCGTGGGCAGCTCTCACCCTCGCTGGTCCGTTTTCACCAAGCCGCCTGACCGCGCGTCGTGCGGGTGCTGCGAACACCTGCGCGACGCGCGTGCGCCGTCCCGGGGTGAGGGGGCCTCGCGGGGCCTACTCCTTCACGAATGCCAGGAGGTCCGGGTTGAGGACCTCCGGGTGCGTCGAGAGCATGCCGTGGGGATAGCCCTCGTAGCTCTTCAGCCTGCCGTTCGGCAGAAGCTTCGCCGACAGGGGCCCCGCGTCCTCGTAGGGCACGATCTGGTCGTCGGTGCCGTGGGCGACCAGGACCGGCACCTGGATCTTCTTGAGGTCCTCGGTGAAGTCGGTCTCCGAGAAGGCCTTGATGCACTCGTAGTGGGCGTTGGCCGCGCCCCGCATGCCCTGCCGCCACCAGTTGTCGATCAGTCCCTGCGACACCTCGGCACCGGGACGGTTGAATCCGTAGAACGGGCCCGAGGGGACCTCGATGTAGAACTGCGCGCGGTTGGCGGCGAGGGAGGCGCGGAAGCCGTCGAAGACCTCGATCGGCAGGCCGCCCGGATTCGACGCCGACTTCACCATGATCGGGGGCACCGAGCTGACGAGTACGGCCTTCGCGACCCGTCCCTGCTCGGCCCGTGCGACGTACCTGGCCACCTCGCCACCGCCGGTGGAGTGCCCGATGTGCACCGCTCCCCGCAGGTCGAGCGCCTCGACCACCGCCGTCACGTCGGCGGCGTAGGTGTCCATGTCGTGCCCCGACGAGCTCTGGCCGGAGCGCCCGTGGCCCCGCCTGTCGTGGGCGACGACGCGATAGCCCTCGGCGAGGAAGAACAGCATCTGGCTGTCCCAGTCGTCGGCGCTGAGCGGCCAGCCGTGGTGGAACACGACCGGCTGGGCGTCGCGCGGGCCCCAGTCCTTGTAGTAGATGCTCGTGCCGTCGATCGTGGTGACCGTGCCCATGTCGATCCTTCCGCTGGAATCGCTGATCGCTGGTGCGAGGGGGGATGTGCTCAAACGCGTCGGCCGCGTCGGCTCAGGGGCCGCCCCTGCGGTAGTCGCACGGACGACCGACCCCCAGAAAACGATACCTTTCAGTGACAAAAGCCTCATTTCGTCTTCTTGGTGGCGCCGTGTCGACGGGAGCCCGCCCGGCCGCGCCCGAACCAGCCGCCCACGCCCCCGGGCGGGCGGGCTCCGCGCGTAGACTCCCTCTTCACAAAGGCCCGGACGGGGTCCAGGATTGTCCCCCCGCGACTCGCGTTCCCGAGGGGCCGCGCCAGCGGGGCGGGCGCGGCCCGATGTGGAAAGCTCTGCCGGAACACGTCTCCGGGAGCGGCGCCGCCGTCCTTCTGCCTGCCTGCCCGCGCCGGCCGCCCGGCGTACACGGGCAGACGGCTCACCGCCGGTCCTGCCACGGCTTCCGTACCCGCGCGCCACGTGTCAGTTCTTCCACAAGGAGCATCTGTCATGGACTTTGGACTCGTCCTCCAGACCGATCCACCCGCCTCGGCCGTCGTCGGACTCATGCGCCGCGCGGAGCGGAACGGCTTCCGCTACGGCTGGACCTTCGACTCGACCGTTCTGTGGCAGGAGCCCTTCGTCATCTACAGCCGGATCCTGGAGCACACCGAGCGGCTGATCGTCGGGCCCATGGTGACGAATCCGGGAACCCGCACCTGGGAGGTCACCGCCTCCACGTTCGCCACGCTCAACGAGATGTACGGCAACCGCACCGTCTGCGGCATCGGGCGCGGGGACTCCGCCATGCGGGTGGCCGGGCGCAAGCCCAACACGCTGGCCAGGCTGGGGCAGGCCATCGACGTGATCCGGGACCTCGCCGAGGGCCGCGAGGCGACCGTCGACGGACAGCCGGTCCGGATCCCCTGGGTGAAGGACGGCAGGCTGCCCGTCTGGATGGGCGCGTACGGACCCAAGGCCCTCGCGCTGGCCGGGGAGAAGGCCGACGGGTTCATCCTCCAGCTGGCCGATCCGTACCTCACCGAATGGATGGTCAAAGCGGTACGCGAGGCGGCCGCAGCGGCCGGCCGTGACCCGGACTCCGTCACCATCTGCGTCGCGGCGCCCGCCTATGTGGGCGAGGACCTGGAGCACGCCCGTGAGCAGTGCCGCTGGTTCGGCGGCATGGTCGGCAACCACGTGGCCGACCTGGTCGCCCGGTACGGGGAGCACTCCGGCCTGGTTCCCACAGCCCTCACCGACTACATCGCGGGCCGCTCCGGATACGACTACAGCCACCACGGCCGCGCGGGGAACCCGGACACGGCCTTCGTGCCCGACGAGATCGTGGACCGCTTCTGCCTGCTGGGGCCCGCCGAGGCCCACATCGCGAAGCTCCAGGTCCTGCGGGACCTGGGCGTCGACCAGTTCGCCGTCTACAACATGCACGACGCGCGGGAGGCGACCATCGACGCCTACGGCTCGACGATCATTCCCGCACTCTCCTGACGCGACGGTCGTTCCCGGCCCGTCCGCCTCACGCGACGAACGCTCCGCGCTTTCCGCCTCACGCGACCAACGCCCCCGCGCTGTCGGCCTGACACCCTCCGTGCACCCCGCTGTGACCGTCCCTGCCCCGCACTCGCCCAACTGACCTGCATAGAAGAGGTGTTGTGCGGGGACAGGCGGTCGGCAGCCGGTACACGGGGCAGGAGCACGAGGAGCACTGTTGTTCGGCTGACCGGAACGGAGAACGCCCATGCGTGAAGCCACGCAGACGGAAGTACGCCGCGCCTTCGACAGCGGCATGCCGGGTCTACGGCCCCCGCGGTCCGTGATCGTCATCGGTGCCGGCCTCGCCGGCCTGGCCGTCGCCCACGAACTCGCCGCTCGGGACTGCGAGGTGACGGTCCTGGAAGCGGACACCCGGCCCGGCGGGCGCGCCTACACGTTACGGGCGCCCTTCGCCGACGGGCTGCACGCGGAGGCGGGTGCGATGACACTGACGCCGCACTGCCACTACGCCATGCACTACCTGCGCGAACTCGGCGTGGAGACGGAGACCGCCGATCTCTTCGACACCACCTTCTCCTACTACGCCCGGGGCCGGTTCTTCACCCCCGATCCGGAGGCCGTGGCGGCAGCCGGACTGGAACTTCACCCGCACGAGGCGGAACTCGGCGTCGCGGGCATGATCAAGCGCTACGTGACCGCCGTCGGCGACAGCCTCCAGCCCGACCTCAGCGCCCCCGACTGGGAGGCCACCGAGCGGCTCGCTCCCTACGACCGGCGATCCGTCCACGAGGTCCTCACGGACCGGGGGGCCTCCCAGGCGGCCATCGATCTCATGGAGCCCATGTTCCTGGAGATGCGCGGAGGCGACCTGAAGACGGCGTCCGCGCTGTCCTGGCTGCGCCACGAGGCGAGCCCGCACTCGCTCAGCAACGCCGACCCTCGCTGGGCGAAGGTGAAGGGCGGCACCGACCGGTTCCCGCAGGCGTTCGCGGACCGGCTCAAGAGCAGGATCCGGTACCGCCGTCCCGTGGTCCGCGTCGAGCAGGACGAGGAGCGGGCCCGGGTGACCTACCTCGACCACGGCAGCCTGCGGACGACGGAAGCCGAACGGGTCGTCGTCACCGTCCCGTTCAGCGCGATCCGGCACATCGACTTCACCGACGCGGGTCTCTCCGAGGCGAAGCACGCCGCGATGCGCCGGGTGAAGTACTCGTCCGTGGTCCGGGTGTACCTGCAGATGCGCCGTCAGTTCTGGCCGCAGCGCAATGCCAGCTTCTCCACCGACCTGCCCGTACGCTGGATACGCGACGCGACGCCCCAGCTGCCGGGACCCAGGAAGATCATGGAGTGCCTGATGACGGGATGGCGTGCCAGGGCGGTCTCCGTCATGACGGAGGAGGAGCGCCAGAGCTTCGTGCTCACCGAACTCGACCGGATGCTCCCCGGGGCCCGCGACCACTTCGAGACCGGTGCGTCGGTCTGCTGGGACGAACGGCCCTACGCGGAAGGGGCGTACATCCTCCCCGAGCGCGGACACAGCGCGCTGCTGCCGGTGATCCGAAGGCCGGAGGGCCGCGTCCACTTCGCCGGGGACCACGCCGGGTTCGAGCCCAACGGCGGCTCGATGACCTTCGCCCTGGAGTCCGCGGCCCGCACCGTCCTGGAGCTCGGCCGGACCACCACCCCCTGAGGGCGGTTCCGGGCGCGGGGAGGTGCGGCACGGGATGTGGTGCGGAGACCGATCCTGCTGCGGCCGGGGTTCAGCTCAGGAGCGAGCGCAGCACATCGGCCCCGCAGGAGGTCATGACCGACTCCGGGCGGAACTGCACGCCCCGGACCGCCGCGCCCCGCATCGCGATCAGCTCCCGGCCGTCCGGGCCCAGGCACAGGGCGGACGTACCGTGGCGCTCGGGCGCGGCGCCGGACGCGACCGCGTAGGTGTTGCGGAAGGCGGCCGTGAACCGCCGGCCGAAGACCTCGACGTCCCTGCCGAGTCCGGTGCCGGTCCTGGCCGTGACCCGGGTTCCCGGTACGGCGGCGAGCGCGAGCAACTGGAAGCCGAGCCCGACCCCGGCCACCGGGCCGCCGCCCGGCCGCCGTCCTCGCACGAGGGACGCGCTCACCTCCCGGAGCGCCGCCATCCGGGGGTCGTCGGGGTCGTCGGGGCGGCCCGGCCCGGAGGCCAGCAGTACGGGCCCCCGGTGCCGTGACAGCGTGGCGCCCGCGTCGGGATCGTCGTACCGGACCACCTTGGCCGGTCCGTGCACCGAGGCCACCATGTGGACCAGGGAGGCCAGGTCCTCGCTGCCCGTGGAGAGCACGAGCACCCGGCCGCCGCGCGGCGCCGGCGCGCCCCCGCTCGTCCAGAACGACGAGAGCGTCGCGTGCCGCCGGGCCAGGGCGTCCCGCACGGGCCCGCGCGCGTCCTCCGGGTCGGCGGCGGGGGCGCCCGGCCCGCAGCGTGCCGGGGAGGCCGTGGTGAGAGCCGTCAGCAGGGCACGTGCCTTGGTCCGCGTCTCGGCCGCCTCCGACTCCGGTGACGACCGGCTGCCGACGGTCGCCCCCACGGACAGCCGCGCACGGCCCAGATGATCGATGTCCAGGGTGCGTATGACCGCCGCGGAGTCCAGCTCCTCGCGACCCCGGTCGTCGTGGCCGATCAGCGCGAGGAGCCCGCCGTAGTACCCCCGGCCGGTCGTCTCGTAGTGGTGGATGGCACGGCACGCCTCGGCGTACGGACTCCCCACCGCCGTGGAGGCGAACATCGCCCGCGCAAGGGTCTCGCGGGCACTCGCCACCGCGGGCCCGCTGATCCGGCACTGCGTGTGCAGCAGATGGGCCATCCTCCGCAGGAACGGCCCCTCCACCCGCACCCCCGGGCCGGCCAGCCCGCACAGCACCGCCAGCTCCGCGTCCACCGTGGCCGCCAGCTCCTCGCCCTCCTTGCCGTCGGCGAGGAAGGAGAGCAACTCCCCGGTGCGCGGCCCGTACGGGGGACGGCGGTACGTACCGCACAGGGGGTTCATCACCACCCGGTGGTCCTCGACGGCCACATGGCCCTGCGGGGTCGCCCCCACCAGGGTGGTGGGCCGCTCACCTCCGGTGTGCACGAGGAACGTCCAGTACGCACCCGCTTCGCCGGCCAGCAACCGCCGGAACAGCTCCACCGCGACCGCGGGGCGGAAGCCCGGCAGCACGGCGGTGCAGTCGCGCCGGAGCAGGACGTTCAGCCCTCCGCGTGCGGCGTCCGACGCGGCGAACTCGCCTACCAGCGCCTCGTAGTGGGCGTCGTCCGTCGTGAACCCCACGTCCTGCCAACGGATCTGCCCGCCGCCGTGGGCGTCGAGCGCCGCCTCCGGCAGCACGTGGCGCTCGGAGATGCGCAGGACGCGCAGGGGGGTGTGATCGTCGTGACAGGGCAGACCGTGCACGGCCATCTGCCGGAACGGCAGCAGGACCAGCATGCCCGGGCCCGGCGAGGTGCCGACCGGCCCGGCCTCCTCCAGCGAGCCGACCGTGTCCATCTCCCCGAACAGCACCTCCACCGGGCCGGGGCCGCGCCCGTCGGCGCGATCCCTGCGCAACAGGGCGAAGGGCGGCGGGGCCGCTCCGTACAGGCGCTCCAGTACGCGAACGCCGCTCATGCCGGAGTCCTCGGGCCTCATGTTCGGCTCCCTTCTCGCCCGCCGGGCGGTGATGTACCGGTCCGTCTGATTCAACTGGGCTGCATCGGACAGGAGTTATGGCCTGAAGGGCTTCACGTCGTCCGTCGGACGGTCCACCCGCTCCGGCCCGGTCGATTCCTCGGGCCGGACGCCACGGCCGCCCCGCGCGCCGCCGAACCACTCGACCGAGTCCCAGTGAGGTGTCATGCGTATCGCGATCATCGGAGCCGGCCCCGGCGGCCTCTACACGGCCGCACTCCTCAAGCGGCTCCGGCCCGGATCCGAGATCGACGTCTGGGAGGCCGGCGCCCCCGACAGGACCTTCGGTTTCGGCGTGGTCTTCTCCGAGGGGGCGCTCGGCGGCATCGAGGCCGCCGACCCCCGGCTGTTCGCCCGGCTGGCCGCCGAGTGCGCGCAGTGGTCCAGGATCGACGTCCACCACCGCGGCCAGGTCATGCGCAACGGCGGCTACCGCTTCTCGGCGATCGGCCGACGCGTCCTGCTGAGCATGCTGCGCACACGCTGCACGGAACTCGGTGTGACTGTCCGCTACGGCACACGCGCCCCCGAAGCGGCCCTGCTGACCGGGACGTACGACCTGGTCGTGGCGGCGGACGGCGTCAACTCCTCGACGCGTGAGGCCCACCGCGAGGAGTTCGGCACCGAAGGGGGTACGCGCGGCTCGCGGTACCTGTGGCTCGGCACCGACCGGACCTTCACCGCCCTGACCTTCGCCGTCGCCGAGACCGAGTTCGGCCCGATGCACGCGCACGCCTATCCCTACGCCCCCGGGGCCGGCACGTTCATCGCGGAGGTCGACGACCACGTCCGGGAGGCCGCCGGGTTCACCGACCGGGACGCCGGGACGCCGGGGGGCGGGCGGGACGACGACGGCGCGGCCGACGCCGAGCGGATCGCCGGATTCTTCGCCGACGTACTGGAGGGCCACCGGCTGCGGACGAACCGGTCGCGGTGGGCGCGCTTCTCCGTCGTCCGCAACCGCCGCTGGAGCCACGGCACCATCGCCCTCCTCGGGGACAGCGCCCACACCACGCACTTCTCCATCGGATCGGGGACGAGGCTGGCCATGGAGGACGGCCTGTCCCTCGCCCTGGCGATCGACGGACACGGAGCGGTGCCCGAGGCCCTCGCCGCCTACGAGGAGGAGCGCAGGCCGGACGTGGAGTCCATGCAGCGCACCGCACGGATCAGCCAGGAGTGGTTCGAGGAGCTGGACCGGTACACCGACCTCGGCCTGGAGGCGTTCAACGCCCACCTGATCACCCGCAGCGGACGGCTCACCCAGGACGACATGCCCTCCTGGTCCCCGGAGCGCGTCGAGCTGATCCGCGACCGCTTCGCCCTCGCGGACGGCCTCCGCGGCGCGGGAGCCCGCTGACCCGGCGGTCATAGCGACGGGCCCCCGGCCGCAGCGGCCGAGGGGCCCGTCGCCCGCGCTCTCCGGCACCGGGGCACGGGGCACCGGGGCGCGAGGAGGCGTGTCATGAGGAGGCCGGTCACGTGGAGGCCGGTCACGTGGAGTCGGAGCGCCGCTCGGCCACCGACCTGCCGCCCACGAACCAGTGTTCCGGCGACGCCTCCTCCACGATCACCCGCACCGCGTCCACCGGGGTGCCGAGCGTCTCGTGCGCCGCTGCGGTGAGTGCCCGGCCGAGGGACGCCACCTCCTGCGGTGACCTTCCGTCCAGCAGAGTGACGTGGATGAGAGGCATTCCGAACTCCTTCCGGCAGGGACCCACCGCGACAGACCTGCCGCGGTGGGGGACGTGCTTCAGGACTACGTGCTTCAGGACGACCGGTTCTTCCGGTCGCGCAGATCCGCGGCGAGACTGCTGCCCGTGTGCGAGCCCTTCGCCCGCGCCAGCTCGGCCGGCGTGCCCTCGAAGACCACGCGCCCCCCGTGGGCGCCTGCCTCCGGACCGAGATCGACGACCCAGTCGGCGTGCTTGACCACGTCGAGGTCGTGCTCGATCACGACCACGGTGTTGTCGCCGTCCACGAGCCGGTCGAAGAGCTCCAGCAGCCGGCCGATGTCGCTCATGTGCAGGCCGGTGGTCGGTTCGTCGAACAGGTAGACGCTGCCCGTCTCCTTGAGGCGGTGCGCCAGCTTGAGCCGTTGCCGCTCGCCACCGGAGAGGGTGGACAGCGGCTGGCCGAGGGTCAGGTAGCCGAGCCCCACCTCGGTGAGGAGCGCCAGCTTCCGCAGGGCGGGCGCGTCGTCGAAGAAGCCCGCCGCCTCCTCCGCCGTCATGCCCAGGACGTCGACGACGGTTCTGCCGTCCACGGTGTGGCGCAGGGCCTCGTCGTTGAACCGCCGGCCCTCGCAGCGCTCGCACACCGTGGTCACCGGGTCCATGAAGGCCAGGTCCGTCTCGATGACACCCTTGCCCTTGCACTCCGGGCAGGCGCCCTCCGAGTTGAAGCTGAACAGGCCCGGCTTCTCGCCCGAGGCGCGCGCGAACCGGCGCCGCAGGACGTCCATGATGTCGGTGTACGTCGCCGGGGTGGAGCGCAGGGAGATACCGATCGACGACTGGTCGATCACGATGGCCCCGGGGTGCTGCGCGGTGAACACCCGGGAGATGAGGGTGCTCTTTCCGGAACCGGCCACGCCGGTCACCGCGGTCAGGACCCCGGTGGGGATGTCGACCGTGACGTCGCGCAGATTGTGCAGACCGGCGCCGCGCACGGTCAGGGCGCCGGTGGGGGAGCGGTAGCGCTCCTTGAGCCCGGGAACCCGCCTCAGCTGCTCGCCGGTCACGGTGCGGGACCGGCGCAGACCCGCCACGGTGCCCTCGAACGTCACCTCACCGCCGTCGCGGCCGGCCCCGGGGCCCATGTCGACGACGTGGTCGGCGATCGCGATGACGTCCCGGTCGTGCTCCACGACCAGCACGGTGTTCCCCCTGTCGCGCAGGGCGAGCAGGATCTCGTTCATACGGCGCACGTCGCGTGGGTGGAGGCCGACGCTGGGCTCGTCGAAGATGTACGTGAGACCGGTCAGACTGCTGCTCAGGTGCCGCACCATCTTGAGTCGTTGGGCCTCGCCGCCGGACAGGGAGGTGGTCTGCCGCCCGAGCGACAGATAGCCGAGCCCGACGGAGCTGATGCGCTCCAGCGCCGCCCGCGCGCCCGCCACCACCGGCTTGACGGCCGGCGTGTCCACACGGGCGAGCCGCTCGATCAGCTCGGTGATCTCCATCGCGGCGAAGTCCGCGATGTTGTCCCCGTCGATGCGCGAGGCGAGGGCCGCCTCGTTGAGCCGGGCGCCGTGGCAGACGGCGCAGGGACCCTGGACCACCACCCGTTCGAGCGCCTCGCGCTCCTTGCCCTTCGCGTGGTCGAGACCGGGTTTGACGTACCGGCGGGTGAAGCGCTCGACGATCCCCTCGTACTCGTTCTTGTACACGCCGTTGCGGCCGGCCCGGTCGACCGTGAACCCCTTTCCGTGCAGCAGTAGTTCGCGGTCCTTCGCGGAGAAGTCACGTAACGGCAGGTCCGGGTCGAAGAGCCCGGACTCGCCGTAGAGCTGCCACTGGAAGGTGCCGACCGCGAACGACGGGAAGCCGATGGCCCCCTCGTTGAGGCTCTTGCTCTCGTCGAGCAGCCGGTCGAGCTCCAGCCGGACCGTCGTACCGAGCCCCTGGCAGGCCTCGCACATGCCGCGCGGGTCGTTGGAGGAGTACATGTGGGAGGGGCCGGCGCCGGGGCTGCCCGCGCGGGAGAAGAGCACCCGGAGCATGGGCAGGATCTCGGTCATCGTGCCGACGGTCGAGCGGGCGTTGCCGCCGACCTGCCGCTGGTCGATGACGATCGCCGTGGTGAGGTTCTCCATCACCTCGGCGTCCGGCCGCTCGTACTTGGGCATCCGGTTGCGGACGAAGGCCGGCAGGGTCTCGTTGAGCTGCCGCTGGGACTCGACCGCGAGGGTGTCGAACACCACCGAGGACTTCCCCGATCCGGAGACCCCGGTGAAGACGGTCAGCTTTCTCTTCGGGATGCGCAGGTCGACACCCTTGAGATTGTTCTGCCGGGCCTCGCCCAGCACGATGAAGTCCTCGGGGTCGGTCTTCCGATGAGCCGCCATGTCAGCCCCTTCCGCAGCTGGACGGGTGGTTTCCGTGAGGAAACCATTTCATGTCCCTCCTACCCGGCGACGGCGTAGGCCTGCGCGCCGCGTGGGCTGGCCGCCCCGAGCACCAGGCCGTCGCCCGCCGGGCCGGTGACGCACACCTTGCCCAGGGAGTAGTCGGGTGCGAGCTCCACCTCGTGGCCCCGTCGCCGCAGCAGCTCCAGCTCCTCGGCCGGCCAGCCGCCCTCCAGGACCACGGTCCCGGGGCGGAAACGGCGCGGGGCGAACGACGTGGGCACGTGGTCGGTGTGGAAGGCCCGCGCCTCGACGGCCGCCTGCGGGCCCATGCCGTGGTCCACGTGGTTGAGGAGGAAACCCAGGGTCCACTGGTCCTGCTGGTCGCCGCCCGGTGTGCCGAAGGCCAGCTGCGGCTCCCCGTCCCGCAGGACCATGGTCGGGCTGAGCGTGGTGCGCGGGCGCTTTCCCGGCGCCAGCGTGTTGGGGTGACCCGGCATCAGCGTCGCCATCTGCCCGCGGGTGCCTAGGGGGAAGCCCAGCCCCGGTATCACCGGAGAGCTCTTGAGCCAGCCGCCGCTGGGCGTCGCCGCCACCATGTTGCCCGCGGCGTCGGTGACGGTGACACAGCAGGTGTCCCCGGTGGAGGCGGTCAGCTTCATGATGGCCGGAATGCCCTGCTCCAGCTCGCCCAGCCATTCCGGGTCCGCCGGTGCGGAACTCCCGTCGTGGAGCGGCGGGAGCAGGGGCTCGCGCCCGTCGGGCCTGCCGGGCCGCAGCTCGCCGGACGCCTCGGCCCCGATGAGCGCGCGCCGTTCGGCGGTGTACGCGGGGTCGAGCAGGGCCCGCATCGGCACGTCCGCGTGCGCCGGGTCGCCGAACCACGCCTCACGGTCGGCGAACGCGAGCTTGGCGGCCTCGACCACCGTGTGCACGTACGCCGCGCTCCCCGGCCCCATCGCCGCCAGGTCGAAGCCCTCCAGCAGCGCCAGTTGCTGGAGGAAGACCGGCCCCTGCGACCACGGGCCGGCCTTGTGCACCGTGCGGCCCCGGTACTCCAGGCTCAGCGACCGCTCAAGACCCGGCCGCCACATGGCCATGTCCGCCCCGGTCAGCAACCCGCCGTTGCGCCGCCCGGTGGAGTCGATCTCCTCGGCCTTGGCCAGATAGGTGTCGATCGCCTCCGCCACGAAACCGGTGTAGAACACCTCAGTCGCCGCGTCGATCACGCTCTCGCGGTCCCGCCCTGATGCCCGCGCCTCGCTGACGACGCGCCGGAATGTGCGGGCCAGCGCCGGATTGGTGACCCGCTCCCCGGCACGCGGGGCGACGCCCCGCCTCAGGTAGGTGCGGCCCGACTCCGTCCAGGTGTCGCGGAAGAGCCCCGACAGCGCGCCGATCATCGCCGCCGCCTTGGGGAGCAGGGGGTAGCCCCGTTCCGCGTACCCGATGGCGGGCTCCAGGACGACCTCCAGGGGCAGCGTGCCGTACTCCTTCAGCAGCCGGAGCCAGGCACCGAAGGCCCCCGGGACGACGGCCGGCAGCAGTCCGGAGCCGGGGACCACGGCCAGGCCCCGCTCGGTGAAGGCGTCGACGGTCGCCGCCGCGGGCATCGGTCCCTGCCCGCAGATGACGTCGACCCGCCCCGACCCGGAGCGGTGGGCGAGGATGGGCACGTCACCGCCCGGCCCGTTGAGGTGCGGTTCCACCACCTGGATGACGAAGGCGGCGGCGGCTGCGGCGTCGAAGGCGTTGCCGCCGCGGTCGAGCATGGACATCCCGGCGGTGGAAGCCAGCCAGTGGGTGGACGCCACGGCACCGCGGGTGCCGTGCAGTTCCGGTCGGAAGAGCACGTGAAAGGTCCCTTCTCCTCGTGCGGGGTCTCGGCGGGCGGGCCCGGTGGTCAGGGCCGCCCCGGTGCGGTCAGCCGGCCGGACGCGGTGGCGGTGACCCGGCCGTGGACCGTGGCTGCCGTGGCCCGGCCCTCCCGCAGGTCCACGGTGCAGGTGAGGGTGGCCGGCCGGCCCAGTCCCTCGCCCTGGAGCACCAGGTAGGAATGCCTGCCGTCCGTGCCGGGCAATGCCTTCTCCCGGGCCAGCCAGGCGCCGAGCCCCAGGGCGGCGGAGGCGCAGGCCGGGTCCTCGGGCATGCCGTATCCGGGCGCGAACACCCGGACGCGAGCCGTCCGGCTCCCGTGGTCGTACGCGACGAGCACGGCGTCGGGGCAGTCCTCCCAGACCGGGTCGGTCAGGTCGGCCGACGCCCCGGCCAGCGCCTCCTCGCGGACCGGCAGGAAGTGGAAGGCGGGTCCGAAGCCGGTCAGGTGGGGTGTCGCGGTGAGGTCGGAGCCGGACAGGCCGCACGCCGCCAGGAGGGGCCGCGGGTCCCACTCGGGCCGCAGCAGGGGCGTACCCCCGACGGCCAGGGCGGAGCCGTCCGGCCCGGCCGTCACGGTGAGCTGCCGGCCGCCGCACTCCTGCACCGCGTCGCCGGGCGCCAGCCGTCCGGCCCCGACCAGCGCACTGGCCGTGCCCACGGCGCTGTGGCCCCCGAACGGCGACTCCCCGGACGGGGTCATCACCCGGACCCGGTAGGTGGATCCCGGAAGGTCGGGCGGGAGGACGAACGCCGTCTCGGTCAGGGCGATCTCCCGGGCGACGGCGAGCATGTCCGCCTCGGAGAGCCCCTGCGCGTCGGGTACGACACCGAGGGCGCAGCCGTCGAACGGGACGTCGGTGAACATGTCGACGATCTCGTACCCGATCATCGTCCGCCTCCCGCGCCGTCGTGCCCCGTGGTGTCCCGAGGGCCGGCGTTCCGTCCCGCGGTGCTCTGTCCCGAGGCGGCGCCGGTGGTCCGTGGGCGGGGGAGGAGGACCTCCTCCGCGATGGCCTCCAGCACGCGCGGATCGCCCTGGTACGGGAAGGAGGGGCGCGGCCAGTGCACGACCAGGTCGGTGATGCCCAGTTCGCCGAACCGGCCCACCGCGTCCCGGTAGGACTCCACGGAGTCGAGCACTCCGCCGACCAGGGCGCCGGTGAGCAGGAGCCGGTTCAGCGTGGCCGGGTCGCGTCCGGTCGCGGCGCAGGCGGCGTCCAGGCCGTCCAGCTGGCGTGCGATGTCGGGCAGGGCCTTCTCGTAGGGCATGGCGTCGAAGCGGCCCGGTGGGCCTGCGGTAACCCACGTCTCCGCCCGCAGGGCGGCCAGCCGCATGCCGCGCGGCCCGGTCGCGGCGACGGCGAACGGCACCCGGGGGCGTGTCAGGCACCCCGGGTTCACGGGTACGTCGCGGAAGTCGTAGTGGGTGCCCGTGTACGAGGAGACCCGGTCGGTGAGCAGCAGGTCCAGCGCCTCGACGAACTCGGCGAAGCGGTCGGCGCGTTCTCGCGGGGTGCGTTCCGCGGGGTCCACCACCCGGTCGTCCAGGCCACCCGCTCCGGCACCCAGGCCGCAGACGAACCGGCCCCCGGCGATGTCCTCCAGCGACATGAACTCCTTCGCCAGCGTCACCGGATGGCGGTAGGTGGGGGTGGCGACCATCGTGCCCAGCGTGATGCGCGAGGTGACGGCGGCAGCGGCGGCCAGGGTGGGCACGCAGGCGAACCAGGGTTCGTCACGCAGCCAGCGCCACATCAACTGGTCGTAGGTCCAGGCATGGTCGAAACCGAGGTGCTCGGCCAGTACCCACTGGTCGCGCGCCTGCGACCAGCGCTGTTCGGGCAGGATCACCACTCCGTGGCGCACTCGTCCTCACTCCGTTCCGTTCCGTGTCGGGCGTCTCCCCTCGGCGAAGGCCGGTCAGGGGGCGGTGCTGTGCAGCACCTTCGGCTTGAGCTGCCGGGCGGCGACGTCGATCCGGCTCAGGGCCAGGGGGAAGTCCCTCTCGTAGCGCCGCACCTCCGTGCTCCGCAGCTCGTGGGGGAAGGCCTCGTCCTCCTCCGGGGTGAGGCCCGGGTAGAGCCCGTTGGTCGCGACGTCGAGCGAGATCGCGCGCAGCCGGCTCCGTAACTGGTCGACCAGCTCCACCGTGCCGACCGGTGCCCGCAGGGTGAGGAAGTAGTGGTCGTAGAGCAGTGCCTGCGTCTCGGGGTGCGTCGGTGTGGTCTCCGCGGCGGAGTCCTGGAGCAGGGACCGGCCGCCGGGCACCAGCTTGGCCGCCACTCCCGCGTGCACCGTGTGGTAGGTCCGGACGGCGTGCTGGAGCCTCTCGCTCTCGGGCGTGCTGTCCCACTCGGGCTTCCTGCCCCTCAGCAGCTTCCGTACGGGTACGAAGTCGGGGGCCCAGGTGCCGCTGAAGCTGCGGTGCTGGAGGTACATGCTGGGCCGGATGACCGTGCCGTAGACGTCGGCCGGGCACGAGCTGGTGTAGAGCAGCATCGAGGTGTAGGCGTCGGTGAGGTCCGTCATCGCGCGCAGGGACGGCCCGGGATCGGTCCGGGTGCGGGCCTGGTGCAGGGCGTGTGCGGTCAGCTGCCAGACGGCGAAGGTGGCCTGGTGGCCCGTGATCCAGCGGAACCAGAAGAGCTGGTGGGCGAAGTCGGTCGTGGAGAGGGCCGCACCCGCCCGCGGGCAGTACGTGCTGCGGTCCACGAGGGACTCGTCGGCCGACAGCACGTCGGGCATGTCGCAGCCGGCCTCGGGTGTCGGCGGCTCGGGCAGCGTCAGCGGTTCGAGGCCGTACGGGAAGTCCCCGAAGTCCCAGCCGTCGGGCACGGGCAGTTCGGTCACGGTGCGGTGGACGCGCGTGTTCATCGGTCTCCTCCTGGCGGGACGTAGGTGAACTCGAACTCCAGCCCGTTGACGTCCAGGACGTAGCAGCTCTGCACGCCGTCCGTGTCGGTGACGATGTCGGTGGGCTGTTCCTCACCGGCGAAGGTGTAGCGGCCGGATTCGTACAGGTGGATCCAGCGGTCACGCCAGGCCCGCAGCTCCTCGGCCGATCCGGTGGACAGGCAGATGTGCTGGAACTGGCGGGTGTTGCCGCCGGGTAAGGCGTCGTCGTGGCCGGTGCGTTCGAAGAGGTGGAAGCGGAGCCCGGCCACCGCCAGCTCGGTCAGCCGGGTGATGCCGGGCAGACGGCTCAGCGTGAGGTCGGAGAACGTGTCCAGGGTCCAGTTGGGCCGGCAGCCGAAGAACTCCTGGTACCAGGCGAGGCAGTTGTCGAGATCGCCCGTCTGCACGCCCACGTGATGGAGCTCCGGTATGAGGTCGAGGCCCGTCGGGCGCTCGGTCGCGGTCCGGGTTCGGGACAAGGTACTGCGCTCCTCTCTTGCGGGAGAGATCGATCATTCTTCGTCTTTTCGTTATTCAGGCTAGCGATTTCCCGGAAATCAGGTCAAGCGAAGAAAGGGGATTGCTCAAGTTTTCCGCTCGTGGCGCTGCACCCAGTCGTGAGAAAGGGATTCATGGCAGCCCAAATAAAGGGTCGAGGTATCCTTCGAACGTCATCAATTCCTGTGAAAATTTCCTTGAACGCTTGCCTGGTGCCCCCCTTTCCGAGGAATACTTATGTCATGACACAAAATCAGTGGAGCGCGGTGGACGACTACTTCGACGCGGTTCTCGGTGACGAGGACCCCGCACTGGCCGCCGCCGCCCAGGCGCACATCGCATTCGATCTGCCCGATATCGGGGTCTCCCGGCCCCAGGGGAAGCTGCTGCACCTGCTGGCCCGTATCCAGGGCGCCGGGCGCATTCTCGAGATAGGCACCTTCGGGGGGTACAGCACCATCTGGCTCGCCCGGGCGCTGCCCCCGGGCGGGCGGCTGGTCACCATCGAGTGGGAGCGCACGTTCGCGGAGGCGGCAGCCGGCCACCTGGAGCGGGCCGGCGTCGCCGACGTCGTCGACCAGCACGTGGGCAGGGCGCTCGACATCCTGCCCGCCCTCGCGAAGGACGGCGGGCCGCCGTTCGACCTCGTCTTCATCGACGCCAACAAGCCCGACACCCCGGAGTACTTCACCTGGGCACTCGAACTCTCCCGCCCCGGTGGGGTGATCGTCGTCGACAACGTGGTGCTCGGCGGCGCGGTCGGTGAGGCCGCCGACCCGGACGCGGGAGTCCGGGGAATGCGGCGGTTCCACGAGATGCTGGCCGCCGAGCCCCGGGTCAGCGCCACCTCCATCCAGACGGTGGGAAGCAAGGGGTACGACGGGTTCACCCTGGCGCTGATCCTGCCCTGACGCGCCGCGGGGCCGGGGGCGGCGGCGGACCGGACACCGGCCGTCGGCCGCCCCCGGACGCCGTCCGCCGCCCCGGTCCTCATGTGCGGTCGGGCCCGATCAGGTCGGGTGCGGTCCAGCCGTCCAGGTCGTACTCCGCCATGCACTCCTCCGCGAAGCCCCGGTAGCCGTCGACCTGGCCGGAGGCCGTCTGGGCCATCAGGAGCTCGATGCGCACGTTCTCGTGGTTGCCCGAGTAGTTGCGTTCGTACAGTTCGTGCCGCCCCGCGAACTCCGTGCCCACCGAGTCCCAGATCAGTTTCATCAGCTTGACCCGCTCCACCGAGTCGTATCCGTTCGAACCCCGCATGTAGCGGTCCAGATGCGGGCGGAGCTCGGGGTTCTGGAAATCCTTGGCGTGCGAGTTCAGATAGATGAGACCGCTGCTGAGATCCTGCAGAATGATCTCGCGCACGCGCGGATATCCAATGGTCATGAACCAGCGGTACGCCATGCCGTAATCCAGGTTCGGCAGCAGCCCGCCGTCGTGCCACGCATGAGGATTGTGTGCCATCGCGTCGCTGAGGCCCCAGAACATGTTGCGCCAGGCGAGCACCTCGCCGACCCGCGTCTGAATTCCCCGGAAATCCTTCGTCCCCGTCACGTCCAGTCCCTTGAGCAGCAGACCGGCCAGGAAATCGAGCTTGACCGCGAGCCGGGTGACACCGTGGAACGTCAGCCGGTGCGTGAATCCGGACGTGTTGAGGAAGGTACCGGCCTTCGCCGTGTCCCCGTAGATGAAGACGTTCTCCCAGGGGATCTTCACCTTGTCCAGGATGAAGACGGTGTCGTTCTCGTCCAGCCGGCTCGACAGCGGGTAGTCGAACGGGCTGCCCATGCGGCTGGCGGCCAGCTCGTACGACTGACGGCAGATCAGCTTCACCCCCGGCGCCGCCATCGGCAACGTGGCCACCAGGGCGAACTCCTTCTTCTTCACCGGCAGGCCGTAGTGCGCGACGAAGTTGAAGTGGGTCAGGGCCGACCCCGTGGCCACCACCTTCGCCCCGCTGACGACGAGGCCGTCGTCGCACTCCTTCTCGACGTGCACGAACACGTCGTCGACCTCGTCCGACGGCCGGTGGCGGTCCACGGGCGGGTTGATCACCGCGTGGTTCCAGAACAGCACCTGCTCCTGCGCCTCGGTGTACCAGCGCCGGGCGTTGTCCGCGAACTCCCCGTAGTACTCCGGGTTCGCGCCCAGGGTCACCAGGAAGCTCGCCTTGTAGTCCGGGCTCCGTCCCATCCAGCCGTAGGTGAGCCGGGCCCACCGGGCGATCGCGTCCCGGTCCCCGACCATGTCCTCCACGCTGCGCGGCACGCGGAAGAACTTGTGCGTGAAGCCGTCGCTGCCCGTGTCGGTGGGCGTGGTCAGCGTGTCGTGGTGCTCGGGGTCGTGCAGGGCGTCGTACAGGCGGGCCGTCATCCGCGCCGTGTTGCGGAACGCCGGGTGCTTGGTGACGTCGTCGACCCGTTCCCCGTACGCCCAGATCTCCCGGCCGTCCCGGATGCTCTCCAGATACTCGTCACCGGTCAGAGGCCGGGTCACGCGGCGCGGCGCGGCGTCCTTCCGGTCGCCGGAGTCCGCCGCCGTGCCGGTCACATCGTCCTTCTCCGTCATGGGTGTCAGTCCCTTGTCTCGTCGGTCTCGTCACGGGCGTGGAAGTGCTCCACCGGGTCCATGCCGTCCAGGCACTGCGACCAGGCCTCTCCGGACTCGTCCGGTGCCAGTTCGGGGAAGGCGCCGCGATGGAAGAGCAGCGGCCGTCCCGGCCGGCTCTCGAACTCGTCGACGCTGCCTATGTGCAGCGTGTGGTCGCCTCCGTCGTGCACCTTGAAGGGACGGCAGACGAGGTGGGCCACCGTGCCGGCCAGTCGCGGATGCGGTCCGCTCTCGTCGACCCACGGGACCGGGCCAGGCATGGGCCGGCCCGCGAAGTGCATGGCGAGGTCGCGTTGCCTCTCGTCGAGGATGTTGACGACGTACCCGCCGTCCTCCAGCAGCAGCGCACCCGCACGACTGCGCCGGTCCAGGGCCACCAGGGCCAGGGGCGGGTCCAGCGACACCGAGGTGAACGCGTTGACCGTCGTGCCGTGGACGATGTCGCCCCGCCGGCAGGTGATCACGGTGACCCCGGTGGCGAACTGGCCCATACAACTGCGCAGTGCGCGCGGGTCGATCGGCCGGGGCGGGGTGCGCACGCCTCCGTCAGGCATGTTCATGGGTCCCCCTGCTCTCGTGGGCGGTCGCCCGGTCCGTCTCCGCCGGTGCCAGCGCACCGGTCAGCAGATCGGCCAGGATGCCGGGGCCGTCCTCGGTCAGGAACGACTCGGCGTGGAACTGGATGGTGGACAGGGCCGGTCCGCGCAGGGCGATGACCTCGTCGCCGAGGCGCTGCACCTGGACGGCCGAGCCGGACAGGGGCGGACGCAGCCAGTCGTCGTCGGCGCGCGCGGCGAAGCTGTTGTAGAAGCCGGCCATGCGCGTCCTGCCCCACAGCGGCACCCGCAGCCGCCTGCCCTGCGCCGGATCGGGCAGTTCGGCGACGGGCAGTCCCAGGAGGGTGCACACGATCTGGTGCCCGAGGCAGACCGCGGCGAGCGGCAGACCGCCCGCGAGCCGCTCGGCGGCCACCGCCCGCAGGGCGAGCACGCGCGCGTTCGCGGAGTCCCGCGGATCGCCCGGCCCCGGGCCGAGCAGGACGACGCCCCGCGCGCCGGAGGCGCCACCGGCTCCGGCGGGTTCCTCCGCGCGGTACCACGGCACCAGGCGCACCGCGCATCCCAGTGAGCGCAACTGGTAGGCGAGCATGGAGGTGAAGCGGTCCTCGGCGTCGACGATCGTGACGGCGGTCCCCGCGACCGCGGCGCCCTCCGGAGCGCTGCCGTCGCCGTCGAGCCAGAAGGCAGCCAGCCCGTCGTTGCGCGCGGCCAGCGCGTCGCGCACTCCGGGGGCGTCGGCCAGTCCGGCGGCGGGGACCGGGACCGGAGCCTTCGCCGTACGCCGGCCGGACAGGGCGTCGAGCAGGCCGGACAGCTTGGCCGTGGTCTCCGCCGTCTCGTCGGCGGGCACCGATTCCCGGACCACCGTGGATCCCGCCGTCAGCCGGACCGTGCCGTCCGCACCGAGATCCGCCGTGCGCAGCATGATGGCGGAGTCCAGCCTGCGCTGCCCGCCCTCGTGGCCCAGCAGCGCGATGACCCCGCTGTAGTAGCCGCGTCCCTGGGGCTCGTACCTCTCGATCACCCGGCAGGCGTTCTCCACCGGGCTGCCCGTCACGGTCGGCGCCGGCATGGTCGTGCGCAGGATCTCGCCGAGCGGGCGCTCCGAGCGCCCCGAAAGGTAGTACTCGGTGTGCGCGAGCCGGGACATCCACTTCAGGGAAGGGCCGCTGACCCGCACGTCCCGGCCGCACAGGGCCGTCATCATCTTGAGCTCCTCGTCCACCACCATGTAGAGCTCGTCGGTCTCCTTGGGGTCCCGCAGGAAGCGCAGCACTCCCGGCAGATCCGCGCCCGTCGGCGGGTACCGGTACGTCCCGCTGATCGGATTCATGTCCACCCGGTCACCGCGGACGCGGACCTGCTGCTCCGGGGTGGAGCCGATCAGGTACCGGTCCCCGGTGAAGACGAGAAACGTCCAGTACGCTCCGGTCTCCGCCGTCACCAGCCCGCGCAGCACCGCGAGCGCGGCGGCCCGGTCGACGTCACGGATCCGGCCGTGCAGACTGCGGGCCAGCACGAAGTTGGAGCCCTCACCGCGGTGGATCTCGCGGTGGACGATGCTGTCCACCGCCGCCGCGTACGCGTCGTCGCCGACGTCGAAGCGAGGGTCCTCCACCCGCGGAGGCCGGTCCGGCAGGAAGTCCAGCAACTGGTCGAGCGGTACGGTCCGTTGCTCCCGCACCTCCATGGCCAGCAGAGGCTCGCGGTCGTCGGGGTGCGCGAAACCACGCTCGCGGATCTGCCGGTAGGGGGCCAGCACCAGGGTGCTCGCCCCGTCCGCCCCGCGGGCCGCCGTGCCGGGGAGGTCCAGGCCCAGGGCGTCGAGGTCGTCGGCGCGGCGGACCGGACCGCTCAGTATCTCGACGGGTGCCTCGCGGCCGGCCCCGGGCCGGTGCAGCACCGCGAACGGCCGGCCCGGCGGCGGCAGCAGCGCGTCGGGGGCCCACGCCCGTACGGCGGGCCCGGGGGCCGCGCTCATGCCGCCGCTCCCACGGGCAGACGCCAGTGAGCCGCGGCGGCCACCGCCTGGACGAGGCTGAGCCGGGGGTCGCACAGGCTCCGGTAGCCGGGACCCGGCTCCGGGGACCGGCCCGCTCCGTCGCATTCGGAGATGTCGTCGGGGGAGGCCTCCAGGTGGAGCCCGGCGCACCGCCCGGAGTTCTCCGACACCACGTCGACGCACTGCCGGATCTCGGACATGATCGCGTCGAGCTTGCGCGTCTTGAGCCCGTCGGGCGTCTTGACGGTGTTCCCGTGCATCGGGTCGCACATCCACAGCACCGGGTGCCCGGCCTGCTTCACGGCCCGCACCAGCGGTGCCACCCGGGCGACCTCCCCGGCGCCGAACCGGGCGATGAGGGTGAGCCTGCCGGGTGTGCGGTGCGGGTCCAGCACCGCACACACGGCCAGCACCTCGTCCGTCGTCGCCTCCGGGCCGATCTTGCAGGCCACCGGGTTGTCCAGTTCGGCCATCAGCCGTACGTGCGCGTCGTCCGCCCGGCGGGTGCGCTCGCCGATCCAGGGCCAGTGCGTGGAGGCCAGGTAGCTGCCGCCCTCGCCGTGCCTCCGGACCTGCGGCAGTTCGTAGTCCAGCAGGAGCGCCTCGTGGCTGGTCCACACCCGGTCCTCCGGCGGGGCGCCCTCACCCCGCCCGAGCCCGTCGATGGCGGTGACGGCGCAGCGGGCGGCCTTCATCCCCGCGAGGATGCGCGAGGGGTCGGGGGTACGGGCCGTCAGATGCGGGTCCGGCGCGTTGACGACCGGGCCCCGGAACACCGGGAGCCGGTCCTCGTACACGGTTTCCCAGTCCTGGGAGCGGGGCTTCGAGAACTGACCGGCTATCCGTCCGACGCGCAGGACGGGCAGCCCGGAGCTCGTGCACATGATGTCCCCGAGCACGTCGAGCATCTCCACCTTGCGGGCGATGTCGCGCGGTTCGCACTCGGTGGTCAGCTCCACGCAGTCGCCGGCCTGGAGCAGGCAGAACTCGCCTTCGGCGGCCCGGGCGAGCAGCCCGCCGAGCGTCTTGACGCTGTCGTACGAGACCAGGGGCGGCTCACCGGCCAGTCGGTCGTGCACCTGGGGGAGGAGGGAACGGTCGGGCCACTGGGGCTGTTGACGAGCCGTCAGTCCGGCCACCATCGAGGCGATCAACGGATCGTGCTCGGCGCTCGGCAAGGGGTTTCGAGACATGCTGTCGGCCTTCGCTCGGAGGCTGCCCATGGGGTGGACGCCTGCGGATGTCTGGGACGGAAGAGCCGCTGAACGGCTGCCCTACGCGCTCTGCCGCGCGTGGTGCGGGCCGGCCAGCTGACCGGTCGAGCCGAAGTAGCGGATCATCCGGGAGAGGGACCGGCGGTCGATGTCGGGGTAGTGCAGACCCAGACGTTCGAGCAGCCGGGACGTCTTTTCGTTGCCGTACGTGTTCTCGCCGAGTTCCAGCGCGCCCTCCCGGAACAGCGGGACGGCTGCCGCGAGGGCGTTGCCCCCGGGACGGCGGGCCGATTCCTCCAGGCGCGTCAGCCACTCGTCGGCCGGCACCGTGTCCAGCGCGTAGCCGCATGCGCGCACGGCGGCGTGCACCGGGGTGAAGTCGGAGCCGCGCGGGTGGAAGAGGTGGAACGTCGCGCCGTCGGCGGAGGGATCGCCGGAGAGGGCGACGACGGCCCGGCTGACGAAGTCCACCGGAAGCAGATCCGTCGTCAGCTCCCCGGCGGGCGGGGCCGAACCGAGCTCGATGAAGCTCTTGATCTGGCGCCACAGGAAATCGTCGGCCTGACAGGCGCCGTTGACGCTGTCGCCGGAGATCCGGCCGATGCGGTAGACGGTCACGGGCAGCCCGCGTTCACGCGCCAGCCGCGCTATCCCCTCGGCGACCCACTTGCTCCGCGTGTAACCGATGCCGAGCCCCTCACTCGTCCCGGGCACCGCCTCCTCGGTGATCGGCCCGGCTCCCTGGCCGGGGGCGAACACCGCGATGGTCGACATGTAGTGCACCGGCTTGAGCCGCCCCGTGGCGGCGAACTCCAGCACCGACCGCATGCCGTCGACGTTGGCCGGCTTCACCGAGGCGTACGGGAGGACGAAGTTGATGTGGGCCGCCGCGTGGTAGACCACCTGGACCGACCCGGTCAGCTCTGCGTGGTCCGCCTCGGACAGTCCCATGCGCGCGCCGGTCAGGTCTCCGGGGACGGCGCGCACCCGTTCCCAGGCGATGTCGTCCGCGATGCCGTACTCGGTCGCCGTGGTCCGCAGCCGTTCGAGGGCGGCCTGCGGATCGGCCGCGCGCACCAGGCAGTTGACCGTACGGCCGGGGACGGCTGCCAGGTCCCGCAGGAGGAAGCTGCCGAGGAAGCCGGTCGCGCCGGTCAGCAGGAGCCCGGTCGCGGCGGCCACCGGGACCGCGTCGCGGTCGCCGGCCCGTACCGTGTCCGGCAGGGTCACGTCGCCGCTCAGGTCGGCCGAGGGCGTGGTGAACGCCGTGGCGTCGCCGGCACGCCGTTCCTCGATCCGCGCGGCCATGCCGGCGACGGTGGGGTTGTCGAACAGGGTGCGCAGGGGTATCTCGATGTCGAACAACCGCCGCAGACGGTAGACCAGTTCGGTGGCGATGATGCTGTTGCCGCCCAGCGTGAAGAAGTCGTCGTCCCGCCCCATGGAACCGGTTCCCAGCACGTCCGCCCACTGGTCGGCGATCTCGCGCTCGGTTCCCGCCCTCGGCTGCTCCGCCGTCCCGGCGCGGTCGGTCGCGCGCCGGTCGCGCAGTTCGCCGGCGAGCCTGACGGCCAGTCCACCGCGGTCGGTCTTCCCGCTCGGGGAGGTGGGGAGCCGGTCCAGACGGACGATGTGCGCGGGCAGCATGTAGTCCGGCAGCCGTGCCGCCAGAGCGGCCCGCAGCCGCCCGTCGTCACCGGTGTCGTCCCCCGTGACCGCGGCGACCAGCCGCCGGTCGCCCGGCCCGAACCCGACCGCCACCACCGCGGAGCTCTTCACCCCGTCGAGGGCGTCGAGGGCGGCCTCGACCTCGGTGGGTTCGATGCGGTAGCCGCGGATCTTGATCTGGTCATCGGCGCGGCCCAGGTACTCCAGGTCGCCGCGCCCGTTCCACCGCACGAGGTCGCCCGTGCGGTAGAGGAGATCGCCGGCTCCGCCGTACGGATCGGCGACGAAGCGCAGCGCCGTCTCCTCGGGCCTGGCGTGGTAGCCGGGCGAGAGGCTCGGTCCGCCGATGTACAGCTCGCCCGTGACCCCCGGAGGGAGGAGCTCGCGGTCGGGGCCGAGGACGCGCAGCCGCATGCCCTCGACCGGACGGCCGATGGCCGGGGCCTCGGGCCACCCGTAGGGATCGCCGGACAGCTCGTGCCAGGTGGCCAGATGGGTCTCGGAGGGGCCGTACATGTTCAGCAGCCGGACCCGGGGGTGCCGGGAGAAGAACTCCCGGATCTGCGGGGAGACGACCAGGGCCTCGCCCACGGACGTGACCTCGCGCAGCCCTTCGCACCGCAGGCCCTCGGCGACCGCTATCGCGGCGAACCGCTGGAGCGCGATGTAGGGCAGGTACAGGCGCGTGACCCGGTGCTCGGCGACGAAGGCGGCCAGCCGGTGCAGGTCCTTCTGGAGCTCCGCGGGTATCAGGGCGAGCGTCCCGCCGACGCACAGTGTCCCCAGGATCTCCATCACGGAGACGTCGAAGGAGAGCGTCATGTACTGAAGAGTGGTGCCCTCGGCCCCGCAGGGGGAGATCCGGTGCTGGGCGCGGACCAGATTGCCCACCGTCCGGTCACGGATGACCACACCCTTCGGGGCGCCGGTCGACCCGGACGTGTGGACCACGTAGATCTCGTCGTCGGGCGTCCTCGTCCGGCCCGGTGCCGCGGGATCGGCCGCAGCGATCCGGTCCGCCTCCCGGTCGATCTCGAACAGCCTGGTGCCGGACGGGAGTTCCTCGCTGACGCTGCTGTCGGTGAGTACGAGGAGGACCTCGGCGTCGTCGAGGATGTACGCCACCCGATCCGGCGGATAGGAGGGATCCACCGGGACGTAGGAGGCCCCCGACTTCATGACGCCGAGCAGTCCGACGACCATGTCGGTCGAGCGCGGCAGGCCGATGCCGACGCGGCGGCCGGGCCCCGCCCCCTCCTCGCGCAGGACGTGGGCGAGCCGGTTGGCCCGTTCGTCCAGTTCCCGGTACGTCCACGAGTTGCCGCCGTCCGTCACCGCGACGGCGTCCGGTGTCGCGGACACCTGCCGCTCGAACAGCTCGCCCACCGGCACGGGGCGGGCGCCGGCGTCCACCAGGTCATTGCCGGCCAGCAGATCCCGCTCCTCGCCGGCGGACAGCAGGCCGAGATCGCGGACGAGGGCGTCCGGCCCGGCCGCCGCGAACCGGTCCAGCAGCCGGCCCAGACGCTCGCTCATCAGCCTGGCCGTGGCCTCGTCGAAGAGGTGTGCGTCGTACTCGAGCGTGCCGTGCAGCCCGTCCTCCTCGCGTGCGAACACCACGGACACGTCGTACTTCGCGCCGTGCGCCATGTCGCGCCGGACGGGCAACGGGGTGCCGTCGTGGGCGCACTGCGCGGAACCCGGATCGGTCAGCACGAGCATCGTCTGGACGACGGGGGTGTGACCGCTGTTGCGCTCGGGCCTCAGGCGTTCGACGACCTTGTCGAAGGGGGCCCACTTCAGCCGCAGCGCGTCGGTGACCTCTTCGCGTGCCTGCCGCAGGACCTCGCGCACACTCGTCGAACCCGTGACGTCCTGGCGAAGGACGACCATGTTGACGAAGTAACCGATGAGATCCCGGGTCTGCGGGTCGTCGCGCAGCGAGACCGGGGAACCCACGAGCACGCGTTCCTGACGCGTCAGCTTGCCGAGGAACACGCCGTACACCGCGAGCAGGGCCATGAACAGCGTCACGCCCTCACGTTCCGCCAGCCGCTCCAGCGCCTCGGTCGCTTCGGCCGGAACCCGCAGGGGGACGGTGGCCCCCCGGTGTTCCTGCGCCGCGGGCCGGGGGCGGTCCGCCGGCAGGTCGAGCACGGGCAGTTCCCCGGACAGCCGGCCGGCCCACTCGTCGAGCAGCTCCGCGGTCCTCTCCGGCGTCAGGTGCTCACGGTGCCAGTGCGCGAAGTCCGCGTAGTGCGGACGGCCCGGCACCGTCTCCACGGGCAGACCCCGCCCGATCCGGTCGTAGACGTCGAGGAGTTCGCGCAGGAAGACGCCGGCCGAGGCCGCGTCGGAGGCGATGTGGTGGATGTTGCAGACGATCGCGCTCTCCTCGCCCGGCCCGAGAGCACAGACCACCGAGGTCACCGGCCCGTGGGCCAGGTCGAAGCGGATGTTCGCCACCTGCTGGGCGAGGGCGTCCAGTTCCTTCTCGCTGCCGTAGCGCTCGACGCGGTAGTGGAAGGCCGTGTCGTCGTCCGAGACGATCTGGAGGAGCCTGGCGTCACGTAACGCGTAGGTGGTGCGCAGCACTTCCTGCCGGCGCAGCACCCCGGCGACGGAGGTGCGCAGCCGCTCCCCGTCCAGCCGGAACGGCAGACGGACCAGGAACGGCCCGTTGTACGCCTCCGGCGTGGGGAGGTACTGGTCGATGAGCCAGATACCGCTCTGGCCGAACGAGGCCTCCGTCGCGTCGCCGGTCCGCGGCGCGCTGCCGGCTTCCACCTCGTGCCCGCGGGGGCGGGAGCGCCCCCGCGCGGTGCGCTCGGCCACCGCCGCGGCGGTGTCCTCGCCCCGGAGCCCGGCGTCCGGCGGATCGACGGCGAACACGGTCCGCAGCACCGCGCCCAGTTCGTCCAGCCGCCCGGGATCGTCGCAGCACTCGGCGAATTCCTGATCCGGCCCGAGGCCGGGTGCCCGGAGCGTTCTCCGCGCCAGTTCCAGTATTGCTGAGGTCAGGGGATCGTTCACGGTTCTGTCGCCCTCCGGAGACGTCACGCGACCGGCAGCGTGTGTGCCGGTCGCTGTCGGGAACTCCGTCAGCCGCTGGATGTCGAGGTGCTCGGCTCCTGATTTCGGCTCTCCTCGATGAAGCGGGCCAGCTGCTCCACCGTGCCGTGCCGGAAAACCGATTCGGTGGTTATCTCGATCCCGAATATCTTCTGCAGGCGGGAGGCCAGTTGTACGAAATGGAGGGAGTTCCCGCCATGGCCGAGGAAGGAGTCGGTGGTCGAGAATTCCTCCATTCCGGAAATCTCGATCCAGGACTGCAGGACGACTGCTTCGAGCGGGTTCTGCATAGCTGTTCGGCCTTTCTCTTCGGTGGAATTCCGATCCGGGGCGCCGGACTGCCCGGGAAGGGTGAGCGCGGTCCGGTCGATCTTTCCGTTCACGTTGGTCGGCATCTTCTCGAGATGCCGGAAGGAGGAGGGGACCATGTAGGAGGGCACCTGCTCGGAGAGCCGGCGGACCAGGTCCGAGGCGTCGGCCGGCGTGCCGTCACGGGTGGTGTAGAAGGCGACGAGACGTTTCTCCCGGGCGCTGTCCTCGAAGGCCTTCACCGCCGCGTCCCCGATCCCGTCGAGCGCACGCATCGCCAGGGTCACGGCACTGGTCTCCACCCGGAAGCCGCGGATCTTCACCATGCTGTCCGACCGTCCGACCAGCACGATGTCGCCGTCCGCGTTCCGGCGCGCCAGGTCGCCCGTGCGGTAGAGCAGCCCGCCGTCCGGTGTCGCGGTGAACTTCTCGGCGGTCAGCTCCGGCCGGCCGTCATAGCCCTGGGCCACGCCCGCGCCGCCCACGCACAGTTCCCCCACCTCGTCGGTGTCGCAGGGGCGCATCGCGGGGGCGTACACCTCCAGCGTGACCCCCGGGAGCGGCCTGCCGATCGGCACCACGCCCCCGCCGTCCACGTCGTCGGCGGACGACAGCGGGTGCAGGGCGGTGATCGAGGAGTTCTCCGTGCAGCCGTAGCCGTTGTAGAGGGTCGCGTCGGTGTGCGCCAGGGCCTTGCGCAGGTGGGCGGGGGAAGGGAAGTCGCCGCTCAGCAGCACGATCCGGACGTTCCTCAGGCACTCCGGCTCGTGGTCGACCAGGGCGTTGAACAGGCCGCACGGAAGGCTGAGCACGGTCGCGCCCCGCTCCTCCACGGCCTCGCGCAGCGCGGGGAGCGACGGCAGCCCGGGCGGCATCGGCAGCAGTGTGGCTCCGTGCAGCAGGGCGAGCCAGATCTCGATGGTCGAGGCGGCGAAGGAGAAGGCGGCCGACTGGGTCAGACCGTCCCGAGGGGTGATGGCGAGGGCGCCGCTGTGCGGGCCCAGGCGTGCCAGTCCGCGATGTGCGATGCGGACACCCTTGGGTCTTCCCGTGGAGCCGGAGGTGTACATGAGGAACGCGGTGTCCTCCGGCCCGATGCCGAGGTCCGCGTCACCGTCGTCCAGATCCTCGCTCCGCCGCACCAGTTCGTGCACGGCGAGTGCGCCCTCGCGGGCGCCGTGGGGAAGGTCGTCCGGGTCGTCGCAGACCACCAGCGACGTTCCGGCCTCACCCAGAATGCGGCCGACGAACTCGGGGGGATGCCCGGGGTCCAGCGGTACCACGCATCCGCCGGCCTTGAGCGCCGCGAGAAGGACGGCGTAGAGGTCCGGGGACCGGCGCATGTGCACACCGACACGGTCGCCCTTCGCCACCCCCCGGCCGACGAGATGACGGGCCATGCGGTTGGCCCGCCGGTTCAGCTGGTCGTACGTGACGCGCTGCGCGCCATGTGCCAGGGCTACGGCCTCACGATTGTTCCGCACCGCCTCTTCGAACAGGGCGGTAAGAACAAGAGGGGGACCCGTTGATAAAGGGGAGGGACTGTTCTCCATCATCGCTGATCTCCTCGGCGTGCAGTCCGAAGGAATGGCTTCAGCGATCTCATCGGGGCGTACTGCGAGAAATCGCGAGCCGGGGCAGTGAATTCTTCAGCGTGCGGCTGGAAATATGGTTTCCGTCTGGAAACCGATGCTAATCACAGAACGGTATCGAAGTCAAACTCTCCTGGTGCGGGCCCGGTTGATCGGAAAATGCGGTCAGCCATGGTCACCCGCCGGAGGAAAACGTGGCAGGAGAGGCTTGCCCGACCCCGGTACGGGCCGGGCCGGTGCGACCGATCGGTGCAACGGCTCCGGTGCGACAAGCCGCTTCGATCCTTACGGTGTTGCTGTCGGCCGGCCCTCGACCGGTCCATGGACTCCGGTACCCCGGGTTCGCCGGAGCACGCTCCGGATGGTGTCTTCGGGGCAACCATTTTTCGGGACCTTTTTTCCGGCGCTACCGCCGCACCGCGTCCGATCTGTGGCCCGTCCGGCGGCACGGCCGGTGGCACGCGGGCGCGGTCCGGGGGGCGTTGGCGGTGTCATCGGCGTGGCCCCTTGATATTGTGGAACGTCCCCCACCGGTAACCCTCCGTACCGGAAAGCACCCATGACTCCACGAGACGGCTCGATGTCCCCCTGGTCCTCGGAACCCAGCGGTCTGGAGGCGGCCCTGATCCATCTGCAGTGCCTCCTGGTCGCACGGCGGTCCCATGCCAACCCCGAAGGCGTCAACTGGCACCAGTACGACGTCCTGGAACTGCTGCGGACGCGAGGCTCGATGAGACCCTCCGAACTGAGCGCCGCACTCGACGTCTCCCGGCAGTCCACATCGAAGGCCCTGCGCGTGCTCAAGGACCTGGACCTGGTGACCCAGAGGGCCTCCGGGGAGGACCGGCGCGAACTGAGCACCTCGCTCACTCCTGTGGGGGAGGCGTTTCTCGCCCGGCTCGCCCGTGGCCGTCAGGACATCGGCCGGCTCGCCGCCTCCGTGCTGACCGAGGGCGAGGGCGCCCTGTTCGCGGAGCTCTGCGAGAAGGTCGCCGCTGCCATGGAGGCGGAGCCCGCGCGGTGACCACCGCCCGGCAGCCCCCCGCCGCCATGGAGGCGTAGCCCGCACGGTGACCACCGCCCGGCAGGTCGTCCTGGCTCAGGGTCTGAGCGACGCACCCGTTCCCTCAGGAGGGTGCCGAGGTCCGGCCGAGGAGTGCGCTGACGTCCACCGTCTCGTCCGGGGACGGAGTGGCCGTGGGGACCGGCTTGTCGAAGTCCGAGAGATCCACGGCCGCGTCGGCGCCGTCGCCCCGCAGGGTGATCCGCACCGGGTGGTGCTCGCCCTCCGCGTCCACGTAAGCCGTCGTCGTCCTCCGGCTGTCGTCCGTCCTGGTGACCGGGACCGCCCGTACGCCGTCGACCGTCGTCACCTCACCCTTCGTCAACGTCCCCGCGGCGTCGGCGTTGTCGGTGACCAGCTCACGGAACGTGTCCAGGTCGCAGGCCGACACGACGGGGCGCAGCCTCGAGTCGGAGACCTCGCCCTTCATGTACCGCCCGTCGAGAATGGATTCGAAGGTCTCGCCGCCGATCGGGACCTGGTTCTCCCAGAAGTCCGCGTCCGGCTTGATCCAGACGTCGTCGCCGCGCTTGACGATCTCGACGGTGCCCTTGCCCTTGCCCAGATCGATGTCGCCCGCGCAGTTGCCCGACCGGTCGAGGCTCAGGTCGATCGTCATCGGGGCCCGGCCCTCGCCCAGGTCGCCCTCGGCGCGTAGGTGGAGGGACCGGGTGCCGAGCAGGGCCTCGCGGGAGCGGTCGGCGATCTGCTGGGCGGGGAGCGATTCGAAGTCGTCGTCCGCGTCGGCCGGGGTACCCGTGGTGAGGGCGAGTGCCGCGACCGCCGCGCAGGCTGCGGCGCGGGCGGCGATGCGCTGACCTGTCACGGCGCCTCCTCGGAAAACGTCCCTGGTCAGGACCTTCGCGAGCGGGATTCACGAGGGGGATTCACGAGCGGGTTCACCCCTTCAAGCGAGCGTACGCCCGCGTGCGGTTGCGTGCGCGGCGGCCGGGTGCACGGAGGGTGAGGTTCGGCGGGGTTTTCGGCTACGGAACGTGGGGGAGAGCTGCCTGAAGATCACCGGAACCCGACCGGAATCAAGGGGAGACCATGAAGAAGCTGTTCAGGGGGGACACCGTCCGCGCGCTGGTGCGCGGGGCGGCCGTCACCGTCTCGGCCGCCGCCCTCGCCGTGCCGGCCAGCGCGGCGGTGGCCGGCGCGCCCGTGGCGGTTCCGCCCGGGCTGTCCTGCGACACCGGCAAGCACGCGATCGACGACTACACCGGATTCGCGCTGTGCAGGAACAACGGCTCCGCCACGCAGACCTTCTGGGTCCACCTGGTCTGCGGATGGTCCCCCGACGTGGACGGCGAGCACGTCACGCTCAGGCCGGGGGAGTCCGGGCAGTCGACCGCCCACTGTGGCGGACTCGGTACGGGCATCGGCGAGATCCACGTACGGCCGTAACGCTCCGCCGTCGGCGCCCGGCTCCCGTGGCACGCCCGGGGGAGAAGGGCGCCGCCGCGTGTGCGGCGTGCTTGAGCGGGCCCGCCCGCCTCGTTACTCTCCAGTAGACCCGCTCGGGCGGTCCGGGGCGCCCGGGACCGGTGCTCCGGCGGACGCGAGGAGGAGGCGGCGATGTCCTCAGCAGATCCCACGGAGCGGACCGGCCCGACGGGGCCGGTGGAGCCGGCCCCGCAACCCGGGCTCATGGACAGCGCACGGGACCTGGCCGAGGGCCGGACGACCTCCTCCGCACTGGTCGCCGCGGCGCTCGCGCGCATCCAGGCGAGCCGTCACACCCTCAACGCCTTCCGTCAGCTGCGCACCGAGGCCGCGCTCGCCGAGGCCGCCGACGCCGACCGGCGGCTGGAGGCGGGGGAGCGGCTTCCCCTGCTCGGGGTCCCGGTCGCCGTCAAGGACGACACCGACGTCGCAGGCATGCCCACCTACTTCGGCTGCGACGGGGCGCTGCCGTCCGCCACCGCCGACAGCGAGGCCGTCCGCAGGCTCCGGGCCGCCGGCGCCGTCGTCGTCGGCAAGACCAACTCCTGCGAGCTCGGACAGTGGGCCTTCACCGAGGGGCCCGCGTTCGGCGTCACCCGCAACCCCTGGAGCACCGCGCACACGCCCGGCGGTTCGTCCGGCGGTTCGGCGGCGGCCGTCGCCGCCGGACTCGTTCCCGCGGCGCTCGGATCGGACGGCGCGGGTTCCATCCGCATCCCCGCCGCCTGGACCCACCTCGTCGGCATCAAACCGCAGCGCGGCCGGATCTCGGTCCACCCTCACAGCGACGCCTTCCAGGGCCTCACCGTCAACGGGCCCCTCGCCCGCACGGTGGCCGACGCCGCGCTGCTCCTGGACGCGGCGGCGGGTCCGCACCCCCGTGACCCCCACCGCCCGCCCGCCGTCGACGCGTCCGCCGCGGCCCGCCGGGACCCTGGCAGGCTGCGCATCGGGCTCTCGCTGCTGCCCCCGCTCACCCTCACCCGCAACGCGCTCCACCCGGAGGTCCTGCGCGTCGTCACCGAGCTTGCCGAGGCCCTCGCCCGGCTCGGCCACCACGTCGAGGAGGCGCGCCCACGCTACGGGCTGATCGGCCTCTCCTTCGTCCCCCGTGCCACCGCCGGCATCGCCGAGCTCGCAGCCCTGCACCCCGAACCCGGCCTCCTGGACCCGCGCACCCGCAGCGCCCTGCGTACCGGGACCCGCCTCGGCGGCCGGATCGTGCGCGCCGCACGCGCCCGTGAGGTCCGCCAGCACGCGAGGATCGGCGCCTTCTTCGACGGCACGGCACGCGGTGGACCCGGGTACGACGTCCTGCTCACCCCGACCACGGCAGCCCCGCCGCCGCGCATCGGCGCCTTCGACCGGCTCAGCGCCTGGCGCACCGACCTGGCGATGACCTCGGCCTGCCCCTACGCCTGGCCCTGGAACGTCCTCGGCTGGCCCGGTGTCAACGTCCCGGCCGGCTTTACCCATGACGGCCTGCCCCTCGGTGCCCAACTGCTCGGACCCTCCCGCAGCGAGGCGCGGCTCATCTCCCTCGCGGCCCAGCTGGAGGACGACCGGCGCTGGTACGAGCACCGGCCGCCCGCTCCGGGGAGGCAGCCGCTCGGCGCGGCGGATGTGCGGCCGTAGCCCGCAGGAGCGCAGCTACCCGGGCTGGAGGCGCTCACGCGGCGTGAGCGCGCGGTGACCGCCCCGGTGGCCCTGGGGTGACCGTCGCGGAGATCGCCGTCCACATGGTGGTCGTCCTTTTACGGCCACGGCGCACATCGGCCGGGCCATGACCGAGCCGGGCGCCCGCGACCGTGCCCAGCTGGCCGTCCTCGCCCACGAGTCCGGTCAGGTCGAAGCGCGCAGGACCCCGGCGTTCCCGGCCCCGCCGGACAGGACTGACCGGTTCCGCCGCAATGGGCGCGGGCCACTGTGGAGAGGGGGGCGGTCAGGAGATATCTTGATGTCAAGCAATGTTGCAGACGTGGAGCGGAGCACCCGGTGACTGACTCGACCATCATCTATACGCACACCGACGAGGCCCCTGCCCTGGCGACGTACTCGTTCCTGCCGGTCATCGAGGCGTACGCCTCGACCGCGGGTGTCACGGTCGAGCGCCGTGACATCTCGCTGGCGGGACGGATCATCTCCGGCTTCCCGGAGCGTCTCAAGGCCGACCAGCGTATCGATGACGCGCTCGCCGAGCTCGGTGAGCTGGCCAGGACTCCCGGCGCGAACATCATCAAGCTGCCCAACATCTCGGCCTCGATCCCGCAGCTGAAGGCCGCGATCGCCGAGCTCCAGGAGCAGGGCTACGCGCTTCCGGACTACCCGGACGACCCGCGGACCGACGAGGACAAGGACGTCCGCGCCCGGTACGACAAGGTCAAGGGCAGCGCCGTCAACCCCGTCCTGCGTGAGGGCAACTCCGACCGCCGCGCCCCCGCGTCGGTCAAGAACTACGCCAAGGCGCACCCGCACCGCATGGGCGCCTGGACCGCGGACTCGAAGACGAACGTCGCCACCATGGGCGTCGACGACTTCCGCTCGACGGAGAAGTCCGTCGTCATCTCCGAGGCCGGTTCGCTGCGCATCGAGCTCGCGGGCGACGACGGCACCACCACCGTCCTGCGCGAGTCCGTCCCGGTGCTGGCCGGAGAGGTGGTGGACGCGGCCGTCATGCGCGTCGCCGCGCTGCGTGAGTTCTTCACCGCCCAGGTCGCCCGCGCCAAGGCCGAGGACGTCCTGTTCTCCGTGCACCTGAAGGCCACGATGATGAAGGTCTCCGACCCGATCATCTTCGGCCACGTGGTCCGCGCGTTCTTCCCGAACACCTTCGCCAAGTACGGCGACGCGCTTGCCGCGGCCGGCCTGACCCCGAACGACGGTCTCGGCGGCATCCTCAAGGGGCTCGACTCCGTGCCGCACATCGGCGCCGAGATCAAGGCGTCCTTCGAGGCCGAGCTCGCCGAGGGCCCTGCCCTGGCGATGGTCGACTCCGACAAGGGCATCACCAACCTGCACGTGCCGAGCGACGTCATCGTCGACGCCTCGATGCCGGCCATGATCCGCACGTCCGGCCACATGTGGGGCCCGGACGGCAACGAGGCCGACACCATCGCCGTCCTCCCGGACAGCAGCTACGCCGGCGTCTACCAGGTCGTCATCGACGACTGCCGCGCCAACGGCGCCTTCGACCCGTCGACCATGGGCTCCGTACCCAACGTCGGTCTGATGGCGCAGAAGGCCGAGGAGTACGGCAGCCACGACAAGACCTTCGAGGTCCCCACCACCGGTACGGTGCGGGTCGTCGACGGCAAGGGTGACGTCGTGCTGGAGCAGGCCGTCGGCGCCGGCGACATCTTCCGGATGTGCCAGACCAAGGACCTGCCCATCCAGGACTGGGTCAAGCTCGCCGTCACCCGCGCCCGCGCGACCGGCAACCCGGCCGTGTTCTGGCTCGACGAGGGCCGCGCGCACGACGCCAACCTCATCGCCAAGGTCAACACCTACCTGGCCGAGCACGACACCGAAGGCCTGGACATCTCCATCCGTACGCCGGAGGAGGCCACGGCGTTCTCCCTGGAGCGCATCCGCCGCGGCGAGGACACCATCTCGGTCACCGGCAACGTGCTGCGTGACTACCTCACCGACCTGTTCCCCATCCTCGAGCTGGGCACCAGCGCGAAGATGCTCTCCGTCGTCCCGCTCATGAACGGCGGCGGACTGTTCGAGACGGGCGCCGGCGGCTCCGCCCCCAAGCACGTCCAGCAGCTGGTCAAGGAGGACTACCTGCGCTGGGACAGCCTGGGTGAGTTCCTCGCCCTCGCGGTCAGCTTCGAGCACCTGGCCACGACCACGGACAACGCGCGCGCCAAGGTGCTCGCCGACACCCTGGACAAGGCCACGGGCACCTTCCTCAACGAGGACAAGTCCCCGAGCCGCAAGCTCGGCGGCATCGACAACCGCGGCAGCCACTTCTACCTGGCGCTCTACTGGGCCCAGGAGCTGGCGCAGCAGACCGCGGACGCCGCGCTCGCCGAGGCGTTCGGACCGCTCGCGAAGACGCTGTCCGAGCAGGAGCAGACCATCGTCGACGAGCTCGTCGCCGTCCAGGGCAAGCCCGTCGACATCGGCGGCTACTACCAGCCCGACCCGGCGAAGGCGGAGGCCGTCATGCGTCCCTCGGCCACCTTCAACAAGGCCATCGCGACGCTGGGCTGACCCCCGCCAGCGGTCCACGGACCGCCGCACCGCACACCCGACCGCCCCGGCAGGCACCCGCCCGCCGGGGCGGTCGTGCGTGGTCGGGGCGGCGGTGCCGGGTCAGCCGATCGGACGACCCCGCCGTCGGCCGTCGCGCGCGCCGACGGGCGCCGGCCGGTCGATGGCGGCGGTGGGAGCACGGTGCAGGGTGGAGGAAAGCGGACGGAGACACCCTCGGGCCGCACGAAGCGGCAAGGAGTCGTCCGCGATGACGCACAGGGCGGAAGAGGTGCCCCGGACCGTCGGCGCCGTGCCCACCCCGGTCCCCTCCACCGGACCGGGCACCCGGACGCCGGTGCGGAGACGGCTGGCGGCTCTCACGGGGGCAGTGCTCCTCGGCGCGGCGCTCGCCGGATGCGCGGACCGCGGGGCGGCCCCCGCCGAGGCGTCCGCACAGCCGTCGACGCCGGCGCCCACCGGTGACGGGCCGGCCCGTACGTCCGAAGGCATGCTTGTGGTCACCGACTTCGGGGCGGACAGCGTCACCTTCCTCGACCCCTCGGAGCCGGACGGAGGGCCCGGGAGGAGCTCGGTGACGGTCGGCACCGCCCCGTACGGGATCGCGCTCGACGACGACGGCACCGCCTGGGTGGCGACGGCGGAAGGCGTGGCCGCGGTGGACACCGCCACCCGCGAACGCACGGCCCTGATCCCGTACGAGTCCGGCACCGGCCCCGTGACGACCGGGGAGTACCGGGGCGGCGGCATGGGGATCGCGCTCTCACCGGACGGGAAGCACGTCTACGTCGGGGTGAACGTCCCCGGCGGGAACGGCACCCTGGAGGTCGTCGACACCGCGGAGCGGCGGGTGGTCACGTCCGTCCCGGTGGGGCGCCGCCCCTTCGACGTCGACGTCTCGCGCGACGGCCGGCAGGTCTACACGACCGACCACGACTCCTTCGGCGTCACGGTCGTGGATGCCGGAACGTGGAGGAGCCGCCGCATAGAGGTGGCGCCGTACGGCACGGAGGGCGGGCTCGGCTCCTGGCTCAAGCCGCACTACACGGCCGTACGCCCCTCCGACGGCGCACTCCTCATCCCCTTCGAGGGCGAGCGCCTCGCGGTGGTCGACCCGGACACCGGCCGGGTCCGGATCGAACGCATGACCGCCGACACGCACCAGCACGGAGTGACGGTCACGGACGACGGCAGCCTGTACGTGGTCGGGACGGGCCCGATCGACCCCACCGAGGACGAAGGGCCGTCGCTGACCGTCCGCGCGCCCGACGGCGAGGAGCGGGTCGTCCCCCTGTCCGGCCCGCACGAGGACGTCGCCGTCTCGGCCGACGGCCGCACCGCGTACGTCTCGGGCGGCTTCACCCGGGACGGCTACTGGAACGGCCTCAGCGTCGTCGATGTCGCGACCGGTGAGGTGCGGCGCGTGCAGGCCGGCGTCCGCCCCCTCGGCATCGCGGTGCTGTAGGCGGCGACCCGGAACGCCTCGTGGACAGCGAGGGTTCGGACTGACACGCTCCGGATCCGGACACGGATCCCGGCGTTTCGCATGAGGGCGGAACGTCCTGGTGCGAGGAGCGAGATCGAACATGACGACTGTCCCGCTGACCGACGCCGAACTCCGGCACGTGGCACGGGCCGTGGGCCTGGCCGGGGAAGCCCTCGGCGCCGGGGACGAACCCTTCGGCTCTGTCCTGGTGAACGCCGAGGGGGAGGTCCTCCGGGAGGCCCGCAACCTGGTCCGCACCACCGGTGACGAGACGCAGCACCCGGAGTTCGAGCTGGCCCGCTGGGCGGCCGGGCACCTGAGCCCGGAGGAACGGTCCACGTGCGTGGTGTACACGTCGGGCGAGCACTGCCCCATGTGCGCGGCGGCGCACGGCTGGGCAGGACTCGGGAAGATCGTCTACGCCCATTCCTCCGCCGAACTCACGCAGTGGCTGGGTGAGCTCGGCAGCGCGCCGCCACCGGTGCGCCCGCTGGGCATCCAGGAGGTCGCACCGGGCCTCGACGTCCGGGGCCCGGTACCCGCCTTCACCGAACGGCTGAGGTCCATGCACCGCGACCTCCGCACGCGGGCCGGGAGCCGCCGCCCCTGACACACGTCCGGTCCGGGCCGGGGCCGGCGCGATCCGTACGTCCCGGGGCCTGCTCGTATCCTCGGCGCATGATGCCAGGGGCCACCGGCGACGACCCGGACCACGTCACACTCCGTCAGATCCTCGCCCACGACGAGGACGGCGTCCTGCGCCTGCTGCTCGCCCCCGGCGGGCAGGACGTCGCGGTCCACGGTGTGATCATCGGCGACGAGGGACCCGCCAGCCCGCACGACGGACGGATCGTGCTGGCCGCCGGACCCGGCCCGGCCCCGACCGCCGCTCCCGCCGCCGTACGGGAGGCCGCCCGGCGCGGCGCGGTGGCGGTGGTGCTGAGAGAGCCCGAGGGGGCGCCCGTACCGGCGGAGGCGCTGGAGGCGGCCGAGGAGTGCGGGATCGCGCTGCTCGCCCGCGCGGAGTGGGCCGACTGGGGCGACACCCTCGCACTCCTGCGGTCCGCGACCGCCTTCGCGTCGGCCGGCCGCGGAGGCCTCACGGCGGACGACCTCGCCGACGGCGGGCTCGCCGCTCTCGCCGCGGCCACCGCCCGCTCCTGCCGGGGCTCGATCACGGTGGAGGACACCCGGTTCCGGGTCCTCGCCCACTCCGCCACCGGCCCAGACGCGGACGGGGTACGCCGGTCCACGATCCTGGCCGGCCGGGTCCCCGACCGGCGTGTCGCCGAACTGCGCCGCAGCGGGCTGTTGCGCGCGCTGTGGACGTCCCAGGACGTCATCCACCGGGCGGCGGACGGAGACAGCCCCGAACGCCTCGTCGTCGCCGTGCGCAGCGGCGGCGAGATGCTGGGGTCGCTGTGGGCGGCGGCCGACGGTCAACGGCTCTCGCCCGACGCGGCCCAGGTGCTGCGCCGCGCCGCCGCGCTCGCCGTGCCCCACCTGCTGCGGCACCGGCTGGGGGAGAGCGGCGCCGTGCGGCGCGAGGCGTACGCCCTGCGCGGCCTGCTGCACGGCAACGGCGACCGGCGCACGCACCTCTGGTCGCTCGGTCTGCCGCCCGGCAGCCCCTGCGCGGTCGTCGTGGCCGTACGCGGCGAGGCCGGCGGCCCCGGGGCCGACCGCACCCTGGAGGCGCTCGCGGTCCAGGCCGCCGCCTCCCGGCCCACCGCCCGTGTCCTGCGGGAGGAGGGCCAGGTCGCGGTGCTGCTTCCCGTGACCGACGACGGCGGTGACCCGCGCGAGGCCCTCGCCCTGGCCCGGGAGCTCAGCACACTGGCGGGCGGCATCCCGGACGCCGCATCCGTCCGGATCGGGGCGGGACAGACCGTGCGGTCGGGGCTGGAGGCGTCGCTGTCGTACGAGAAGGCCCTGCTGGTGGTCCGCGCCCTGCGCGACCGGGAGGCCCGAGGGCGCGATCCGCGACCCGTGCGGCATGCGGGGCCCGGTGACGTGGGGCCGACGATCGACGCCCTGCGCATGACCGACGCGGTGCGCCCCGTCTGGGAGTCCGGAGCCGGGCCCGTGCACGAACTGATCCGCGCGGACCTGGCGGCGGGCGGTGACCTGGTGCGTTCCCTCGCCGCCTACCTGGAGACCCCCGGGGACGTCCCCGGGGCGGCACGGCGGCTGGTACTGCATCCGAACACCCTCCGGTACCGGCTGCGGCGGGTCCGTGAGCGCTTCGGCGTCGACCTCGACGATCCCGACACCCGGCTGGTCCTGGCCCTGGCCGTGCGGCTGACCGGAGTGGTCTGAGAGGGTTCGGGCCCCTGTTCGTCCGCACGGACGAAACGACGGCGCGGCTTCGTCCTGACCGACGAAGACGGGCGGGGGGCGCGGGAGTCAGCCTTTCCTCATCCCGCCACACCGCTCCCGCATCCGTGGCACACCCCACCGGAAGGCCCCCCGTGACATCTGCCGGCGACCTCTCCCCGGATCCGTCCGCGATCCCGGCCGCCCCCGCCCAGGCCCACCGCGTCTCCGCCGTGCTGCGCAGGGCCGTCGCCACCGGACTCGTCTCGGAGGAACGACCGGTCGCGGATTCCTCGACTCCGAGGGGATCCGGGCCTCGGTCGAGAGCCTCGACGCAGCCTTCGCCCACGCCCCCGACGTGCTCCACACCTTCGCCGTCAAGGCCGCCTCCCTGGTCCCCGTGCTCCGGCTGCTGGCCGCGCTGGGCATGGGCTGCGAGGTGGCGAGCCCGGGGGAGCTGCGCATCGCGCTCGACGCCGGGGTCGAGCCGTCGAGGATCGTCCTCGACTCGCCCGCCAAGACGCGGCAGGAGATCCGCGAGGCCCTCGCCCTCGGCGTGGCCGTCAACGCCGACAGCCTCGACGAGCTGCGCCGTGTCGACGCACTCCGTCCCGCGCACAGCACGTCGGTCGTCGGACTCCGCGTCAACCCCCAGGTCGGCGGTGGTTCCATCGGAGCGATGAGCACGGCCACGGCGACCTCGAAGTTCGGGGTCGCGCTGCGCGATCCCGGCGCGCGCGAGCGCGTCGTGCGCGCCTTCGCCGAACGGCCGTGGCTGACCCGGCTCCACGCGCACGTCGGCTCCCAGGGATGCCCGCTCGAACTGATCGCGGAGGGCGTCGCGGAGACGTACCGGCTGGCGGAGGAGATCAACCGGACCCTGGGCAGGCGGCAGATCACGAGCCTCGACATCGGCGGCGGGCTCCCGGTCAACTTCGACGACGACGAGACCCGCCCGACCTTCGACGCCTACACCCGTGTGCTCGGCGCGGCCGTCCCGGGCCTCTTCGACGGCCGCTACGCGCTCGTCACGGAGTTCGGCCGCTCGCTGCTCGCCAAGAACGGGTTCATCGCCGCACGCGTGGAGTACGTCAAGGAGGCCGGCGGCCGGCGCATCGCCGTCACCCACGCGGGAGCGCAGACGGCCACCCGTACCGTCCTGATGCCCGACGCGTGGCCGCTGCGGGTCGGCGCCTTCGACGCCGACGGCTCCCCCCGCACCGGCTCCCCGCTGCGCCAGGACATCGCGGGCCCCTGCTGCTTCGCCGGCGACGTCGTCGCCCACGGGCGGGAACTCCCGGAGCTGCGGGAGGGCGACCTCGTCGCCCTCCACGACACCGGCGCCTATTACTTCTCGACACACTGGGCGTACAACAGCCTGCCCCGGCCCGCCGTTCACGGCTTCACCGCAGGACGCGACGGGAGCGTACGGCTGAGCACGGTCCGCTCCGCGCAGACGCTCGACGAGATCGCGGCGGAGAGCGGCCTCGCCCACGCCGACGCGCTGGTCGCCCTGAGCGCCGCCGGGCCCTAAGGCACCCGCGCGGTCCACTCCTCCGTGCCGAACTTCGTCTGCACCAGCTCCTCGGCCCTGGCCAGCTCCTCCGTCGTGACCGCGCCGGCGGTCAGCCCGTAGCGGTCACGGAAGGAGGCGATCATGTTCTCGATCACCTGCTCCCGGGCGAGGCCGGTCTGGCGGCGCAACGGGTCGACGCGCTTCTTGGCGCTCCTGGTGCCCTTGTCGGACATCTTCTCCTTGCCGATGCGGAGGACCTCCAGCATCTTCCCGGCGTCGATGTCGTACGACATGGTCACGTGGTGCAGGACGGCTCCAGGGCCGCCGTCGGGACCGACCATCCGCTTCTGGGCGGCGCCGGCGATCTTGCCGGCGTCGGTGGCGATGTCGTTGAGGGGCTGGTACCAGGCCTTGATGCCCATGTCACCGAGCGCGCCCAGGACCCAGTCGTCGAGGTAGGCGTAGCTGTCGGCGAAGGAGAGACCCGAGACCAGCGACTCCGGGACGGACAGCGAGTACGTGATCGTACTCATGGGTTCGACGAACATGGCCCCGCCACCGGAGACGCGCCGGACCACGGACATGCCGTGCCGCGCCACCCCTTCGGGGTCCACCTCGTTCCGCAGGGACTGGAAGCTGCCGATGACCACGGCGGGCGAGGCCCATTCCCAGACCCGCAGCGTGGGCGCCCGCCGCCCGGCGGCCACCTCAGCGGTGAGGACCTCGTCCAGCGCCATGTGCAGGGCCGGGGCCTGCGGCTCCATGTGCACCAACTGCCAGTCGTAGTCGCTCCACTCGGTCGCACGGGCCAGAGCCCGCCGGACAGCGATACCGACTCCCTCCGCGGTCAGTCCGAGCATGACGGTCGACTCGGGCAGGGCCGCCGTGATCCTTGCCGCGAGGCCTGCGGCGTCCGTCGAGGACGGGGCGCCCTCCAACGCCCTGTTGATCGAGAGGATCGCCTCGTCGGGCTCCAGGAAGAAGTCCCCGGCGACCACCACGTCGCGGAGGACGCCTCCTTCGACGTCCAGATCCACGACGACAAGCTTGCCGCCGGGCACCTTGTACTCGCCATGCACGGCTTCGTTCCCTTCCCGTGCGCGGCGTGGGTACCGAGCCTGCTGCTCCGACATCCGGATGAACGCGCACATGCGTCGCATTGCACCTTAATGCGCCCTCGGTGCACGTGGAGTGACCGGTGCGCGTGGCCGTGGCGCCCGGCGTGTGCCCGGGGCCGCGCGGACAGTGACCGCCGGCGCCGTCAGTCGGCCTTCCTGAACAGTTCCGACATCTGGTCCCCGGTCTCGTGGCGCAGCAGCCCGGTCGAGTCCGTCCCGACCAGACCGACCCGCTCGGCGAGTTCCCGGCCGTGGACGTCGACGGCGGCCTCGATGAGCTCGGCGAGTGAGTCCAGGGCGCTGCGGGCGCGGGAGCGGCCCACCACCCCGCAGCCGAGGGCGATCAGCGCGGCCGGCCACCACCAGAGGGCGAGCAGCGCGTAGCCCACGGCCCAGGCGGTGAGACGGGCCGCCGCGTCGAAGGAGGCGCGTACCGAGCGGATCTGCTGCCCGGTGGGGTCCGCGAGGATCAGCCACAGGCGCGGCCACAGTGCGGCGAGGTCCATGCCGTAGGCCGCGTGGACGCGGTCCGCCGCCGCCTGCATGCGGTCGCCGTACCAGGTGGGCCGGACGGGTTCGCGGACGGCGACGCGGTCGCGGGCGGCGGTGAGGGCCTGGATCCGTCGCTCGCTCCGGGGCGTGACCGTCACCCCTTCGCCGTCCTCGGCGGCGAGGGGGGTGGCTCGGCGGAAGGCGGCCTCCAGCTCCCCGTCCCGGCGCCGCCACTTACGTCTGCGCCGGTCCACGAGGGCGTACGACAGCGGGTCCCGGGCGGAACGCAGCCAGTACAGCTGGATCGCGCTGCCGAGGAACTGCGCCGCGAGCGAGGCCGCCGCGGCGGCGAGCAGGGCCCCCGCGACCAGGAGCACGGCGGTGCCGGTCCGGTCCATCGCGGGGCGCGCGGCGAGTTCGTCCAGGGTGGTGCGCAGCCGGTCGAGGTCGTGCCAACGACGGTGTCCGAGCTCGGTGCCGGCGGCGGCGACGGCGAGGAAGAGGGCGCCGGGCAGCACCAGCAGGTTCAGCCAGCGCTCGGTGAGCTTGGTGCCCATGGTGGCGAGGAGCGGGTTCATGCGGTCGGGAGGGCCGGGGTGGTCACGACGCCGACCACGACGCCGGTCACGACGCCGGTTCCAGCCGGGTCTTGCGCATGCGTTCGCCGTTGATGGCGCAGGGCGGGGCCGGGCGGAGGTCACCGGCCCGTTCGAGCCTGCTGCAGCGTATCGGCCCGGGGCACACGGCTACCTTGACGTGCACCCGGAGGCCTGGGGGCCGGGCGCTTCGAGCATGGGTGAGCAGCCCGTTCGCGTACCCGGCCCGGCGCAAGGCCCGGTCGAGGGCGTCGTAGGCGGCCGTCAGGTCGGCGGCGCCCGCCTCCGACCGCAGCAGGGCCGCTGCGCCGTCCGCTGCCGCCTGGGCCTCCGGCATCCGCCGCAGCTCGCCCGGCGAACCGAGCAGGGCGCACAATTCAGCTGTCCTGCGGGCCAGTTCGCCGCCGTCGGGGAGTTCAGTCATGGTCCAATTGTGCCGGAGAGCGGGCGCAGTCAAGGGTGAGTCACCGCAGGACCCGGAGCCGACGGCGGGGAGACCGAGAGCGTGAGGGACGAACGGGGCCATCTCCTCCAGGCGATGCGTGACCGTCTCGCGCTTGCCACGACGGCGGACGGCCGGGTGGACGGGGGCGTGGTGTTCGCCCCGGAGGCCGACGCCGAACTCCGCTCCCTGCTCAGCGCCGTCGACACGGCGACCGACCTGGAGGCCCGGCACGTCGCCGGCTGGCTCGCCGTGGCCCGGGTGTCGGCCCGCCCCGGTGAACGGGCCGGAGTCCACCGGGCCATGGCCGGCGTCCTCCTCTTCCCGGTCTGGATGCACGATGCCCAGCTCGTGCCACCGGTGCTGGCAGCCGCTTTCGACCGCACCGACCCCCACGAGCGCCCCGACCCGGAGGGCGCCGACGGCCCCGCCGAGTGGTCGGCCGAGTGTGTCGCATCCATGATCGCGGCGGAGGGCGAGCAGTCCGAGCCGCCACCGGACGCCCCCGAAGGCATCCGCCGGCTCTACGAGTTGGCCGTACGGGCAGCCGCCAAGGCGCCCTCGCGTGAGGCGCTGCTCGACACCGGGCTCGCGATGGGCATCCTCGCCGTCGCGGCGACACCCGAGCACGACCCCGCTTACGAGGACCGGTGCGCCGATCTGCGTCACGCCTTCACCCTCGCCGGTCGGCACCGGGCGGACGGCGACACCCCGAGCCGGAACGCGAGCGGCACGGACACGGCCCCTCCGGCCGCGGCACCTGCCGTCCAAGGCACCGAGGCGGCGATCATCCTCGCGTACCGCGCCCTCAAGCGCATGCCGGCCGGGTCCCCCGGCCGGATCCACGCCCTCAACGACCTCGGCCTCCACTTCCATGAGCGTTACCAGCAGGCGCACGACCCGGACGACCTGGACGAGGCGATCGGCATGGCCCGGGACGTGATCGACCAGCTCCCGGCCGGGAGCCCGCACCTCGCGGGCTGTCTCAGCAACCTGGCGGCGGCCCTGAGCCTGCGGCTGGACCGGTGGGGCGGTGAGCCCGGGGAGTACGACGAGGCGGTGGATCTGGGCCGCCGGGCCGCGCTCGTGGACCCGGAGGGGCCAGGTACGTGTCTCAACCTGGGCCTCGCGCTGCTGCACCGGCACCAGCGTCTCGGCCGACCCGGTGACCTGGACGAAGCGGTCGGTGTCCTGACCCGGGCACTCCAGGCGTGCCGGGAGCCCGGACAGCGCATCGGCGTGCTCAACACCCTCGGCAACGCGCTGCGCGCCCGTTTCCTGCTGAAGGGCGATCCCGCCGACCTGGACGAGGCGATCAGGCATCTGTCGGACGTGCTGGCCGTGTCCGGAGAGGTGACGGCGCGCCACGTGACACGTCTGCTCGTCCCCGCGATGACCTTGTTCACCCGGTACGAGCTCGACCCGGTCCGCAACGGGGTGGATCTGGACGAGGCCCTGGGCCTCCTGCGGCGGGCCGAGTCACTCGCCGCACCGGGTCACACGGCCCGGCCGGTCGCCTTGAGCGACCTCGGCCGGGTGCTGCAGAGCAGCTACGAACGGTCGGGACGGCCCGACGAGCTGAACGAGGCCGTGCGCGCCTTCCGGGAGTCGGTGGCCCTCACTCCCGAGGGACACGAGATCCTCGGGCTCCGGCTGGTCAACCTGGCCATGGCCGTGGACCTCCGTCATGAACTGACCCAGGCGAGCGAGGACCTGTGGGAAGCCCGGGACTGCCGTCACCGGGCCACGCTGCTGCCCGGACTCGGCGACGCCCATCGCGCGCTGCTGCTGGGCGCGACGGGCCTCAGTCTGCTGGCGGGTGCCGAACGCGACGCGGCACCTGTCGACCGGCTCGACGACGCGATAACCCATTTCAGAGGGGCGCTGGATCTCACCCCGGCCGCCAGCCCGCTGGTGCCCCGGCGGCGTTTCAATCTGGCGGGTGCCCTGCTCGTCCGCCACGACCTCACGCGACAGCGCCGCGACGCGAAGGAGTCGCGCAGGCTGGCCGACGCGGTCGTCGCCGCGCTGCCGCCGGACTCACCCGAACTGCCCGGCGCCCTGACGCTGGCCGCCCGCGCCCGGCGCGCCGGGTCCGGCGCCGTGTGGTCGCCGGTGGTCCGGCAGGAGCTGCTCACGCTGCTCCGCAGGGCGGTCGAGTCCACCCCGCGGGGGCACCCCTGGACCGCGTGGCGGCTCACGCGACTGGGGGAGGCCCTGTGGGACCGGGGTACGGCCGCCGAGCGGGCCGAGGCGTCCGACGTGTTCAGGGCCGCGGCCCTGGAGCAACAGTGCCCGCCCTCGGACCGCTTGTCCGCCGCCCGGGCCTGGGGCCTGTCCTGCGCGGAACGCGGCGATCACGCCCGCGCCCTGGAGGGGTACGAGGTGGCGGTCGATCTGCTGTCCTCCGTAGCCCCCCGTCATCTCGTGCGCGACGACCAGGAGTTCCTCCTGGGCCGGACGGCCGGGCTCGGGGCCGACGCCGCGGCCTGCGCCGTGCGGTGCGGCCGGCCCGCACTCGCGGTGGGTCTGCTCGAACAGGCCAGAGGCGTGATGCTCTCCCAAGCCTTCGACACCGACAGTGATCTGACCCGCCTCCGGGAGGCCGCCCCGGACCTCGCCACCCGTTTCGAAGAGCTGCGTGACGCGCTCGACGTCACGGCCGGTGACACGCGTCCGCGCGGCGGGGACCTCCTCGACGAGGCCGTGCGTCCGCCGCGTGTGCCCGAGGCGGCCCGAGCCGAGCTGCGCCGGCGGCTGGCCGCCGAGTGGCAGGAGCTCACCGGGAGGATCCGCACCGAGCACCCCGAGCTCGGCCTGCTGCGTCCGGTGCGGGAGTGGGACGAGCGCGACGTGCGCGCGACGGCCGTGCGGGGGCCCGTGGTCCTGGTCAACGTCTCCCCGCACGGCAGCGACGCGCTGATTGTGACCGAGCGCGCCATCGACTCCGTACCGCTCCCTGAACTCGTCCCGCAGAAAGTGGCATCGCGCCGGCAGGCGCTCGATGACGCCCTGGCCCGCATCGAGACGCCCGGCACCTCCCGGAAGCAGTCGCTGGGTGCCCAGCAGGCGGTCCGGGAGACGCTGGACTGGCTGTGGCACGGGGCCACCGGCCCCGTGCTCGACCACCTGCACATCAGGTCCGTGCCCGCGGGCCCGTGGCCCCGCCTGTGGTGGTCCCCGGGCGGCAGCCTGCGCACGCTGCCGCTGCACGCCGCCGCCCCGGCCGACGGCACACCCGGGGCGCTGGACCGCGTGGTCTCCTCGTACACGCCCACGTTGCGGGCGCTGCACCACGGCGGACAACGGCTCACGCGCCCGGCGGACCGTCCGGCGGACGACGGTGTCCTCGTCGTCGCCGTCCCGGACGCCGCCGGGACAGCCCCCTTGCCGGGCGCGCGCCGCGAGGCGGAGCACCTGTCCCGGTCACTGCCCGGCGCCTCGCTGCTGGTGGGCGCGTCCGCGACCCGGTCCGCGGTGGTCTCCGCCCTGCCCCGGCACGCCTGTGTGCACTTCGCCTGCCACGGGCTGGGCGATCCCCGGCGGCCTTCCGACAGCCTGCTCGTCCTGCACGACCACGGCGAACACCCGCTGACCGTCGGCGACCTCTCCCGGCTCCGGCTGCCCTCGGTGCGGCTCGCCTACCTCTCCGCCTGCGACACCCTGCGCACCAGCCCCGAGCTCGCCGACGAGGCGGTGCACCTGGTGAGCGCCCTCCAGATGGCGGGCTTCCCCCACGTCATCGGCTCGCTGTGGCACGTGGACGACACCATCGGAGCCGACATGGCCGCAGACGTGTACGGGGCCCTGCACGCCGGCAACGGTTCGCTGGACGTCTCCCGGACCGCCCACGCCCTGCACGCGGCGGTGCGCACCGTGCGCGCGGCGTACCCCGCGACCCCCAGCCTGTGGGCGTGCCAGGTGCATGTGGGCCCCTGAGGGGCCAGGGGGGGGCACGGATGCGGAGCGTGCTGCTCCGCTTTGTGTACGGCCGCGCGGCGTGACGGGAGCCGCCGTGCCCGGGTCCGTCGGGCCCGGACGCCCCGCCGTGAGCCGCCATACGGGTGGTCCTTGCCGCGGAGGTCCGGTGCTCGTTATCCGATCGTCAGGTAAATCCTGTCCGCTATGTGAGCGGAGCTCTTGCCTTGCGGACTGTATGCGAAATACGGTCTGCGATATTCCTTGATCACCCCTGGCGGGAGGTAGGCCCCCGTGCGCCGAAAAGCGGTCGCCCTGGTGGCGGTTCTGTTGGTGTCCCTCACCTCGGGCTGCGCGTCGTTGCAGTCCTCGGCGACCGAAGTCGGTGGTGTGCGCATGACCGACGACCGGTCCGTACGCGACGGCGGGACACTCACCGTCGCTCTCAACTCGGACCCGGACAAACTGGATCCCAGCCTCGCGCAGACCCTCGTGGGCCGCACGGTCTTCGCGGGCATGTGCGAGAAGCTCTACGACATCGACGAGGACGGCACCCTGGTGCCGCAGCTCGCCGCGTCGCTCCCCACCACCTCGGCCGACGGCCGTACAGTCACCATCCAGGTGCGCCCCGGGCTGGAGTTCAGCGACGGGACCCGGATGGACGCCGAGGCGGTCGTCACCTCTCTGCTGCGCCACCGTGATCTCCCCGGATCCGCGCGCGGCACGGAACTGGCCCCGGTCAGCAAGGCCGAGGCCACCGGACCGCTCACGGTCCGCCTGACGCTCGACCACGCGTACGTACCGCTCACCGGCGTGCTGGCCGACCGGGCCGGGATGGTGATGTCACCGACCGCGCTCAAGAAGTACGGGAAGAACTTCACCAACCACCCCTCCTGCGTCGGCCCCTTCCGCTTCGTCGAACGCGTGGGCGGCGACCGGATCGTGCTCAGGAAGGACCCCCACTACTACGACGCCGACAAGGTCCACCTGGACGGCGTCGTCTACAAGCCGATACCCGACGGCAACGTCAGGCTCGCGAACCTGCGCTCCGGAGACCTCCAGGTCGGCGACCAGATGGCCCCCGTCGACGTACAGAGCGCTCTGACCGAGCCGAAGCTCCAGCTGTTCAACTCGCCCTCGCTCGGATACCAGGGCATCGGGATCAACGTCGGCAACGTGAAGGGCCTCGGGCAGAAGCCCGGGAAGCTCGACACCCCGCTCGCCCGGGACGTCCGCGTCCGGGAGGCCTTCGAGCTGGCCATCGACCGCGATCTGCTCAACCGGGTCGTCTTCCAGGGCATGTACGAGCCGGCCTGCGGCCCCATCTCCCCGCAGTCCGCCATCGCCCCCGGCGTCGAGCCGGAGGACTGCCCGCGGCGCGACGTCGACCGGGCGAAGAAGCTGCTGAAGGAGGCCGGGGTGAAGACCCCGGTGAGGATCGAGCTGAAGACGTCCACCACCCCGGAACAGGGGCGGGTAGGGCAGGTGCTCCAGGCCATGGTCAAGGAGGCCGGCTTCGAGCTGTCGCTGCGGCCCACCGAGTACGCCACGATGCTCGCGGAGACCGACGGCGGAGACTACGACGTCTTCACCAGCGGCTGGTCGGGCCGGCTCGACCCGGACGGCAACGTCTCCAACTTCCTCAAGACCGCGGGCGCCATGAACGCCTATGGCCTCGGCGAACCGGAGATCGACAAGCTGATCGCCGAGGGCCGCAGCGTCGCGGACCCCGCCCGGCGCACCCGGATCTACGAAGAACTCACCCGGCGCGTCCAGGACGCCCACGCGCTGATCTACCTCTACCGGCAGAAGAACTACGTCGTCGCCGGCAAGGACATCGCGGGCATCCACGTCTACGGCGACGGACTGGTCCGGGTCAAGAATGCGGGGTACACCCGATGACGAAGTACCTGCTGACGCGGTTGCGTCAGTCCCTCATCACCCTCTTCCTCGTCAGCGTCGTCGTCTTCGCCGGCATCCGGGCGCTGCCCGGCGACCCGGCGCTCGCGCTGGCCGGTGAGGAGCGCAGCCCCGAGGCTCTCGCGGCGATCCGGGAGAGCTACGGACTGAACGACAACGTCGTCATCCAGTACGGGCGGTTCATCGGGCACGCCCTGACCGGCGACCTCGGCACCTCCTCCCGCACCGGCCTCCCCGTCGCCGACGCGATCGGGCAGGCCCTGCCCGTCACGCTGGAACTGGCCGCGCTCTCCCTGCTCCTGGCGATCGTGGTCGGCATCGGCGCCGGAGTGGTCGCCGCCGTGCGGCGCGGGAAGCCGGAGGAGTGGCTCGCCAACGCCATCGCGCTGATCGGCCTCTCCATCCCGACCTTCTGGCTCGGCATCGTGCTCGTGCTCGGATTCGCCATCGCCATCCCGGTCTTCGCCGCCTCCGGATACGTGCCCTTCGGCACCGACCCGTTCGACAACCTGCGCCGCATGGTGCTGCCCGCGATCGTGCTCGGCTCCGGCCTCGCCGCCGTCGTGATGCGGCAGACCCGGGCCGCGATGCTCGACTCGCTCTCGGCCGACTACGTACGCACCGCCCGTGCCAAGGGCCTCTCCCGGACGACCGTCGTCGGCGGGCACGCGCTGCGCAACTCGCTGGTCACGGTGGTGACCGTGCTCGGTCTCCAGCTCGGGCACCTGATCTCCGGGGCCGTCGTCACCGAGCAGATCTTCGTCCTCCCCGGCTTCGGCAAGCTCACCATCGACGCCGTCTTCACCCGCGACTACGCGACACTCCAGGCCGTGGTGCTCTGCACCTCCGCCGCGTACATCCTCATCAACCTGCTGGTCGACGTGGTCTATTCGGTCATCGACCCGCGCATCCGGCTCGGAGGTGCCCGGTGACCACCGCGACCACAGTGCTCCCCACCCCACCCGGGGCGAGCCGCCGGAAGTCCGGCGGCGGCAAGCTGCGCGCCCTGCGCCGGAACCGGCTGGCGCTCACCGGCGCGGTCATCGCCGCCGTCTTCATCCTCACGGCCCTCCTCGCCCCGCTCATCGCCCCGTACGACCCCTCGCAGCCGGACTTCGGGAACGTGCTCGCCGAGCCCAGCGCCGCGCACTGGCTCGGCACGGACGACCTCGGCCGCGACCAGCTCTCCCGCATCGTCCACGGCGCCCGCGCCTCCATGCAGGTCGGCCTCGTCGCCGTCGTGCTGGCCTTCCTCGTCGGCGTACCGCTGGGGCTGCTCGCCGGGTACTACGGCCGGTTCGCGGACACCGCCGTCTCCCGTCTCACCGACACCATGCTGGCGTTCCCCTTCCTGGTGCTCGCCGTCGGACTCGCCGCGATCCTCGGCCCGTCGCTCACCAACGCGACCATCGCCATCGGGATCTCGCAGATCCCCGCCGTCATCCGGATCACCCGGGCCGAGACCCTGCGGCTCAAGCACGTCGACTACGTCGCCGCGGCCGTCGCCAACGGGGGCGGTGACGGCACCGTCCTCTTCCGGCACATCCTGCCCAACGCCACCTCCGCGCTGATCGTCCAGGCGACCGTGGGCATCCCCGCCGCGATCATCGGCGAGGCGCTGCTGAGCTTCCTCGGCCTCGGCGTCCAGCCGCCCGACCCCTCGCTCGGCGTGATGCTCTCCGGCGCCCAGTCCTTCCTGGCGCCCGCACCCTGGCTGGCCGTCTTCCCCGGCCTCGCGATCGTCGCGGCGACGCTGGCCTTCAACCTGCTCGGCGACGGGCTGCGCGACGTCCTGGACCCCCGAGGAGCGACCCGATGACCGCGACCGTTCTCGAACCCGCGCGGAAGGCGGCGGCCGAGCCGGCGCTGAGCGTGCGCGACCTGTCGGTCTCCTTCCACTCCGACACCCGCACCGTGCACGCCGTCGACGGGGTCTCCTACGACCTGGCGCCCGGCGAGGTCCTCGCCGTGGTGGGGGAGTCGGGGTGCGGCAAGTCCGTCACCTCGATGGCCACCATGGGCCTGCTCCCGCCGACCGCCCGGATCGGCGGCTCGATCAGGCTCGGCGGGCGCGAGCTGGTCGGCGCCCCGGAGAAGGAGCTCCAGAAGGTCCGCGGCAAGGACATCGCGATGATCTTCCAGGAGCCGATGACCTCGCTGAACCCGGTCCTCACCATCGGCAGGCAGATCGGCGAAGTGCTCCGCCGGCACCAGGGGCTGAGCCGGAAGGACGCCAAGGCCCGCGCCGTGGAGCTCCTCGAACTCGTCGGCATCCCCGCACCGGCACGCCGTGTCGACGAGTACCCGCACCAGCTCTCCGGCGGCATGCGGCAGCGCGTCATGATCGCCATCGCGGTGGCCTGCGACCCGGCCGTCCTCATCGCCGACGAACCGACGACCGCCCTGGACGTCACCGTGCAGGCCGGCATCCTCGAAGTCCTCCAGTCCCTGCGCGAGCGCCTCGGCACCGCCATCGTCCTGGTCACCCACGACCTGGGTGTCGTCGCCGACGCCGCCGACCGGGTGCTCGTGATGTACGCCGGCCGCGCGGTCGAACAGGCCCCGGTGCACGACCTGTTCGCCTCCGGGCGCCACCCCTACACCCGCGGTCTGCTCGGCGCCGTGCTGCGGCCCGGCGGCGAGGGCAAGCGGCGGCTGCCGGAGATCCCCGGCCTCGTCCCCAGCCTGGACAGCCAGCCCGACGCCTGCACCTTCGCGCCCCGCTGCTCCCGCGCCGACGACACGTGCACGGGCAGCCGCCCCGGCTTCCGTGCCATCGACCCGGAGGCCGGAGCGGACGCGCCGCACCGGGCCGCCTGCTGGCACCCGTACGCCGCAGGCACCGGCGGGACGGAGCCGGCGAAGGCCGCCCCCGAAACCCCCGCGCGCCCCGAGGACCTCGAAGCGCGACCCGACCAGGAGGCCGGAAAGTGACCACCGCACAGGCCGTCCCCGCCCCGCGCGAGGCCGACGCCCCGCGCCCCCCGGTGCTGGAGATCAGCGGCATGGAACGGCACTTCGGTGCCTCCGGTGGCGGCACCGTCCGCGCCGTCGACGGCGTCTCGATCGCCATCGGCCGCGGCGAGGTCGTCGGCCTCGTCGGCGAGTCGGGCAGCGGCAAGTCGACCGTCGGCCGCTGCGCCGTGCGCCTCGACGAACCCACCGCCGGCACCGTCCACATCAACGGCACCGACGTCAGTCACCTCTCCCGCCGCGCGCTGCGCCCCCTGCGCAAGGACTTCCACCTGGTCTTCCAGGATCCCTCGTCCTCGCTCGACCCGCGGATGACCGTCGGCCAGATCATCGCCGAGCCCATCCGGCTCCACGGCCGGGACCGCCGACAGAACAGAGCAGCCGTACGGGAGCGGGTCGAGCAGCTGCTCGGCCAGGTCGGCCTGCGGCCCGAGCACGCCGACCGTCACCCGCACGAACTGTCCGGCGGGCAGCGCCAGCGGATCTCGATCGCCCGCGCCCTGTCCTGCGACCCCGACCTCGTCGTCGCCGACGAACCCACCTCGGCGCTCGACGTCTCGGTCCAGGCGTCCGTACTCAACCTCATGGCCGACCTCCAGCGCGACCGGGGCTTCGGCTGCCTGTTCATCACCCACGACCTGGCCGCCGTCGAATTCCTCGCCGACCGGATCGCCGTGATGTACCTCGGGCAGATCGTCGAACAGGCCCCGACCGCCGAGCTGTTCGCCGCCCCCAAGCACCCCTACACCCAGGCACTGCTCTCCGCCGCCCCGGTGCCCGACCCCGTCGCCCAGCGCTCCCGGGAGCGCATCGTGCTGCACGGCGAACTGCCCAGCCCGCTCGACCCGCCGCCCGGCTGCCGCTTCCACACCCGCTGCCCGCTCGCCGTCGACCGGTGCCGCACCGAGATCCCCGCCCTGCGCGAGATCCCCGGCGGCCGGCAGGTCTCCTGCCACCTCGTCGACGACGACGGCACCGCCCCGGACGCGGCCGCCTGACCTCCCGGCCCGGGCCCGTCCCCGGATACGTACGATCCGCGAAGCACCACAGACCCCGCACGCCGCAGCAAGGAGCCGCACCCGTGTTCACCACCCGCCCCACCCTCCAGGGCACCTTCGGCATGGTGTCCTCCACCCACTGGCTCGCCTCGCAGTCCGCGATGGCCGTCCTGGAGGACGGCGGCAACGCCTACGACGCGGCCGTCGCCGCAGGGTTCGTCCTGCACGTCGTCGAACCGCACCTCAACGGCCCGGCCGGCGAGGTCCCGATGATCGTCGCGCCGAAGGACGGCGACGTGCAGGTGCTGTGCGGCCAGGGCCCCGCCCCCGCGGGCGCCTCCGCCGCGCACTACCGCTCGCTCGGCCTCGACCTCGTCCCGGGCACCGGACCGCTCGCCGCCGCCGTGCCCGGCGCCTTCGACGCCTGGATGCTGCTGCTGCGCGACCACGGGACCAGGACCCTCGCGGAGGTCCTGCGGTACGCGATCGGATACGCCGAGGACGGTCACGCGCCCGTCGAGCGCGTCGGCCAGACCGTGGAGACCGTCCGCGAGCTCTTCGAGACGGAGTGGCCGACCTCCGCCGAGGTCTACCTCCCCGGCGGAAAGGCGCCCGAGCCCGGCAAGCTGTTCCGCAACCCGGCCCTCGCCGCCACCTGGCGCCGCCTGACGGACGAGGCGGAGGAGAAGGGCGGCGAGGACCGCGTCGCGCAGATCGACGCCGCCCGCGAGGTCTGGCGCACGGGCTTCATAGCCGAGGCCCTGGTCCGCCAGGCCGCCGTCCCCACCATGGACACCAGCGGAACCCGCCACACCGGCACCCTCACCGCCGCCGACCTGTCCGACTGGTCCGCCGGGTACGAGGCCCCCGCCACGTACGACTGGAACGGCTGGACGCTGGCCAAGGCGGCCGGCTGGAGCCAGGGCCCCGCCTTCCTCCAGCAGCTCGCCCTCCTCCCGGCCGAGCTCCCGGCGTACGGCTCCGCCGACTACGTCCACCTGCTCGTCGAGGGCTGCAAGCTCGCGATGGCCGACCGCGAGGCCTGGTACGGCGACGCCGCCGGCGTACCCGTCGACACCCTGCTCTCCGACGCCTACAACGACGAGCGCCGCGCCCTGATCAAGGACACCGCTTCCCTGGAGCTGCGTCCCGGCAGCCCCGACGGACGCGCCCCGGTCCTCAGCGCGCACGCCCACGCCGTCGCCTCCGGCGAGTCCGGCTTCGACGCCATGGGCATCCCCGTGGCCGGCGCGGGCGAGCCGACCGTGGCCAAGGACGGGGCGACCCGGGGCGACACCTGCCACCTCGACATCGTCGACCGCTGGGGCAACATGGTCGCCGCCACCCCCAGCGGCGGCTGGCTCCAGTCCAACCCGGTCGTGCCCGAGCTGGGCTTCCCGCTCGGCACCCGGCTGCAGATGGCCTGGCTCGACGAAGGTCTGCCGAACACGCTGACCCCGGGCCGCCGTCCGCGCACCACGCTCACCCCGTCCCTCGCGCTGCGCGACGGCGTCCCCGTGATGGCGTTCGGTACCCCCGGGGGTGACCAGCAGGACCAGTGGCAGCTGCACTTCTTCCTCGCGGTCGCCCTGCGCCCCGAGGTCCGCGGCGGCCTGGACCTCCAGGGCGCCATCGACGCCCCGAACTGGCACAACGACAGCTTCCCCGGCTCCTTCTTCCCCCGCGGGATGCGCCCGGGCAGCGTCACCGTCGAGGAGGGCATGGACCCCGAGGTCGTCGAGGAGCTGCGCCGGCGCGGCCATGACGTCACGGTCGGCGACCCCTGGTCCGAGGGCCGGATGTGCGCGGTCGCCCGGGACCCGGAGACCGGCGTCCTGTCCGCCGCGGCCAACCCGCGCGGGATGCAGGGATACGCCGTCGGCCGCTGACCACCTGCCCGGGGTGAACCCGGCGGGCCGTGCTTAGCTGGAGTCATGATCGATGACTTCCTGTACGGGACCGCCGGGCACGCCGGGGCGACGGCCGAGGTGGAGGCGGTGGTCCGGGCGGCGGCCGCCGCCGAGATCATGCCGCGCTACCGGCAGCTGGCCGCGCACGAGATCGTCGAGAAGAGCGGCCCGCACGACCTGGTCACCGCGGCGGACCGGCTGGCCGAGGAGCACCTGACCGCGGCCCTGACCCGGCTGCTGCCCGGCTCCGTCGTCGTCGGCGAGGAGGCGGTCCACGCCGACCCCGCGGTCTACGACGCGCTCGCCGGCGACGCCCCCGTGTGGATCGTCGACCCGGTCGACGGCACCCGTCAGTTCGTGCACGGCCAGCCCGGCTTCTGCACCCTGGTGGCACTCGCCCGGCACGGAGAGGTGTACGCCTCGTGGACGTACGCTCCCGTCCTCGACGAGATGGCCGTCGCCGTACGGGGCCGGGGCGCCACGCTCAACGGCACGACAGTGCGCAGCGGTTCGCCCGCGCCCGGCGCGGTGCTCAAGGTGGCCATGTCCCACCCCGACTACACCACGGACGCCCAGAAGCGCGCCCTGCTGGGCCTGCGCACCGAGGGCATCGACGCCCGCGCGTGCGGTTCGGCGGGGCTGGAGTACCTCGCTGTCGCGTGCGGCGCGCAGGACGCGGTCGCGTTCAACTGGGAGCTGGCCTGGGACCACGCCGCCGGGCTGCTCCTCGTCACCGAGGCGGGGGGCACCCAGTCGACGCTCTCCGGCGTTCCGTACCGCATCACCGGCGGGAACGACCTGCCGTTCACCGCGGCCCGCGACGAGGCGACGGCCGGGCGGATCCTCCGGGCGCTGCGGACCGGCCTGGAGGGCTCAGCTCCGGACGCCGGCTGAGGCACCGCCGTCCAGCACCGCCCGTACGCCGAGGACGATGCCGGCTGCCTCCTCCACCGCCGCCGCGTCCAGGCCGCGCAGGGCCGCCGACACCCGGTCCGCGAAGTCCGCCGGGGTGTCCGGCAGGGCGGCGGCGGAGGCCAGCGCGCCCTTCTCGTTGAGGCACCAGGTGCGGTGGTGGGCGTGCAGGGCCTGGGCGAGGATCCCGAAGGCCTTCGAAAGGCAGAGCGCGACATGGAGCGTGTCCCCGGACGGGGCCGACTTGCGGGCGGAGGCCACGGAGAAGTCCGCCTCCCACGCGGCGCCGGTCAGCGCGCGGCGCAGCGGCTCGGGGTAGGTGTGCGTCTCCTCCTGAAGGGGCGTCAGCAGACCGCCCGGGTCCTGGAGCACCCGGGCGAGGGCGACCTCTCCCACGTAGCAGGGGGACCAGAAGCCCAGCGGGTGACCGGGCTGGACACCCACCTCGAAGCGGCCGTCCCGGCAGTCCGACCACACGGACTCCACCCGGTCCAGATCGCGCAGGATCCAGTCCACGGCGACGCCGTCCACCGTGAGCCACGCCCCGCCGTTCACCCAGGGGCCCCATCCGCCGGGCCCCGCCACCTCGACCGGTGACCCCTGGGCCTCGGACGCCAGTGCGGTGAGGGCCGCCAGGTCCGGGGTGCCCCGGTAGTAGAGACCGAGGTCCCAGTCGGAGTCGGGGCGGTGGGTGCCGCGGGCCCGGCTTCCGCCCAGGACCACGGCCTCGACACCGGACACCCGGGCGAGGCGGGAGGCCATCGCGGCGATGGTCGGTGAGGGTGCGCACGCGTTGTTCATCGGGCGTGGACGTTACCCGGGGGACCGTTGTCGGCGCGCGTGAATATCCTGGGTGCCCTGGCCACCGGCTGACAAAGGAGTCCGAAGGTGCCGTCGATGCTGGATGCCGTCGTCGTGGGGGCGGGCCCGAACGGGCTGACCGCCGCCGTCGAGCTCGCCCGCCGCGGCTTCGCCGTGGAGGTGTTCGAGGCGGGGGAGACGGTCGGGGGCGGTGCCCGCACGGAGGAGCTGACCCTTCCCGGCTTCCGCCACGACCCCTGTTCCGCCGTGCACCCGCTGGGCATCGGATCTCCGGCCTTCAAGGCGATGCCGCTCGACCGGTACGGCCTCGAATGGCTCCAGGCACCGCTGTCGCTCGCCCACCCCTTCCCGGACGGCTCCGCCGCGGTGCTCACCCGGTCCGTCGGGGAGACCGCCATGTCGCTCGGCCCGGAGGACGCGGGCGCGTACCGCAGACTGGTCGCACCGTTCACCGGCCACTGGGACACCCTCGCCGAGGACTTCCTGCGCACCCCGTGGGACGGCCTGCCCCGCGACCCGTACCGCTGGGCGCGCTTCGGGCTGGGCGCGATCCAGCCGGCGACCCTCCTCTCCCGGCGGTTCCGGGGAGAGAGGGCGCGCGGTCTGATCGCGGGCCTCGCCGGCCATGCCATCGCACCCGCCGGCGGTCTCGCGACCGCCGGGATCGCCCTGCTCTTCGCACTCGCGGCGCACGAGAACGGCTGGCCGGTGCCACGCGGCGGATCGCAGGCGATCTCCGACGCCCTCGCCGCCTTCCTCCGCGACCAGGGCGGCACCGTCCGCACCGGCGTCGAGGTCAAGCGCCTCGACGAACTCCCGCCCGCCCGCGCGTACATCTTCGACACCTCGCCGACCGCGCTCGCCCGGATCGCCGGACTCGGCGGCGCCTACGACCACTACCGCTACGGTCCCTCCTGCTTCAAGATCGATTACGCGCTGTCCGGCCCCGTCCCCTGGACGGCCGAGGAGGCCCGGCGGGCCGGCACGGTCCATGTCGGGCCCTCCGCCGCCGAGATCGACGCCGCCCTGCGCGCGGCCGTTGCCGGGCGCGACCCGAGTGTCCCGTTCCTGATCACCGCGCAGCCCAGCATCGTCGATCCGACCCGCGCCCCCGAAGGGCGCCATGTCTTCTGGGTGTACGGGCACGTCCCGGCCGGCTGGGACGGAGACGCGACCGAGGTCATCGAGCGCCAACTGGAGCGCTTCGCCCCCGGGTTCCGCGACCTCGTCCTGGCCCGTGCGATCTCGGGGCCGCCCCGGCTCGCCGCTCGCAACGCCAACTACGTCGGCGGCGACATCGCCACCGGCGCGTTCGCCGGGCTGCAGACCGTGCTCCGGCCCAAGCTCGCCCGCGTGCCGTACGCCACCGCCCACCCCGCGGTCTTCCTCTGCTCGTCGGCCACCCCTCCCGGCCCCGGTGTGCACGGCATGTCGGGGCACCACGCGGCGAAGGCGGTGTGGCGGCGCCTGAGGGCGGCGTGAGAGGCGCACGACTTTCACGCACCGCGGCTCCGGCGCGCATGGCCGTCACGCACTGCGGCTCCGTGATTCAGGAGGGGCGCGGGACGCCGAGACGTTTCCGGGGGATGCTGCGCGCGACGGCACGGGTTCCGACGTCGGGCCGGCTCAGGCCTGCTCCTGCGCCCCTGCCTCGCCCTGGAGAGCACCAGTGAAGAGGTCGATGAGTCCGAACGGTGCGCGGTCGCCGAGGCAGAGGTCCTGCATCTCGTGGGCATCGGCGTAGAAGGTCTCGGTGCGCGGGAACAGCGCCGCCTCGTAGGCGGCGAGTGCAGCCTCGATGTCGCCGGGGTGCGACGCGATCGCCTTGGCGAGCTCGGCGCCGTCGAACATCGCCAGGTTGGCGCCGTCGCCGGACGGCGGCATCAGATGTGCGGCATCACCGAGGAGTGTCACCCCGGGCACGCGGTCCCAGCGATGTCCGTCCGTGAGCGTGTGGATCATGCGCGCGACCGGAGCGGTCTCGCCGTCGGTGATCAGCGCGGTGAGTTCCGGCGCCCACCCGTCGAACTCGGCCGCGACCCGGGCGGTCGCGGCGGCGGCATCGGTGAAGTCGATGGCGGCGATCCATTCGGCGGGGCGCGTCAGCTCGACGTAGGTGTGCAGGACGTTCCCCGCCTCGCGGTGCGCGACGATCCCCTTGCCGCGGGTCAGCGCGTACATCGCTCCGGCACCGACCGCCTCGGCCGCCGCGGTGTGCCGCTCGTCGGCGTCGTACAGGTAGGTCTCGATGAAGGTGGTGCCGATGTACTCGGGCCGGGCGTCGGAGACCAGCGGGCGGATCCTGGACCAGGCGCCGTCGGCACCGACGAGCAGGCCGGTGGTCACGGTCGTGCCGTCGGCGAAGGCCAGCTCGTGGCGGCCGTCACCGAGGGGCCGGACGCCGGTGACCTTGTGCCCCCACCGGACCGTCCCGTCGGGCAGGGAGTCGAGCAGGATCCCGCGCAGCTCTCCGCGGAGCACTTCGGGCCGCCGCGCCGTCCCGTCGTCGGGCTCGTCGTGGAGCAGCTTGCCGTGCTGGTCGAGCACGCGCAGCGCCTCGGCGCCCTCGTGGATGATCGCGAGGAACTCCTCGGTGAGGCCGGCGTCGGCGAGCGCGCGCTGCCCGTCGTCCTCATGGATGTCGAGCTGGCCGCCCTGCGTGCGGGACCGGGCCGAGGGGTCGGCCTCGTAGACCGTCGCCGGAATGCCGTGGACGTGCAGGACCCGGGCGAGGGTCAGGCCGCCGAGGCCGGCGCCGACGATGGCGATCGGGTGGTGGCTGGTGGTCATGGGCTTCCTCTTCTCCGTGCGGGCGGAGCGCCGGGCACTGCCCGGGCATCTATTTGGATCGGTGTTCCATAAGCAATATGGAACACCGATCCAGGGTGTGTCAAAATGACGGCATGCCACGGACACGAGGAAGAGCGCCCGACGGGAAGGGGCGTGCCGACGCCCTCTCGCAGGAGGTGATCATCGGCGCGGCTGTCGCGCTGCTGGACGAGCTCGGCGAGCGGGGTCTCACCTTCAGGTTGCTCGCCAAGCAACTGGACACCGGGCCCGGCGCGCTGTACTGGCACGTGACGAACAAGGACGAGCTCGTCTCCCTGGCCGCCGATCACGTGCTCGGTCACGCCTTCGCGACGGAGCCGTGTCCCGAGGAGAGCGCCGGGGCCGGGTTGCGTGCGCTCGCTGTCTCCGTCTTCGACGCGCTCGACCGGCATCCGTGGGCGGCGTCGCACGTCACCGCCCCGGCCACGCTGGCGAACGCACTGCGCCTGCTCGACCGCATCGGCACCCTCGTCGCACGGACCGGGCTGCCCGCCGAACGGCAGTTCGCGGTCTCCACCGCGATCTCCTACTACATCACCGGCGTCGGCGCCCAGATCATCTCCCCCGGCACCGCCGTCCCCGCGGACACCAGCCGTGACGCCTTCCTCGCGCAGGCGGCCGAGAGCTGGGAGAGGCTCGATCCCGCCGACTACCCCTTCCTGACCCGCGCCGCCCCGGAGCTGCGTGACCACGACGACCGCGACCAGTTCGTCACCGGACTCGACCTGCTGCTGGACGGCTTGATGCTGACCGCGGGTCCGCGAACGGGCTCCTGACGCACGGGCCGCAGCCGCACGCGCCGCAGCCGCACGGGCCGCAGCCGCACGGGCCGCAGCCGCACGCGCCGCAGCCGCACGCGCCGCAGCCGCCGGCTCGCGGGCGGCGAGGCGGCGGCTGCGGAGAGACTCGAATAGACCGGAGAGACCGGAGAGGCTAGAGGGCTTCCGGGCCCCGCTCGCCCGTGCGGACCCGTACGACGGTCTCCACGGGCAGCGCCCACACCTTGCCGTCGCCGATCTTGCCGGTCCGGGCGGCGCGGACCACCGCGTCGAGGACCGGCTCCGCGTCCGCGTCGTCGACGAGGACCTCTATGCGGACCTTCGGCACCAGGTCCACCCGGTACTCGGCGCCCCGGTAGACCTCGGTGTGCCCGTGCTGGCGCCCGTATCCGCTGGCCTCCGTGACGGTCATCCCGTGCACGCCGAGGTCCTGCAGAGCGGTCTTCACCTCGTCGAGGCGGTGCGGCTTCACGACGGCGGTGATGAGCTTCATGGGGCGGTGCTCCTGTCCTGGAAACGAAGTGCGGAGTGGCCCGGCGTCTGCGCGGCGGCGTGACCGAAGCCGCCGTGATCGTAGGCGCTCTCCGCGTGCACCGTCTGGTCCAGGCCCGTGAGTTCCTCCTCCTCGGAGGCCCGCACGCCCATCAGCCGGTCGATCGCCTTGCCGATCCCGTACGTCACCAGGAAGGTGTACGCCGCCACGGCGAGCACGGCGACGGCCTGCCGGGCGAGCTGGCCCGCTCCGCCGCCGTAGAGGAGACCCTCCACGCCGCCGGTCATCGTGGCCGTCGCGAACAGCCCGATGAGCAGGGTGCCGACGACGCCTCCCACGAAGTGCACGCCGACCACGTCGAGGGAGTCGTCGTACTCGAACCGGAACTTCCACGCGACCGCGTAGGAGCAGACGACGCCGGCCACGAGGCCGACGACGGCCGCCCCGAGGACACCGACGGTCCCGCACGCGGGAGTGATCGCCACCAGGCCCGCCACCGCGCCGGACGCCGCGCCGAAGGTGGTCGGGTGACCGTCCCGCTTCTGCTCGACGAAGAGCCAGCCGAGCAGACCGGTGCAACCGGCGACGAGGGTGTTGAGGACCGAGGCGGCGGCCAGACCGTTGGCGCCGAGCGCCGAGCCGCCGTTGAAGCCGAGCCAGCCGAACCAGAGAAGACCCGCGCCGAGCATCACCATCGGCAGGTTGTGCGGCCGCATCGCGTCCTTCCGGAAGCCGATGCGCGGGCCGATCACCAGGGCGAGGGCGAGGCCCGACGCCCCGCACGTGATCTCCACGACCAGGCCCCCGGCGAAGTCCAGGGCGCCGAGCGAGTCCGCTATCCACCCGCCGGGTCCCCACACCCAGTGGGCGACGGGAACGTATACGAGCAGCGTCCACACCGGTACGAAGACCAGCCATGCCGCGAACTTCATACGGTCCGCGATCGCTCCGCTGACCAGTGCCGCGGTGAGGATCGCGAAGGTGAGCTGGAAGGTCGTGAACAACAGGGTGGGGACGCTGCCGGTGAGGTCGTCGGGTCCGATGCCGACCATGCCCACGTGGTCGAGTCCGCCGATGAGTCCGGCGAAGGTGTCGTCGCCGAATGCGAGGGAGTAGCCGGCGAGCAGCCAGACCACGGTGACCAGCGCGATCGACACGAAGCTCATCATCAGCATGTTGAGGACACTCTTCGTGCGGACCATTCCGCCGTAGAACAGGGCCAGGCCCGGCGTCATCAGCAGGACGAGTGCGGTGGCGGCGAGGAGCCATGCGGTGTCGCCTGTATCGAGGCGTGCCGAGGCCAGGGTCACGGGGGTCAAGAGAGGGTCCCTCCTCGGGGCGGCGTGGGGTCCGGCCCGACGAGGGTTGCGGGCGTGCGTTTCGCGCAGGGCGCCGTCGCGTTTCCGGCATGTTTCATTGCCTGAAGGTGACCGAAACCTCACATGCGGACGGCGTTTCCGGCTTCCCGGACTCACCGGTCCGTGCCTGTCCGACGAAGGCGGACGTCGTTCCGTGCGGGCGGATGCGTGTGCCCCGTCATGATCGTGGCGGTCCGCCGGGCGCGGGGGCGGTGTCGCCGGCAGGAGGGAAGGACCTCCGTGTCCGGGCCGCGCCGGCATGCCAACAGCTCCTGGAACCAGCAGACATGAGGAGCGGAACGACGCTCGGCCCGGCGATACGCCCATGCCCATGCCCATGCCGGGAGCCGCTCAAGCCGACCCTCGAGGAGTTCTACGCCTTCATCGAGGAGCTCCCGGGCGACCTGGACGGCTCCCACTTCTGGAAGAAGGGCGCCGAGGGCCTGGCCGGCCACTACGAGACCTGGTGACCGGCCGGCCCCGGGCCGACCGTGCGGGCCGGCTGAGATTCCTCCGCCCGTCAGGGGACTTCGGGTCTCGCGCCCGCCACCGGACCGCTCCACCGGGCTACGGCGTCACCTCGTTGCCGCCGAAGGTCACGACCAGGTGGCCGTCCGACGCGAAGGACCAGTCCATCGCGCCGGTGTACGCCGAGCAGCCCGACCCGTTCGATCCGGTCCAGAACTGGTTCGAGCCGTCGGCGTCCCCCACGGTCTTGTCGTTGGAACCGTCACCGCTGCGGCACGAGACGTTGTCGCGGAACACGGAAGTGCCCTTGTCGAAGGAGAAGTTGCGCTCCGCGTTGTCGATGCTGACGTTGTCCGACACCGTCATCGAGCCGGGGTTGCTGTTGTAGGTGAACCCGTGGTGGCCGTTGTTGTAGGCGATGTTGCGCCGGACGATGTGGTCGACCTCGATGTCGTCGCCGCCGAGCTTGTAGCCGTTGCGGTCGCCGTCGGAGTTCACCGTCCCGTCGGAGAGGGTCCCGTTGTCGTAGGACAGGGAGTCCTCGATGGTCACCGGGCCGATGGGGCCCGTGTCCGTCTTGGTGTAGAGGTCCCAGCCGTCGTCGATGTTGTTGTGGGACACGGTGTAACGGAAGACGTTGCCGGGGCCCGAGGTGAGCTTCGACGCGAAGCCGTCGGCGTCCTCCCCGTCGGAGTCGGCGTTGTCGTGCGACTCCGAGCTCAGGATGAGGTTGTCGGAGGGCCACTCGTCGTCGGGGGTGTCGGAGGCGATCCGCGAGATCTGCAGGCCCGAGTCGTGGTTGAAGCGCGTCACGACGTGCTCGATGACGTTGTTGCTGCCGCCGACGAAGATCCCGTTGTCACCGGCGTGCTCCACGGTGATGCCGTCGACGTGCCAGTACGCGCCGTTCAGGGCGAGCCCGCGGTTGGCCGGGTCCTCGCTCATCGCCGAGAAGTCCAGGACCGGGCGCTCGCCGGGGTAGGCGGCCAGTGTCGTGCGGGCGCCCGCCGAGCCGTCGTTGCCCGGCGGGACGGTGACCGTCTGGGAGTGCGCGTACGTCCCGCCGCGGAGGTAGATCGTCCCGCCGGAGGTGACGCGGCCGATCGCCGAGGCCAGCGTCGTCGGGTCGGACTCGGTCCCGGCCGCGCCGTCGCTGCCGTCCGGCGCCACGTACAGGGCACCGGCTGCCGGTGCCGCCGGGACGCCGACCGCACTCGTGCCGGCTGCCGCAGCCTCGGGAGCGGACGTGGCCTGCGCCATGGTGCCTGACAGTGCCACGAGTGAGCCGGCCAGCAGGCTGACGCACGCGATGACGGGCTTCTTCTTCTGCATCGTTCGTCTCCAGGTTGGGGGAGTGACCAGTGGGGGGCCGGAGCGGCGGATCCGGGGAATGCCGATGGGGGAGCCGGGCCGGCACGGAAGGGCCCCGGAGGGGGCCGGGCCGGCGGGCCGGGCGGATTCGGGGGTCTCCAGTCCCTCATGTCGGGCGCGCCGATGCCCTCCGTTCGAGGGTGTGAACAGGTGGTGCGGTAGACGACCCACGGGGTAGGAGTGGAAAGCGCTTTCCCTGAACCGTAGGGTTGTGTCGTGAGCACGTCAATAGTTCTGTACATGATTAATGTTCACTGACCTGAACGGTGCAGGAGAGTTGCGCGCCACGGAGTGCTGCGGCCCGCTCGGTGGCGGGACCGAAGGGATGAACGAGGGCCGGATCCACGCGTGACTCCCCGGCAGGTCCATGTCGGATTTCCGCCAGCCTTAGGACCCGCGGTCCCCGATGCTTGGACCATGCACACCGACACCGAACGCTGCGTGCGGGCCGTACGGTCGAAGGACGCCCGCTTCGACGGATGGTTCTTCACGGCCGTCCTGACCACCCGGATCTACTGCCGGCCCAGCTGCCCGGTCGTCCCGCCGAAGGCCGTCAACATGACCTTCTACCCCAGCGCCGCGGCCTGTCAGCAGGCCGGGTTCCGGGCCTGCAAGCGATGCCGCCCCGACACCAGCCCCGGCTCCCCGGAATGGAACGTCCGCGCCGACTCCGTCGCCCGGGCCATGCGCCTCATCCAGGACGGGGTCGTCGACAGGGAAGGTGTCTCGGGGCTCGCCTCACGGCTCGGGTACTCCGCACGCCAGATCGAGCGCCAGCTCCTCGCCGAGCTCGGCGCCGGACCCCTCGCGCTCGCCCGGTCCCAGCGGGCGCAGACCGCCCGGGTCCTCATCGAGACGACCGAACTGCCCATGGCCGAGGTCGCGTTCGCGGCCGGATTCTCGTCCATCCGCACGTTCAACGACACCGTGCGCGAAGTCTTCGCACGTGCCCCGGGCGACATGCGCACCCGCGCGGCACGCGGCGCCCGGACGCCGGGTGCCTCCCCCGGCGTCATCGCCCTGCGGCTGCCCTACCGATCCCCGCTCACCCCTGGCAACCTCTTCGGGCACCTGGCCGCGACCGCCGTCCCGGGCGTCGAGGAATGGCGTGAAGGCGCCTACCGCCGCACGCTCACCCTCCCGCACGGCCACGGCATCGTCGCGTTGTCCCCGCAGCCCGGCCACATCGACTGCCGGCTCTCGCTCACCGACCCCCGCGACCTCACCCAGGCCATCAGCCGCTGCCGCAGACTCCTCGACCTGGACGCCGACCCGGTGGCGGTGGACGAACAGCTGCGCTCGGATCCGCTGCTCGCCCCGCTGGTCGACGCCTCTCCGGGCCGGCGGGTCCCGCGCACGGTCGACGCGGCGGAATTCGCCGTGCGCGCGGTGCTCGGCCAGCAGGTCTCCACGGCGGCCGCCCGCACCCACGCGGCCCGCCTGGTCCGTGCCCACGGAGTGCCGGTCGAGGACCCCGAGGGCGGCCTGACCCACCTCTTCCCGACCTCCGACGCGCTGGCCGGACTGGACCCCGAGGCGCTCGCCCTGCCGCGCAGCCGCCGCGCCACGCTCACCACGCTCGTGAGCGCCCTCGCCGCCGGATCCCTGCACCTGGGGGAGGGATCCGACTGGGAGAGGAGCCGCGCGGAGCTGGCCGCGCTGCCCGGTTTCGGCCCCTGGACGGTCGAGGTCATCGCCATGCGGGCCCTCGGGGACCCGGACGCCTTCCTCGCCACCGACCTGGGGATCCGCAGGTCCGCCGGACAGCTCGGCCTTCCGGCGACCCCCGCGGCGCTCACCGCCCGCGCCGCCGGGTGGCGCCCCTGGCGTGCGTACGCGGTGCAGTATCTGTGGGCCGTCGACGACCATCCCATCAACCATCTGCCCGCCTGAGGGCGTGAGGACGCGAACCATGACCGCCACATCCACGGTGACCAGGCAGCACACGGTCATCGACAGCCCGTACGGGGCACTCACCCTCGTCGCGACGGACGGCGTGCTGTCCGGTCTGTACATGAACGGGCAACGGCACCGCCCGCCCGAGGAGACCTTCGGCGCACCGGATCCGCTGCCCTTCCGGGAGACCGCACGTCAGCTCGACGCCTACTTCGCGGGCGAGCTGACGGACTTCGACCTGCCGCTGCGTCTGGAGGGCACCGCCTTCCAGCGCGGCGTCTGGGCCGAGCTCGTGCGGATCCCCTACGGCGAGACGCGCTCCTACGGTGAACTGGCCGGCCGTCTCGGCAAGCCCGGTGCCTCCCGCGCGGTGGGCCTGGCCAACGGCAAGAACCCGGTGGGGATCATCGTTCCCTGCCACCGCGTCATCGGAGCCTCGGGAAGCCTGACGGGGTACGGCGGCGGGCTGGACCGCAAGCAGCGGCTCCTGGCCTTCGAGCGCGGGGCGCAGGACGAGGTGCCCGTCCTGTTCTGAGGCGGGTGCGGACGAGGCCGGGCACCCGGCCCCACGCGTCCTGCTCCGAGCGGGCGGGCGGGGCCGGCACCCGGCCCCGCCCGGCGCGCCGCCGTCGCTCAGCTCGTGAAGATCTCGACGACCGACCAGATCGCCAGACCGAGCATGCACAGGCCGCCGATGCGCTGCACCGTCTTGAGCGGCACCCGCTTGGCGATGAACCGCCCTGCCAGCAGCGCGAGGGCGGACACCGACATGAGGGCGATCGCCGACCCGATGGCCGTGGACCAGGCGCCGTTGCTCGCGGCAAGGTTCGCGGTGGTGATCTGGGTCAGATCGCCCCACTCGCTGATGAACACCGCCATGAACGCGGTCGAGTAGACCGGCCAGAAGCCGGTGACGGTCTTGATCTCCTCGTCCTCGTCGTCGTCACCGCTGCCACTGCGCAGCAGCATGAAGGCGCCGAAGGCGAAGAGGACGGCGGAGACCAGCTTGACGATCCAGTCGGGCAGCAGGCCGATCAGCCCGCCCGCCCCGACGGCGATGGCGACGTGCACGATGAACGCGGACGACGTGCCGAACCAGACGTAGAGCGGGCGCATGCGCGTGCCCATGGCCAGCGACGCGAACATGGTCTTGTCGGGGAGCTCCGCGAGGAAGATCAGCCCGAAGGCGGTGAGGATCGCCAGGGGGTCGAGATGCATTCCGGGTGGCTTTCTGTGAGAGCCGGGCCCCGGGCCTTCCGCGAAGCGCCACAGGGGCTTTTTCGGAGGACCACCCGGCCCGGCATGACGGCAGCGCCCGCAGGACGCGGACGTGTCATACCTGACCGAAGGTCTCGCCCACCCGTAAGGATCTACGAGCCCGGCCACCGGGAACCCGAAGGCTCCAGTGTGTCGACGACCGGTTTGCGGGGCTACTCCCCTTCGCAGCCGTCAACGATACCCCACCGGACCTGCGCACCGGCAGCTCGGTAGAGTCCTACGGTGATCATCCGTGCCGTCCCCGGGAGCGCACCCGCATGAGCCGCCGACCGCGCAAGGCCGCCGGACCCGGGCCGTCCCGTCCCACGGTGAGCGTCTGCCGGGGCTGCTGCTGCGGCACCCCGAAGATCCCCGGCGTGGACCACGCGGGCCAGCTCGCGCAGCTGCGGCAGTCCCTCGACGGGGCCGCGACCGTCCGCGCGGTGGAGTGCCTGGACGCCTGCGAGCACGGCAACGTCATCGTCGTACAGCCCTCCGCCGAGGGCCGCCGCGCGGGTGGCCGCCCCGTCTGGCTCGGGCTGGTCAACGACCCGCACGCCGTCGCCGACATCGCCACCTGGGCGTCGGAGGGCGGCCCCGGCCTGACGGACGCGCCCGAGATCCTCGACCTCTACGCGTTCAGCCCCTCGCGGCGGATCAGGGCCGGACTCGACGGCGAGGGAGCGTGAAGCGCCGGACACGCGGAAGGCGCGGTGCGGCGGGGCGGCGGACCCGCTCGGCACTCGTGCTTGCGCTCGGCGCACTGCTGAGCGGATGCGGGTCCGCTCCGGAGCCCACGGAACCTCCTTCCGCCCGGGAGGAGCCCTTCTGGCAGGCCGAGTTCGACGGAGCGGCGGCCACCCGTCCCCCGGAGGGGTCCTGGACGACCGAGACCGGGAACCGGGACGCCGAGGGGTGGGGCAACAACGAGCTGCAGTACTACACGGACGACGCGGCCAACTCCGCTCTCGACGGCGCGGGTCACCTCGCGATCTCGGCCCGGCCCGCCTCGGCCGGCTCCGAGCTGCCCTGCTACACGCAGGAGTTCTGCAGCTGGACGTCGGCCCGCCTGACCACCGAGGGAAAGGTCGCGCTCTCCCGCGGACGCGTGGAGGTCCGCGCGAAGATGCCCACCGGCACCGGCCTGCTGCCGGCGATCTGGATGCTGGGCGACAACGGGGTCGACTGGCCCGGCCAGGGTGAGCTCGACATCTGCGAGGTGGTCGGCGGGGAACCGCGCACGGTGTACGGCACCGCGCACGGGCCCACGTACTTCAACGAGAACGGCATCGGCAGCTCGGCCACCCTCGCGGCCGACGCCTCGGAGGCGTTCCACACCTACGCCGTCGACAAGCAGCCGCGCCGCATCACCTGGTCCGTCGACGGGAAGCCGTACTTCACACTCACCCCGTCGAAGCTGCCCGCACCACGTGACTGGGTCTTCGAACAGGACATGCACCTCTTGCTTGACGTCGCGGTCGGAGGCGACTGGCCCGGGCCTCCCGACGCGTCGACGCCGTCCCCCGCGACGATGTCGGTCGACTACGTGCGCTTCTACGGCGAGGGCCGCGCGTGAGGGTCTGCCGGAGGGCCGCTCGAGGCCCGGCCGGACAGCCGCTCCAGCAGCGCGGGCAGCGCCGTCCCGATGGGCTCGCGCACGGTCTCCTCGGCCAGCTCGTCGTAGGGCGTCGGCTCGGCGTTGACGACGACGAGCCGTGCGCCGTGTTCCACCGCGATCCCCGCCAGCGAGGCCGCGGGCTGCACCTGGAGCGTCGTGCCCACGGCGATGAACACCTGGCTCGCCTTCGTGATCGCCATCGCCTCGGCGAGCACCCGCGGATCCAGGCGCTCGCCGAACATGACCGTCGCCGGCTTCAGGATCCCGCCGCAGACCGTGCACGGCGGATCCGACTCCCCGGCGTCGAGGCGGGCCAGCGCGTCCGCCATCGCTGACTGCGCGTGACACCGGGTGCACACCACCTCGTGCGCGGTGCCGTGGAGCTCGACGACCTTGCGGGCCGGCAGCCCGGCCTTCTGATGCAGTCCGTCGATGTTCTGCGTGAGGACCCGGACCGGGGTGCCGGACTGCTCGAGCGCGGCCACCGCGCGATGGGCGGCGTTCGGCTCGGCGTGCAGCGTGGCGGCCGCACGGCGCATCTGCCAGGAGCGGCGACGGATCTCCGGATCAGCCATGTAGAAGTCGTACGTGACGAGCTTCTCCGCCTCCGGGTCCTTCCGCCAGAGGCCCTGGGGCCCGCGGTAGTCGGGGATGCCGGAGTCCGTGGAGATGCCGGCGCCGCTGAGGATCGCGACGAGAGTCATGGCCCGAGCCTACGGACGGCCCGGTCCCGGCGCGATGACATTTCCGCCCGCACCCCATAGGGTCCGGGCCATGGCCAAGGTCACCGTCAGTCTGGACGCGGAACTCGTCGTGGAGGTCATGGTGCTCGCGGGCGTCGGCAGTCCGCAGGACGCCGTCGAGCTCGTCGTGCGCGACTACATCGCGCGCGGCCATCGCACCGAGGCGCGGGCCGCCGCACAGGACGACGCGCGGCGGGAGGCCGACGCCAGGCCGCAGGAGTCCCAGGGCTGACCCCTCACGCCGGGACCCGTACGCCGTCCTCCAGCTCCGCCGTACCCGCCCCGGAGTCCAGCACGACCAGCGCCGCCCCGACACGCAGCCCGAGGCGGCCGGGCAGGTGACGGGCGAGGTCGGCCCGGTCCACCAGCCTCCAGGAGAGGAGCTCGTCCTCCTGGATCCGGATCGCGTCGAACTGCTCCTGTGCCAGCACGCCGCCGTCGTACACGTAGGCGACGATCGGCGGGCGGGTGGCCCCGCGCGCCCAGTCGACCGCGAGCAGCCTGCCCGGCGCGATGTCGAGGCCGATCTCCTCCGCCGTCTCGCGGCGGGCGGCCTGCCGGGGGCTCTCGCCGTCGCCGGACTCGACGGTGCCACCGGGCAGCGTCCAGCCGTCCCGGTAGTTCGGCTCCACGAGCAGCACCCGTCCCCGCTCGTCCCTGAAGAGGGTGGCGGCCCCGGCCAGCACACGGGGGAGCCCTGCGATGTAGGTGGCGTAGTCAGAGGTGGTCACGGAGGCAGCGTAGGCGGCGCACACGTGCTTTCGGACAGGTATGGGCAGATCAGGGGTGGTCCGGATAGGGTCGGGGCGGCGCGACTGCCTGTTCGAAAGCAAAGGGATACAAGGTGACGGACGGAGCAGTGATGGAGACCCCCCACGTGCTCGTGGCGGCGGACAAGTTCAAGGGCTCGCTGACGGCCGTGGAGGTCGCGGAGCGTGTGACGGCCGGACTGCGGCGCGTCGTCCCCGGGCTGCGGGTCGAGACCCTGCCCGTCGCGGACGGCGGCGACGGCACGGTCGCGGCGGCGGTGGCCGCCGGATTCGAGCGCCGCGAGGCGCGGGTGACCGGGCCGCTCGGGACGCCGGTGACCGCGGCGTACGCGGTGCGCGACACGACCGCGGTGGTCGAGATGGCCGAGGCCTCGGGCCTGCAGCACCTGCCCGCGGGGGAGTTCGCCCCGCTCACGGCGACCACGTACGGCTCCGGGGAGCTCCTGGCGGCCGCGCTCGACGCGGGCGCCAGGACGATCGTGTTCGGTGTCGGCGGCAGCGCGACGACCGACGGCGGCGCTGGCATGCTCGCCGCGCTCGGAGCGCGGTTCCTGGACGGCGACGGCAAGCCCGTCGGCCCGGGCGGCGGCGCGCTCGCCGGCCTGGCCGAGGCCGACCTGTCGGGACTCGACCCCCGGCTCGCGGGCGTCGACCTGATCCTCGCCAGCGACGTGGACAACCCGCTGACCGGGCCGAAGGGCGCCCCCGAGGTCTACGGGCGGCAGAAGGGTGCCACCGAGGAGGACATCGCCGTCCTCGACGCGGCGCTCGTCCACTACGCGTCCGTGCTGGGAGCCGGGACCGCCGAGCTCCCCGGAGCGGGCGCGGCCGGAGGCATCGGCTACGGCGCCCTGGTCGCGCTGGGCGCACGCTTCCGGCCCGGCATCGAGGTCATGCTCGACGTCCTGGGCTTCGCCCCCGCGCTGGCCCGCGCCACGCTCGTCATCACCGGAGAGGGCTCGCTCGACGAGCAGACCCTGCACGGCAAGGCCCCCGCGGGGGTCGCCGCCGCGGCGCGCACCGCCGGTGTGGAGACCGTCGCCGTGTGCGGGCGGCTCGCCCTCCCGGCGGAGGCACTGGAGAAGGCGGGTATCAGTCGGGCCTACGCCCTGTCGGACCTGGAGCCCGACCCGGCCGTCAGCATGGCGCAGGCCGGCCCTCTGCTGGAACGCGCGGCCGGAGCGATCGCCCGCGACTTCCTGTCCTGACGCACCACTCGTGAGGGGGAGCCCGGCGGGTTCCCCCTCACGAGCCCCCTCAGGTGTCCCCGTCCACGACGGCACCCCCTCACGGCTGCGGTGCCGTCAGCCTGAACGCGTCCAGCGCCAGCATCATCTCGACCAGTTCGCGTGGCCGTGACAGCGAGCGCGAGGTCAGCCGCTCCAGCCTGCGCAGACGGTTGAGCACGGTGTTGCGGTGGCAGTAGAGCCGTCCCGCGGCCCTCCCCGCCGACCCACCGCACTCCAGCCACGCGTCGAGCGTGCGCACCAGCAGCGCCCGGTCGGCCGGATCCAGCGTCAGCAGCGGGCCGAAGACGTCCGCGACCAGCCGTGCCGACAGCTCCGGCTGGCTCACCACCAGCGCCATGGGCAGCCTCTCCTCCAGCCGCACGATGTCCGTCGTGCCCGGCGGACACGTCAGCAGTGCCACCTCGGCCAGCCGGCGCGCGGCCCCCAGCCCTGCCAGACCGTCGGCCACCGGGCCGATCCCGCCGGGGCCCGGACACCACCGCGCCAGCAGCCCCGCGAGCACCGCCGGATCACGGTCGCCCAGGGCGACGACCACGGTCTCGCGGTCCGCCCGCCTCCGCCGGAGGAACGCGAGACCGTCGGCCTCCATGGCCGTGCCCGACGGTGCGCCCCCGCCCCTCCGCAGCGCCACCACCGCGTAACGGCCCTGCTCCGGCAGGCCCAGAACGTCCGCCGCGCGCGCCGCGAGGCCCGGTTCCGACCGGCCCTCCAGCAGGGCGTCGAGCAGCGCACGGCCCCGCTCGTCACTGCGCCGCCGCATGTCTTCGCTCCGTTCCGCAGCCGAGCCGCTCATGGCTGGTGAGGATGCCACCCGGCCGCGCCGCGGACGACAGGGCATCACCCCCCTCTGTGCGCCCGCACAACCGGGCCCCTCGAAGACTGGTCACCCGCAGCGATTGCGCCCCGGACCGTGGACGCGCGCCGCGCCCGCTGCTGGTCTGTGGCACCACGACGACCAGACGGAAGGAGGAGGACGCATGGCAACGCTCGAGATCCGCGAACTGTCCGTGGGCTACGGCCCGGTACGGGCACTGCGCGACGTCTCCGTCGACGTGCCGGCCGGCGCGATCACCGCTGTACTCGGTGGCAACGGCGCCGGCAAGACCACGCTGCTGCGGGCCGTGTCGCGGACCCTCGGCTTCCACCGCGGCACGGGCACGGGCACCATCCGCTTCGACGGCCGCCCCCTCGACGGGCTCCGCCCCGCCCAGGTGGTGGCGGCAGGAGTGATCCAGGTACCGGAAGGCCGGCAGGTGTTCGCCCGGATGACGGTGGCGGACAATCTGCGGGCGGGCGCCCTCGGGGCACGCGGCGGGCGCAAGGCTGCGGCTGCCGCCCTCGGCCGCGTACACGAACTGTTCCCGGTGCTCTCCCAGCGCGCGCACCAGCGGGCCGGGCTGCTCTCCGGAGGCGAGCAGCAGATGCTGGCCATGGGCCGTGCCCTGATGGCCGCGCCCCGCCTGCTGCTGCTCGACGAGCCGTCCCTCGGCCTCGCGCCGCTGATGGCGGCGAAGATCGCCGAGACGATCCAGGAGATCAACGCGGGCGGGACCTCCGTCATGCTCGTCGAGCAGAACGCGGCCATCGCGCTGCGGCTCGCCTCCACGGCGTACGTCCTGGACGTCGGCGAGGTCGCACTCGACGGCCCGGCCGACGAGCTCGCCGCCTCCGACGAGGTCCGCCGCCGCTACCTCGGCGTCGTCGACGAGACGGCCGCCGAGGACGCCGCACAGGCGGAAGGCACCACCCGCACCCTGAGCAGGTGGTCCGCGTGACGGCCGGCCCGGCGCCTCTCGCCGTGCGCGACGTGACCGTCCGCTTCGCCGGACTCACCGCCCTCGAAGCGGTGTCCTTCACCGTCGAACCGGGGAGCGTGCACGCGGTCATCGGACCCAACGGCGCGGGCAAGTCCACCACATTCAACGTGCTCTCCGGCGTCTACCGCGCCACCTCGGGCAGTGTGCGCCTGGGTGACACCGAACTCACCGGTCTCGCCCCGCACCGGATCGCCGACCTCGGCGTGGCCCGCACCTTCCAGAACCTGGCCCTGCCGCCGCACGCCACCGTCGCCGAGAGCCTCATGCTCGGCCGCCACCGGCTCACCCGCGCGGGCTTCGTGGCCTCCGGACTGAGGCTGCCCTCCGCCACCCGTGAGGCGCAGCGGCATCTCGAACGCGTCCGGGAGATCGCCGGGTTCATCGGCCTGGACAAGGAACTCGACTTCCCCGCAGGCGCCCTCCCGTACGGGAAGCAGAAGCTCGTCGAGCTCGGCCGCGCCCTGTGCATGGAGCCGGAGGTCCTGCTCCTGGACGAGCCCATCGCGGGCATGACCGCCGACGAGCGCCGCCGCACCGCGGCCGTCGTCGCCGGCGTACGCGACAGCCTCGGCATCTCGATCGTCATGGTCGAACACGACATGGGGGTGGTGATGCGGCTCGCGGACGCCGTGACCGTACTCGACTTCGGACGCAGGATCGCGGGGGGCACGCCCGCCGAGGTGCAGAACGACCCGGCCGTCGTGCAGGCCTACCTGGGGGCACAGGAATGACCACCTTCATCGAACTCCTCCTCGGCGGCCTGTCCATCGGCTCGGTCTACGCACTGATCGCCCTGGGCTTCGTCGTCATCTTCAAGGCGACCGAGGTCGTCAACTTCGCCCATGCCTCACTGCTCCTCGCCGGCGGCTACGTCACCGCCCTGCTCCACGACGACATCGGCTTCTGGCCGGCGCTCGGCGTCGGGATCGCGGGCGCCGCGGTGGTCGGTTCGGCGGTCGAGTTCTTCGTGATGCGCCGCTACAGGGGAAGCGACCAGAGCGTCCTGGCCATCGTCACCATCGGCGTCGACATCCTCCTCACCACAGAGCTCACCCGGCGCATGGGGACGGACGTCATGGCCCTGGGCGACCCGTGGGGCGACGAGGTCGTCACGATCGGCGGAGTCACCCTGGCCGAGACCCGCATCGCGGCGTTCCTCGTCGCGGGGCTCCTCATCACCGTGTTCCTGCTCGCCTTCCGCTTCACCTCGTGGGGCGTCTCCATGCGGGCAGCGGCCGAGAATCCGCAGACCGCGGCGCTGATGGGCATCCGGCTCGGCCGGGTCTCCCTCTCCGCCTGGGCGGTCGCCGGGGCCCTCGCCGCGGTCGCCGCGCTCTTCCTCACGGTGTTCCCGACCCCCGGCCTGGAACGGGCCACGTCGCTCGCCGCGCTCAAGGCGTTCCCGGCCGCCATCCTCGGCGGCCTGGACTCCACGACCGGGGCGCTCGTCGGTGGGCTCCTCGTCGGTGTCACCGAATCGCTCGCCACGGGCTACCAGAGCGACCTGTCCTTCCTCGGACGCGGTATCGGCGATCTCGCGCCGTACCTGGTGATGGTGGTCGTCCTGCTCGTCCGGCCGGCGGGACTCTTCGGTACGAAGGAGCTCTCCCGTGTCTGAAGCCACCAAGGACGCCACCGCCCCGGCCCCCGTCGCCGCGGGGGCGACCGCCGGCCGGCTGCGCCGCCCCGCCCCCTACCTCTGGCTGGCCGGCTCGGTCCTGCTCCTCCTGTTCCCGTTCTACCTGGACCGGTTCTGGCTCCAGGCCGGACTGTTCGCGATGGCCGCGGCGATCGGCGCCATCGGGCTCAACCTGCTCACCGGCTCCACCGGCCAGCTCTCCATGGGCCACGCCTTCTTCCTCGCGGTGGGCGCCTACGGCTACTGCATCCTCGCGGGGGAGAGCAGCACCGAGAACGGCCACACCCTCACCGGCCTCGGCCTTCCCACCTGGCTCGCGGCGATCCTGGCCGTGCTCCTGGCGGGAGCGGCCGGCGGGCTCTTCAGCCCCATAGCGGGGCGGCTCAGCGGTGCCTACCTCGGTATCGCCACGCTCGCGCTGATCTTCATCGGCCAGCACGTGCTCTTCAATGCGGGCTCGCTCACCGGCGGCTTCAACGGCCGTCCCGTCCCGCCGCTCTCGCTGTTCGGGTTCACCTTCGACGACGCCGAGGTGGTCGTCGCCGCGGTGCCCTTCCAGTCGTCCGAGAAGCTCTGGTACCTGGGGCTGGGGGCCCTCCTGGCCAGCGGACTCTTCGCCCGGGGGGTGCTGCGCGGCAGGCCCGGCCGGGCGCTCAACGCCATCCGGGACCACCGGATCGCCGCCGGCGTGATGGGTGTGCCGGTGGCCCGGTACAGGGCCGGTGTCTTCGTCCTGTCCTCCATGTACGCGGGCCTCGCGGGCGTCCTGCTCGCGCTGGTCTTCCAGCGGACCGTGCCCGAGTACTTCGGCATGATCCTGTCCCTCGAATACCTCGCCATGATCGTCATCGGCGGGCTGGGCAGCGTCGCGGGAGCCGTCATCGGCGCCGCGTTCGTATCGCTGCTGCCTCAGGTGCTCACCCACTACAGCGACTCCCTGCCCCTGGTGTCCGCCCCCGGTACGGGCGGCATCGCACCGGGCGAGGCGTCCCGCTATCTGTACGGCGCCGCGGTCGTCGCGGTCGTCCTGTTCCTGCCCGGCGGCATTGCGCGTCTGAAGAATCCAGGGGAGAAGAAGAAATGAAGCTACGTGTTGTCGGAGCCGTCGTCGCGGCTCTCACCCTCACCCTCGCGGGATGCAGCGAGAAGGCGAAGTCGTCGGACGACGGTGCCGCCGACAAGAACGGGGTGAAGGCCGGGGAGGGGGTCACCGACTCGAAGATCACCCTCGGGGCCCTCACCGACATGACCGGGGTGTACGCCTCGCTCGGCAAGAGCGTCACCCAGGCCCAGCAGCTCTGGGTGAAGGAGACCAACAAGGCCGGCGGCATCTGCGACCGGCAGATCGAACTGACCGTCCGCGACCACGCGTACGACCCGCAGAAGGCGATCGGCGCCTACACCGAGCTGGAACCGAACGTGCTGGGCTTCACCCAGTTCATCGGCTCCCCGTTCGTCGCCGCGGTCGAGTCGCGCATCGACGGACAGGACAAGGGCATCATCCTGCCGCAGGCCTGGTCGGCGAACCTCGTCGGGTCCAAGTACGTCCGCGTCATCGGCGCCACCTACGACGTCGAGACGATCAACCTGATCGACTTCCTGCTGGACGAGAAGCGCATCGCCAAGGGCGACAAGATCGGTCACGTCTACTTCGAGGGTGACTACGGCGAGAACGCCCTGGCCGGTTCCGAGCACGCGGCGAAGGAGGCGGGCCTGACCGTCGTCGAGCAGAAGATCAAGCCGACCGACAACGACATGACCGCCCAGGTCTCCGCCCTCAAGCAGGCCGGTGTGAAGGCGATCGTCCTCAGCGCGGGACCGCGCCAGGCCGCCTCGCTGGTCGGTGTGGCCGCGGCCACCGGCTTCGACGTCCCGGTGGTGGGCAACAACTCGGCGTACGCCCCGCAGCTCCTGGCCACGCCCGCGGGCCCGGCACTGCAGAAGGACTACTACATCGGGTCCTCCACGCTGCCCATCGGTGACGCGGCCGCCGGTCCGTCGAAGCTCGCCAAGGCGTACGCGGCCCAGTACCCCAAGGACGGCCTCGACAACGGCGTCATCGCCGGGTACAACGCGGCGTCCGTCTTCGGCGAGGCGCTGAAGAAGGCCTGCGAGTCGAAGGACCTCACCCGCGAGGGAGTCGACAAGGCCCTGCTCACCATCAAGGGCTTCGGTGGCGACTTCGGGATCTCGCACGACTTCACCGACCCGGCGGCGCCCTCCACCAAGGAGACCGTCATCATGAAGCCGGACGCCAAGAGCCCCGGTGGCCTCAAGGTGGTCCGCCCGGCCGAGGTGGCCCCGGCCGCCGAGTCCTTCGCGCCCAAGCCCTGATCTCCCCGCACAGTGACGGGCCCGGCCGTGGTGGCCGGGCCCGTCGTCGTGTGCGCGATCAGCTGGTGTAGGCCTCCAGCTCGGACAGCTGGCCCGCCGGCCAGCCGGTGTTCGCGGTGAACGTCAGCCGCAGGTAGCGGACCGGTGTCCCCGTCAGCGTCACCGTCGCCGTGTTACCGCTCGACGGATTGAAGGTGTACCCCGCCGGAGCCTTCAGGGAGCTGTACGCGGAGTTGTCGGTACTGCCCGTCACGCCGATCGTCTGCGTGCGTGTCGCCCAGGCGGCGGCCGGGGGCAGCTTCAGCACCAGCCGCTTGACCGCCTTGGCGGCACCGAGGTCCACGGTGACGGACTGCGGGAAGGCGTTGTTCCGGCTCTCCCAGTAGCTGTTGGCGTTGCCGTCCACCGCGTTGCCCGCGCCGTACACGTCGGCGTGGCTCGTCTCGGTGATCGGGCGGCCCTGAGCGAGGTTGCCCGTCTCCTCGGGCGGGTCGGTCGGGTCCGGCGGGTCCGTCGGGTCCGGCGGGTCGGTGGGACCGGTGCCTCCGCCGGGGACCCCGCCGTTGGTCCACACCGGGGCCGGCCAGACACCGGTGCAGGCGGGCGGATTCGCGTACCAGCCCGAGTTCCCGGTGCCCTGGGTGATCTGGAAGCCGCTGCCGACGCAGTTGTGGATCGGGTTGGACTGGGCGATGTGCGTGGCGACGACCTTGTTGAACGAGGCCGTGCCGGGAGCCTGGATCTGCAGGGCGTAGGTGCCCGCGCCGTCGATCTTGATGTTGTCGAAGTGCAGCCCGTTGCTCGCGCCCTCGATCAGATGGATCGCGGCGTAGGAGCTGTCCAGGATCTCGCTGTCGGTGATGTTGATGGTGGCGTTGTTGATCGGCTCGTTGAGTCCGCTGAACCAGATCGCGCCGACGCCGAACTGCCAGTTGAAGTCGTTGTTCCCGGTCCGGATCAGGGTGTTGCGGGCAGCGGTGTGCGTACCCGAGACGGCCGTCCCCTGGCCCGAGTTGACGCCCGGGTAGCGGTTGGCGATGTGCAGCCCGCCGCCGTTGGTGATGGTGTCCGACATGACGTTGTCGGAGATGGTGATGTCCTTGCCGCCGTACGTGACGATGTTGTTGGCGAGGATCGGCAGGATCACCGTGTTGAACGTGAACTTGTTCTTCACGTTCGGGACGTTCTCCGCCCACATGGCCAGTCCGTCGTCGCCGGTGTTGCGGACGAAGGTGTTGGTCACCGTGGAGTTCGTGACGCCGTAGTGGAAGTTCACGCCGTCGGCGGTCTGGTCCAGGATGCGGCTGTTCTTGATGGTGAAGTTGTCCATCGGGCCGTCCATCCAGGCACCGCACTTGGTGTGCTGCATCCAGACGTTGTCGACGACCGAGTTGGACATGGCCCCGCCGATGGCGTTGACCTGGTCGTTGTCCTCGCGCTCGCGGATGTCGCCGATGATGGCGAAGTCCTTGAGGGTGACGTTGCTGCTGCCGCCCTGTGCGGAGTACTTCCCGTAGACCCCGACCGCCTTGCTGCGGTCCGTGGGGTGACGTCCGGTCAGCACGCTGTACCAGGGTCCGGCGCCGCGCAGGGTGACCTTGTCGACCACGATGTGGTCCTGGACCTTGAAGGTGCCCTGCGGGATGTACACCTCCTTGCCCTGGGTGCGCCCGGCGTCGACCGCGGCCTGGATCTTCGCCGTGGAGTCGGCCGACCCCGTCGGGTCGGCGCCGAAGTCGCTCACCACGTCCAGGGCGCCCGAAGGCTTGCCGACCGGCGCGCCGACCTGCTCGAAGTCGGCCAGGTCGATGGTGAACGACGGTGAGGCCGCCGTGGAGGTCACCTGGAGCCGGATCTTCGTGCCGGCGGCCAGGGTGGACCCGAACATGGTCCGGGTCTCGTCGTAGAAGTGGTGCGGGTTGGTGTCGCCCGGGTTGTTGTTGAAGGGGTAACCCCCGTAGTACCAGCCGTACTTCGACGTCACCGGCACGCTCTTGAGCGAGTTGCCGTTGACCCGCAGGTCGAGCGAGGCGTCCCGGCCCGTCCCGGCCGCGTTGTCCGGCAGCGAATAGCGGAAGGTCATCGCGTTCGCGGGGGCGGTGAGTGTGAACTCGACGTACTCACCGGTGGCGTCGAGGGTGACCGCCTGCCGGCCCGACGCCTCGGAGGGCAGGGAGCCGTACAGGCGGTTCGGGCCGATCAGCGAGCCGTTGGTGGCGGCGTACTCGGCCTCCTGTTCCTTGAACGGGACGGTGGCTCCCCGCCCGGATATCCCGACGGGTGACGGTGCGGGGACCGCGGCGGCCTGGGCGGGGGGAGCGCCGGCCAGCACGACCGCGGCGGCGGTGCCCGCCGCGGCGAGTGCGAGGGAGAGGGATGCGGAGAGGGAGCGTCTGAGGAGGCGTGGTCCAGGCGGTGGTGGGGTCACGTGTGGGTCGTCCTTGCGGCTCGAAGGGCTTCGGACGCCCCACAGGCTAGGAGTACTTGAGTCAAGAAGTCCACGGTGCTGCGCAAGATTTCGTCTTCATTGCTCAAATAAATGACTCAAGTGCGGGAATAGCGAGCGGTGCAGAAGGGCATATGTTTTCAGGAGTTGAACGTTGTCATGTCCATTGACAGCCGTTCGGTGGTCCTGGCTTCATGTGAGCAACGGAATGGGAGCGCTCCCATTCGTATGGCCCACCCCACCCCCACGAAAGGCGACAACGGATGAAGCCACGGACGAGGGAAAGACTGGGCAGGGCGCTCGCCGCCACCGTCACCGCGACCGCTCTGCTGATGACTCTGTCCGGCCCGGTCGCCGCCCAGGCGGCCCCGGCCGCTCCGGCGGGACGGGCGGCAGCCGCGACGCCCGCCGCCGCCGGCACCGACTGGCTGCACACCGAGGGCAACCGGATCGTCGACGCGCAGGGCAACCGCGTCTGGCTCACCGGCGTCAACTGGTTCGGCTTCAACGCGTCCGAGCGGGTCTTCCACGGGCTCTGGTCCGCCAACCTGGACACGGTCACCCGGCAGATGGCGGAGCGCGGCATCAACATCGTCCGTGTGCCGATCTCCACCCAGCTCCTGCTGGAGTGGAAGAACGGCCGGGCCGCGCCCTCCAGCGCGGTCAACACCTGGGCCAACCCCGAGCTGGCGGGCAGGACGACCCTGGGGGTCTTCGACGCCTTCCTCGCGGTGGCCGAGAAGTACGGCATCAAGGTCATGCTGGACGTCCACAGCGCGGAGGCCGACAACTCCGGCCATGTGTATCCGGTCTGGTGGAAGGGCTCGATCACCCCCGAGCAGTTCTACACCGCCTGGGAGTGGGTGACCGCGCGCTACAAGGCCAACGACACGCTCGTGGCGATGGACGTCAAGAACGAGCCGCACGGCAAGCAGTCCGACAGCCCTCGCGCCAAGTGGGACGGCTCCACGGACCAGGACAACTTCAAGTACACCTGCGAGACGGCGGGCAAGCGGATCCTCGCGATCAACCCGCAGGTCCTCGTCCTGTGCGAAGGCATCGAGATCTACCCCAAGGACGGCGCGAACTGGTCCTCGACCTCGGCGGCCGACTACCACGGCATGTGGTGGGGCGGGAACCTGCGCGGCGCGAAGGACCACCCGGTCGACCTCGGTGCCCATCAGGACCAGCTGGTCTACTCCCCGCACGACTACGGGCCGCTGGTCTACCAGCAGCCCTGGTTCCAGGGCGAGTGGAACCGTACGACGCTGGAGCGCGACGTCTGGGACCCCAACTGGCTGTACCTGCACAAGAACGGCACCGCGCCGCTGTTCATCGGTGAGTGGGGAGGTCACCTCGACAACGGTCCCAACCAGAAGTGGATGACCGCCCTGCGGGATCTGATCGTGGAGAACGGCATACACCAGACCTTCTGGTGCCTCAACCCCAACTCCGGTGACACCGGTGGCCTGCTGGGCTACGACTGGGCGACCTGGGACGAGGCCAAGTACGCGATGCTCAAGCCCGCCCTCTGGCAGTCGGGCGGGAAGTTCGTCGGCCTCGACCACGAGGTGAGGCTGGGCGGCGCCGCCAGTACCACCGGCATCGGCCTGGCCGACCTCTACGGCGGCTGAGCCCCGCGCGACCGCCACACCCCCTGAACGCCCTGGGGTGCCGATGAACCCACCGCCTCGGCACCTCAGGGCTCTCCATCTCCGCGCACCGGTAAGGTGCCGGACGCCGTCAGCCGTCCGGCCGCAGGGCGTTGATGAGGAGCAGGGCGATGTCGTCGGTCCCCGGTGTGGCCTGCTTCGCGTACCGCACGAGCGTGTCGGCGACGGACTCCATGTTCTGGTCCAGGGCGAGCGCGAAGTGCGCCGCCAGTTCGGCGGTGGCGTCGTCGAATGCCACCCCCGGGGCCTCCACCAGTCCGTCGGTGAACAGGGCGAGTGCCGCGCCGGGAGGAAGCGGGACGTCGGTCGTCGGGTAGCGCGCGGCGGGATCGATGCCGAGCAGCAGGCCGGGCGGCAGACCGAGGACCTCGGTCTGCCCGTCGGGCTGCCGCAGCAGCGGCGGGGGGTGGCCGGCGGTGGCCATGCGCGCGCTGTGCCCGGCGAGGTCGAGGTGGATGTAGAGGCAGCTGGTGAACAGTCCGGGGTCGAGATCGGTGAGCAGGCGGTTGGTGCGTGCCAGGACCTCGTCCGGCGGTGCCCCCGCGGAGGCGTGCACGGCGGTGCGGACCTGGCCCATGAGCGCGGCGGCGTTCTCGTTGTGGCCCTGCACGTCGCCGATGGCCGCGGCGGCCGTGGTCCCGTCGAGCCGGATGAGGTCGTAGAAGTCTCCGCCGATGCCCATGCCCCGGGTCGACGGGAGGTAGCGGGCCGCCACGTCCAGACCGTCGATGCGGGGCAGCGTCTGGGGCAGCAGATGGGCCTGCAGGCTGTGGGCGAGCCGGTCCTTGGTGTCGTAGAGCCGGGCGCGGTCCAGCGCCTGGGCGAGCAGCCCCGCGATCGAGGTCAGCAGGGCGCGTTCCTCGGGTTCGAAGGGGTGCGGACGGTCGTAGGCGAGGACCAGTGAGCCGACCGGATGCCCCGAGACGATCAGCGGGAGGAAGGCGCAGGCGGCCACGGCGTTGCGGATGCCCGCCGAGGGGTAGGCGCGCTCCAGCTCGGCGAAGGTGGAGTAGAAGTCGGGAACGCCTGTCAGGAGTACGTGCGCGGCGGGTGTGACGGAGGTCAGAGGGGCACCGTCGAAACGTTCCATGAGCGCGGGACGGCTGCCGCGGCTGCCCTCGACCCGCAGCCGGCCCTCCACCGACGTCATCACGACGAAGGTCTGTATCCGGAAGGCCGGCATCAGCTGGTCGGCGGTCAGCTCGATCACGTCCTGGGTGCCGACCGCCTCGGTCAGCGTCGCCGCCAGGTGCATCAGGTGGTAGAGGGCGGTGGCCCGGCTGGGTACCGCGGAGGTGGTGGGCAGTGCCGGCGCGGGGACGTCCCGTGGGCCCGGCCGTGAGGTGGGCACGATCCGGACGCTGATGCCGGTGGCGTTCGGGAACAGATGGAAGGACAGCCACCGGTCCGGTGGCCGCATCACGGTGAAGGACGTCTGCTGACGGCTGATGACCGCCGCCCGGTAGTGGTCCTCGACGGCGGGGTTGTCCAGCCAGCGGAGCGACTCCCACGGCAGCGTGCCCAGCACGTCCTCGGCCGGGGTCCCCAGGAGGCGCGCGGCGGCGTCGTTGAGGAAGACGACCCTCCCGTCCATCGCCAGGGAACAGCTCCCGCCGGGCAGCCGTCGGACGAACTCGGCGATGGCGGTGGCCTCGGCCGGACCGGGGGTGGCAGGCTCCGGCGGGGGAAGCACCCGTGGCTGGGTGCCGGGCAGGATGGGATAGCCGCTGCTCTCGGCCTGCTGCAGGAGCATGCCGATGCCGTGGCAGCCCCTGACGACGGCGTCACGCTCTTCGGGGGTCAGCTGCGGGGAGTGGGACCCGGGCCACAGCAGCGCGAGCCCGCCCCGGTCGGTGTCGCCGGTACGGATGGGGGCGGCTCCCATGGCGAACTGGTACGGCAGCACGAGCGCCGGCCGTGGATAGCGGCGCGCCAGCTCCTCCTGGCTGCCCAGCCAGATCACGCACCCCAGGCGTACGGCGTCGGCCACCGGTATCGGGGCGGACAGCGGCACCCGGGTCCAGGGGGTGGCCAGCTGACCGGGCAGCCCCGCGAGGACGGCCAGGTGGAGCGTGCTGTCGTCCGGCTGCAGCAGGTACAGCATGACCACGGAGGCCCCGGTCTCGCGTACGACGTGGGCGACGGCGCTGTCCAGCAGCTCCGTGCCCGAACCCGTGGCGGCGACAGAGGCGGCTTGGTCCTGCACGTCTCTTAGCGTCCCCCGGGACGGGCGGCGGCGCACCCGGTGACGGGCCCGGGACGCACGGGGGCCCGGATGCCGGGGAGCATCCGGGCCCTCGTCGCAGTCTGTTCCGCGCGGTTACGGGAGCTGTGCCGCCCGTGCCTCGCGCCGGTTGTCGCGGAAGGTGTTGACCCGCCGTGCCGTGGCGAAGAGCGGGATCACCGCACCCAGGACGACCTGCAGCGCGCAGCCGGTCTGCAGGAGCAGCTGGCCGCCGGGGGCGTCGAACGCCCAGGCGGCGAGGAGCCCCATCGCGGCCACGATCCAGCTGAGCATCGCCACCGCGAGGACGCCCCGCGGCTTCGGGTACTCGACCCGGCTGACCATCAGCCACGCCACTCCGATGATCGCGAGCAGTGTGGGCACGAAGGGCAGCTCCAGGAGCACGATCGAGACGACCGTCAGCGCTCCGAAGGGGCTCGGCATGCCCTGGAACATGCCGTCCTTCAAGGTCACGCACGAGAACCGCGCAAGGCGGAGCACCACCGCCAGCAACACCACGATCGCCGCGAGCGCCGACACCCGCTGGTGTGCGTCGTCCGCGACCATTCCGTACACCAGTACGAAATACGCCGGAGCGAGGCCGAAGCTGATGAGGTCGGAGAGGTTGTCCAGCTCCGCCCCCATCGGCGACGAGCGCAGCTTGCGCGCCACGAGGCCGTCGAAGAGGTCGAACACGGCGGCCATGAGCATGAGGATGACCGCGGTGGCCGCGGAGTGCCTGGCCATGCCCGACTCGTCGCTGCCCGTGAGGTGCGGGATGAGGATCCCCGTGGTGGTGAAGTACACCGCCATGAAACCGCACGTGGCGTTACCGAGGGTGAGCGTGTCCGCTATCGACAGTCGCATCGAGAGCGGCATGTCCTCGGCGTCGTCCTGCTCGTCCGCCTCGGGCACCCAGCTCGCCTGGGTATCGGGATCAATCACGGTCAATTCGAGTCACCCCCGCGGTCGTGGCCTGGCCGACCTCGACCGCGACATCGACACCTTCCGGAAGGTAGATGTCCACGCGCGAGCCGAAGCGGATCAGACCGATGCGTTCGCCCTGCTCCACCTTCGTACCCTGCGGGATGTAGGGGACGATACGACGGGCGACCGCTCCCGCGATCTGCACCATCTCGATGTCGCCGAGCTCGGTGTCGAAGTGCCAGACAACGCGCTCGTTGTTCTCGCTCTCCTTGTTGAACGCCGGGACGAACCCACCCGGGATGTGCTCGACCGAGGTCACCGTGCCGGACAGGGGAGCCCGGTTGACGTGCACATTCAGCGGGCTCATGAAGATCGCGACGCGGGTGCGCCCGTCCTTCCACGGCATGATGCTCTGCACCACACCGTCGGCCGGCGAGATGACGCGACCCTGGGTGATCTCGCGCTCGGGGTCGCGGAAGAACCACAGCATGCCCGCCGCGAGCGCGGTGGTGGGCACGGCCACGGCGGCCCAGCGTCCGGACTTGCGGGCCCGGGCGAGGCTGAGTGCCGCGGTGGCGACGGTCGGGAGGAGCCACGGCGATGCTCCACGGGCGAGGCGGACCCCTCCGCGCGATGCAGGGATTTGGCTGTCGGGCATGAATGACCTTCGTAGCGGATGATGCCGCGCTGGCAACGGGGGGACGGCGGCTTTCCCGCGATGCTATCGGGTGCGAGCGGCAACTGGGCAAGCCAGCAGCCGAGTCGGACAGCTGAAAGGCTCCGCACAGGGGTGACCCGGTGTGATGTTCTTCGCCACCAAATCACCCCGTAAGGGACATTTCAGCCCTGGAGCCGGTACTCCTCGAGCAGCCGGCGACCGATGATCATTTTCTGGATCTCGGCGGTACCTTCACCGATCAGCAGCATCGGGGCCTCACGGTAGAGGCGCTCGATCTCGTACTCCTTGGAGAAGCCGTAGCCGCCATGGATACGGAAGGCGTCCTCGACGACTTCCTTGCAGTACTCGGAGGCGAGGTACTTCGCCATCCCTGCCTCCAGGTCGTTCCGCTCCCCGGAGTCCTTTTTGCGTGCCGCGTTCACCATCATCGCATGCGCGGCTTCGACCTTGGTGGCCATTTCGGCCAGTTTGAACTGGATCGCCTGGTGCTGCGCGATCTGCTTTCCGAAGGTCTGGCGCTGCTGGGCGTAGGAAACACCGAGTTCGAACGCACGTTGTGCGACGCCGCAGCCACGTGCGGCGACATTCACCCGCCCTACCTCGACACCGTCCATCATTTGGTAAAAACCTCGGCCGGTGGTGCCCCCCAGCACACGATTGGCCGGAATGCGTAGTCCGTCCATGATGAGCTCGGTCGTGTCGACGCCCTTGTAGCCCATCTTGTCGATCTTCCCCGGGATCGTGAGACCGGGGCGGACCTCACCGAAGCCCGCCTCCTTCTCGACGAGGAACGTCGTCATCGACTTGTGCGGGGCCGTCCCCTCGGGGTGGCCTTCGTCACTCCTGCAGAGGACGGCGACCAGAGTCGACGTGCCGCCGTTCGTCAGCCACATCTTCTGGCCGTCGAGGACGTACTCGTCGCCGTCCCTGACACCCTTGGACGAGATCGCGGAGACGTCGGAGCCCAGCGCCGGCTCGGACATCGAGAACGCGCCCCGCACCTCACCGAGCGCCATCCGGGGCAGGAAGGTGTCCTTCTGCTCCTGCGTGCCGTGCTGCTTGAGCATGTAGGCCACGATGAAGTGCGTGTTGATGATGCCCGACACGCTCATCCAGCCCCGGGCGATCTCCTCGACGCACAGCGCGTACGTGAGGAGCGACTCGCCCAGACCGCCGTACTCCTCCGGGATCATCAGCCCGAACAGGCCGAGTTCCTTGAGGCCTTCGACGATCTCCGTCGGATATTCGTCGCGGTGCTCCAGCTGGGTCGCGACAGGAATGATCTCCTTGTCGACGAAATCCCGGACCGTGGAGAGAATTTCCTGCTGGACGTCCGTCAGACCGGCGGTCTGTGCGAGTCGGCTCATGGCTACTTCTCCACGTTCTTCTGCGGCGGCTGGACCGGCTCCGGGCGGCCGGGCTGCTCGCCGCCCCGCTCCTTGATGTACGTCTCGGTGGGGACCATCACCTTGCGGCGGAACACGCAGACCAGCGTGCCGTCCTGCTTGTATCCCTTCGTCTCGACATGGACGATGCCGCGGTCGCTCTTGGACCTCGACGGCGTCTTGTCGAGCACGGTCGTCTCGCCGTAGATCGTGTCGCCGTGGAAGGTCGGCGCGACGTGCTTCAGCGATTCGACCTCCAGATTGGCGATCGCCTTTCCGGAGACGTCCGGTACCGACATGCCGAGCAGCAGCGAGTAGACGTAATTGCCCACGACGACGTTCCTCTTGAAATCCGTCGTCTTCTCGGCGTAGTTGCTGTCCATGTGCAGCGGGTGGTGATTCATGGTCAGCAGACAGAAGAGGTGGTCGTCGTACTCGGTGACCGTCTTTCCGGGCCAGTGCTTGTAGACAGCACCGACCTCGAACTCCTCATAGGTGCGTCCGAACTGCATGTCAGGCCTCCGGGGCTTCGAACTTGGAGGTGCGCTGCATGCCGGCGGCGCGGCCCTTGCCCGCGACGACCAGGGCCATCTTGCGGCTGGCCTCGTCGATCATCTCGTCGCCGAGCATCGCCGAACCCTTCTTGCCGCCCTCCTCGGAGGTGCACCAGTCGTACGCGTCGAGGATGAGCTCCGCGTGGTCGTAGTCCTCCTGCGAGGGCGAGAAGACCTCGTTCGCCGCGTCGACCTGGCCGGGGTGCAGCACCCACTTGCCGTCGAAGCCCAGCGCCGCCGCACGGCCCGCGACCTCGCGGTACGCGTCCACGTCACGGATCTGGAGGAACGGGCCGTCGATCGCCTGGAGGTCGTGCGTGCGGGCCGCCATCAGGATGCGCATCAGGATGTAGTGGTACGCGTCCGCCGGGTAGCCGGGCGGCTGCTGGCCGACCACGAGGGTCTTCATGTTGATCGAGGCCATGAAGTCGGCCGGGCCGAAGATCAGCGTCTCCAGGCGGGGCGACGCCGCGGCGATGTCGTCGATGTTCACCAGACCCTTGGCGTTCTCGATCTGTGCCTCGATGCCGATCTTCCCGACCTCGAAGCCCATCGTCTTCTCGATCTGCGTCAGCAGCAGGTCCAGCGCGACGACCTGCTGGGCGTCCTGGACCTTCGGCAGCATGATGCAGTCGAGGTTCGGGCCCGCACCCTCGACGACCGTGATGACGTCGCGGTACGTCCAGTGCGTCGTCCAGTCGTTCACGCGCACGACCCGGGTCTTGCCCGTCCAGTCGCCGTTGTTGAGCGCGTCCACGATGTGGTGCCGGGCGCCCTCCTTGGCGAGCGGCGCACACGCGTCCTCCAGGTCCAGGAACACCTGGTCGGCCGGGAGTCCCTGGGCCTTCTCCAGGAACCGCGGGTTCGAGCCCGGCACAGCCAGACAGGAACGGCGCGGGCGCAGACGGTTCACAGAGGTGGTGGGCGGCGTGGTCATGCGGGGACCTCCAGAGGGTCGAGCTTGTTCGCTTTCCGGATCTCGTCGACGATACGGCCGATGATCTCGGTGATGCCGAAGTCCTTCGGGGTGAAGACGGCGGCGACGCCGGCCGCGATGAGGGCGTTCGCGTCGGCCGGGGGGATGATGCCGCCGGCGATCACGGGAATGTCCGTCGCCCCGGCCTCGCGCAGCCGGTTCAGGACGTCCGGGACCAGTTCGGCGTGCGAGCCGGACAGGATGGACAGTCCGACGCAGTGCACGTCCTCGGCCAGCGCGGCGTCCGTGATCTGCTCGGGCGTCAGCCTGATGCCCTGGTAGACCACCTCGAAGCCGGCGTCCCTGGCCCGTACGGCGATCTGCTCCGCACCGTTGGAGTGCCCGTCGAGGCCGGGCTTGCCGACCAGCAGGCGCAGGCGCCCCACGCCCAGGTCCCCGGCGGTGCGGCTCACCTTCTCGCGGACGACGGCGAGCGGGGTGCCGGGTTCGGCGGTGACCGCCACGGGAGCGGACGAGACGCCCGTCGGCGCGCGGAACTCGCCGAAGACGTCCCGCAGGGCCCAGGACCACTCGCCGGTGGTGACACCCGCGCGGGCGCACTCGACGGTGGCCTCCATCATGTTCGCGGTGCCCGCCGCGGCCTTCTTCAGGGCCGTCAGCGCCTCGGTCGCGCGGGCCTCGTCGCGGTTGTCGCGCCACTCGTGCAGCGCGGTGACGACCCGTGCCTCGTTCTCCGGGTCCACCGTCATGATCGCGGCGTCCAGGTCGGCGGTCAGCGGGTTGGGTTCCGTCGTCTCGTAGATGTTGACGCCGACGATCTTCTCCTCGCCGCCCTCGATCCGGGCCCGCCGTGCGGCGTGCGAGGAGACGAGCTCCGACTTGAGATAGCCCGACTCGACGGCGGCCATCGCGCCGCCCATCTGCTGGATGCGGTCGATCTCGGCCAGTGAGTCGGTGACCAGTTCCTCGACCTTGGCCTCGATGACGTGCGACCCGGCGAAGATGTCCTCGTACTCCAGCAGATCGCTCTCGTGCGCGAGCACCTGCTGGATGCGGAGCGACCACTGCTGGTCCCACGGACGGGGCAGCCCCAGCGCCTCGTTCCAGGCGGGCAGCTGCACGGCACGGGCGCGCGCGTCCTTGGAGAGGGTGACGGCCAGCATCTCCAGCACGATGCGCTGGACGTTGTTCTCCGGCTGTGCCTCGGTCAGCCCCAGGGAGTTGACCTGCACCCCGTAGCGGAAGCGGCGCTGCTTGGGGTTCGCGATGCCGTACCGCTCGCGCGTGACCCGGTCCCAGATGCGGCCGAAGGCGCGCATCTTGCACATCTCCTCGATGAAGCGGACACCCGCGTTCACGAAGAAGGAGATGCGGGCGACGACGTCACCGAACCGCTCCTCGGGCACCTGGCCGGAGTCGCGCACGGCGTCGAGCACCGCGATGGCCGTCGACATGGCGTACGCGATCTCCTGGACCGGTGTGGCCCCCGCCTCCTGCAGGTGGTAGCTGCAGATGTTGATCGGGTTCCACTTCGGGATCCGGTTGACCGTGTACGTGATCATGTCTGTCGTCAGCCGCAGCGAAGGACCGGGCGGGAAGACGTGCGTCCCCCGCGACAGGTACTCCTTCACGATGTCGTTCTGCGTCGTGCCCTGGAGCTTGTCGGGGTCGGCGCCCTGCTCCTCCGCGACCACCTGGTACAGCGCCAGCAGCCACATCGCGGTGGCGTTGATCGTCATCGAGGTGTTCATCTGCTCCAGGGGGATGTCCTGGAACAGCCGCCGCATGTCACCGAGGTGCGAGACGGGCACGCCGACCCGGCCCACCTCGCCGCGGGCGAGGACGTGGTCAGGGTCGTAGCCGGTCTGCGTGGGCAGGTCGAAGGCGACCGAGAGACCCGTCTGCCCCTTGGCGAGGTTGCGCCGGTACAGCTCGTTGGACGCCTCGGCGGTCGAATGGCCGGCGTACGTCCGCATGAGCCACGGCCGGTCCTTCTGACGTTCGGTCATCGTGGACCTCAGACGTTGCGGAAGCGGTTGATGGCGTCGATGTGCTGCTCGCGCAGGTCCGTGTCGCGCACGCCCAGGCCCTCGGAGGGGGCCAGAGCGAGCACGCCGACCTTGCCCTGGTGCAGGTTGCGGTGCACGTCGTACGCGGCCTGGCCGGTGTCCTCCAGCGAGTAGACCTTGGAGAGCGTCGGGTGGATCTTGCCCTTGGCGATCAGGCGGTTGGCCTCCCACGCCTCGCGGTAGTTGGCGAAGTGGGAACCGATGATGCGCTTGAGCGACATCCACAGGTAGCGGTTGTCGTACTCGTGGTTGAAACCCGAGGTCGAGGCGCAGGTGACGATCGTGCCGCCCTTGCGGGTCACGTAGACGCTGGCGCCGAAGGTCTCGCGGCCGGGGTGCTCGAAGACGATGTCCACGTCCTCGCCGCCGGTCAGCTCACGGATGCGCTTGCCGAACCGCTTCCACTCGCGCGGGTCCTGGTTGTGCTCGTCCTTCCAGAACTTGTAGCCCTCGGCGTTGCGGTCGATGATCGCGGTCGCGCCCATCTTCCGGCAGATGTCGGCCTTCTGGTCGCTGGAGACGACACAGATCGGGTTGGCGCCGCCGGCCAGCGCGAACTGCGTCGCGTAGGAGCCGAGTCCGCCGCTCGCGCCCCAGATCAGCACGTTGTCGCCCTGCTTCATACCGGCGCCGTTGCGCGAGACGAGCTGGCGGTACGCGGTGGAGTTGACCAGGCCGGGGGACGCGGCCTCCTCCCAGCTGAGGTGCTTCGGCTTCGGCATCAGCTGGTTGGACTTGACGAGCGCGATCTCCGCCAGGCCGCCGAAGTTGGTCTCGAAGCCCCAGATGCGCTGCTCGGGGTCGAGCATCGTGTCGTTGTGGCCGTCGGAGGACTCGAGCTCGACCGACAGGCAGTGGGCGACGACCTCGTCGCCCGGGTTCCAGGCGTTGACGCCCGGGCCGGTGCGCAGGACGACGCCCGCGAGGTCGGAGCCGATGACGTGGTACGGGAGGTCGTGGCGCTTGCTCAGGTCGCTGAGCTTGCCGTACCGCTCCAGGAAGCCGAAGGTCGAGACGGGCTCGAAGATCGACGTCCACACGGAGTTGTAGTTGACCGAGCTGGCCATGACCGCGACCAGGGCCTCGCCCGGGCCGAGCTCGGGCACCGGCACGTCCTCCACGTGGAGGGACTTGCGCGGGTCCTTGTCGCGGCTGGCGACCCCGGCGAACATCTCCGCCTCGTCCTTGTGCACGGTCACCGCGCGATACGACTCGGGGATGGACAGGGCCGCGAAGTCCGCGGCGGTGCTGTCCTGCGACTGGATCGCGTCCAGGATTTCCTTCACGGTGATGCCTCCGGCAGATCGGGTTTCCGGCGTCGAGGGAACGCTCGAAGGACCCCTGTGGGCAGGGGAGAGTGCGGTGTGGAGGTGTGCCGTCGGTTCGGCGGGTGGTGCTGGGGCCTGCTCGGTGGAGCAGAAGGGTTTGCCTGTGACGCAGGCGCCCGGGCGCGCGGACACGTGGTTCGCGGGGACAGCCGGCGTACGAGAGATCTCTGCACGCCGGCCGCCCGGACGCCTTCAACGTATGGCACTCCGTGACAGGTGGCAAGGCACCCAGTGCCAACAATTTCTCTCAGTTGTCATCTCGTAGGCACGCATGAGCAATATCATGGGCCGTATGTCGTGTTGGTCCCTCTTTTGTGGTGGCTACGGCGCGGTGCGGTACACGTACGGCGTCGTCGTGCCCAGGACCGTGAAGCCGAGGCGCCGCAGGATCGGGGCTGACTGATCCGTGGCGTCGACCTGGAGGAAGCGGTAGCCGCGCTCGGCGGCGACACGGGCGCGGTGAGCGATCAGCGCCCGGTAGATGCCCCTGCCCCGCCAGGGCGCCGCGGTCCCTCCGCCCCACAGGCCGGCGAAGCTCGTGCCGGGGTGCGTCTCCAGCCTGGCCGAGCTCACCGGTTCGCCGTCGGCCACGGCGACCACCGCGGCGAACGTGTCGTCGGCGAGGCGGGCCAGGGTCTGATGGCGGAGCCGGGTTCCGTCGGTGCCGAAGGCCAGCTCGTGGGCCCGCACCATCAGCTCCACTCCCGCCGCGTCGGCCACCTCCAGCAGCCGGACACCCTCGGGAAGGTCCACCGGGCCGGTGTGGTCCGCCACCGGCGCCACCAGCAGGGTCTCCCGGGGCTCCGGCTCGAAACCGGCCGCGGTCAGGAGCCCGCCCAGACCCGCCGGGGCGTCGTGCGCGTACAGCTTCCACTCGAACTCGCCGAGGCCGCGGGCGGTGTAGTGCTCCACCTGCGCCGTGATCTCCGACTCCGCGCGCCCGGCAGAGAGGTCCGGGGCGGTCCACACGACGCCGTTCCAGTCGTCGGCGCCGCCGGTCTGCCGTACGACGTCCCCCGCCCGTTCGACGTGTGTGCCGGGTCCGTCCGGGCGGGCGTTTTCACGCATCTCGTGATCGAAGAGGGCGAGCATCTCGTCAGGTTCCATGCGCGCATCCGAGCACGAAGGCGCCGCCCTGACCACAGGGTTTCCGCCGGCCGGTGCGTCAACCCGGCGGTGCGGGGCAGGTGGAAGTGATCTTGATGTGATCACGAGGGGCAGGGGTGGGTACGCGATGGGCATACCGACGCGCGGAGGCGCCCGGAAGGGCCGCGGGCCCGCATTCGACGTCCGGCGTACGGCGTTCGGGTTCGCGCTGATCGCCGTGCTGATCTGCGGTGTGGGGCTCATGGTGCGCACCGCGCTGGAGAGCGCCGGACGGCATCCGGTCGTCGCCGGCGCCGCGGTGGCCGGGCTGGTGGCCGGCATCGTGGCGCTGCTGCGCGTGCGCCGCGGCCGCAGGGCGGCGGGCCGGGCGGCGGAGGCGGTCGTCGAGACCGCCTACGACGTCGTGGACGCCGCCCTGGAGGAACTGCCGGCGTCCGAGGCCGTCGCGGTCCCCGAGCCGCTGCCGCCCGTCGACTACGCGGCCATGGACCCGTACGACTTCGAGGAGGCCGTGGCCGGGCTCTGCCGACGGGACGGCTGCGCGGACGCCGAGGTCGTCGGTGGCGCCGGTGACCTGGGTGCGGACGTGGTGGCCACGACGCCGGACGGCCGCCGTCTCGTCGTGCAGTGCAAGAGGTACACCTGCGGCAACAAGGTCGGCTCGCAGGACCTCCAGCGCTTCGGCGGCACGTGCTACGCCGTCCACGACGCGGAGGCGGCCGTGATCGTCAGCACCGGAGACTTCACCGAGCCGGCTCTCGAGTACGCCGCGCAGTGCGGCATCGTCTGTGTCGGTCCCGAGGAACTGGAGGCGTGGAGCGAGGGCGCCACGCCGCCGCCCTGGTACGCGGGAGCGCCGGTGGAGACCGTCGAGGGCTGAACAGGGCCGCGGTCCGGCTCAGTGCTCCTTCAGCGCCCGCTGGATCGTGCGCATCACCTCGTCGAGCGGTGCGTCCGTACGCGCCACGGCTACCAGCACCTCGCCCTCCCTCGACACCGACGCGGCGGGCGCCGCCCTCCCGGTGTCGCCCCCCACGGTCCGCCCCGCTCCGATCCCCGTGCCGAAGGTCTCCCGCACGATCGCGAACGCGTGGTCGAGCTGTGTCTCCACGTCACCCTGGCCGTCCGCGCGCAGCCATCGCCGCAGCACATGGTTGTGCGCGGTCACCACCGCGGACGCGGCCACCTCGGCCAGCAGTGGGTCGTCATTTCCGACGTGGTGGTCACGCTCGTCGAAATGGCCCAGCAGATAGCGCGTGAACAGTCGCTCGTAGCGGGCCACCGAGGCGATCTCGGCCTCGCGGAGCGTGGGCACCTCACGGGTCAGCTTGTAGCGCGCCACGGAGACCGCGGGCTTCGCCGCGTACATCTTCATGACTTCCTTGATGCCGCGGCACACGGTGTCGAGCGGGTGCTCGTGCGCGGGTGCGGCGTTGAGGACTGCCTCGGCCCTGACGAGGGTGTCGTCGTGGTCCGGGAAGATCGCCTCTTCCTTGGAGCGGAAGTGGCGGAAGAACGTGCGCCGGGCGACTCCGGCGGCCCCCGCGATCTCGTCGACCGTCGTCGCCTCGTACCCCTTCGTGGCGAACAGTTCCATCGCCGCCGCGGCCAGCTCGCGGCGCATTTTGAGCCGCTGGGCGGCTGCACGGGTGCTCGCGGCACTCTCCGGGGCGTCCGTCGCGGCGGAGGAACGAGGGGACTTGGCGGGTTGGGACATGAGGTGAACGTAACCCATCGGTGCAGGGGAGTGCGCCTGTGGGGGCAGGTCACCCGAGGGGCCGAGCAGCCCGCCCCACCGGGCCCCCCGCCCGGGGGACCCGGTGGCGGGCGACGTGGCGCCGCCTGCCGCCGGCACCTCAGCGCCGGGCATATTCGCGGAAGCCGCGCCCCGTCTTGCGGCCGAGGCAGCCCGCGGCCACCAGGTGCTCGAGCAGCGGCGCCGGGGCGAGGCCCGGGTCGCGGAACTCGCTGTGCAGGACCTTCTCGATGGCGAGCGAGACGTCCAGGCCGACCACGTCCAGGAGCTCGAACGGCCCCATGGGGTAGCCGCCGCCCAGCTTCATCGCCGCGTCGATGTCGTCGAGCGTCGCGTAGTGCTCCTCGACCATCTTGATCGCGTTGTTGAGGTACGGGAACAGCAGGGCGTTCACGATGAAGCCCGCCCGGTCGCCGCAGTCCACCGGGTGCTTGCGCACCTTGAGGCAGACCTCGCGGACCGTGGCGTGCACGTCGTCGGCGGTCAGCACGGTGCGGACCACCTCGACGAGCTTCATCGCGGGCGCCGGGTTGAAGAAGTGCATCCCGATGACGTCCTCGGGGCGCGAGGTCACCCGGGCGACGGCCACGACCGGCAGCGACGAGGTGGTGGTCGCGAGCACCGCGCCCGGCTTGCAGACCTTGTCCAGGGTCGCGAAGAGCTCCCGCTTGATCTCCAGGTCCTCGGCGACGGCCTCGACGGCCAGATCGACATCGGCGAAGGAGTCCAGCGTGCCCGCGGGAGTGATCCGGGCGAGCGTCTTGTCCCGGGCCTCCTCCGTCAGTCGCCCCTTGGCGACCGAGCGCCCCAGGGACTTGGCGATCCGGGCCTTGGCGGTGTCCGCCTTCTCCTGGCTGCGCGCGGCGAGGACCACGGAGTACCCGGCCTTGGCGAAGACCTCCGCGATGCCGGAGGCCATCGTCCCCGAGCCGGCCACACCGACCGAGGAGACCTCACGCCCGGCCGCCGCGCCCGCGCTGTCCACGGGCGTCAGGGCGTCCGGCACCACGTCCTGGCCGCCGGGGGCGTCGTAGGTGTAGAAGCCGCGGCCCGTCTTGCGGCCGGTCAGACCTGCCTCGCTGAGCTGGCCGAGGACCGGGGCCGGCGCGTGCAGCCGGTCGTGGGACGCCGCGTACATGGCCTCCAGGACCGTGCGGGCCGTGTCGATCCCGATCAGGTCGAGCAGCGCCAGGGGGCCCATCGGCAGCCCGCAGCCCAGCTTCATGGCGGCGTCGATGTCCTCGCGTGAGGCGTAGTTCGCCTCGTACATCGCCGCGGCCTGGTTGAGGTAGCCGAACAGCAGACCGTCCGCGACGAAACCCGGGCGGTCGCCGACCGCGACCGGCTCCTTGCCCAGCTCGCGGGCGAGCCGGGTCACGCTCTCCACGGCCGGCGGCGCGGTCAGCACGGAGGAGACCACCTCGACGAGCTTCATCGCCGGCGCCGGATTGAAGAAGTGCAGACCGAGGACCCGCTCCGGGTGCTGCGACTCGGCTGCCAGCCGGGTCACGGACAGGGCGTTCGTGCCCGTCGCGAGGATCGCGGTGGGGGAGACCACCGCGTCCAGCTCACGGAAGACCTGCTGCTTGATCTCGTACGTCTCCGGCACGACCTCGATGACCAGCTCCGCGTTCGCGGCGGCCTGCAGATCGGTGAAGGTCCGGAACCGGGCGAGGATGTCGTGCCGCTCCTGCTCCGTGATGCGCTCACGGCGCACGGAGCGCGCGGTGGAGGCCTCCAGGGAGACGACGGCCTGACGGGCGGCGGCTTCGCTGACGTCGATTCCGACGACCTCGCGGCCGGCACGGGCCAGGACCTCGGCGATGCCGGTTCCCATGGTGCCGAGACCGACGACGGCAATGGTGGTGAGCGGGGTGTCCATCACGGGACTCCAGGGTGAGTGACGACTGAAGAGGAGCACGGCGGCGCGCGTGGCCGAAAACTCAACCGGCGCTCGGTGCACGGAAACTGCGTGTCGTGGTGCACGGTCCCGGTGGCGTACGGCGCACCGGGGAAAAGGGTGACGGGCTCTGTCCCGAGCCGCGTCTCACAAACTGCCGAACCGACAAGCACTCCGGGTGGCTGCGTCACCAGGCCACCAGAGCCGGCGGGTGTGTGTCCCGCTCACTTGAGCTTAACCGGCGAGTAACGAGCGCGCCAGCCCTGGTCGCCTGTGCGCTGGCACACAGTTCGGTGAACACGGTGCGTGCGCGTGGATAAACTCACCGTCATGGATGAGGAGTTCCGCTCGCTGACGGACCGGCTCGGGGACGAGGCGGGTGAGCCGGAGGCCTTCCGGCGGCTCGTCGACACCGAGGACGACGAGGAACTGGCCAGGGTGCTCGTCGAACGCGAACGCCCGCTGTGGGCCCGTGAGATCGCGGCGTTCCGGCTCGGGTGCCGGGGGGACCGCCGGGCCTTCGAGGCGCTGGTGCTCCTCCTCAACCACCGCGACCCCGAACGCTGCGTCTCGGCCGCCCACGCCCTGCGGCTCCTCGGCGATCCGCGGACGTCCAGGGCCGCCGCCGCGCTCGCGACGAACAGCCTGCGGACGGCCTACGCCCTGCACCCGGTGCGGCTGCTCACGGCCCTGCGCGCGCCGGAGTCCGTGCCCGCCCTGGTCAGCACACTGCACCGGCTGCTGATCCCCGGCGAGCCGCACTGGCACGTCGCGCTCGCCTGCGTCGAGGGACTGGGCACCCTGGGCGACGGCCGGGCCCGCCCCGTCCTGGAAGCCGCCCTGCCCCACCCGCGCCTCGGCACGGCGGCGGCGGAGGCGCTCAGGCGGCTGCCGACGGGGTGAGGGGGCGGACGTACGCCACGGCGGCGCAGTCGTCGAGTGTCATGGCGCGTATACGCACGCCGGGGGCGTACGCGGGAAGGGGATGCGTGGTCACGCGGCCCATCCTGGCGTACGCCCCCGGCGTGGGGTCCGGTACTTCTCAGCCGTGCATCAGCCCCGGAAGCCCAGCAGCCCGTGCAGCGTGGTGCCCTTCGTGTTCGTGCCCGCCTTCGCGGACGGAGTCGCCTTCGGCTCGGGCAGGGCGGCGCAGACCGCGTCCGCCCCGCTGCCTGCGGAGGCCGGGAGCGTGCCGTCCGTCAGGTAGCGCACCAGGTGCTTGTCCAGGCAGTCGTTGCCGCTCAGTGTGATGCCGTGGTTGCCGCCGCCCTCCTCCACGACGAGGCCGGAGCCCTTGAGTCCGCGGCTCATGGTGACGCCGCCCTCGTAGGGCGTTGCCGCGTCGTCGGTGGCCTGGAGGACCAGCGCGGGCGGGATGGCGTCGTTGTCGACCCGCACGGGCTCCAGGGGTTCCACCGGCCACGTGGCACAGGGCGCGTTGTACCAGGTGTTGTTCCACGACATGAAGGGCGCCTTCGCGTGGGCCTCCCAGGTGTCGTTGCGCCAGGTGCTCCAGGTCCGGGGCCAGCCGGCGTCACGGCACTGCACGGCCGCGTAGACGGAGTACCCGTTCTCCCCGCTCTTGTCGACAGCGGCGAAGTCCTCGTACGCGGTGGCGAGCGCGTCCTCGTCCTCGTCGTTCACGTACGCCGCGAACGTCTCGGCGAGGCGCGGCCAGTAGCCGTCGTAGTAGCCGCCCGGCATGAAGGTGTCCTCGAGCTCGCCCGGCCCGACCTTGCCGGCCGCCGGGTGCTTCTTCACCGCGTCGCGCATCCCGTACCAGGCGGCTTCCACCTGCGCCGGGTCGCTGCCCAGCCTGTACGTGGCGTCGTTCTTCGCGACCCATGCGGCGAAGGCCTTGTGGCGGGCGTCGAACGCGTGGTCCTGGCCGAGGTTGTCCTCGTACCAGACGCCGTCGGGGTCCACGACCGAGTCGAGCACCAGGCGGCGTACGTGCTCCGGGAACAGCTTGGCGTAGACCGCGCCCAGGTAGGTGCCGTACGAGTATCCGAAGTAGTTGATCCGCTTCGCCCCGAGGGCCCGGCGGATGACGTCGAGGTCCTTCGCGGCGCTGACGGTGTCCATGTACGGCAGCAGGTCGCCGTGCTTCTCGCCGCACGCGGCGGCGAAGGAGGCGGCCCGGTTGCGCGCGGTCTTCTCCGCCTCGTAGGAGTCCGGCACGGTGTCGGGGCGCACGGGCTCGAAGTACTTCGGCAGGCAGTTCAGGGCGGGCCGGCTCTTGCCGACGCCGCGCGGGTCGAACCCGATCACGTCGTACTGGGCGGCGAGCTTCTTCGGCAGCGAGGACGCCACGAAGCCCGCCATGGAGAGCCCGCTGCCGCCGGGTCCGCCCGGATTGACCAGCAGGGGCCCCTGCGAGGTCTTCGCCGTGTGCGGGATCCGGGACAGGGCGAGGGTGACCGGCCTGCCCGACGGGTTGTCATGGTCGAGCGGCGCGGTCACCGTTGAGCACTGCAGCTTCGGGTACGTCTTCGTCCCGCAGCCGGTCCACTTGAGTGGCGCGGCGGCGGGGGTGGCGGAGGGTGCGGACGCGGTGGAGGGCGCGGCGGTCACCAGGCCCGCGACCGTGGCGCCGACGGCGACCAGAATTCCTGCACGTTTCGTCATGGGGCCTCCCGTGGTGGTGCGACGCGGCTGTGGGTGGCACAGCCCCCGCCGCATGCTTCCCGGATCCGGGAGCGGAAGGACACGTGAGGCCGAGAGTTGACCCGTTCGGGCCGGGGGAGGGGCGCCGTCAGAGCAGGCTCAGCTGGGTGGGGCCGGGTGCGGGAGCCGTGGGCGTCCCGCGTGCGGAGCGCCGGGCGCTGCCCCGGTCGGCCGGGCCGATGCCGAACTCGGCCGCCAGCTCGTGCACCCGGCGGGTGATGCCCCGCTGGTACCAGGTCGGCGCGTACGCCCCGTCCGCGTACATCTGCTCGTACCGGTGCACCAGGTGCGGATGGTGCCGGGCGAGCCACTGCATGAACCACTCACGGGCTCCGGGCCGGAGGTGGAGGACGAGCGGGGTCACCGACGTCGCTCCGGCGTCGGCCATGGCACGGACCGTGGCGCGCAGCTGGTCGGGGTGGTCGCCGAGGAAGGGGATGACGGGGGCCATCAGCACCCCGCAGTCGATGCCGTTGTCCGCCATGGCCCGGACGACGTCGAGGCGGCGCTCGGGGGAGGGGGTGCCCGGCTCCACCGTGCGCCAGAGCTCGGGGTCGGTGAAGCCGACGGATACGGAGACGCCGACCTCGGTGACCTCGGCGGCCTGTCGCAGCAGGTCGAGGTCGCGGAGGATCAGGGTGCCCTTGGTGAGGATGGAGAAGGGGTTCGCGTGGTCGCGCAGGGCGGAGATGATGCCGGGCATCAGCCGGTAGCGGCCCTCGGCGCGCTGGTAGCAGTCGACGTTGGTGCCCATCGCGATGTGCTGGCCCTGCCACTGGCGGGAGGCCAGATGGCGGCCCAGCAGTTCGGCGGCGTTGACCTTGACGACGATCTGGGAGTCGAACCCGAGACCGGTGTCCAGGTCCAGATAGCTGTGGGTCTTCCGGGCGAAGCAGTACACGCAGGCATGGGTGCAGCCCCGGTACGGGTTCACGGTCCATTCGAACGGCATGCGGGAGGCGCCGGGCACCCGGTTCACGATCGAGCGGGCCCGGATCTCGTGGAAGGTGATCCCCCTGAATTCAGGGGTGTCGAAGGTGCGTGTCGTCACCGCGTCCGCCGCGAAGAGCGCTCCGTTACCCGCTTTTGTGGTGTTCTCTGCAAGATTGTCCCAGCGCATGAACGCCTCCTTGGTAGCACTCCGCAGAGAATAGAACATATGTTCCCTTGATCGTGCACCGCGGAACGCCGTACCCGATTTTGAGGGGCCGTACCCGAGGTGGTTGGCTCATTAGCACCCCGAACAACCGAGTGCTGGAGGAGCAGGCATGGCGCAGGTCGAGGCCACGACGGAGCGGATCATCGCGGCGGACGCAGAGACGGTGTTCGATGCCCTGGCCGACTACAAGGAGGTCCGGGGCAAGGTGCTGACCGGGCACTTCAGCGAGTACGAGGTGCGCGAGGGCGGAGACGGCGAGGGCACCCTCGTCCACTGGAGGCTCCAGGCCACGAGCAAGCGGGTCCGCGACTGCCTGCTCGAGGTCACCGAGCCCACGGACGGGCAGCTGGTCGAGAAGGACCGCAACTCCTCGATGGTCACCACCTGGACCGTCACGCCGGCCGGTGACGGGAAGTCCAAGGCCGTCGTCACGACGGTCTGGAACGGCGCCGGCGGCATCGGCGGGTTCTTCGAGAAGACGTTCGCGCCCAAGGGGCTCGGCCGGATCTACGACGAGCTGCTGCAGAACCTCGCCGCCGAGGTCGAGAAGTAGCCGAGACCGAGAAGTAACCCTGCTTCTCCCGCTGTTGGCGTCACGACCGGCCTCACCGGAACGGGTGGTTTTCCGGGGTGGCCGGTTGTGCGCCGTAGTGCCTCCCACCGGCGCATACGCCCTCTGTGCGCGCCGTGCGTGCGCCCGGTCGCGTTTGCCCTGCCTTGCCGCCTGATGCGAGAAATGGGCGGCGCAGCTGCGACGAGGGGAGCGTCACGTGGTGGGTGGGATCACTCTGGTGAAGGACGGGCCGGGAGGCACGGAGTACGGGCCGCCCCGTACCTGGACGGAACCCGGCACCGCGGCGGAGCCCGCTCCGCCCGCGCCGCCGCCCGCCGCCGGAACGCCGGCACCGACCGACGACATCAGCCCTCGCAGGGTCCGGCTGGTCTTCCTCGGGCTGATGCTCACGCTGCTGCTCGCGGCGCTCGACCAGATGATCGTGGCCACCGCGCTGCCGAAGATCGTCGGCGAGCTGCACGGCCTGGACAAGATGTCCTGGGCGGTCACCGCCTATCTCCTCGCCTCCACGATCGGTCTGCCGATCTACGGGAAGCTCGGCGACCTCTTCGGCCGTAAGGGCGTCTTCCAGTTCGCGATCGTCGTCTTCGTCATCGGCTCCGCCCTCGCCGGCTGGTCGCGCACCATGGACGAACTCATCGCCTTCCGGGCCGTCCAGGGCATCGGCGGCGGCGGGCTCATGATCGGTGTGCAGGCGATCATCGCCGACATCGTCCCCTCCAGGGAACGAGGCCGCTACATGGGTCTCATCGGGGCGGTCTTCGGCCTCGCCTCCGTAGCGGGACCGCTCCTCGGCGGCTTCTTCACCGACCACGCCTCCTGGCGCTGGTGCTTCTACATCAACGTGCCGTTCGGCATCGTCACCCTCGCCGTCATCGCGCTGGTGCTGAAACTGCCCAAGCCGGCGGTCCGCCCCCGCCTCGACGTGCTGGGGGCGCTGCTGCTGGCCGTGGCGTCGACCTGCCTGGTGCTGCTCACCAGCTGGGGCGGCACGGAGTACGCCTGGGGCTCGCGGACCATTCTCGGGCTTGCCGCCGGCGCCGCCGGAACGGCCCTGCTCTTCCTCGTCGTCGAGCACCGGGCCGCCGAACCGATCATCCCGCTGCGGCTGTTCCGCGACTCGGTCTTCAACGTCACCTCACTCGTGGGCGCGGTCGTCGGGGTCGCGCTCTTCGGGGCCGCCAGCTACCTGCCGACCTATCTCCAGATGGTCGAGGGCGTCTCCGCCACCGAGTCGGGACTGCTGATGCTGCCCATGATGGGCGGCATCGTCATCGCCTCCGTCGTCTCCGGGCAGCTTGTCTCGCGCACCGGCCGCTACCGCCTCTACCCGATCGTCGGGGCTGCCGTCTCCGTCGTCGGCATGTGGCTCCTCTCCCTCCTGGACACCGGCACCTCGGCACTGGAGTACGGCCTCTGGCAGGCCGTCCTGGGCATCGGGATCGGCCTCGTCATGTCCATCCTGGTGCTGGCCGTGCAGAACTCCGTGCGCCCCTCCGACCTCGGCACCGCCACCAGCGCCCACAACTACTTCCGGCAGATCGGCGGCAGTGTCGGCGCCGCGATCTTCGGCACGCTGTTCGCGGGACGGCTCGCCGACGCGCTCGGTGTGCGGCTCCCCTCCGGCACCGGCCTGCCCGACGCGGAGTCGATCACCCCGCAGCTGGTCCACACCCTTGAGCCCGCCCTGCGCGACGCCTACATCCAGGCGTACGCCGACGCGATGCCGCGGATCTTCCTCTACCTCGTGCCGGTGCTTCTGCTCGGCCTGTTCCTCGCCTTCTTCCTCAAGGAGAAACCGCTGGTGTCCCACCCCACCTCCCACACGGCTGCCGACCCGTCCACGACGCAGTCCACGATCCCGGCGGCCCGTACCGACCCAGGTCCGCCGCAGCCCGGCCCGCTCTCCGGGGTCCCGGTGCGGGGATGTGTCCAGCACCCCGACGGTACGGAGGTGGGGAGGGCGGCCCTCACGCTCATCGACGGCCAGGGCCGGCAGGTCGGACGGGGGGCGAGCGGCGGCGACGGGCGGTACGCGCTGAGCGCGCCCGCCGCCGGTGCCTACGTGCTGATCGCCGCCGCGGGCGGGCACCAGCCGCAGGCCGTCAGCGTCACGGTCGGCGACCGGCCGGTGGAGCTGGACGTGGTCCTGGGCGGGGCGGGACGGCTCGCCGGGGCGGTCCTCACACCCGACGGCGCCCCCGTCCGTGACGCGACGGTCACACTGACCGACGTACGGGGCGAGGTCGTCGCGACCACCCGCACCGGGCGCGAGGGCGCCTATGTGATCAGCGAGCTGGTGGCCGGGGAGTACACCCTGGCGGCCAGTGCCGCGGCCTTCCGTCCCGCGGCACTCCCGGTGAGCGTGCAGGCCGCCCGGGAGACGAGGCAGGACATCGAGCTGGCGGGCGGCGCCGTGCTGCGCGGAATCGTTCGCGCCCCCGGCGGGCGGGCCGTGGAGGACGCCAGGGTCACGCTCCTGGACGCGGCGGGCAACGTGGTCGACACCCTCACCACCGGCTCGGACGGGGCGTTCCGGTTCGTGGACCTGTCGACCGGTGAGTACACCGTGATCGCGGCCGGCTACCCGCCGGTCGCCACCGTGCTCCAACTTCCCGGCGGCGGACGGACGGAACGCGATCTCCAGCTGGGACACGAGGACTGAGAGCGGTCGGACGGACCGGGGTGTGCGGGCGCTCCCGCACACCCCGGTCCTCACGGCAGCAGACGCGGCTTCCTCCTCGCGGCGACGTCCTCGACCCAGCCGACGCACACGACGGCGACCGCGATCAGCACCCACGCCACACCGAACTGCCACCACAGGCTGTCCAGCGGCAGGTGCCGCTCCAGTGCCGGTACCTCCCACATCAGGTCGATCAGCGGCACCGCGGCCATCAACGCCACCTCGTGCCAGAGGTACACCGTGACGGCGCGTGCGTTGAACACCGTGACGACCCGGTCCGCCACCGGATGACGTACGAGTCCGTCGAAGCGCGGCCGGAAGCGCAGCAGGAGCAGCACGAATCCCGCGGACCACAGCGCCTGGGTGAGCGGGATGCCGTCCGGATCGAAGGAGCCGTCCACCGGGTGCCCCGCGGCCCACCAGCCACCCGCCGCCATCAGGGGCACCGCGACGGACACCGCTCCCGAGCCGCGCAGCCGGTCGAGCACACCGTCGCGGTGCGCGAAGCCCAGCAGCCAGCAGAACAGGAACACCGACGCGTCACCGGCCGCACTCCCCAGTCGGCCGTCCGGCACGCCTGACACCGTCTCCAGGACGACGACGGGGAGGAGCGACAGGGCGAGCACGGGGAGGGGCGCGAGCCGGAAGGCACGCAGGAGCAGGGGCGAGAGCAGGACGAACCACAGGTAGGCGCGCAGGTACCAGAGCACCGCCCAGGCCTGCTCCCCCCAGGCATTGCCCGGTGGGTCACCGACCGGCAGCACCCAGAGCAGGACGTCCGGCCCCGGCACCCAGCCGTGCAGGAGCATCGCCACCCCGAGCACGAGGCCGAACAGCCACACGGGGATCAGCAGCCTCCGCAGCCTGCCGCGGAGCACCCCGGCGGCCGGCCGCTCCAGCGAGCGGGCCATGAGCGAACCGGCGAGCGCGAACATCACTCCCATGGACGGGAAGGCGTATCCCAGCCAGGGCCACTCGAAGGTGTGGTAGGTCACCACCCGGACGAGCGCCACGGCCCGCAGCACGTCGAAGGACCGGTCGCGACCGGTACCGGTGGCCGCCGAGGGAGACGGCGCGAGTGCCGTCCTGCGGTGCGCCCCCGCCACTACGACGCCCCCACGTGGGGCGGGCCCACCTCGCCGGTGCGCTTCAGCTTCTGCCAGCGCAGCCGGCCGCCGGTCGCCGCCGTGACGCAGGAGTGGATCAGCACGAGATACATCAACTGCCGGTAGGCGAGCTGCTGGAGGGGCAGCATCAGCAGATAGCGGTACTTCTCCCCGTCGAGCCGGAACGCGTACGCCGCACAGAACAGCTGCACGGCCAGGACCGCCAGCCAGGCGAGCAGCGAGGCACGGAAGTCCACGAAGACCATCGCGTAGACGGTGAAGACGTCGATGAGCGGCGCGAAGACCGGTGTGACGATCTGGAAGAGCACGACCAGCGGCATGCCGACCCGGCCGAACCGACCGGAGGGCCCCCGGTCGGTGACGGAGCGGCGGTGCTTCCACAGGGCCTGCATGGTGCCGTAGCTCCAGCGGTAGCGCTGACGCCACAGCTGCCCCAGCGAGGCGGGTGCCTCGGTCCAGGCGCGGGCGTGCTCGGCGTAGACGACGCGCCAGCCCGCGCGGTGGAGCGCGATGGTGATGTCGGTGTCCTCCGCCAGCGTGTCCTCGCTCATCCCGCCGGCCTCCAGGACGGCCTGGCGGCGGAAGGCGCCGATGGCGCCGGGGATGGTGGGCATGCAGCGCAGCAGGTCGTACATCCTGCGGTCCAGGTTGAAGCCCATCACGTACTCGATGTGCTGCCAGGCGCCGATCATCGTGGACCGGTTGCCGACCTTCGCGTTGCCCGCGACCGCGCCGATACCCGGGTCGGCGAACGGCTGCACCAGCTGGTGCACCGCGTCGGGCTCGAAGACGGTGTCCCCGTCCATCATCACGACGATGTCGTGACGCGCTCGGCGCACGCCGTTGTTGAGGGCCGCCGGTTTGCCCGCGTTCTCCTGCCGGATCACCCGGACATCGGGCAGGCCGAGTGACTCGGCGATCTCCGCGGTGCCGTCGGTCGAACCGTCGTCCACGACCACGATCTCGATCGGATGCGTGCTCGCGGCAAGTGAGTTGAGCGTTGCGGCTATGCACTCCTTCTCGTTGTACGCCGGGACGATCACACTCACCGGCCCGGTGACCTCGGGGCCCCAGGTGAACCGGCGTCTGTTGCGCTGCCGGTGGTGGCGCCGGGCGAGCAGGAGCATCATGCCGAAGCGGCCCAGGACCGCCACGCCGACGACACCCAGTACCGCGGCCAGGCCCGGCACCATCCATTCCGCGACCGCCACGGCGGCGAGCAGGGCGCGGCCCTCCCACACACTGGCGGTGTCCGCCCGGCGATGGGCGGCCTGTTCCGAGTCGCCCTGCGCGGTTCCTGCCCGCGCGGTTCCGTCCTGTGCGGCCCGGTCAGTCCCTGCGGCGCCCTCCCCTGCGGCGGACGCCTCCTGCTGCTGCGCGCCGCTGACGGTGGTGAAGGTGTAGCCCTTCGCCTTCATCTCCTTGATGTACTTCGGCAGCGCGGCCAGTGTCTCGGAGCGGTCGCCGCCCGAGTCGTGGAAGAGCACCGAGGCGCCGTCGCCGTCCTTCGGCGTCGCCCACTCGATGATCTTGGACACGCCCGGCTGCTGCCAGTCCTCGCTGTCGGTGTCGATGAACACGCTGGTGTAGCCCATGGCCCCGAGGCGTTCGTAGACCGGCCAGCTGTAGTCGTCGATCGCGTCGGTCTTCGAGGAGTACGGAGCGCGGAACAGCGTCGTCGTGATGCCGGCGGCGCCCGCGAGGGCGAGCTGCGTCTGCGCGATCTCCCGCTTGACGCGGGCCTCGCTCTGATATGAGAGGTCGACATGGGTGAAGGTGTGGACCCCCACCTCGTTGCCCTCGTCGACCATCCTGCGGACGACGTCCGGATAGCGGGAGATCATCGAGCCGACCAGGAAGAAGGTGCCCGGCACGTCGTTCTCGTCCAGGATGTCCATGACCTTCCCGCTCCACTCGGGATCGGGGCCGTCGTCGAAGGTCAGCACGATGGTCCGGTCCGGCACGGACTGCGTACGCGCGGTGCCGCCTGGGAAGCTCAGGATGGGCCCGCCCTCCAGCACGTCGTCGGGCACCGTGTCCGCCGAGGCGTCGGACCGCACCCGCTGGTCGTTGCCGACCTCGGCGCGCAGATAGCCGTCCAGCAGCATCATGCAGACGAGTCCCAGCAGCAGGAGCACCGCCATGATCACGCGTGGCCGGGGGACGGCCTGGCGCCCTACGCGGCCGATCCTGCCGGGTGTGGCGTGCCTGCGGCGCGAAGCGGCCATCAGTTCGCCTCGCCCGAAGCCGAAGCCGAAGCCGAAGCCGAAGCCCGGCCGGACGGTGTCACTTGCCCCGGCCCCGGCGCGCCGCTCGGGGGCGCGGTGCCGCCCGGCGGCATGCCGTACCCGGGCCGCGTCCCGCCGCCGGGACCGGCCTCCGCTGCCGGGCCGCCGTCGAAGGGGAGAAGCTGGGAGGGGGTCAGGGAGATGCCGCCCATGAAGGCGAGCCCCAGCACGGCCGCGTAGCCGACGCAGACGGTCCCCAGCAGCATGCCCGCGCGGCGCAGGAGTTTGGCCCGGCGCCCGGAGCTGTCCACGAAGACCGGCCCCTCCTGCGGCTGTCCTGCCGCGCGGCGGCGCCTGGCCGGGCGGGCCGGGCCGGCGTGTGCCCGGCGACGGCCGCGCTGCGCCGGGTCTTTCTCGATGACGGGGTCGGATTGCATGTGCGCATGGTGGCGAAGCTTGATGTGCGAAGCCTGGAGCCTTCCTGGCCGCGCGCTGTGAAACGGGCTCCAACCTGTCGGAGTGCTGAGAGGGCGACGGGTGCCTGGTTCCTGCTCCAGCCCCCTCGAACCCATGTCCACAAAGGAGTTGGCCGCCGGTACGGGGTAGCGGCGGGCCCTTCCGATGAGTTGGCTGTGTCTTCGGCCGGCCCCGTGGTGTGAGAGGTTCATGGTGTCCCGGCAGCACCGGCTGCCGTTCCGGGCGACCTTCCGAGAGCAGGTGCACATTCGTCATGCAAAGGCGCACACGGGTTTCCTCAGCCGTCGCCGGGCTGATCGCGCTCGGCCTTGCGTGCTCGGCCTGCGCGACGGGTGGCGTCGCCGACCAGGCGAAGGGGTCCGCACCGCCCCGCCCGGCGGTCGCGGAGACCGCGTACGCCCCGTACGTGAGCGCCACGACCGCCGCCGGCACGGACGCCGCGGGCTCTCCCGACACGTACAACCTGGCGTTCGTCACCTCCGCCGCATCGGACTGCACCCCGCTCTGGGGCGGCACCGCGGCGGCCAACAGTGACGCGGTCGTGTCCCGGGCGGCGGCACTCACGGGGACCGGGGCGGACCTCCGGGTCTCCTTCGGCGGAGCGGCGGGAACCGAGGCCGCACTGGCCTGCGACAGCGCGGAGGAGTTGGCCGGCGCCTACGCCGAGGCCCTGGACGCGGTCGGGGCCACGAAGGCCGACTTCGACATCGAGGGCGACGCGCTCACCGACACCGTCTCCGTCACCCGCCGCAACGAGGCCCTGGCTCTGCTCCAGGAGAAGCGCGACCTCGACGTCACCTACACGCTGCCCGTCATGCCCGACGGACTCGAGGAGACGGGGCTCGCGGTCCTGGAGGACGCGGTGGACCGGGGCGTCGACCTCTCGGCGGTCAACATCATGGCGATGAACTACAGCACGTCACACGGCGGCGACATGGGGGAGTACGCGGAGCAGGCGGCCGCCGCTGTCCACGACCAGCTCGTGGACGTGCTCGGGCTGTCGCGGGACGCGGCGTGGAAGGCGCTGCACATCACCGTGATGATCGGTGTCAACGACGTCGCGCGGGAGACGTTCACCCTCGCCGACGCCGCGTCCCTGCGTTCGTTCGCCACGCGCCGGGGGGTCGGCGCGCTCTCCCTGTGGGCGTCGTTCCGCGACCAGGAGTGCGGCGCCGGCGAGGACACCGCGACGGCCTCCGACAGCTGCAGCGGGGTCGACCAGGACGCGGGCGCGTTCGGGGAGGCGCTGAGCGGGGGATGACGCCGTCCCTGGGTCCCGTTCAGCGCAGCGGGGCCTCCCGGACCAACGTCATGAGCGCCCTCGCCCCCGGGCTCATGGCCCGGGCGGGAGGGAGCACGACGACGCTCTCGTAGACCGGCCGGTCCGCTCCGTCGAGATCCACGGCGACCAGGTCGCGTGCCTCCGGTTTACGGGAGAAGTGATGCGGCACCACCGCGATGCCGAGGCCCTCGTGCACCAGCTCCAGCAGGCTGTGCACGTCGTTGACCTCCAGCGCGACCGTGCGGCGGGCCCCCGCCGCGGCGAACGCCTCGTCCGCCGCACGCCTGGGACCCCAGTCCGGATGGAAGTCGATGAACGACTCGCCCTGCAGCCCGCTCCACGCCACCGGTGTGCCCTCCCGGGCGAGCCGGTGACCGGGGGCGCACAGGACGACCATGGGCTCCCGCGCCAGCGGCACGAGCTCGCCCCGCCACTCCGGTGGGCTGACGGTCGCGGCGAAGGCGAGGTCGAGCCGGCCGCCCGCCACCCCTTCCAGCAGGCTGGACGTGCCCTCCTGCCGGAGCCTGATCTCCATGTGCGGATGCTCCCGGTGGAATGCCGCGAGCAGCCGCGCCGTGCTGACCCCGGCCACGCACTGCTCCACCCCCAGCGTCAGCCTGCCGCGCAGCAGCCCCCGTACGGCGTCCACGGCGTCCCGCGCCGCCCTGGCCCCCGCGAGGGTGCGTTCCGCCTCCACCAGCAGGGCCGCGCCCGCCTCGGTGAGCCGGACCGTGCGCGTCGTACGGCTGAACAGCGGCGTCTTCAGCTCGTGCTCCAGCGCTCGGACGGACGCGGACAGTCCGGACTGGGAGACGGCCAGACGTTCGGCCGCCCGGGTGAAGTGCTGCTCCTCGGCGACGGCGACGAAGTGCTCCAGCTGACGCAATTCCATGATTGAGCAATCTAGACGATGAATCCAAGCGGAATCTCCTGTTGGACCGCTGGATCCATCTCCGCCAGTCTTGAGTACGCGCACCAGACCTGGCGCGCTACGCCGTGCCCCTGGAGTACCCGCATGTACCTTCCGTCCGCCGACCGCTACACCGCCATGCCCTACCGGCGCACCGGGCGCAGCGGTCTGCTGCTCCCCGCGCTGTCGCTCGGGCTCTGGCACAACTTCGGAGGCGACCGGACCCCCGAGAGCCAGGGCGAGATCCTGCGCAGGGCCTTCGACCTCGGCATCACCCACTTCGACCTCGCCAACAACTACGGGCCGCCGCCCGGCTCCGCCGAGATCGCCATGGGCCGCGCGCTGAAGACCGACTTCGCCGGGCTCCGGGACGAGATGGTCATCTCCACCAAGGCGGGCTACCACATGTGGGAGGGCCCGTACGGGGAGTGGGGGTCCAGGAAGAACCTGCGCTCCTCCCTCGACCAGAGTCTGACCCGGCTCGGGCTCGACTACGTCGACATCTTCTACTCGCACCGCTTCGACCCCGACACCCCGCTCGAGGAGACGATGGGCGCCCTCGACACGGCGGTGCGCTCGGGCAAGGCGCTCTACGCGGGTGTCTCCAACTACTCCGCCGAGCAGACCCGCGAGGCCGCCCGCATCCTGAACGAGCTGGGCACCCCCCTCCTCATCCACCAGCCGCGCTACTCGATGCTGGACCGCTGGGTCGAGGACGGGCTGCTGGACGCCCTGGACGAGCTCGGCACCGGCTCCATCGCGTACTCCCCGCTGGAACAGGGCATCCTCTCGGACCGCTACCTGCACGGCATCCCGGAGGGATCGCGCGCCGCGGGGGCCAGCCCGTTCCTGTCGGCCGAGGCCGTGACCCCGGACCTGGTGAGCCGGCTGGGCGCGCTGAACGACCTGGCGCGGGAGCGCGGACAGTCCCTCGCCCAGATGGCACTCGCCTGGGTGCTGCGCGGCGGCCGGGTCACCTCCGCCGTCGTCGGCGCCAGCAGCGTCGCGCAGCTGGAGAACAGCGTCGAGGCGGTCCGTGGTCTGGAGTTCGGCGACGACGAGCTCGCCCGGATCGGCGAGCTCGTCAAGGGCACCGGCCGCGTCTGACCCCGGGGCGTCCGCCGTCCGCCCCCCCCGAGCCGTCCGCCGTCCGCCACCCGGGCGGCGGACGTCTTCACCGGACTGGACCAGTGACAGATCACCAGGGCTCTGGCCCGGTGCTGTCCCGGCGCGTACCGTGATCCGGCACGAAGATCCTCTTCCCGGAGGCGGGCGGGGGAACGACCGACCAGTGACAGGACCGCGCACCGTGAAGATCCTCGTCAGCGCCGACATGGAGGGCGCCACCGGAGTGACCTGGCCGGCCGATGTGCTGCCGGGCACCCCCCAGTGGGAGCGGTGCCGCCCCCTCTTCACCTCCGACGTGAACGCCGCGGCCCTCGGGTTCTACGACGGCGGGGCGGACGAGGTACTCGTCAACGAGGCCCACTGGAGCATGCGCAATCTGCTCCTTGAGCAGCTCGACGAGCGCGTCCAGATGCTCACGGGCAGACACAAGTCCCTCTCCATGGTCGAGGGCATCCAGCACGGCGACGTCGACGCCGTGGCGTTCGTCGGCTACCACACGGGCGCGGGCACGAAGGGCGTGCTCGCCCACACCTACCTCGCCAACTCCATCACCGGGGTCTGGCTGAACGGGGTCCGTGCCAGCGAGGGCCTGCTCAACGCGCATGTCGCGGCGGAGTACGGGGTACCCGTCATCCTGGTCACCGGCGACGACCTGACCTGCGTGGACGCCGCCGGCTACGCCCCCGGGGCGCACATGGTGGCGGTCAAGGACCACGTCTCGCGGTACGCCGCGGTGTGCCGCACCCCGGCCCGTACGGCAGCCGACATCAGGGCCGCCGCCGCCGAGGCGACCGCGCTCGCCGTACGCCACACACCCGTGACGAGCGGCACGTACGAGGTGGAGCTGGAGTTCGACGCCGAGCACCTGGCGGCGGCCGCGACCGTGGTTCCCGGCGTGGCGCCGAGCGGCGAGCGGCGCGTCGCCTATACCAGCGGGACGATGTACGAAGGTATCCGCACGTTCAAGGCGGTGACGACGATCGTGTCGGCCGCCGTGGAGGAGCAGTATGGCTGAGCCGGAAAACCCCACCGGACCGGTCGACGAGCGGGCGCTCGACGAGTCGGTGACGTTCACCTCCGAGCTGATCCGGATCGACACGACCAACCGGGGCGACGGCAGCTGCCGGGAACGCCCGGCCGCCGAGTACGTCGCCGAGCGCCTGGCCGGTGCCGGTCTGGAGCCCGCCCTGCTGGAACGCACGCCGGGCCGGACGAACGTCGTCGCCCGGATCGCGGGCACCGACCCGACCGCTGACGCGCTCCTCGTCCACGGTCACCTCGACGTGGTGCCCGCCATGGCGGCCGACTGGACCGTGCACCCGTTCTCCGGCGAGGTGCGCGACGGCGTCGTGTGGGGACGCGGGGCCATCGACATGAAGAACATGGACGCGATGGTCCTCGCCGTCGTCCGGGCCTGGGCGCGCGCGGGCGTACGGCCGCGCCGCGACATCGTCATCGCCTACACGGCCGACGAGGAGGCCAGCGCGAACGACGGCGCAGGCTTCCTCGCCGACCGGCACCCCGAGCTCTTCGAGGGCTGCACGGAGGGCATCAGCGAGTCGGGGGCCTTCACCTTCCACGCGGGGCCCGGCATGTCGCTCTACCCCGTCGCGGCGGGGGAGCGCGGGACGGGCTGGCTGAAGCTCACCGCGGAGGGCAAGGCCGGACACGGGTCCAAGGTCAACCGCGCCAACGCCGTGAGCCGGCTCGCCGCCGCGGTCGCCCGGATCGGCGAGTACGAGTGGCCGGTGCGGCTCACCCCGACGGTACGGGCCGCGCTCTCCGAGATCGCGGCGCTCCACCACATCCGTGTCGACCCCGACGCGCCGGGATTCGACGTCGACGAGCTCCTCGGCAAGCTCGGCCCCGCCGCCGCGCTGATCGAGCCGACCGTGCGCAACAGCACCAACCCGACGATGCTGGACGCCGGTTACAAGGTCAACGTGATTCCGGGCCATGCCACCGCCCACATCGACGGACGCATGGTGCCCGGCGGCGAGGAGGAGTTCCGCGAGACGATGGACCGGCTGACCGGCCCCGGCGTCCACTGGGAGTTCGACCACCGCGAGGTCGCCCTGGAGGCCCCGGTCGACTCTCCGACGTATCTGAAGATGCGCACGGCCGTCGAGTTGTTCGACCCCGGCGCGCACGTCGTCCCCTACTGCATGTCGGGTGGCACGGACGCCAAGCAGTTCTCCCGCCTCGGCATCACCGGTTACGGCTTCTCCCCGCTCAAGCTGCCCGTCGGCTTCGACTACCAGGCGCTGTTCCACGGCGTCGACGAGCGGGTCCCCGTCGACGCCCTGCACTTCGGCGTCCGGGTCCTGGACCACTTCCTGCGCACCGCCTGACGAACCGAACAGCCCAGAAGAGGGGGGAACCGACCATGGTGTCCACAGCGGCGTACGGCACGTGGCCGTCACCGATCGACGCGGCGCTCGCCGCCTCGCACGACGGCAGGCCCGAGTTCGTCGGCACCGTCGGCGACGAGGTGTGGTGGACGGAGCCGCGCCCCGCCGAGGGGGGCAGGCGCGCTCTCGTACGCCGCAGGGCGGACGGCAGCACCCTGTCGGTGCTCCCCGAACCCTGGAACCCGCGCAGCCGCGTCATAGAGTACGGCGGTGTGCCCTGGGCCGGCGGGGTGCGCGAGGAGGGCGGTCCGCTGGTCGTCTTCGTCCACTTCCCCGACCAGCGGCTGTACGCCTACGCGCCGGACGGCCCCGACGAGCCGTGGCCGCTCACCCCTGTGTCGGACACCGGCGGCGGACTGCGCTGGGTGGATCCGCAGTTGCATCTCGGGCGGGGTGAGGTGTGGTGCGTGCTCGAGGAGTTCACCGGGGAGGCCCCCACCGACGTGCGACGGGTGATCGCCGCCGTGCCTCTGGACGGTTCGGCCGCCGATGACCGTGGTGCCGTACGTGAGCTCAGCGACGACGGGCACCGGTTCGTCACCGGCCCCAAGCTGTCGCACGACGGCCGACGGGCCGCCTGGATCGCGTGGGACCATCCGCGGATGCCGTGGGACGGCACCGTCGCGATGATGGCGGAGGTCTCCGACGAAGGCGCCTTCAGCGCTGCCAGGCCGCTGGTCGGTGCCGTCGACGAGTCGGTCGTCCAGGTGGAGTGGGACCGGGACGGCTCGCTCCTCTTCGTGTCGGACGCCGGGGGCTGGTGGGAGCTCCAGCGGCTCGCGCCCGACGCGGTCGCCGGTGCGGCCGTACCCGCCCGCCGGCTCTGCACCGGCCGGAGCGAGGAGTTCGGCGGCCCCCTGTGGAAGATCGGCCTGCGCTGGTTCCAGCTCCTGGACAACGGGCTGATCGCCGTCATCCACGGCCGGGGCACCACCAAGCTCGGTGTGCTCGACCCGGAGACCGACGAGCTCGTCGACGCCGTGGGCCCCTGGACCGCGTGGGCGGAGACGCTCGCCGTGCAGGACACCAGGGTCTTCGGGATCGCCGCGAGCCCCCACACGTCGTACGAGGTGGTGGAGCTGGACACCGCCACCGGCCACACCCGGACCATCGGCGTGCCCCACCAGGACGCGGTCGACCCCGCCTACTGCCCCGAGCCGCAGATCCGCACCTTCACCGGACCCTCCGGCCGTGAGATCCACGCCCATGTGTACCCGCCGCGCCACCCCGGGCGCACCGGGCCCGAAGGTGAGCTGCCGCCCTACGCCATCTGGGCGCACGGCGGCCCCACCGGCCGCGACCCCCTCGTGCTCGACCTGGAGATCGCCTACTTCACCTCCCGGGGCATCGGGGTCGCCGAGGTCGACTACGGCGGCTCGACCGGCTACGGCCGTGCCTACCGCGAACGGCTCCGCGGGCAGTGGGGCGTCGTCGATGTGGAGGACTGCGCGGCCGTCGCCCTGGGGCTGGCCGAGGAGGGCTCGGCCGACCGGGACCGACTGGCGATCCGGGGCGGCAGCGCCGGCGGATGGACCGCCGCCGCCTCCCTCACACAGACCGACGTGTACGCCTGTGGTGCGATCAGCTACCCGATCCTCGACCTGGAGGGCTGGGCGACCGGTGAGACGCACGACTTCGAGTCGCAGTACCTGGAGTCGCTCGTGGGCCCGTACGCCGAGGTGCCCGAGCGCTACCGGGAGCGCTCGCCCATCAACCATACGGACACGCTCACGGCGCCGTTCGTGCTGCTCCAGGGGCTCGACGACCCGATCTGTCCGCCCGTGCAGTGCGAGCGCTTCCTCGCGGCGATCGAGGGGCGCGGGATCCCGCACGCCTACCTCGCCTTCGAGGGGGAGAGCCACGGCTTCCGCCGCGCCGACACCGTCAGGCGCGCACTGGAGGCGGAACTCTCCCTCTACTCACAGGCGTTCGCGCTCGACCGCTCCGACGTACCCCGGCTGGAGCTGAGGAAGTGACCCTGGAGCCCCTCGCACGCCCGGGCCGGCTGCGGCCCGGGGCCAGGGTCGCGGTCGTCTCCCCCAGCGGCCCCGTGCCCGCCGATCGGATGGAGCGCGGCCTCGACCTGCTGCGCGGCTGGGACCTCGACCCCGTCGTCGCCCCTCACGCCCTGGACACGCATCCGGAGCTCGGCCACCTCGCCGGCACGGACGAGCACCGCGCCCAGGACCTCCAGGAGGCCTGGTGCGACCCGTCCGTGGACGCCGTGCTGTGCGCCCGCGGAGGATACGGCGCCCACCGCATGGTCGACCTCCTGGACTGGTCCGCGATGCGCGCGGCCGGACCCAAGGTGTTCGTGGGGTACAGCGACATCACCGTGCTGCACGAGGCGTTCGCCCTGCGGGCAGGGTTCTCGACCCTGCACGGCCCGATGATCGGGACCGAGGTCTTCCTCAAGGACGCGGCCACCCAGCAGGCCCTGCGCTCCACCCTGTTCGAGCCCGAGTCCGTGCAGACCCTGGGCCTGGACGCGTCGGCCGCGCTGGTCCCCGGCACCGCCCGGGGGATCACCTACGGCGGATGCGTGAGCCTGCTCGCGGCCGACGCCGGAACCCCGCAGGCCCGGACCTCCGCCCGGGGCGGGCTGCTGGTGATCGAGGACACCGGGGAGGAACCGTACCGGCTGGACGGAATCCTCACCCGGCTGCTGCGCATGGGAGCCCTCGACGGGATATCCGGGGTGGTGTGCGGCTCGTGGGAGGCCTGCGGGCCCTACGAGGGTGTGCGGGCCGTGCTCGCCGACCGGCTCGGCGGTCTCGGGATCCCGGTCGTCGAGGAGCTCGGCTTCGGCCACGGCCCCACGGCGCTGACCGTCCCGCTCGGCGTGCCGGCGGTGCTGGACGCGCCGGCCGGCGGCGGCCGGTGCACGCTCACCGTCCAAGTGCCCGCGCTGGTCTGAGGGCCGGGCCGGCGGGCGCGGGCGGCGGATCAACTCGGAAAACTCGGCACCCGTGCGTTGACAGCGGTATGAGCTGTGTCACAGCATGGGCCTGGCCCAGTACTTACCGGTCGGTAAGGTGTCCTCGGTGTGGAGGTCCATGTGTCGCGTGCTGTGCCCAGATTCCGCCGTCCACTCACCTTGCTCGCCGGGGCGGCGCTGCTCGCCCCGCTCGCCCTGACGGCCACCGGGCCGGCGTCGGCGGCGGACCGGTACACCGTCACCCCGCTGGAGTTCACCGTGCGCGCCGGTGACCGGTCCTGCACCGTCGACGCCGACCTCTACCGCCCTGCCGGGGTCGACGCGCTGCACCCGGCCCCGGCCGTCCTCGCCACCAACGGTTTCGGCGGCAGCAAGGACGACGGCTCCACCGACGTCATCGGCAGCGCCTTCGCCGAACGCGGCTACGTCTCCCTCGTCTACTCCGGCCTGGGCTTCGGCAGATCCGGCTGCCTCATCACGCTGGACGACCCGGCGATCGACGGCAGGGCGGCCTCCGGGCTCGTCGACTTCCTCGCCGGCACACGCGCCGCCGACGACGGCACCAAGGCCGACTACGTCGCCTCGGACGCGCCGGGCGACCCGGTGGTCGGCATGCTCGGAGGCTCGTACGGCGGGGCCATCCAGCTGGCGACCGCCTCCGCCGACCGCCGCGTGGACGCTCTCGTCCCGCTGATCACCTGGAACGACCTGGCGTACTCACTCGCCCCCAACAGCACCGGAGCGGCCCGGGGCGTCTCCTCCGACACGCCCGGCGTCTTCAAGTGGCAGTGGACCAACGGCTTCTACCTGATGGGGGAGGGCCAGCCCCTGCTGGTCCCGGGCCTCGACCCCTCACGCTTCGGCAGCCTGACCTGTCTGCACTTCTCCGCGCGGGCCTGCGACACCATCCGCCTGCTGAACTCCGGGCGCTACCCGGCCGACAGGACCCGGGAGATGCTGACGTACGCCCGGAGCGTCTCGCCGGCCTCCTACCTGTCCGGCGTCACCGCGCCCACGCTGCTCGTCCAGGGGCAGGCCGACAGTCTGTTCAACCTCAACGAGGCCACCGCCACCTACCGGGCGCTCGAGGCCCAGGGCACCACGACGAAGATGATCTGGCAGGCCTGGGGCCACAGCGGCGGGCAGGTACCCGGCGAACTCGATCTCTCCACGGGCAATCTGGAGACCAGTTACGTCGGGCAGCGCATCCTCGCGTGGTTCGACCGCTACCTCCACCACGACGAGAGCACCGCCACGGGACCCGAGTTCGCCTACTACCGTGACTGGGAGAGCGGCTACGGCACGGCGGCGGCCGTCCCCGCCCCGTCCCGCACGATGTACCTGTCCGGCGACGGCGCCCTGGTGGACAGCCGTTCGAAGGTCGCCCGCGGCAGCCGCCAGTACAGCAACTGGCTGCTGCCGACCAGCCACTCCGAGAGCTCCCTCGCCGGAATCATCGGGCTCCCCGACCCCGCGCCCTACGACACCAAGGGCACGTACCTCGGCTGGACCAGCGCGCCGCTGACCACGCCGGTCGATGTCGTCGGAGCGCCGAAGGCGACCCTGAAGGTCGTCTCACCGAAGACGGAGCGGGTCCAGAACAGCGGCGACGCCGCGGACAAGCTCGTCCTGTTCGCCAAGGTGTACGACGTGGCACCCGACGGCACCCAGAAGCTGGTGAACCGCCTGGTCGCCCCGGTGCGCGTCCCCGACGTCACCCGCCCCTTCACCGTGGAGCTGCCCGGCATCGTGCACCGGTACGAGACCGGACACCGGCTGCGGTTCGTGATCGCCGGGAGCGACACGGCGTACTTCGGCAACCGGGGGCTCAAGCCGGTCACCGTGGTCAGCGCCCCGCAGGACACCGGCGTCCTGGAACTCCCCGTGGTCGGCTGAGTCACCCGTACGGCCCTGCTCCACAGCTCCCCGGACCCGGGACGGAGTCATCCTGGGGTCCGGGGACCGCTTGTTCCCGGACCCGGCACCAGGACTCAGGGAGGGCGGCCATGAGCCCCAAGGACGTATCCAGCGACACCGCGAGCGCCTTCACCCCCGCCCGGATCGCCGTCACCGTGCTGGCCGTACTGACGATCGTCTTCATCTGCGTGAACACCGCCGACGTCACCATCCGGGTCATCATCCCGAAGGTCACGATGCCGCTCTGGGCCGCGCTGCTGGGGGTCTTCGTGGCGGGCGGGCTCTGCGGGGCCTATCTGTTCCGCAGGCGCGCCGCCCGGTAGCGCCCCGCAGTCCTCGTCCCCCGGACGCCGCGTCGCGGAAGCTGATCCGCACCCGGCCCCCGGCACCGGCCTGAACGGTCGAGCCGGGGGTACGCGCAGGTCATCACCCGCCACGGGGCGTACCGGGCGGCGGCGGAGAGGACACGGACGTGCGGACTGTCGGAGTCGAGGAAGAGCTCCTGCTCGTCGACGCGGAGAGCGGTGACCCCCGGACGCTGTCGACGGCGGTGCTGGCCCTGGCGGAACGCCGCGCCGAGGGCGACTCGGTCTTCGAGGCCGAACTGCACCACCAGCAACTTGAGTTCGGAACCGAGCCGCGCGAGAAGATGGCGGACCTGGCGGAGGAGATACGTCGCTGGCGAGCCGAGGCGGCCCGCAGCGCGTCGGAGATGGGCGCCACCGTGGCCGCACTCGCCACCTCCCCGATGCCGGCCAGTCCCTCCATCGGGGAGGACGAGCGGTACCGATGGCTGGCGGAACGGTTCGGCCTGACCGCGCAGGAGCAGCTGACCTGCGGCTGCCATGTGCACGTGTCGGTGAACTCGGACGAGGAGGGCGTCGCCGTACTGGACCGGGTGCGGCCCTGGTTGCCGGTCCTGCTGGCCCTGAGCGCGAACTCGCCCTTCTGGCAGGGGCAGGACACGGCCTACGACGGCTACCGCAGCAGGGTCTGGGGCCGGTGGCCCTCGGCAGGCCCGGTGGAGGTGTTCGGCTCCGCGGACCGCTACCACGAGCAGGTCCGGACGATGGTCGACACGGGAGTCCTGCGCGACAAGGGGATGATCTACTTCGACGCGCGCCTCTCGCACCGCTACCCCACCGTGGAGGTCAGGGTGGCGGACGTGTGCCTGGACCCGGCCGACACCGTGCTGCTCGCCACGCTCGTACGGGGTCTCGTCGAGACGGCGGCACGCGCCTGGCGGGCCGGCGACCCGCCGCACCCCGCGTCGGTGAGCGTCCTGCGCATGGCTTCCTGGCAGGCCGCGCGCTCGGGTCTGGAGGGGCGGCTGATCCACCCGCTCACCACGCGGCCCGAGCCCGCGGCGGACGTCGCGCACGCGCTGCTCACGCACGTGGGTGACGCCCTGGAGGACAGCGGCGACCTCGTGGAGGCCGAGAAGGCGCTGCGGACGGTGCTCGAGCGGGGGACGGGTGCTCGGGCACAGCGTGAGGTGCTCGCGGGCTCGGACAGTCTCCGGTCCGTCGTGACCGAGTGTGCCGCGAGGACGCTCGGCTGACCCGCGCCCCGGGGCGGGCGCGGCGACCCGTGCAGCCGCAAGGACGCACGGGGCGCAGGGGCCCGGACCGGGAACTCCTCGGGAAAAGGGGAGACATCCTCCGGCGGGCGTGGTGAGGATGGCCGCATGCGTACACGTGTCGTCCTCGACGCCCCCTCGAACCTCGGGCTGCGGCCCCCCGCCCCCGGCACCGTGCCCGGCTGCTACAAACTCGCCGGCGCGCTCCGAGAGCAGCGCATCGTGCAGCGGCTCCGGGCGCTGGAGGGCGGTGTCGTCGTACCGCCGCGCTACGACCGCGGTGACTGGCAGGAGGGCGACGGCGTCTTCAACGCCGAGGCCATCGCCCGCTACACGCGCACACTCGCCGACCGCATCGAAGGACATGTCAGGGCGGGCGAGTTCCCGGTCGTCCTCGGGGGCGACTGTTCCATCCAGCTCGGCGCCACCCTCGCGCTGCGCCGCATCGGCCGGTACGGGCTGGCCGCGATCGACGGTTCCGCCGACTTCAGGCACCCGGGCAACAGCGACCGCATCGGCGCGGCGGGCGGCGAGGAGCTGGCGCTCTCCACCGGGCGCGGACAGACGGACCTCACCGACATCGAAGGGCTGGGGCCCTATCTCAAGGACGAGGACATCCGCCTCTTCGGCATGCGGGACGACGACGAGGACCGTGCCGAGATGACCGCGCTGAAGATCTCCAACGCCACGGTGGGGGAGATCAGGGAATGGGGGCCCGCCGACATCGCCCGTGCCGTGGTGCAGACCCTGGAGGTCCCCGTCCTCGACGGCTTCTGGGTCCACCTCGACGCCGATGTCCTCGACCCCGGCGTCATGCCCGCCGTGGACAGTCCGGACGACGGCGGCCTGTTCCCCGGTGAACTCGCCACGCTGCTCCGCATCCTCGTACGGTCACCTCGCTGCGTGGGGCTCAACGTCACGATCTACGACCCCGATCTCGACCCTGACGGCACGGCCGGCGCGCTGCTCGCGGATCTGGTGGTCGACGCCTTCGCGGAGACGGGACCGGAGACGTCGGACCGCTGACCGCCACGATGGGGCCGGCTGTGTGATCCGGGCGGACCGTCGGTGCGGTGGGCGGGGCGGCCGTCGCACAGAACAGTGGCAAGGAGAGCCCTCTCCTTGCCACTTCCAACGTATAGCGCGTCGGGGGGCTTGCCGCAAGGCCCGGGGCACGGCGCAGAATCGTCTGCCGACGGGGCGCGGACGCCCGGCGCGGAGGCGCGGGCCGGCTCCGCCCGGCCGTACGGAGCGGGCGACCGGCAGGCAAGGCAAGCAGGGGTGAGGACGTGCTCGGCATGAGGTTCGAAGGTTCGGCAGGCGCAGGCGATCCGACCGGCCACCGCGGTACGACGGAGCACGGAAGCACCGGAGGCGGCGCGATGCCCGGGCAGTACGTGGTGGATCTTCAGGAGGCCGACGGGACGCGGACCGCGCTCGTCGGCGGCAAGGGCGCGCACCTCGGCGAGCTCTCGCGGATCGACGGCATCCGTGTGCCGGGTGGCTTCTGCGTGACGACGGAGGCCTTCCGGCGGATCGTGGCGGAGGCACCGTCGGTCGACGACCTGCTCGATCAGCTCTCGCGCGTGAACCCGGAGGACCAGGAGACGATCCGCTCGCTCAGCGCGCGGATCCGCCGGACCATCGAGGGGACCGCCGTTCCGGGCGATCTCGCGACGGCGATCACCGGCGCGCTCGCCCCGCCCGGCGAGCGGGCCGCCTACGCCGTCCGGTCCAGTGCGACGGCGGAGGACCTGCCGACGGCCTCCTTCGCAGGCCAGCAGGACACCTACCTGAACGTCATGGGACCCGAGGTCCTCCGGCACGTCAGCCGCTGCTGGGCCTCGCTGTTCACCGAGCGGGCCGTGACCTACCGGCGGCAGAACGGGATCGACCACCGCACGGTCCGCATGGCCGTGGTCGTGCAGCGGATGGTCTTCCCCGACGCGGCCGGCGTGCTGTTCACGGCCGACCCCGTCACGGGCAACCGGAAGGTCTCCACCGTGGACGCCGGCTTCGGTCTCGGGGAGGTGCTGGTCTCCGGGCTGGTGAACCCGGACGTCTTCAAGGTGCGCGACGGCGAGGTCGTCGCCAGGGCGATCGCCGCCAAGCAGCGTGCGGTTCACGCCCTGCCGGCCGGCGGTACGCAGGAGGTGGTGGTCGACGCGCGGCGACAGGAGCAGCCGGCGCTGACGGACGCGCAGGCCGTGGGGCTCGTGCGGCTCGGGAGGCGGATCGAAGCGCACTTCGGCCGGCCGCAGGACATCGAATGGTGCCTGGCCGACGACGGCTTCCAGATCGTCCAGAGCCGCCCGATCACGACGCTGTTCCCCGTGCCCGAGGCCGACGACCGGGAGAACCACGTCTACCTCTCGGTGGGTCACCAGCAGATGATGACCGACCCCATGAAGCCCCTGGGGATCTCCGTGTGGCAGCTGACGGCCATGGCGCCGATGCACGAGGCCGGCGGGCGGCTGTTCGTCGACGCCACCCGGCGGCTGGCCTCGCCCGCCGGCCGCGCCGCCCTCCTGGAGGTCGTCGGGAGGGGCGATCCGCTGATCAGGGATGCTCTGGAGACCGTCCTCGACCGCGACGACTTCGTCCCGTCGCTCCCGGACGCGGCCCCCGGCGGGACGCGGACCGGGAGCGCTTCCGCCCCGGTCGAGACCGATCCGGCCGTCGTCGCAGGGCTGATCGAGCGCAGCCGGATCTCCGTCGCAGCCCTGGAGCGCGACATCCGGACGAAGACCGGACCGGCGCTGTTCGACTTCCTGTCGGAAGCCTTCGTGGAGCACAGACGGGTCCTCGGTGACCGGCTGAGCATGCAGGCGGTCATGGCGGGGATGGAGGCCACGTGGTGGCTCAACGACAAGCTGGGGGAGTGGCTGGGCGAGAAGAACGCGGCCGACACACTCACGCTGTCCGCCCCCGGCAACGTCACGTCGGAGATGGGACTGGCGCTGCTCGACGTCGCGGACGTGATCCGCCCGCTGCCGGAGGTGGTGGCGTTCCTGCAGAACGTCGGGTGTGCCGAGGACACGGCCTTCCTTGACGAGTTGGCGAAGCTCGCCGGAGGCGCCGCGGCGCGCGACGCCGTGGAGGCCTACCTCGACCGGTACGGCATGCGCTGCGCGGGCGAGATCGACATCACGAGGCCACGCTGGCGGGAGCGTCCCACCACACTCGTGCCCGCGATCCTCGACAACGTCAGGAACTTCGGGCCCGGCGCCGCCGGGCGGCGCTTCGAGCAGGGGCTGAAGAAGGCGGGCGAGAAGGAACAGGACGTGCTGTCACGCTTGCGGGCCCTGCCGGACGGCGGCAGGAAGGCCGACGAGGCCGAGCGGATGATCGACCGGGTCAGAACCTTCATCGGGTACCGGGAGTACCCGAAGTACGACGTCGTCAGCCGCTACCTCGTCTACAGGCGGGCCCTGCTGGAGGAGGCCGAGCGCCTCGTACGGGACGGCGTGCTCCCCGAGAGGGAGGACATCTTCTACCTCACCTTCCAGGAACTCCACGACGTCGTGCGCTCGAGCCAGGTGGACGGCGGACTCGTCCAGCGGCGCAAGGACGCGTTCCGGTCGTACCGCGCGCTCACACCGCCCCGGGTGCTCACCTCGGACGGTGAGGGCGTCAACGGGGCGTACCGGCGCGACGGCGTGCCGGCCGGCGCCCTGACCGGCCTGCCGGTCTCCGCCGGGACCGTCGAGGGACGGGCCCGTGTCGTCCTCGACATGGCGGAGGCCGATCTCGAAGCGGGTGACATCCTGGTCACGACCTTCACGGACCCCAGCTGGTCGCCGCTGTTCGTCGGCGTCGCGGGCCTGGTGACGGAGGTGGGCGGCCTGATGACCCATGGCGCGGTGATCGCCAGGGAGTACGGCCTGGCGGCCGTCGTGGGCGTGGAGCAGGCCACCACGCTGATCCGGGACGGACAGCGCGTCCGTGTGCACGGAACCGACGGGTACGTCGAGATCCTGCCCTGACCGGCCCCGCCGGGCGTCGTCACCGCCCGGCCGGACGGCGCCGCTCCGGCATCGGGCGGGGTGACCGTCGGTCAGAGGGGAGGCACGGTGCACGGCCGCAGGACCATGAGGCCGTCCTCCGGCGTCGCCACCATGGCGAAGGGGAACCGGTCGAGCTCGAGGCAGAGGGCGACGTCATCGGGATGGACTCCCTGACGCACACCCTCCCTCAGCTCGGTGGCGGCGCGTGACCCGCCGGCGCGCCGGAGGAACTCGGCGGCATCCGTCCCGGTGCCGGTGGCCCTCCGGGCGATGTACTGAGCGCACGCCAGGTCCTCATCGGCGTGCCCGTCCTCGCCGGTGACCACGAACGTGACACCGGCGCACTCGCGCGTCCGCAGGAGCCGGGCCGTTGCCTCCGCGACCACGAAGCCGGCGCACAACACCAGGGACGCCTCCTTGACCGCGAGCGCGCCGACCGTGCCCGCCGTGGTCTTCTGCACGACGGTCCGCCCGCCGAGGTCGACCGACCGCAGCAGGCCCGGCGAGTTGACGGCGTCGAACCCGGGTGCCGGCGGGCCGTCCTTGAGCGCCACCCAGTGCGGGTGGCGGGCCTTGAGCGCCAGTGCCTCGTCCAGCGACCCGGCAAGGACGATCTTCTCCGCCCCGCGCGCGAAGGCCCAGGCAGCGACCGTGTACGCACGCATGACGTCGACCACGACCGCCACGGACGGGGTATCGACGAGCTCGGCGATGCCGAGAAAACGAGCGTCCATCCGGTCATGATCGCGCCTGTTCCGCCCGAAGCACCCGGACCGTGGCGCACGTCACAGCGACCGACCGGGAACGCACGGGGGCGAGAAATCCGTACACCGTGCCGCGTGACGTCCTACGCTGACCGTCATGCCGACCCGGGTGCCGTTCAGCGACGAGCTGCGTTCCGCGCTGGGCTCCCCGGAGGAGGCCACACTCCTGGACAGCAGTCCGCGCTCCCGGGTGTGGCGGGTCCAACTGCGCGGTGGTGGCCGGGTGATCGTCAAACAGATCGCCGGCGGAGGCGGAACCGGGGCCGACGGGGACAGGCGCTATGCGCGGGAGGTCGCCGCGTTGCGGCTGGCAGGGAGGGCTGCCCGTCCGGGCGTCGCGCCCTCCCTGCTCGGGACGGACCCGGAGTCCCGCGTGATGGTCCTGGAACACCTCGACGATCTCGGCGCGGCCGACGACTGGATGCCGGGCTACGCCGAGGCCCTCGCCCGGCTGCACGCGCTCACCGGGCCGGCCGATGCGGGCACGCTCCCCGGCTGGTCCGGTCCGACGGCCGCCGACGCCGAGTCCTTCCTCGCCCTCGCCCGGGCGCTCGACGTCCCCGTCCCGCCCGGGGTGCCGAACGAGCTGGCCGGCCTGATCGACCGGCTCGATCCCACGCCCCACCACTCCCTGCTGCACGGCGACCCCTGCCCCGGCAACGACCTGCGCACCGCCACCGGCGTCCGCTTCGTCGACTTCGAGCAGGCCTCGCTGGGCAACGGACTGGTCGAACTCGCCTACCTCCGCATCGGGTTCCCGACGTGCTGGTGTGCGATGTCGGTCACGGGCGCTCCCCTCGCCGAAGCCGAGGACGTCTACCGCAGCACCTGGCGGAGTCTCACCGGCACCGACGTCCCCGGCGACCTCGCCGACGCCTGCGCCGGCTGGCTGATCCGTGGCGACGCACTCGTCGAGCGTGCCCACCGCGAGTCGGCCGACCACCTCGCACGGGTGCCTGCGGAGGACTTCGAGTGGGGCTATGTCTCCGCTCGGGAGCGGCTCCTCCACCGGCTCGGCGTGGTTGCCGACCTGACCCGCGGCCACGACCGCCTGCACGCGCTCGGCGATCTCGGCGCGGCCCTGGCCGCACGCCTGCTGGAGCGCTGGACCGCGCTGCGCCCGCTGCCCGCGCACGACACCCGGCCCCGGTTCTGACGGCCCGCGGATCAGGTCATGGTGTGCATCGGCCGAGCGCCGTCAGGCGGACACCTTGCGGTCGACGTACTCGAAGACCGAGCCGTCCGGGTGCAGAGCGATCAGATTGCGGCCCGCCGGGGTGGGCACGGGGCCCGCGATGACCTTCGCGCCCACCCTGGTCAGTGCCGCGTTCGCCTCGTCGACGTCCTTGACCGCGATCGTCGCCGACACCTTGCGCAGCACCTCCAGCTCCGACTCGGGTCCGCTCATCAGCAGGAAGCAGCCGATCGCGGCCACCGAGACCCCGCCGCGCTCGAAGCGCATCGCCGGAGCGCTGGTCAGGCCCTCGTAGAAGGCCACCGAGGCTTCCAGGTCGTCGACACAGATACGCAGCGTGGTTCCCAGGATCTCCATGCCCACGAGGGTAGTTGCCGACCCGTTGCGATGTGGTCGGTTCCTTCCCGTATCGCGGGGTCAGACCCGGCAGAGCACCTCGCCGTGCGGCACCATGAACCACGCGTCGGGCTCCTGGCCCCAGGCGCGCCAGGCCTCCGCAACCGCCGTCAGCTGTCCGGCGCTCGCATGCCCGCCGTCCACGGCCAGCTTCGCGTACACGGATGCGGTCGTGCGGTCCGCCCACAGCCCGCTCCACCAGGCGCGGTTCTCCGGGGTGGCGAAGCACCAGGCGGCCGCCGTCGGGGTGATGTCGGTGAAGCCGGCCTGCTGCGCCCAGGACAGCAGCCGGCGTCCCGCGTCGGGCTCGCCGCCGTTGGCGCGGGCCACCCGGTCGTACAGCTCCTGCCATTCCCGCATCCCGGGGACCTCCGGGTACCACGTCATCGCCGCGTAATCGCTGTCACGGGCGGCGACGACGCCTCCGGGCCGGCAGACGCGCCGCATCTCGCGCAGCGCCTGTACGGGATCGCCCACGTGCTGGAGCACCTGATGGGCGTGGACGACGTCGAAGGAGTCGTCGGGGAAGTCCAGTGAATGGACGTCCGCGGTGGCGAACTCCACGTTGACCAGGCCCCGTTCGGCGGCTGCCGCCGCCGCACGGTCCAGGATGTCGCGGCTGGTGTCGACCGCCGTCACCCGGCCGGGCGCCACCAGCGCGGCGATGTCCGCGGTGATGGTGCCCGGTCCGCAGCCGACGTCCAGCACCGCCTGGCCCGGGCGGAGTTCACCGATGAGGTACGCCGCCGAGTTGGCGGCGGTCCGCCACTGGTGCGAGCGCAGGACCGACTCGTGGTGGCCGTGTGTGTAGACGGCTGTTTCCTTCGGCATGGCCGTACGTCCTCTCTCGGACCTCAGTCGCAGGCGATGGGGCAAAGGTACGCCGCGATGTCGCATTCTGAGATAGGCGTCTCATGATGTGGTCTGTGGCTACACGGGCATCGGGCAGTACACGGTCAGAGCCTCGGGCAGCTTGTCGATCAGCAATTCCTTTCCGGAGTGGGCCACTTCGCCGTCGAAGGCGTACGGAGTGCCCGGCGTGAGCCCGGCGATCCGCACCTTGCGGCGTCGTACGGCCGCGTGGACGGGGGAGCGGGACAGGGGGCCGGCGATCGCCGCGGCGAGCAGCCGGAGCCCGGGGGTGCGGCCGCCGTGGACCACCCGTACGTCCAGCAGTCCGTCCGCCAGGTTGTGCCGGCGGCCCGGCGCGGGACCCACCCGCCGGAACAGTCCGTTGCCCACGAAGAGCAGCCACAACGGCCTGCGCCTGCCCTGGAGTTCTGCGGTCAGGGGGCGGGATCCGCGCAATGCCTCGAAGGCCGCGAGCACACCGGCGGGCCAGCCGCCGATCCTCGGGGCCCAGTGCTCCCGGGTGCGCACCAGCTCCGGGTAGACGCCCAGGCTGAAGGCGTTGAGGAAGTACCCGTCCGCGCCGCCCGGCCCCTGTGGACCCGGCCGGAAGCGGCCGAGGTCCACCCGGACCGCGTCACCCGAAGTGATCGCCGTCACCGTGTCGTGCACGGTCTCGATGCCGAGGTCGTACGCGAAGTGGTTGAGGGTCCCGCCGGGGAAGACGGCGAGCGGCATGCCATGGGTCGCGGCGACGGCCGCCGCCATGTTGACGGTCCCGTCACCTCCGCACACGCCCAGGGCCTTGCCCTGCCGTGCGGCCTCCTCCAGGCATCCCGGCAGGTCTGCGGGCGCGCACTCCATCGTCTCGGCGAGGGGCAGTGCGTCGCGGATCATGGTCGCGGCCGCGGTCGCGGAGCCGGACTCCCGGTTGACGACCACCACCAGATCCTTGCCCGCGGTCAGCGCCGGGGCCTCGGCCGGCGGCCTGCCCGGGGCGGGCAGCTGTCCACGGGTCGGTACGACGCCCCGCAGTGCGAACGCGGCCCCGACGCCGAGTGCCGCACCGGCCACCACATCGCTCGGATAGTGGACACCGGTGTAGACACGCGACGCGGCGACGGCCACGGCCACCGGGGCCACGACCGCGCCCCAGCCCTTCGACTCCAGGGCGACGCCCGTCGCGAAGGCCGCCGCGGACGCCGCGTGCCCCGAGGGGAACGACGTGGTGAAGGGCTGGCGCTTCAGCTGCCTCATGACCGGAACCAGGTCCACTATCGGGCGGTCTCGGCGTACGGCTCCCTTGCCCACGGTGTTGATCGCGGCCGAGGCCACGGCCAGCGAGGCGATCCCGCGCAGCGCCGCCCTGCGGGACCGCGCACTGGAGCCCAGCGCCGCCATGCCCGCGGCGGCCCCGAACCAGAGCAGGCCGTGATTGGCGCTGCGGCTCAGCCGTGGCAGGACGTGCTCGGCGCCGGGCCAGTGTCTTTCGGCGACGCGCTGGAACACGGCCAGGTCGCGCTGGTGGAACCTGGCCGGCCAGCGGCCGGGGGAGGAGAGAGTGCTCGATGTGGACATGGGACAGCGAATACCCTGCGACCGCGCGGTGAACCAGGAGGCGCGCGCAGGGTCCTCCGTCGAATTCCGGACGGATCCCGGCACGACACCCGACAGTAATGCGGAGAGTGTGGCGAAAAGCACCCTCCGGACTGCTCCGCCGTGCCACGGACATTGCCCGGACAAGTTCCCTGACGTTAGCCTGCGTTCGTGATTCCGGTCATTGGCCGGAGTGTCGAACGAGATTGGCGGTCGATCATGGGGCGACTCGTCCCTGCGGTGACCAGGGCGCTGGATGTTCTCGAACTCTTCCTCCAGGGTGAGGGAACCCTCTCCGCTCCCGAGGTCACGCGCAAGCTCCAACTGCCGCGGACGACCGTCCACGAACTGCTCACCACGCTCGCCGCCAGGTCCTATCTGGTCACGGTCCCGGAACAGCCGGGCCGCTACCGGCTCGGCGTGCGCACCTACCAGCTGGGCAGCCGCTACGCGGAGCAGCTCGACCTCGCGGCCGAGGGCCAGCAGGTCGCCCGTGAGGTCGCCGAGACCTGCGGCGAGACGGTCCACGTGGCGATCCTGGAGGACACCGAGGTCATCTACATCGCCAAGGTGGACTCCACGCACGCCGTCCGCATGGTCTCGGCCGCCGGCCGCAAGCTGCCCGCCCACTGCACCTCCGTGGGCAAGCTGCTGCTCGCCGCGCTTCCGGAGGCGGAGCTCGACGCCCGCCTCGACGGCCGCGAGCTCATCGCCATGACCGACAACAGCCTCACCGACCCCGCGGAGCTGCGGGCCGCTCTCGCGGGCGTCCGCAAGCGGGGCGTAGCGGTCGAGCACCGGGAGTCGAACCCCGACGTGAGCTGTGTGGCCGCACCCGTCCGGGACCGGTCCGGACGCGTCGTCGCCGCGCTCTCCATCTCCGTGCCCATGATCCGCTGGAGCGAGGAGCGCGAGGCGGAACTCGCGCAGCTCGCCGCGGGCGGCGCCGACGCCCTGTCCGGCCGTCTCGGACACCACCGGCCCCAGATATGAGGCCGGCCCCGGAGGTGGCCGTGCGCGCCCGGGCCGAGCTGGGCGAAGGTCCCACCTGGGACCCGGCCACGGGCCGGCTCATCTGGGTCGACATCCTCTCCGCCCGCGTCCACACCTACGACCCGTCGACCGGCCGTCGTACGGTCATGGACACCGGCCAGCACGTCGGGGCGGCGAAGCCGCGGGCCGGCGGCGGCCTCGTGGTCGTCCTGCGGGACGGCACCGGACTGTACGACGCCGACGGCTCCTTCTCCTGGCTGGTCCACGACCCCGTCCCCGGGCGGCGGGGCAACGACGCGGCCGTGGCACCCGACGGCGCGCTCTGGGCGGGCACCATGCGCTACGACGAGGCGGAGGCGGGCGGAACCCTGTCCCGGATCGCCCCGGACGGCACGGTGCGCCCCGCCCTGGACGCGGTGACGGTCAGCAACGGCACCGGATGGAGTCCGGACGGCCGGCTGATGTACTACGTCGACACCCCCACGCGCCGCGTCGACGTCTTCGATGTGGACGGGGAGCGCGTCCTGAACCGGCGTACCTTCGTCGCCGTCGAGCGGCCCGGGTGGCCCGACGGGCTGACGGTGGATGCCGAGGGCTGCGTGTGGGTCGCCTTCTGGGACGGCGCGGCGGTGCGGCGCTACACCCCCGACGGCCGGCTGGACAGGGTCGTGGAACTGCCGGTCCGGCGGCCCACGGCGTGCGCGTTCGGCGGGCCCGGCCTCCGAGACCTGTACGTCTCCACCGCCCGGACGGGTCTGGACACCCCCCACCCGCTGTCCGGCTCCCTGCTCGTCCTGCCGGACGCGGGGGAGGGGCTGCCCGGGACGCCGTTCGCCGGCTGAGCGGGCGGTTGCCGGCGAGCGTATTTCCGCTCACTTCCGGAGCCGGTGCGCGGGCGGACCCCGGGGAACCTCCGTATAAAGGGCCTGAGGGCGACGCAGGCGGAGGGAGGCCCCGGGATGCACGGGAGCGAGCGGGCGCAGCCCCACCTCCTCGGGGAGGGCCACGGCCCGGTCCGCTACGGGCCGCCCGCCCCCGACCCCGGTCTGCCCGTGCTGCCCGAGCTCGCCGGTGTGCTGGCCGCGTCCGCGGCGCGGACCCGTCCCGAGCCACCCGGTGGCGGAACGATCCTGCGGGAGGCGGCCTGTGCCTACTGGGGGCGGCGGGGCCTGCACGGCGGCCCGGAGAGCGTCGCGGCGGCCCCGGGGGCCCAGCCCCTGATCCTGGCGCTGATCGCCGCGCACGGCGGCGATGTGCTCATGCCCCGGCCCTGCCCCGCCACGTGGATGCCGCAGGCACGGCTGCTGGGCCGGCCCGCCTACCACGTGCCGACGCCCGCCGAGTGCGGCGGCATCCCCGACCCGTACGCCCTGCTGGAGACCGTGCGCAGGGTGCGCGCCGAGGGCGGCAGACCACGGCTGCTCCTGATCTCGGTGGCCGACGACCCGACCGCGACGCTCGCCCCGCCGGAGCTGGTGCGTGAGGCGTGCGAGGCCGCGGTCTCCGAGGGGCTGCACATCGTCAGTGACGAGACCTGGCGCGACACCCTGCACCGGCCGCACGACACCGTGATGCTCAGCCCCGCCGAGATGTGCCCCGACGACGTCACCGTCCTGTCCGACCTGGCCGGCGCGCTCACCCCGTCCGCGTGGCCGGTCGCCGTCGCACGCTTCCCGGCCACCGCGCGCGCCGCCGCGCGCCGCGCCCGGGTGCTCGACATCCTCACCGCGCTCGGCGCCCTCGTCGCGGAGCCCGTGGCCAGGGCCGCCGCCCACGCGCTGGGCGAACCCGAGGCCGTCACGGCCCGGATCAGGCAGGCGGCCCGTCTCCAGGCCCACGTGGCGTCGGCCGCCCACCGTGCGGTGCTCACGGTCGGCGCGCTGGCCAGGCCTCCGCAGGCCGGCCGCCATCTCTACGCCGACCTCGGCCCGCTGCGCGCCCGGCTGGCCGCCCGGGGCGTCACGGACTCCATGGAGCTGGAGGAGTACCTGACGGTACGTCTCGGTGCCCCCGCGCCCGGCGGGCACCGCTTCGGCGACGAACTCGGCGCGCTGCGGGTGCGGCTGAGCACCGGACCGCTGCTCGGCTCAACCCCGGAGCAGCAGAGGGAGTCCCTCACTGCGGTGGAGCCCTTGGAATTGCCCCATGTCGCCCGAGCACTGAGCATTTTCGCAGCAGCCCTCGATGAACTCCGATGACAGGAGCCTCTCGATGACGGAACAGACCGAGCGTCCGTCCGCCGGAGCCGGCCACGCACCCCCGGAGCGGCCCGCCGCCTCTCCGCGCCGTCTCGGCGAGCCGAGGAGCTGGCCCCGCTCCTTCGCCGACCGGCTCACTGCCCCGCTCCCGGGTGTCAGGGGCATGACGCGCCTGGCCAGGGAGCGCGCCCTCCGGCCCAACGCCGAAGGGCTGCGGGGCATCCACCGGCTGCCGTACTCCCCCCAGCCGCTGCCCGCCGCGGACATCGGCACGACGGCAGTCACCTGGGCCGGCCACGCCAGCTGGATCGTCCGCATCGGCGGGCTCACCGTCCTCACCGACCCGGTCTGGTCGCGACGCATCCTCGGCACCCCCGCCAGGATCACTCCCGTCGGCGTCCCCTGGGAGGAGCTGCCGCGCATCGACGCCGTCCTGATCAGCCACAACCACTACGACCACCTGGACGCCCCCACGCTCCGCAGGCTGCCGAGGAACACCCCGCTCCTCGTCCCCGCGGGTCTCGGCCGCTGGTGCCGGCGGCGCCGCTTCACCTGTGTCACCGAGCTCGACTGGTGGGAATCGGTGGAGCTGGGCGGAGTCCGCTTCGACTTCGTGCCCTCCCACCACTGGTCCAAGCGCACGCTCCTGGACACCTGCCGGTCCCTGTGGGGCGGCTGGGTGCTCGGCGACGCGCAGGGGCGGCGGCTCTACTTCGCGGGGGACACCGGCTACGGCCACTGGTTCGAGGAGATCGGCCGCCGCTACCCCGGACTGGACCTGGCCATGCTGCCGATCGGGGCCTACGAACCGCGCTGGTGGCTCTCGGACGTGCACACGGACCCGGAAGAGGCCGTACAGGCGTACGAGGATCTCGGAGCCCGGGCGATGGCGCCGATGCACTGGGCGACGTTCGTGCTGTCCGCCGAACCGGTGCTCGAACCGCTGACCCGGCTCCGCACCGCCTGGCAGCGCGCAGGGCACCCGCGCGCCGACCTCTGGGACCTGCCGGTCGGCGGCTCACGGGTCCTGGAAGCCTGACCGTGTCCGGCCGGCACCCCCGCCCCTCAGCCGGCCAAGCGCGCCCGGAGCCGCCGCCACAGGGCCGGTGTCCCGCTGATCAGCAGCGTCAGCATGACGGCCGCGAGCACGCCCTCCCACGGCTCGGCGAACAGCGAACCGCCCAGGATCCCGATCAGCTGGTACGTCGCCGCCCACGCCAGACAGGCGGGCACGTCGCCGTGGGCGAACTGCCGCAGCGGCATCTTCCCGAGCAGACAGGCCAGCATCACGGGGATACGCCCGGCCGGCACCAGCCGGGACAGCACCAGCACCATGGTGTCGTGTTCGTCCAGCTTCCGCTGCGCCTGCGCCAGCCGCTCCGGAGCGGCCCTGCGGGTGATCGCGCCCAGCCACTTCGAACCGTTCTTGGACCGCACCCCGCGCTGACCCAGCCAGTACAGGCATATGTCCCCGAGGAACGCCGCGCCCGACGCCACGACGAACACCACGAGCAGGGCGAACGGTGACGTCTGGTGCAACGTCACCACGGCCGCCATGCTCACCAGCGCCCCCGTCGGCACCACCGGCACCAGGGACCCCAGCGCCACGAGCAGGAACAACGTCGGGTAGCCGACGGCCTGCTGCGTCGACTCCGTCGGCAGCTGCCCCAGCACTTCCTCGATCACCTACGGGCCTCCGGTCTCACATGCTCGCCGTGGCCCAGCCGGTGCACCGCCACGTCCGGTGCCACCCGCGCCGCCTGCCTCACGAATTCGTCACCCGGCGCGTGGAACTCGTGCGGCCGGACCCCGTCCATCCCGATCGGCCAGTACGTGCCGTAGTGCACCGGGACCGCGGACCGCGGCTCCAGCAGGGTCAGCACCTGCGCGGCGCGGGTCGCGTCCAGATGGTGGTGGCCCAGGTTGGGTCCCCAGCCGCCGACCGGCAGCAGCGCGACGTCCACCGCTCCCACCGCCTCGGCCATGTCGTCGAAGAGCCCGGTGTCCCCGGCGAAGTAGGTGCGGGCCTCGCCCTCGACGACGTACCCGAGGGCGGGCACCCGGTGCGGGCCGACCGGGAGCCGGCGCCCGTCGTGCAGGGCCGGGACCGCGCGGACCATGACCTCTCCGACCCGCACCGCGTCCCCGGGTCCCACCTCGGAGATCCGCAGGCCGCGCAGCCGCCGCAGCACCCGCAGGCCGGGGACGGCGCGGACCGCGCCCCGGGGCACGATCAGCAGGCTGCCGGGGGCGAGGCGGGCGAGGGAGGGGAGATGCAGGTGATCGGAGTGCAGGTGGGAGATCAGCACCACGTCGGCTACCGCGGCCTCCGGCGGCGGGACCTCCCCCCGGCGCCGGCGCAGGTGCGCGAAGCGCCGCGCGAACAGCGGGTCGGTCAGTACCCTGACCCCGCTGTCCTCGATGGTGCAGGTGGCATGACCCCACCAGGTGACCTCCACCGCTCCGCCTCCTCGTCCGTTCCTCCGCCGTCCTCGTACGCGTACGAGCGTAGGCGCTCCGCGCCCTTCTCACGCCGGAGTGCTCCTTCACGCCGTTCCCGGCACGGTACCGGGCGGCTACGGAGCGCTACGGCGGGGGTAGGGTCGTGGCCAGCATCCGAGTGCGGGGGGATCCGTTCATGGGCGACGTCATCGCAGACGTACGGGTGGCGGCCATCGCCAGCCTCACACCGCTTGAGGAGCTCGACGGCGACCCGTTCCTCGTCGACACCCGCAGCCAGCACGCCATGTGCGCCCGCTGGGCCGAGGACCAGGGATACGTCGTCACCCGCCAGCTGCGCGTCTACGGGCTGCGCCCCGACCACCGCGCCCTGTGGGCGGGCGTCGAGGGCGGGCAGGTCGAGCTGTTCGTGGCCCCCAACGACCGGGTGCTCGCGCGGGCACTCCTCTCGGTGCCGGACTTCGCCACCGAGTGCGAACGCCGCGGCGTACGCCTGGAGCTCGCCGGCCTGGACGAGCCCGTCTACACCGCGCGCACCAAGGCCAGCGTCCACCGCCGGCTCTCCATGCCGACCGCCGGGTACGACGGCTGCTGACCCCGGAGAGGGCCCGGGAAGAGCCGCCGAGGGCTGTGACAGGCTTGGTGCGGGCCCATGACGGACAGCGGGCCCGGACGTGAGGTGGAACGGCGTGAGTGACGGGCGATGGCGCAGGGCAGGGGGAACCCTCATACGTGTGGTCTCGGTGTGGGCCGTCTCCACCCTCACCCTGCTCGCCCTCGCGGGGATCCTGCCCGACTTCCAGCTCCAGGCCGACGACGGGGACACCGTCACCAGGACCGCCTTCACCGCGGCCTGGGGCGCGGGCGCCTTCGGCCTGCTCTCCGCGCTGGTCTGGCCCGTGCTCGTCAGAGCCCTGCTCATCGTGCCCGCGCTGGTGCTCGGCGCCCTGGTCTTCTTCCTCAACGGCTCGCTGCTGCTGATAGCCCTGCGGCTCATCCCGGACGGGCGCGGTGACGCCGCGCCGGAGACCGCCGTCGTCGTGGCGGCCGTCATGTCCGCCGTCGCCTCCGCGGTCTCCACCGCTCTCGCGGTGCGGGACGACGACGCCTACCGGCGCAGACTCTCCCGGCTCGCCGACCGGCGCCGCAGACGCAGCGGCATGCCCCGCAGCGCGGACGGCCGGCGGGCCGGACCGCCCGCCATCGTGTTCGTCCAGCTCGACGGCGTGGGCCACGACGTCCTGGAACAGGCGGCGGCCGACGGCCTCATGCCGACCGTGGCCGGGCTGCTCGCCGACGAGGCGGGACACCGGCTCACTCCGTGGACCACCGACTGGTCCAGTCAGACGGGCGCCAGCCAGCTCGGCATCCTGCACGGGAGCAACTTCGACGTGCCGGCCTTCCGCTGGTTCGAGAAGGAGACCGGCACCGTCATGGTCTCCAGCAGACCGGCGAGCGCACTCGAACTGCAGCGCAGGGCCATCGCCCGCACCCATGACGGCGGCCTGCTCACCGTCGACGGCGCGAGCCGGGGCAACCTCTTCAGCGGAGGCGCGGACCAGCTCGCCCTGGTGCTGTCGATGGCCGCCAGACTGGGCAAGGGGCGCCGCTCGCGCTCCGGTTACTTCGCCTACTTCTCCGACCCGGCCAACGCCGTCCGCACGGCGCTGTCCTTCGTCGCCGAGGTGGGCCGGGAGATCGGCCAGTCGGTCCGCGCACGGGTGCGGAAGGAGTCCCCCAGGGTGAAGCGCGGAGGGCTCTACCCCTTCATCAGAGCCTTCGCGACCGTCGTCGAACGCGATGTGGTGGTCGCGGCGGTGATCGGCGACATGTTCGCGGGGCGTACCGCCGTCTATGCCGACCTGGTCGCCTACGACGAGGTGGCCCACCACTCCGGGCCGCACAGCAGGGACGCGGAGAAGGTCCTCGCGCGCCTCGACCGTTCGCTGGGCCTCATCATGAAGATCGCCGACCACACCCCGCGCGACTACCGGATCGTGCTGCTGTCCGACCACGGCCAGAGCCCCGGGGAGACCTTCGCGGGACGGTACGGCCTCACCCTCAAGGACCTCGTACGGGCCGGCTGCGGACTGCCCGTCCCCCGCAGGGCGCAGCGCACCCGCAGCGCCTCGGAGGCCCGGGACGCCGTGCGCATCGCCCTGCACAGACCGGTCGCCGGGGAGCGGGAGTCGGAACGCCCCAAGCCCTCCGACCCGGTCGTGCTCGCCTCCGGGAACCTGGGGCTGCTGTCCTTCCCGGACATGGAGGGGCGCGCATCGCGCGAGCAGCTCGACCGCCGTCACCCCGCCCTGCTCAGCACGCTGGCCGCCCATCCCGGGATCGGATTCCTCCTCGTGCGGAGCGAGAAGCACGGCTCGGTGGTGCTCGGCAGGGGAGGGGTGGAGATCCCGGTCGGCGAACTGGCGGACGGTGAAGGGCCGCTGGCCGTCTTCGGCGCCGGCGCGGCGGACGCGGTGCGACGGACCGACGGATTCCCCCATGTCGCGGACGTCATGGTCAACTCGATGTACGACCCCGGGACCGGTCGCGTGCACGCCTTCGAGGAGCAGATCGGCTCGCACGGCGGGCTCGGCGGCGAACAGTCCCGGCCGTTCCTGCTGTGGCCCCGGACGCTGACGGACCCGCTCGACGCCATGGCGGCGGAGGCCCCACGGGGAGCGCCCCAGGCCGGTCCCGTGGGGGTGCCCCACGCCGGTCCGGTGGGGGCCGAGGCGGTGCACCGGGTGCTGGCGCGCTGGCTGCGGGAGCTCTCCGGGCCGCAGGTGCCGCTCCAGCAGGACGGCTTCGCCGGGGCGTCGCGGGCCGACGAGCCCTTCCCCGACGAGGCCTCCCCGATCGGACACGCCCTCGCGGAGGCCGCCGGTCACCCGGACCGTTCCGACGGCCCGGTCCGAGCGGTCGAGCCGCTCCCCGGCGTGCCGGACCCCGACGACGCCGTACCGGGCACACGCGGATGAAGAGCCCCGGATGTCAGGCGGACTCGCGCCGCACCAGCGTCGGATGGAAGACCACGGACGGTGCGGGCCCGTCGCCGGGCTTGCCGATCTGCTTCAGCAGGAGCCGGGCCATCTCGGCGGCCATCTCCTCCACCGGTTGACGTACGGTCGTCAGAGGCGGATCGCACGCCACCGCGGCGTTGCTGTCGTCGAAGCCCACCACGGCCACGTCTCCGGGTACGTCCCTGCCCGCACGCAGCAGTACGGGCAGTGCGCCCAGCGCCATCAGGTCGGAGGCGATGAACACCCCGTCCAGGTCCGGGCGCTCACGCAGCAGCTGCCGCATCGCCGAGGCACCGCCCGCGTGGGTGAAGCCGCCCTCCGCGCTCACCACGTCCCCGATGCCGTGCTGTTCGAGCGCGTCCACGAAGCCGGTCAGTCGCACCTGCCCCGCAGGCATGTCCTGCGGGCCGGCCACGGTCCCGATGCGCCGTCGTCCCAGGGCCGCCAGATGCTCGGCCGCCATCTGGGCCCCGGCCCGCTGATCCGCCTCGACGTAGGTGAGCGGCGAGGGCCGGCGGGGGCGGCCGGCCAGCACGGCGGGAAGCCGGGTGTCGTGGAGCAGGCCGGGCAGCGGGTCGTCGGCGTGCGAGGAGATCAGCACCACCCCGTCGACATGTCCCTGGCGCAGATAGGACAGCAGCTGATTCCGGGAGGCCTCGTCGTCGGACAGCATCAGCACCATCTGGATGCCGGCGGGGCGCAGTACGTCCATCAGCCCGGCGACCACGCGCCCGAAGTGGGGGTCCGAGAACATCCGGCCGATGAACGGCTCGGAGACGGGGCGCCGTTCGCGCTCGGACACCACCAGGGCGATCGAATCGGTCCGCCGGGTCACGAGCGAACGCGCCGCACGGTTGGGGACGTAGCCCGTGGTGGCCACCGCCTCCTCCACGACGCGCCGCAGCGCCGGGTCGACTGTGGTCGCCCCGTTGATCACACGGGACACGGTGGCCCGGGAGACGCCCGCCACCGCGGCCACGTCCTCCAAGGTGGCGGGGCGTACGGGCGGCGAGAGATCGGCAGTCATGCAGTCTTTATACCGGGTGATCCGATGGGCATGCGAAGGGTTCCGGCACGTCAGCGGCCCTTCCCGCGCACAGGGCCGTCAGGGCCGCCAGCTGTTGCCCGCGCGCCGTCACGAGTGTCTGTGCCCGTGCCCTGGCCTCCGCCGTGCCACCCGCGGTCGTCTCGGAGCGCGAGACCTGCTGCGACTGGCGCAGATGGTCGCGGATCTGCGTCACGACCAGGGCGTCGAACCGGGCGCTCGCGGCGGCGCGGGCGCGTTCGAGATCCTCGGCGGTCACCATGCCCGGCATGTCATGGCCCTCGTGCAGATCGGTGTCCGGCAGTCCCATCCGGTCCCGCAGCCCGCGCAGCGCGGTCAGTTCGCCGGCCTGTGCGGTCCGCAGACCGGCCGCCCAGGACCGCAGCCGGGGGGCGGTGGCCTTCTCGGCCGCGAGGTCCAGCAGGACCAAGGCCTGTTCGTCCATCGGAATCATCAGCTGGACCCATGCGGCGTCCGTCGGGTCGACGGAGGGCGCGGAGCCGGCCGTCGCGGGGGACGGGCCGGACCCCTGGCCCGGTCGCCGGTCTCCTTCCCCGGAGCACGAGGTCAGGAGGGCGAGCAGGAGGAGCAGTGCTGCGGTGCGACGAGCCGCCATCGGCATGTGTCCTTGCGCGAGGGCACCCGTCCGGGACGCGTGGACCCGGACGGGCGCTGTCGGACGGTGGTCGGTCTGCGTCAGGGGGTGCCGTCGGCACCGCACTTGATGATGGCGTTGATGCAGTCGCGCACGCGTTGCGCCATCTCCGCCTCCGGCCACACGTTGAAGAAGTCGCCGTGCATCGTGTAGCCGCGTCCCGAGGCGAGCCGGAGGCGTGCGGGGTCGCCGTTGACCGGATAGCGCAGGACCTGACGCAGCTTGGGAACCGGGACCGGATGGGTCGACGGGCACGCCCCGCCCACCGGGTAGGCCATGTGGCTCTTGTGGTCGGCCGAGTCGAGATCCCTGCCGTTCCAGCACTGCGGGAAGTCCAGGTAGCTCTCCATCATGGAGCCCGCCGGGCAGTTGACGAAGTCGTGGGACGGGTTGACCTCGCCGTGGTGCAGGCAGGACCAGCGGGAGATGGTGTTGTCGTTCGGCCCGGTCGCCTTGGCGTTGCCCGCGACGATGCGCAGCCCGCGGGGGAACGGCTTGATCGTCCGGATGATGTCGTCCCGCACGCCCTCGCCGAGGTAGTAGAAGGTGGTGCCGGTCGGTTCCACCGCCTTGTCGCCGTCGTACAGCGTGGGAACCCAGTACGAGGAGAGGTCGGTCGCCGGCGCGCAGCTGGTGCGGCCCTTCTCCAGCGACGCCAGGTCGGATCGGGCGTTGGTCGAGTCGTTGCCGAAGAAGCTGTGCATGTGCGAGGCGCCGGGCAGGTTCGGCAGCACGATCGGGTCGTCGGGGAGCCGGTGCGTGTACGGGCATTCCGCGAGGAATTCGGCGACCCGGACCACATCGGCGGCGGCCTTCGGCCCGGCTTGTGCGGCCTGGTCGCCGACCGCGTTGCCCGCGTTGGCCTGGACGAGGGAGAGGGCCAGCGCGGCGGCGGCCAGACCTGCGATCCGGTAGCGCCAGGGGGGCAGGGTCCTGCGGCCGCGGTGTTCGGTCGTGCGTCTCTTGAAGATGAGCACGGCACTCCTGTTCCGGAGGAAGTGGGGTTCCTCTGACCGGTCGTCCGGCCAGGGTAGAGAGCGCTCTCTCGAAGAACGTAGGAGTGTGAACTAGGCATGTCAAGACTCGGCGTGGTGCCCTCAATTACCTGCTGTTTGAATGAAGTTGACGGGCGTGGTCATGGGAGAGCGCTCTCTCGACACGGGATCCGAACGGTGGCCGAGGGGTGTTGTCAGTGGTGGACGGCAGGATGGTGGTCATGACGACGAACTCAGCTGGTCCGCTCGCCGACACGGCCTCCTACGCCGCCGCGGTGGAAGAGGCGAAGCGTGCCGCCGCCGCGTATTACACCGCAGGTGAGAGCAGGCTCGACGACGACGCGTACGACCGGCTCGTGCGCGGGATCGCGGCCTACGAGGAGGAGCACCCGCAGGAGGTGCTGGACGCCTCGCCGACCGGGAAGGTGGCGGGCGGAGCCGCGTCGGGGGACGTGCCGCACACCGTCCCCATGCTCTCGCTGGACAACGTGTTCTCCGCCGAGCAGTTCGTCACATGGACCGCGTCCGTGGAGCGGCGGATAGGCAGATCCGTCGCCGCCTGGAGCGTGGAGCCCAAGCTCGACGGGCTGGCCGTCGCCGCGCGCTACCGGCAGGGCCGCCTGGACCGGCTGATCACCCGCGGCGACGGGACGGCCGGGGAGGACGTCTCGCACGCGATCGGCACGGTGCTCGGCCTGCCCGAGCGGCTCGGAGCCCCCGTCACCTTCGAGGTGCGCGGCGAGATCCTCATGACCAACGAGCAGTTCGAGCACGCGAACGCGGCGCGCACGGAGCACGGCGCGGCCCCCTTCGCCAATCCGCGCAACGGCGCGGCGGGCACGCTGCGGGCCAAGGACCGCCCGTACCGGGTGGAGATGACCTTCTTCGCGTACGGCGCGCTCGCGCTCGCGGACTCCGGTGAGCTGACGGCCACTCTGGCCGGACTCCCGCACAGCGAGGTCCTGGAGTACGTCGCCGGGCTCGGCGTGCACACGGCGGCGGACACCGCGGTCGCCCCGCGCACCGTCACCACGGTCGAGGAGGTGCAGGCCGGGGTCGAGGACATCGCCGCGCTGCGTGCCTCGCTGCCGTTCGGGATCGACGGCATCGTCATCAAGGCGGACCTGGCGGAGGACCAGCGCGACGCGGGGTCCGGGACGCGGGCACCGCGCTGGGCCATCGCCTACAAGCTGCCGGCCGTGGAGAAGGTCACCCGGCTGCTGGCCGTCGAGTGGAACGTCGGCAGGACCGGGATCATCGCGCCGCGCGCCGTGCTGGAGCCCGTGGAGATCGACGGATCCACCGTCGGCTACGCCACGCTGCACAATCCGGCCGACATCACCCGCCGGGACCTGCGCCTGGGTGATCACGTCATGGTCTACAAGGCGGGGGACATCATCCCCCGCATCGAGGCCCCTGTGGCGCATCTGCGGACGGGCGAGGAGCAGCCGGTCGAATTCCCCGAGGCGTGCCCCCAGTGCGGCTCGGAGATCGACATGAGCGAGCAGCGCTGGCGCTGCACCCGGGGCCGCAACTGCCGTCTGGTCGCGTCCATCTCCTACGCGGCAGGCCGCGATCAGCTCGACATCGAGGGCCTCGGTGCCACCCGGGTCGTCCAGCTCGTCGACGCGGGTCTCGTCCAGGACTTCGCCGACCTCTTCACGCTGGAGCGCGACCAGCTGCTCTCCTTGGACCGGATGGGCGAGACGTCCACCGACAACCTGCTGGCGGCCATCGGCACGGCCAAGGGCCGGCCGCTGTCGCGCGTGTTCTGCGCCCTCGGGGTCCGCGGCACGGGGCGCTCCATGTCCCGCAGGATTGCCCGGTACTTCGCCTCGATGGAGCTGATCGTCGCCGCCGGTGCCGAGACGTTGCAGCGGGTCGACGGCATCGGCAAGGAGAAGGCCGCCGCCGTCGTTTCGGAGCTGGAGGAGCTGGCGCCGCTGATCGCCAAGCTGGTGGCCGCCGGGGTCAACATGACGGAGCCCGGCGCGACCCCGCCGCCCGAGCCCGGGGCGGAGCCGGAGGACGGCGCCGAGGGGCAGGATCCGGCCGGGCTGCCGCTCGCCGGTATGACCGTCGTGGTCACCGGAGCCATGACCGGGGCCCTGGAGAAGCTCTCTCGCAACCAGATGAACGAGCTGATCGAGCGGGCCGGCGGGAAGTCCTCCTCGGCGGTCTCCAAGCGCACGAGCCTGCTCGTCGCCGGGGAGAAGGCCGGATCCAAGCGGACCAAGGCCGAGGACCTCGGTGTCCGGATAGCCGCGCCCGAGGAGTTCGCGGAGCTGGTCGAGGCCCACCTTTCCGTGGAGGTATGAAAGACACGCGCGGGCTTATCCCTTGGATTCACCAGGACAGTGGCGTTTCCCGTCTCTGTATTGCATAGTGATGGCTCGATCATGCCTTGCTATCAGTAGCCCGGGTGCGTGGTGGGGGAGTGGAGGATGAGGGACGGTGCGTTCTTCACGTGACGGACGGCGGCGCCGCCCGGTCCTCCGTCGGCCCGACATCCGAGCCGGCGAGGGCCACAGCCCTGGTCCGGCCAGGGGGTTGGCCATCGACCTGGGCAGCTCCGGGACCCGAGCCTGGGTCCTGGGAGAGGGACTCGTCCCCTGCGGACCGGCCGGCTGGGAGGAAGCCGCCCACCGCCCGGTCCGCCGGGGGCGCATCGTGGATCCGGAGGCCTGCGCGGGACTGTTGAAGCGCCTCACCCGCACCGCGCTGGGCGACCACCGGCAGGACAGTGTGATCGTGCTCAGCCATCCGGTCCTCGCCGGACAGGAGCACCGCACGGCGGTCGGAGAACTCCTCGCGGCCCTGGGCCCGTCCGGTGCCGTGGTCCTCAACAGCGCCAGTGCGGCGGCCGCGTGCGCCGCAGGGCCCGGCGGAGGCCCGGTGCTGGTCGTCGACATGGGTGCCGAGCTGACCGAAGTGGCCCTGCTCGTCGACGGAGCGGTCGTCGACGCCCGTCAGGCCGAGGTGGGGCTCAGCGATTTCGAAGCACCGTCGCTGCCCGCCGGGGTCTCCCGGTACGCGCTCGACCTGATCGCGTCCATGTGGCGTGAGGACCGGCACGGCGCGGTACGCGGAGCGCTGCGCCGCGGCCCCGTGCTCACCGGAGGCGGAGCGCTCCTGAGCGATGTCACCGGCCGGATCGCGGACTGCCTCGGTGTGCCGGTGCGCGTCGACCGCGACCCGTCGACCGCCGTCGTGCGGGGCGCCGCCCTGATCCTCGGCTCCGTCCTGGGTTCCGCGGGTGCGGCATCCGTCGTCCCGGTCCTGCCGAAGTGAGCCCCCTCCCGGGGGCACCCCGGGGGAACGCGCCCCCGAGGGCACCGCACGGCACACCACCGCCGCACGGCACACCGGCGCGGCACGGCACACCGGCGCGGCACGGCACACCACCGCCGCACGGCACACCGGCGCGGCACGGCACACCGGCCCGGCGCCTCGTTGCCGGGCTGATCCTCGCCCTCCTGACGCTGCTCGGCGGCGCACCGGCGGCGGCCGGAGCCGCGCTCCCCGTACGAACCCCCGCGGTCGCGCACGCAGACCGTCCTGCCGGACCGGTCGCCCCGGGGCACGCACATGCCGTCCGTCCTGGCGGGCACGACCGCCGCGTCGGGCATGCCGTCCGGGGTGGCGCGTCGGCGTTCGAGGGTTCCGCGCACGTCTCCGGGCCATCGGTGGCCGGCCGGCCCGTTCCCGCCCGGTGGGCGGAGGCCGATCCCGTACCCGGGCCGCGCGCCGGAGCCGACCGGCCGCACGCCCCGCACCATGTGCCTCCGCACGGCCAGTCCGCTCTGCCACCGGGCCGACGGGACCATCCCCCTCGGGGCGGAGCACCCGGGGCTGCGGGTGCCGGTCCCCCCGTCGTCGTACGGATCCGGGCGGAGCTGCCCGGCGTGCGGGGGCCTCCGGCTGTGACGGCCGCTCAGCCGGCCCACCACCGGTCCCGTTCCGCAGACCTGTCGTCCCGCCCCCTCTGAGTCCGGGGCGGACGACGCCCGTTCGAGGGGATTCCCATGACTCGCGCCACCACGGTGCGAGCGGTTCTGGCTGCCGCCGTGCTGCTCGTCGCCGTGCTCATCACCCTGACCATGTCACCCAGACTCGGCCTCGACCTCCAGGGCGGCACCCGGATGGTGCTGCAGGCCAAGGACTCCGGCACGGCGAAGGCCGACCGGGAGAGCACCGATCGCACCATGGAGGTGCTGAGGCAGCGCATCGACTCGCTCGGTGTCGCCGAACCGGTCCTGACCCGCTCGGGCGTGGACAGGATCATCGTCGAACTGCCCGACGTCCAGGACCCGCGCCGGGCCGCCGAGGTCATCGGCAGGACCGCGCAGCTCGGCTTCCACGCCGTGCGGGGGACCGGAACCGAGCAGGACGCTCGAAGGGCACTCCCCGACGAGCAGGGCGCTCTCCTCGCCCTGGGCCCGGAGCGGCTCTCCGGCGCGGGGGTCAAGGACGCCACCGCGGAGTTCGACGCCCAGCAGGGCACCGGCTGGACGGTCTCCCTCGACTTCCACGAGGAGGCGGGCCGGAAGTGGAAGCGGCTCACCGGGGACGCCGCCTGCAACCCGGCCGGGGACGAACGCCGCCGCGTGGCGATCGTCCTCGACGGAAAGGTCATCTCCTCGCCCCAGGTCGATGCGTCGGTCGGCTGCGGGACCGGCCTGCCCTCCGGTTCCACCCGGATCACCGGCTCCTTCAGCGCCGGCGAGGCACGCGATCTCGCGCTGCTCATCAAGGGCGGCGCCCTCCCCCTGCCCGTCGAGACCGTCGAACAGCGGACCGTCGGCCCGACGCTCGGCGCCGCGGCCATCGACGCGAGCGCCAGGGCCGCGCTCATCGGTGCGGCAGCCACCGCGCTCTTCATCACCTTCGTGTACCGGCTCTTCGGAGCCCTCGCCGCCCTCGCTCTCGCCGCGTACGGCGTGATCTCCTACGCCGCCCTCGTCGCGCTCGGAGTCACGCTGACCCTGCCCGGTCTGGCCGGGTTCGTCCTCGCCATCGGAATGGCGGTCGATGCCAACGTCCTTGTCTTCGAACGGGCCCGCGAGGAGTACGTGCACCGGACGAGCCGCTCGCTGCGCTCCGCGCTGACGGCCGGCTTCCGCCACGCGTGGAGCGCGGTCGCCGACTCCAACGTCACCACTCTCATCGCCGCGGCCCTGCTCTTCCTCCTCGGCTCCGGGCCGGTCAAGGGCTTCGGGGTCACGCTGGGCATCGGCGTCCTGGCCTCCATGTTCTCGGCGCTGGTCATCGCCCGCGCGCTCACCGAGACCGCGGCGGGCTCACGGTTCGTCAGCGACTACCGCGGAGTCAACGGCATCGCACGCCCCGGTCGCGTCCGCACCTGGCTGAGCGCACGTGACCCCCAGCTGTTCCGGTCGCCGCACCGCTGGCTGACCGTCTCCACCGCGCTCGTCCTCGTCGCCGTGGCCGGCATCCTGGTGCGCGGCGTCGACCTGGGTGTCGAATTCACCGGCGGGCGGCTCGTCGAGTACTCCACCAGCAGGCCCGTCGGCGTCGAGGCCGCCCGGGACACGATCGCCGCCGCCGGTTTCGCCGATGCCGACGTCACCACCGCGGGCGAGCACGACATCTCCGTACGCACCGGCAAGCTGGACAACGACGGGGAGCACGCCCTGAGGGCCGCCCTGGCCGAGGAGGGCGGCGAGACCGTCAAGGTGCGGGACGAGCTCATCGGGCCCAGCCTCGGCGACGAACTGCGGCGCAACGCCCTGATCGCCCTCGGCGTCGCCGTGTTCGTGCAACTCGCCTATCTCGTGGCCCGGTTCCGCTGGACCTTCGCCGTGGCCTCGGTCGGGGCGCTGGTGCACGACGTCATCCTGCTGGTCGGCGCCTTCGCATGGCTCGGCCGCCCCGTGGACGGGATCTTCCTCGCCGCACTCCTCACCGTCATCGGCTACTCCGTCAACGACTCCGTGGTGGTCTTCGACCGGGTACGGGAGCTGTGGGCCGGTGATCGGCGCACGCCGCTCGCCGTAGTGGCCGGCCGGGCCGTCCTGCAGACCGTTCCGCGCACCGTCAACACGGGGATGGGCGCCCTGTTCATCCTGGTCGCCCTCACCGTGCTGGGCGGGGACTCGCTCGCGGACTTCGCGCTCGCCCTGCTCATCGGCATCTGCGTCGGGACGTACTCCTCCGTGCTGACCGCAGTACCGGGGGCACTGCTGCTGGAGAGGAGCGGCAAGGTCCCGCCGCCGGGCCGCAAGCGTGCACCGGGGCGGGGGACCGTGCGGACGCGCCGGGACCCGACCGACAACGGAGCGCGTGTGTAACCCGGGGGCACCGCTCGCCGGGCAGGGCGGACAGGCACCCTGCCCGGCGCGTACGGGCCGTACGCCCGCCGGGCTGCGGCACAATCCTGATCACGTCCAGTGAACGGAGCGTGCCCTCATGCATGCCGTGCTGCGTGACGTGCGGGCCACGCTCGTACCCGACATGACCGGGCCGCACGGGCCGCTGCCGCCGGTGATGCTCGTCCTGACCGTGCTCACCGGACTGGTCGACGCGTTCAGCTACCTGCTCCTGGGACACGTCTTCGTCGCGAACATGACCGGCAACGTCGTCCTGATGGGGTTCGCCCTCGCCGGCGCACCGGGCTTCTCGGCGCCCGCATCGGCGGTGGCACTCGTCTCGTTCGCTGCCGGGGCCCTGTCCGGCGGGTCCACCGTGCACCGGGCAGGGGCCCACCGGGGCCGGCAGTTGCAGCACGCGCTCCTCCTGGAGACCGCCTTCGTCACCGCGGCCATGACGGTTGCCCTGCTCTCGGGGAGGCCCTACGCCGGCGGCGCCCGCTTCACCCTCATCGTGCTGCTGGGCCTCGGGCTCGGTGTGCAGAACGCCGTGGTCCGGGCGCTCGCGGTGCCCGACCTCACCACGACCGTGCTGACCCGCACCCTCACCGGGGCCATCGCCGACAGTCGGCTGGCGAAGGGGCCGGGCAGCCGCGCGGGGCGGCGCGCCCTCTCCGCGGCGGCCATGCTGGCCGGTGCCTTCCTCGGGGCCCTGTCCCTGCTGAACGGGCACCCGGCCCTGCCGCTGATGATCGCCGCGGTCCTCCTCGCCGCACTGAGCACGGCGGCGACCCAGTTCGCCCGGAGCGACGCCCCCTGGACGCGGCCACCCGGGCCCGCATGACACGGACCGGCCGGCAGCCCCGGTACTGCCCCGTGCCAGTGGCGACAGCCGATGGGTCTTCCCGCGCCGGTCGCGACAGCCGATGGGCCGTCCTGTGTCAGGCGCGACAGCCGACGGCCCCGGACCGTAACGTCGGAAGCACTGTTGGCCGCACCCGATACGCCCAGGAGTCGCCGTATGCCCACCGAACCGCTCTCCGCGCACGACATCGAGGCAGGGCTGCGCGAACTGCCCGGCTGGCAGCTCGAGGGGGACCGGATCACCCGCACCTACCGGCTGCCCTCCCACTTCGCCGCGACGGGGCTGACCGTCCACGTCGCCCAGATCCAGGAGGAGCTCAACCACCACTCGGACCTGACGCTGGGCTACAACACGGTGGCCCTCGCCGTGCACACCCACGACGCGGGTGGCGCCGTGACGCGGAAGGACCTGGCACTGGCGGCTCGCGTCGAGGCGGTCGCCGCCGGGCACGGGGCGAAGTAGCCGCAGGCGTCCGGTGCCGGCACGGCCCGTACGGTGGGCGGATGACGCAACTCCGCTTTCATGCGGGCCCGTTGTCGGCTACACCACCCCCCCGTGCGTGGGCGCGCGCTCTAGGCTTGCAGGGTGCTGGACTACGACGAGCAAGCCACTCGGTACGACTCCACCCGCGGAGGGACACCCCGCGCCGAGGCCGCCGCCGGCGCGGTCCTCACGCTGGTGCCTCCGTCCGCGCGGACCCTGCTGGACATCGGCTGCGGGACCGGGCTGGTCACCGAGCGGATCGCCTTAGGCCGTCCGGGGCTCCGAGTGCTCGGCGCCGACGCCTCGTACGCCATGGCGCGGCTGGCCCGGCAGCGGATCGGAGCGGTCGCCCTGGCCGACGCACGGAGACTGCCCCTGGCAGCCGGTGCGGTCGACGCGGTCAGCGCGGTCTGGCTGCTGCACCTGCTGCGCGGGGACGGCGCGGTCCGGGAGGTGGTGGCGGAGGCGGCCCGGGTGCTGCGTCCCGGCGGGGTGTTCGTCGCTACCGTCGACAAGGACGCGGGGCACGACGTGGGCAGCGACATCGACGCGGTGCTGGCCCCCTGTCTGAGCACGCGGCCCGCCGACGCCGCCGGCCTCGTCACGGGATACGCCGGTCGCTTCGGCCTGGAACCGGCCGGTGAAGCAGGGTTCGCGGGTCACGGGCAGGGCCGCTCGCCGCTGCGCACCGCCCGTGCGGTGCTGCGCGGGGACTACGCGTCGCGACTGTCCCTGCCCGGGGCGGCCGCCGCCCGGCTCGCGGAGGAACTCGCCGCACTGCCCGACCCCGAGGACCCCCGCCCCGACCCGGCGTACCGGCTGCTGGCCTTCCGCAGACCGGGCGGAGAGGGCTCGGCCGGACAGGACCCACGGCGGAGCTGACCGCGCCGTCACGCCCGTGTGCCCCCGCCGCTGTACGCGGCGGGGGCACACGGTGGAGCCGGACGGGTCAGGCTCCGAGGTTGAATTCGGCAGGGTCCGAGCCGAGGCGCTTGCCCTCGTCGAGTGCGGCGAACGCGGCCAGGTCGTCGGCGTCCAGCTCGAAGCCGAAGACGTCGATGTTCTCCGCGATCCGCGACGGCGTCACGGACTTGGGGATCACCACGTGACCGGTCTGCAGATGCCAGCGGAGCACGGCCTGGGCCGGGGTCCGGCCGTGCTTGTGCGCGACGGCGGCCACCGTCGGGACGTCGAGGAGGCCCTTGCCCGAGCCCAGCGGCGACCACGCCTCGGTGACGATGCCGTGCTTCGCGTGGAAGGCCCGGGACGCGGCCTGCTGGAGCTGCGGGTGCAGCTCGATCTGGTTGACCGCCGGGACGACGGAGGTCTCGCCCAGCAGACGCTCCAGGTGCTCCGGGTGGAAGTTGGACACGCCGATGGTCTTCGCACGGCCGTCGGCGAGGATCCGCTCGAAGGCCTTGTACGTGTCGACGTAGGCGTCCTTGGCCGGTACCGGCCAGTGGATGAGGTAGAGGTCGACGTACTCCAGACCCAGCTTGTCCAGTGACGCGTCGAAGGCGCGCAGCGTCGAGTCGTATCCCTGTTCACTGTTCCACAGCTTGGTGGTGACGAACAGTTCCTCACGGGCCACACCGGCGGCGGCGATGGCCTTTCCGGTGCCCGCCTCGTTCCCGTAGATCGCGGCGGTGTCGATGCTCCGGTACCCGGCCTCCAGGGCCGTGGTCACGGCCGCCGTGGCCTCGTCGTCCGGCACCTGCCAGACGCCGAAGCCGAGCTGCGGCATCTCGAGGCCGTTGTTGAGGGTGATGGTGGGGACCTGGCTCACGAGCAGTCGATCCTTACGTTGTGGGTTGATTCTTCCCCCGGGCAACGATCGGGACGGCTCGAGCATTCCCGGCTTCCACGATCCGGTGAACGAGGCGGAGGCGTGCTTGACGGGCCATCAGGCCGGGCGGGGCGTGTTCACCGGTAGAGCGCGTCGACCTCGGCCGCGTACGCCGTCTCGATCGCCTTCCGCTTCAGCTTGAGCGACGGGGTCAGCAGACCGTGTTCCTCGGTGAACTGGTGCGCCAGGATGCGGAACGTGCGGATGGACTCCGCCTGGGACACCGCCGTGTTCGCGGCCACCACCGCCCGGCGCACCTCCATCTCCAGCTCGGAGTCGCGTACCAGGTCCGTGGCGCTCATGGGCGTGCGGCCCTGCATGGCGAGCCAGTGCTCCACCGACTCGTGGTCCACGGTGACCAGGGCCGCGATGTAGGGCCGGTCGTTCCCGACGACGATGCACTGCGCGACCAGTGGATGCGCGCGCACCCGCTCCTCCAGCCCGCTCGGGGCCACACTCTTGCCCCCGGAGGTCACGAGGATCTCCTTCTTGCGTCCGGTGATGGTCAGGTAGCCGTCCTCGTCGAGTGCGCCGAGGTCGCCGGTGGCCAGCCATCCGTCGTGCAGTACGGAGTCCGTCGCCTTGGGGTCGCCCAGGTACCCGGAGAACACGTTGGCGCCGTGCACCCAGATCTCGCCGTCCCGGGCGATGTGCACCGAGGATCCCGGGATCGGCTGGCCGACCGTGCCGTAGCGGGTCCGCTCGGGCGGATTGGCCGTTGCCGCAGCCGTCGTCTCGGTGAGTCCGTAGCCCTCGTAGACCGTGACTCCCGCGCCCGCGAAGAACAGCCCGAGCTGCCGGTCCATGCCGGAGCCGCCCGACATGGCGTGCCGCACCCGGCCGCCCATCGCCTCGCGGACCTTGCGGTAGACGACCTTGTCGAAGAACTGGTGCTGCATGCGCAGCCCGGCGGAGGGTCCGGGGCCGGTGCCGAAGGCACGGTCCTCCATGGCCTCGGCGTACTTCACCGCGACCTCGACGGCCTTGTCGAAGGCCCCGGCCCGGCCCTCCGACTCCGCCTTGCGCCGAGCGCCGTTGAAGACCTTCTCGAAGATGTACGGCACCGCCAGGATGAAGGTGGGCCGGAAGGACACCAGGTCCGGCATCAGCGCCTTCGCGGACAGCTCCGGCTGGTGCCCCAGCTTCACGCGGCCACGCAGCGCGGCGATCTCCACCATGCGTCCGAAGACGTGCGCGAGCGGCAGGAAGAGCAGCGTCGCCGTCTCCTCGCCCGGCTTGGAGAGGAACACCGGGTGCCAGCGGGCGACCATGGTGTCGGCCTCGAACATGAAGTTGGCGTGGGTGATGACACAGCCCTTGGGGCGCCCCGTCGTGCCGGAGGTGTAGATCAAGGTCGCCACCGAATCGGGGGTCACCGCCCGGCGGTGCCGGTGGACGACCTCGTCGTCGATCAGCGCCCCGGCCTCGGTCAGCTCCCCCACGGCGTCCGCGTCCAGCTGCCAGAGCCGGTGCAGGTTCGGCAGCCGGTCGATCACGGAACCGATCGTCATGGCGTGGTCCTCGTGCTCGACCATGACGGCCGCGACCTCGGCGTCGTGCAGCATCCACAGGACCTGCTCGGCCGACGACGTCGGATAGATCGGCACGGACTGGGCGCCCACCGTCCAGAGGGCGAAGTCGAACAGGGTCCACTCGTAGCGCGTACGGGACATCAGGGCGACCCGGTCGCCGAACCGGATGCCCTGGGCGATCAGGCCCTTGGCGAGTGCCATGACCTCGTCGCGGAACGCGGCGGCGGACACGTCGTGCCACCGTCCCTCCGCGTCCTTGCGGCCGAGGGCCGTCCGGTGGGGTTCCTCCTCCGCGAAATCGAAGACGGTGTCGGCAAGACCGCCGACTTGAGGGGCAGCGGCCATGGGTGGGACGGTGAACTCACGCAATGACCTGCTCCTTGTGGCTCCGCACGGCGCCGCGACGCTACCTCACCGCGCGGAGCTGCGGGAGGGTCCGAAGTCTCCGGAAAACGTGGCATCTGGCCAGGCCAACCGTAGAAATCGGGCCAGATGGGCAAGGCTCGGGCGTACTTCTGACCGCCGGGTAAGTGGCTGGGGCGGGAATCTCCACCGAATCTGTACGCGGCGCTTACGCCGGTTCCGGGTGCGCGGGGATGACCGGACCGCGGTGGAGACGGTCGCCGCCCGCCAGGATCGCCGCCGCGAGAGCGTCCGCCGCCTCCTGGGCCGTGTCCCTGCGGCGCCCGTGCAGCAGCACGAAATCCACATCTCCCAGCTCCGGCAGACCGGCCCGGGCGGGCACCGGCACGAGACCCGGCGGGATGAGCCCCCGCGTGTGCGCCATCACTCCGAGGCCCGCGCGCGCCGCCGCGACCAGAGCGCTGAGGCTCGCGCTCGTACACGCGAAGCGCCAGGCCCTGCCGTGCTCCTCCAGCACCTCCAGGGCGCGCGCCCTGGTGATGCCCGGAGGCGGGAACGCGATCAGCGGGACCGGGCGCTCGGGGTCGATCCGCAGTTGCGGGGCGCCGATCCAGGCAAGTGTGTCCTGCCAGACCAGCTCGCCGTGGGTGTCCCCGGTGCGGCGCTTGGCCAGCACCAGATCGAGCCGGCCGGCCGCGAGCTGCCGGTGCAGCGCTCCGGACAGCTCCACCGTCAGCTCCAGCTCGACCTCGGGATGCTCGCGACGGAAGGACTCCAGGATCTCCGGCAGCCGCGTCAGGACGAAGTCCTCGGACGCTCCGAAGCGCAGCCGCCCGCGCAGCCGGGTGCCCGTGAAGAACGCCGCCGCCCGTTCGTTGGCCTGCAGGATCGTCCGGGCGAAGCCCAGCATGGCCTCGCCGTCCTCGGTGAGATCGACCCGGTGCGTGTCCCGGCTGAACAGCTGCCGACCGGCCTCGGACTCCAGTCTGCGGACGTGCTGGCTGACCGTGGACTGCCGGATGCCGAGCCTGCGTGCCGCCTGGGTGAAGCTCAGGGTCTGGGCGACGGCCAGGAAGGTGCGGAGCTGGACGGGGTCGTACATGGCGCGAGGCTATCGCGAATCGTGATGACAGTCAGTTCGGTATACCGGATTCCCGATCGCGGTGATCAGGCGCACGATGGGGAGGCCACGAACCCACCGAGAGAGCACGGAGCACATGAGCCGCCGCACCAGCCGTCGTATCCCCGCGCTGCCGTCCTGGCTGCCGGTCGACCCGTACATCCTGGCGCTCGTCGGCACGGTGGTCCTCGCGGCGCTCCTCCCCGTGTCGGGGACCGGCGCCGATGTGGCGGGCGGGGCGTCGACCGGAGCGGTGGCCCTGCTCTTCTTCCTGTACGGAGCGCGCCTCTCGACCGCCGAGGCGCTCGACGGGCTGAAGCACTGGCGGCTCCACCTCACCGTCCTGGCCTGCACCTTCCTGGTCTTCCCGCTGCTCGGGCTGGCCGGCCACGGCCTGGTGCCCCACGTGCTGAGCCCGCAGCTCCAGGACGGATTCCTCTTCCTGTGCCTGGTCCCGTCGACCATCCAGTCGTCGATCGCCTTCACCTCGATGGCCCGGGGCAACGTGCCGGCCGCGATCTGCGCCGGCTCGTTCTCCAGCATCGCCGGGATCGTGCTCACCCCGCTGCTCGCCGCCGTACTGCTCGGCGGCAGCGCGGGAGGGTTCTCCACCGACGCCCTGGTGAAGATCGTCCTGCAGCTGCTGGTGCCCTTCCTCGCGGGGCAGCTGCTGCGCCGCTGGGTCGGCGGCTTCATAGGCCGCCACCGCAAGGTGCTGGGCTACGTCGACCGCGGCTCGATCCTCCTCGTGGTCTACACGGCCTTCAGCGAGGGCATGGTCGCCGGGATCTGGCACCAGGTCACCCCGCTCCGGCTCGGCGGCCTGCTCGGCGCGGAGGCCGTGCTGCTGGCGCTCATGCTCACGCTGAGCTGGTACGGGGCGAAGCGTCTGGGCTTCGGGCGGGAGGACCGGATCGCCATCCAGTTCGCCGGGTCGAAGAAGAGTCTGGCGGCCGGACTTCCCATGGCCAGTGTGCTGTTCGGTGCGCACGCCAGTCTCGCGGTGCTGCCGCTGATGCTCTTCCACCAGATGCAGCTGATGGTCTGCGCGGTGATCGCCAAGCGCCGCTCGCGCGACCCGCTCCCGGACAGCGGGGCGGTGCCGGAGCAGCCCGTCCCCGTGAGCTGAGGCACCAGGGCCGAGGTGCCGGAGCGTGAGCGGTGCCGGTCGCTTCGACCCCGTACGTGCGCGCCCCGTGGCCGGAAGGCGCGCGGGAGCCTGTCCTACGGCTGCGCCGGCTTCGGCAGTGTGAGGATCCGGGCTCCGTCCTCGGTGATGGCGATCGTGTGCTCGGTGTGTGCCGTCCGGCAGCCCGTCGCGCTTCGGAGCGTCCACCCGTCGGCGTCGGTGACGAGTTGGGCGGTGTCCGCCATGACCCACGGCTCCAGGGCCAGCAGCAGCCCCGGGCGCAGCGTGTATCCGCGGCCGGGCCGCCCGGTGTTCGGGACGTGCGGGTCCTGGTGCATCGTCGACCCGATGCCGTGCCCTCCGAACTCGGTGTTGATCTTGTAGCCGGCCTGGCCGAGGACCGTGCCGATGGCGTGGGAGATGTCGCCGATACGGGCTCCGGGCCTGGCGGCGTCGATCCCTGCGGCCAGCGCGCGTTCGGTCGCCCTGATCATCGCGACGCTCTCCCGGGGCTGCGCGCTGCCGACGACGAAGCTGATGGCGGCGTCCGCGGCGACTCCTCGCATGGAGACGGCGAGGTCGAGCGTGAGCAGATCGCCGTCGGCGAGCGTGTAGTCGTGGGGGCGCCCGTGCAGCACGGCGTCGTTGACGGCCGTGCAGATGTAGTGGCCGAAGGGACCGCGGCCGAAGGACGGTGCGTAGTCGACGTAGCAGGACTGCGCTCCCGCCTCGGCGATCATGGTCTTGGTCCACCGGTCGATGTCCAGGAGGTTCGTGCCGACCGCGCTGCGGCCCTTCAGGGTCTGCAGGATGTCCGCGACCAGGGCGCCCGTGTCTTCCGCCCGGGCCAGCAGGGCGGGGTTCAGGATCTCGATCATGTGTCACTTTCCTCGTGGAACCAAAAACTATACCGGTCAAACTATACCGGTACTAGAATCGGATCCATGGTCAGACTGCCGCTCACTCCCGCAGAGGTCGCACGCGGCCGGCGCCTCGGTTCCCTCCTCCGACGTGCCCGGGGAGGACGCTCGATGCTCGAGATCGCGCTCGACGCGCACGTCTCACCGGAGACACTCAGGAAGATCGAGTCGGGCCGCGTGGCGACTCCCGCCTTCCCGACCATCGCGGCGATCGCCGATGTCCTCGGCCTCTCCCTGGACGCGGTGTGGGCCGAGATCAACCGGTCCGACAGCTGCGTCGAACCGGTGGACACCGATCACCGCGCACGTGAGCGGCTGACCGCGTAGGCCGCCGCCCCGCAGCCTCCCGGGACGGCAGGTGAAGCCGCCACCTCCGCGGGGCGTCGCGCAGGAGAGGGCCCGGCCGGCGCAGGGGCGCTCCCCGCCGGCCGGGCCCCTGCCCCGCGCGGGCCGGTTCAGCCCCGGCCCACCGTCGCCTCCAGGGCGATGCGGTGGTCACCCGCGTACACGTTCATGGACTGCCCCCGCAGGAAGCCGACGAGGGTCAGTCCGCTCTCGGCGGCGAGGTCCACGGCCAGCGACGACGGTGCCGAGACCGCCGCGAGCATCGGGATGCCTGCCATCACCGCCTTCTGCGCCAGCTCGAAGGAGGCACGCCCCGACACCAGCAGGATCGACTGCGAGAGCGGCAGGCGCTCGTCCGTGAGGGCACGCCCCACGAGCTTGTCGACGGCGTTGTGGCGGCCGACGTCCTCCCGGATGTCGAGCAGCTCGCCCTCCGGCGAGAAAAGTGCCGCGGCGTGCAGACCCCCGGTCCGGTCGAACACCCGCTGCGCCTCGCGCAGCCGGTCGGGGAGGGCGGAGAGCAGGGCGGGCGTCACCCGGACCGGGGGAGTGTCGGCGACGGGGTGACGGGTCGTGGTGCGGACGGCGTCGAGACTCGCCTTCCCGCACAGCCCGCAGGACGAGGTGGTGTAGACGTTGCGCTCCAACGTGATGTCGGGGACCACCACGCCGGGGGCGAGCTTCACGTCCACCACGTTGTACGTGTTCACGCCGTCGGCGGTCGCCCCGGCGCAGTACACGATCGACTGCACCTCGGAGCCCTCACCGATCACGCCCTCGCTGACCAGGAAGCCGGCCGCGAGCGCGAAGTCGTCACCCGGGGTCCGCATCGTGATGGCGAGCGGCCTGCCGTTCAGCCGGATCTCCAGGGGCTCCTCGGCGACGAGGGTGTCGGGGCGGGTCGTGACCGCTCCGTCCCGGATGCGGATGGTGCGGCGACGCTCGGTGACCCGTCCCATGGCCCTCAATCCCGATTCTGTACGTGCTGGAAGCCGAAACGGCCCTTGATACAGAGGTTGCCATGGGTCACCGGGTTGTCGTGCGGCGAGGTGACCTCGACGATCTCCTTCTCCTGGACGTGGAGGGTCGTGTTGCAGCCCACGCCGCAGTAGGCGCAGACGGTGGTGGTCCGCGTCTGCGCGGGCTCGTCCCACGTCCCCGCCGAAAGGGTCGACCGGCCCATGGAAGTGCCACCAGGGGATGCCGTGCTGCGCCGCCGTCACGGTGGTGTCCTCGCGCATCAGTGGACGGGCCGGCGGGTCGACACCGGGTGCGAGTCGGCATGGGGGCCGAGGAGCACATGGTCGACAGGCCCGACGCCCGACCGGCGTCCAGCCGACAGGATACTGTCTACAGTATCCCTTCGTGAGGGATCGATGCTCGCGACAACGGGTGCCTGGTGCCCTCGCCGTTCCGGTGTGGCGGCGGGGTGTCCGTGAAAGTTCCCGGGGAGCTGTTCGAGACGCTCCAACCTCGGGCCCGGATTCCTGTGGGGTTACGTGCCCCTGTACCGATCGGTAGCAACCAAGACTGGATAGTTCCTGCCAAACGTAGCGAGGGGAACCCGTACATGACCGGCTCACGTGTCGTGGCGCTCGGCCACTACCAGCCTGCCAAGGTCCTCACCAACGACGACCTGGCGGCCATGGTCGACACCAGCGACGAGTGGATCACCAGCCGGGTCGGCATCAGGACCCGTCACGTGGGCGGCCCGGACGAGCCCGTGGACGAGCTGGCCGCGCACGCCGCGGCGAAGGCGCTGGCGTCGGCCGGGCTGCAGGCCTCGGACATCGACATGGTTCTCGTCGCCACCTCCACGGCCATCGACCGCTCGCCGAGCATGTCCGCCCGCGTCGCCGCGCGCCTGGGCATGGGCTCGCCGGCCGTGATGGACATCAACGTCGTCTGCTCCGGGTTCACCCACGCCCTGGCGACCGCCGACCACGCGATCCGGGCCGGGGCCGCCACCCGCGCCCTCGTCATCGGTGCCGACAAGATGGGCGACATCGTCGACTGGACCGACCGGTCCACCTGTGTCCTGATGGGCGACGGGGCGGGTGCCGCCGTCGTCGCCGCGGATCCGGGCGGCGGCGACCGGCCCGGAATCGGCCCCGTCCTCTGGGGCTCGGTGCCCGAGATGGGCAACGCCGTACGGATCGAGGGCACGCCTCCGCGCTTCGCGCAGGAGGGGCAGTCGGTCTACCGCTGGGCCACCACCCAGCTGCCGCCGATCGCCCGCAAGGTCTGCGAGCGGGCCGGCGTCACGCCCGAGGACCTCGCCGCCGTGGTGCTGCACCAGGCCAACCTGCGGATCATCGAGCCCGTCGCCAGGAAGATCGGCGCGGTCAACGCGGTCATCGCCCGGGATGTGGTGGACTCCGGCAACACGTCCGCCGCGTCGATCCCGATGGCGCTGTCCAAGCTGGTGGAGCGGGGCGAGGTCGAGAGCGGTGCCCCCGCCCTGCTCTTCGGCTTCGGCGGGAATCTTTCGTACGCGGGTCAGGTGATCCGCTGCCCCTGAGGTCACCCGACAGCCTCTGGGCCCCCGTTGCGGCATTGCGCTCGGTAGACTGTAGACGATAAGCAATTGCCGGGCGCCCGGAGGGGGACCGCGATGTTGTCCGCAGGACTGCCGCAAGGAACGGTGCCGAAGCTGGAGAGGCCCGGGCCTCTGCGTGAGCGTGTGTACGAGGCGTTGCTCGAGCTGATCACCACGCGCGCCCTCAGGCCTGGCCAGCATCTGGTCGAGAGCGAACTGGCCGGGCATCTGGGGGTGTCGCGCCAGCCGGTGCGCGAGGCGCTCCAGCGGCTGAACACGGAGGGCTGGGTCGATCTCCGCCCCGCGCAGGGCGCGTTCGTCCACGAACCCACCGAGGACGAGGCGGACCAGCTGCTCTCGGTGCGCACCCTGCTGGAGGCCGAGGCCGCCCGGCTGGCCGCCGCGCACTCCGGCCGGCCGGGTATCGAGGCGCTGGAGGAGCTGTGCTCGCAGGGGGAGCGGGCCGTCGCCGCCGATGACGTCGATCTCGCCGTCGCGACGAACGCGGCGTTCCACGCCAAGGTCATGGAGCTGGCGGGCAACGTCGTCCTGTCGGAGCTCGCCGGGCAGGTGGGCCGCCGCGTCCGCTGGTACTACACGCCGGTGGCCCGGCAGCGCGGCACCCAGTCCTGGATCGAGCACCGGGAGCTGATCGCGGCGATCGCCTCCCGGGACGAGCAGCGGGCGACCGAGATCATGCGGGCCCACACCGAGCACACGCGCCAGACGTACCACCGGCGCGACCAGGGCTGATCGTCGGGACGGCCGTGAGCGTCCGCAGGAAGGCCGGGGCTGATCGCCCCGGCCTTCCTGCGTGTCTTCCGCCGCACCTTTGTCCTGAGTGTGGAGAAAGTTGGAGCGGATTCATGCGCAACTTCTTCCCACTCCGGTAAACCGCTGCTACGTTCCCCTCGAAAGCACGACGGACTGGCCGAATGGCGGGGGAGGGACGCGTGAGACGCATGACGGCACGACCGGCGAACACGCATCAGGCGCGGCTTCTCCGGCTGTTGCGTGACGGAGGGCCCAACTCCCGCGCACAGCTGGGGGATCAGGTCGACCTCTCGCGCTCCAAGCTCGCCGTCGAGGTCGACCGGCTCCTGGAGACCGGACTGGTCGTGGCCGACGGACTCGCCGCATCCCGCGGCGGACGCCGTTCCCACAACATCCGGCTCGCCCCCGGGCTCCGCTTCCTCGGAGTCGACATCGGCGCCACGTCCGTCGATGTGGCCGTCACCAACGCCGAGTTGGAGGTCCTCGGCCACCTGAACCAGCCGATGGACGTACGGGACGGACCCGTCGCCGTCTTCGAGCAGGTGCTGGCGATGGCGGCCAAGCTCCGGGCCTCGGGGCTCGCCGAAGGGTTCGACGGCGCGGGCATCGGCGTACCGGGGCCCGTCCGCTTCCCCGAAGGCGTACCGGTCGCGCCGCCGATCATGCCCGGGTGGGACGGTTTCCCGGTCCGCGAGGCGCTCAGCCAGGAACTGGGCTGCCCCGTCATGGTCGACAACGACGTGAACCTGATGGCGCTGGGGGAACAGCACGCGGGCGTCGCCCGTTCCGTGGGCGACTTCCTCTGCGTCAAGATCGGTACGGGTATCGGCTGCGGCATCGTCGTGGGCGGCGAGGTCTACCGCGGTACGACGGGCAGCGCCGGAGACATCGGCCACATCCAGGTGGAACCCGACGGGCGCGCCTGTGCCTGTGGCAACCGGGGCTGCCTGGAGGCCCACTTCAGCGGTGCCGCCCTCGCCCGTGATGCCGAGGACGCGGCCCGTGCCGGCAGGTCGCCCGAGCTGGCGGCCCGGCTGGACGCGGCCGGAAGGCTGTCGGCCGTCGATGTGGCCGCGGCCGCCGCGGCCGGTGATCCCACGGCGCTGGACCTGATCCGCGAAGGCGGCAACCGGGTCGGCCAGGTCATCGCCGGACTCGTCAGCTTCTTCAACCCGGGCCTCGTCGTGATCGGCGGCGGAGTGACCGGGCTCGGCCACAATTTGCTCGCCAGCGTCCGTACCCAGGTCTACCGGCAGTCCCTGCCGCTGGCCACGGGCAACCTCCCCATCGTCCTCGGTGAGCTGGGGCCCGTCGCCGGAGTCACGGGCGCGGCCAGGCTCATCAGCGACCACCTGTTCTCACCGGCCTGATGCCAGGGCCGGTGCGCCGTTCGGCATACGCTCCGCCGCCACCTCCGTAAGCAGCCCGTTCCGAGCTCCGCCCGCAGAACCGCACAGCACGAGCACAGCAGTACCACCCAGCAGTCCCGTCAGCAGTACGGCACCGCCGGCACTGCGCCCTGCCCGCTCACCGGCCTTCCCCGAGCAGCTCGGCTTCGCCCGAGCAGGGGAGACCTCGTTCGCCGAGGGGATTCGTCATGGCACCAGAACCACCCCTGCTCACCATGTCCGGCATCACCAAATCGTTCCCCGGTGTGCGCGCCCTCGACGGCGTGGACCTGGAGGTGCAGGCCGGTGAAGTCCACTGCCTCCTCGGCCAGAACGGCGCAGGCAAGTCCACGCTCATCAAGGTGCTGGCCGGGGCCCACCAGCCCGACGACGGCGCCATCACCTGGCGGGGCGAGCCCGTCCAGCTGTCCTCGCCGATCACCGCGATGCGGCTGGGCATCGCCACCATCTACCAGGAACTCGACCTGGTCGAGGGCCTGTCGGTCGCAGAGAACGTCTTCCTGGGGCACGAACCCACCAGCGCGGGGTTCGTCGTCCGGACCCGCGAGGCCCGCACCCTGGCCGCCGCACTCCTGAAGCGCCTCGGGCACCCGGAGGTCGATCCGGCCCGATTGGTGGGCGACCTCTCCGCAGCCCACCAGCAGATCGTCTCCATGGCGCGGGCCCTCTCCCACGACGTACGGCTCATCGTGATGGACGAGCCGTCAGCGGCGCTGGACCCCGACGAGGTCGACAACCTCTTCCGCATCGTCGACGGGCTCACCGCCGACGGAGTGGCGGTCGTCTACATCTCCCACCGGCTGGAGGAGATTCGCCGCATCGGTGACCGGGTGACCGTGCTCAAGGACGGCCGGGCCGTCGCGGTCGGCCTCCCGGCCAAGTCCACGCCCACGCGCGACATCGTTGCCATGATGACCGGCCGCAACGTCGAGTACGTCTTCCCCGAGCGGCCCGCCCCCGGCAGCCGGGCCGCGGCCGATCCGGTGCTGACGGTCGAAGGGCTGTCCCGCAAGGGCGAGTTCGAGCCGGTCGACCTGGAGCTGCGGCCCGGAGAGATCGTCGGCCTCGCCGGCCTCGTGGGATCCGGACGCTCCGAGATCCTGGAGACCGTCTACGGCGCGAGGAAGCCGACCGCCGGCCGCGTCCTCGTCGACGGCACACCGCTGCGGCCCGGCAGCGTCCGGGCCGCGGTGACCGCGGGGATCGGCCTGGCCCCCGAGGAACGCAAGGCGCAGGCCCTGCTGCTGACGGAGTCGGTCACCCGCAACGTCTCGGTCTCCTCGCTGTCCCGCTTCGCCCGGGCCGGCTGGCTCGACCGGGGCGCCGAGCGCGAGGCCGCCAGGACCGCCACCCGCGAACTCTCCCTGCGCCCCGACAACCCCGACGCAGCCGTCCGCACCCTCTCCGGCGGCAACCAGCAGAAGGCGGTCCTGGCCCGCTGGCTGCTGCGCGGCTGCCGGGTCCTGCTGCTCGACGAACCGACCCGCGGTGTGGACGTCGGCGCCCGCGCCGAGCTCTACGCCGTGATCCGCCGGCTGGCCGACGAAGGCCTCGCCGTTCTGCTCGTATCCAGCGAAGTGCCCGAAGTGCTGGGCCTCGCCGACCGGGTGCTGGTGCTCCGGGAGGGCCGTGTCGTGCACACGGCCGATGCCAGGGAGCTCGACGAGCACCGTGTCCTCGACCTCGTCATGGAAGGGAGCCCGACGTCATGACACAGCCCGCACCGTCGGCGCAGCACCACGGGCCGGAGAAGGGGGCCGTGACCGGCCCCGCGACCGCGCCGCCCTCGAAACGAAGCGGTGGCCTGCGCGCGCTCGGCCTGCGCGCCGATGTCCGGAACCTGTCGCTGCTCGGTGTCCTCGCCGTCCTCATAGCCGTCGGCGGCTTCACCGAACCGGACGCGTTCCTGGACACCGGGAACCTCCAGCTGATCCTGACGCAGTCCTCCGTCATCGGGGTCGTCACCGTCGGCGTCACCTTCGTCATCATCAGCGGAGGCATCGACCTGTCGGTCGGGGCGATGGTCGCCCTCGCGTCCGTCTGGGCGACGACCCTCGCCACCCAGGAGTACGGCTTCGCGGGCATCCTGTTCACCGCCGTCGTCGTCGGCCTGGCCGCCGGTCTCGTCAACGGGCTGCTGATCGCCTACGGCGGCATGGTCCCGTTCATCGCGACGCTGGCCATGCTCGCCTCGGCACGCGGACTGGCCCTCCAGCTCACCGACGGCAAGACCCAGATCGTCACCGTCCAGTCCGTCCTGGACCTCGGCCTGCCCGACAGCTACGTCCTGGGCATCCCGCCGCTGGTCCTCGTCTTCGCCGCGGTGACCGTGGCCGGCTGGCTCATCCTGAACCGGACGACCTTCGGGCGCCGTACGGTCGCCGTCGGCGGCAACGCGGAAGCCGCGAGGCTCGCGGGGATCGACGTACGCCGCCAGCGCCTCTACCTCTACCTGCTCTCCGGCCTCTGCTGCGGCATCGCGGCGTTCATGCTCGTCATCCTGTCCGGATCGGGCCAGAACACCAACGGCAACCTCTACGAGCTCGACGCCATCGCCGCCGCGATCATCGGAGGCACCCTCCTCAGCGGCGGCCGCGGCACCATCGTCGGCTCCGTGCTCGGGGTCCTGATCTTCACCACGATCACCAACATCTTCGCGCTGAACAACCTTCAGAGCGATGTCCAGCAGATCGCCAAGGGCGCCATCATCGTCGCCGCCGTCCTCGTCCAGCGCCGCACGCTGCGGGGCGGCGGGACCTGAGCACCACTCCCGTTTCAGAGCACTGATCACCCACCCGCTGTTCCGTACGCACACACCGGATGAAGGGTTCGACAGCCATGCCAGAAACCAGCCGCAGAGGACTGCTCTTCGGCACCGCGGCCGTCTCCGCGGGAGCCTTCCTCACCGCCTGCACCAGCAACGATCCCAAGGAGGCGGCGGCCGCACCGAGCAACCAGCCCGCCGCGGACGACAAGCCGGGCGCCCCCGTCACCATCGGCTTCGCAGGGCCGCAGGCCGACCACGGATGGCTCAACGCCATCAACGTCAACGCCAAGTCGCGGGCGGAGAAGTACTCGGAGGTGACCCTGGAGATCACCGAGGGATCCAACGACACCGCTGCCCAGATCGGCCAGGTCAAGACCCTCATCAACAAGAAGGTCGACGTCCTCGTCATCCTCCCCGCCGACGGCAAGGCGCTCACCCAGGTCGGCCTGGAAGCCATGAAGGCCGGCATCCCCGTCGTCAACCTGGACCGCGTCTTCGCCTCACCGCAGGCCTACCGCTGCTGGATCGGCGGGGACAACTACGGCATGGGCCTCAACGCCGGGCACTACATCGGCGAGCAGCTCAAGGACAAGGCGAACGCCAAGGTCGTCGAGCTCGCGGGCCTCGACAACCTGGAACTCACCAAGCAGCGCAGCCAGGGCTTCGCCGACGCCCTCAAGAACTACTCCAACGTCAAGCTGGTGGCCCGTCAGGCCGCCGACTTCACCGTGGAGTCGGGCCAGGCCAAGATGGCCCAGCTCCTCCAGGCCCAGAAGCAGTTCGACGCCCTCTGGAACCACGACGACGACCAGGGCGTGGGCGCACTGCGGGCCATCCAGCAGGCCGGCCGCGACGAGTTCATCATGGTCGGCGGCGCGGGTGCCAAGTCCGCCATGGACGCCATCAAGGCCGACAACAGCGTCCTGAAGGCCACCGTGCTCTACCCGCCCACCATGGCGGCCTCCGCCATCGACCTGGCGCGCGCCCTCGGCCAGAACAAGGGCGTCGGAGGCCTCTCCGAGATGGAGATCCCGACCTCGCTGACGCTGTACTCGGCCGTGGTCACGAAGGAGAACATCGACCAGTACCTGCCGACGGGCTTCAGCTGATCCCGCACCGCCGCCGCCACCGAACCACCGACGAGGAGGAAGTCCGCATGGCCCGTAGGGAAGAGTCGGAGCAGGAGACCGGGGCGCCGCCGCCGACGGCGACACTCGGCGTCGGCATGGTCGGATACGCGTTCATGGGCGCCGCCCACTCACAGGGGTGGCGCACCGCGGGACATGTCTTCGACCTGCCGGTGAGACCCGCTCTCGCCGCGATCTGCGGACGCGACCGTCCGGCCGTCGAGGCCGCCGCCGCCCGGCACGGGTGGGCGGCGGCGGAGACCGACTGGCGCGCCCTGATCGCCCGGGACGACGTGCAGCTGGTGGACATCTGCACCCCGGGCGACAGCCATGCGGAGATCGCGATCGCCGCGCTGGAGGCGGGCAAGCACGTGCTGTGCGAGAAGCCGCTCGCCAACACGGTCGCCGAGGCGGAAGCCATGGTCGAGGCCGCGGAGCGCGCCGCCGCCCGCGGCCAGGTGGCGATCGTGGGCTTCAACTACCGCAAGGTGCCGGCGCTCACCTACGCCCGCGCGATGATCGAGGAGGGCAGGCTGGGAAACCTGCGGCACGTACGGGCCACCTACCTCCAGGACTGGCTCGTCGACCCGCTGTCGCCGCTGACCTGGCGACTGCAGCGGGAGCGGGCCGGCTCCGGCGCACTGGGGGACCTCGGGGCGCACATCGTGGACCTCGCCCAGTACCTCGCCGGGGAACCCCTGGTCGGGGTGTCGGCGGTGAGCGAGACCTTCGTGAGGGAGAGGCCCGTGCTCGCCGGGGCCGCCGCCGGGCTCTCGGGCGCCGCGGACAGTGCCGCGCGGGGGGCGGTCACTGTCGACGACGCCGCACTGTTCACCGGACGGTTGGCGTCGGGAGCCCTCGCCTCCTTCGAGGCGACCAGGATGGCGGCCGGACGCAAGAACGCCCTGCGCCTGGAGATCAACGGGGAGCTGGGCTCCATCGCCTTCGACCTGGAACGGCTCAACGAGCTCTCCTTCCACGACCACACCGAGCCCGCCACCAGCGCCGGGTTCCGGCGGATCCTCGTCACCGAGCCCCAGCACCCGTACCTGGAGGCGTGGTGGCCGCCGGGCCACGGCCTCGGCTACGAGCACACCTTCGTGCACCAGGCCCGTGACGTGGTGTGCACGATCGCCGAGGGGCGTGCCCCCGTGCCGTCGTTCGCCGACGGGCTCCAGGTGCAGAGGGTGCTCGCCGCCGTCGAGGAGAGCGCCGCCAAGAACTCCGTACACACCCCGGTCGCCTTCTAGGAGGTCGTGCGCATGCCCCGTCCCTTCACCCTGTTCACCGGCCAGTGGGCCGACCTGCCACTGGAGGAGGTCTGCCGGCTCGCCCGGGACTTCGGCTACGACGGCCTCGAACTCGCCTGCTGGGGAGATCATTTCGAGGTCGACAAGGCCCTCGCTGATCCCGGCTATCTCGACGGGCGGCGGCAGCTGCTCGACAAGTACGGCCTCAAGTGCTGGGCGGTCTCGAACCACCTGGTCGGACAGGCCGTCTGCGACAGCCCCATCGACGAGCGCCACCAGGGCATCCTGCCCGCCCGCATCTGGGGCGACGGGGAGCCCGAGGGTGTACGCCGGCGGGCTGCCGAGGAGATCGGGAACACCGCGCGGGCGGCGGCCGCCTTCGGGGTCGACACGGTCATCGGCTTCACCGGGTCGTCGATCTGGCACCTGGTCGCGATGTTCCCGCCGGTCCCGCCGCACATGATCGAGCGCGGTTACGAGGACTTCGCGGAGCGCTGGAACCCGATCCTGGACGTCTTCGACGCCGAAGGCGTGCGCTTCGCCCACGAGGTGCACCCGAGCGAGATCGCCTACGACTACTGGACGACGCACCGCGCCCTGGAGGCCGTCGACCACCGGCCCGCGTTCGGGCTGAACTTCGACCCGAGCCACTTCGTGTGGCAGGACCTCGACCCGGTCGGCTTCCTGTACGACTTCCGGGACCGGATCTACCACGTGGACTGCAAGGAGGCCCGCAAGCGCCTCGACGGCCGCAACGGGCGCCTCGGCTCCCATCTGCCGTGGGGCGACCCGCGCCGCGGCTGGGACTTCGTCTCGGCGGGCCACGGTGACGTGCCCTGGGAGGACGTCTTCCGGATGCTGAGGTCCATCGGCTACGAGGGGCCGGTGTCCGTGGAGTGGGAGGACGCGGGCATGGACCGGCTGACGGGGGCACCCGAAGCGCTCGCCTCGCTGAAGCGCTTCGACTTCGACCCGCCGAGCGCGTCCTTCGACGCGGCGTTCGGCGGGGGCGAATAGCAGGACGATCAGCGGGGCGGAGCCCGGGCCCGCCCGGGCTCCGCCCCCGTACCCCCGCGCCCGGCCTCCGGGCAGGCCCGACTCCGCAGCGGGCAGGCCTGCCGACGGTCGGAGGGACATGCCAGGGGGCGGTTCGGCATGCCCTGAAACTGCTTTGTCCTCCCGCAGGGAAAAGTTCGACCCAGCTGCTGTGCAAGGGCTTTCCGTACCGGACGAACACAGCTACCGTCCATTCCGTGTACACGACATGACTCGCGTCACCGGGGGCTCAGCAGTCCCGGTGACGAGCGCGGCAGTCCCCGCGCGAAACGGCAGAACGCACCCGCCCGAACAACCGGCACACCCGGAGGACGCACGTGCACCGAAGCAGCAGACGGCTCCGCGCCCGAAAATCACTGGCTCTCCTGACCGGCGGACTGCTCGCCGCCGCAACCCTCACCCTGGGCTCCTCGCCCGCCGCCACCGCCGACGCCCCGCGGTCCGCGGCCGCGCAGGACGCTGCCGAGGACTTCCAGCAGGTCACGCTCGCCAAGGGCGCCGCCGAGACCGGCGAACCCATCTCGCTGGCCGTGCTCCCCGACCGCAGCGTGCTGCACACCTCGCGCAGCGGCGAACTGCGGATCACGGACAGCGCGGGCAACACACGCGTCTCCGGCACCATCCCCGTCTACTCGCACGACGAGGAAGGCCTCCAGGGCGTAGGCATCGACCCGGACTTCGCGGAGAACCGGGCGATCTACCTCTACTACGCGCCCCCGCTGGACACCCCGGCCGGCGACGCCCCGGAGAACGGCACCGCCGCCGACTTCGCGAAGTTCGAGGGCGTGAACCGGCTCTCGCGCTTCGTGCTCAACGAGGACGGCACGCTCGACAACGCCAGCGAGAAGAAGGTCCTCGACATCCCGACCACCCGCGGCATGTGCTGCCACGTGGGCGGCGACATCGACTTCGACGCGCAGGGCAACCTCTACCTCTCGACGGGCGACGACTCCAACCCGTTCGCGTCCGACGGCTTCTCCCCGCTGGACGACCGGGCCGACCGCAACCCCGCGTTCGACGCCCGCCGCACCGCCGGCAACACCAACGACCTCCGAGGCAAGATCCTCCGCATCAAGGTCGGCGACGACGGCTCGTACACCGTGCCCGAGGGCAACCTCTTCGCATCAGGGACGGAGAAGACGCGCCCCGAGATCTACGCGATGGGCTTCCGCAACCCGTTCCGCTTCAGCGTCGACCGGGCCACCGGCATCCTCTACGTCGGTGACTACGGCCCCGACGCGGGCGCCGCCGACCCGAACCGCGGACCGGCCGGCCAGGTCGAGTTCGCCCGGGTGACGAAGCCGGCCAACTTCGGCTGGCCCTTCTGCACCGGTGACAACGATGCCTTCAACGACTACGACTTCGCCACGGGTACCTCCGGCGCCCGCTTCGACTGCGCCGCGCCGAAGAACGAGTCGCGCCACAACACCGGGCTGGTCGACCTGCCGCCCGCGCAGGCTGCCTGGATCCCGTACGACGGCGCCTCCGTGCCCGAGTTCGGCACCGGCTCCGAGTCCCCCATGGGCGGGCCCGTCTACCACTACGACGCGGACCTCGACTCGCCGGTGAAGTTCCCCGAGGAGTACGACGGCGACTTCTTCGCCGGAGAGTTCGGCCGGCAGTGGATCAAGCGCATCGAGCAGGACGCCGACGGCGCCGTCCATTCCATCAACGACGTCCCGTGGACCGGGACGCAGATCATGGACATGGCCTTCGGCCCCGACGGCGCGCTGTACGTCCTCGACTACGGCCTCTCCTGGTTCGGCGGCGACGAGCACTCGGCGCTCTACCGCATCGAGAACGCCACCGGCGGCCGTTCACCCATCGCCGAGGCCTCCTCGGACAAGACCTCCGGTGTCGCACCGCTCAAGGTGAAGTTCTCCTCCGCCGGAACCACCGACGGGGACGGTGACGCCCTCACGTACGCCTGGGACTTCGGTGACGGCGGCACCTCGACGGCCGCCAACCCCACGTACACGTACAAGAAGAACGGCACGTACACCGCCACCGTGACGGCGAAGGACCCGACGGGCCGCACCGGTTCGGCGAGCGTGCACGTGACCGTGGGCAACACGGCGCCCACGGTCGTGCTGGAGGCTCCGGCCGACGGGCAGCCGTTCGAGTTCGGTGACGAGGTGCCCTTCAAGGTGACCGTCAAGGACCCCGAGGACGGCACGATCGACTGCTCCAAGGTCGAGGTCAAGTTCACCCTGGGCCATGACAGCCACGGCCACGACATCACCACCGAGCACGGCTGCGAGGGCACCATCAAGACCGCCATGGAGGGCGGCCACGACCCGAACGCCAACATCTACGGCGGGATCTCGGCGTCCTACACCGACGGCGGTGGCGGCGGACAGGCCGCGCTGACCGGCCGTGACGGGGCGAAGCTCCAGCCTCGCCACCGCCAGGCCGAGCACTTCGACAACTCCTCCGGTGTCACCACGCCGAGCAAGACGAGTGCCAACGGCGGCCGCACCGTCGGCGACATCGACAACGACGACTGGATCTCCTTCGAGCCGTACATCCTGGACGGCACCACCAAGCTGACCGCCCGTACGTCCTCGGCCGGCGCGGGAGGCTTCCTCGAAGTGCGGACGGGCTCGCCCACCGGCAAGATCCTCGGCTCGGCGCCCATCCCGGTGACGGGCAGCTGGGACTCGTTCCAGGACGTCGACGTGCCGCTGCGCGGCGCGCCGAAGAAGGCCACGGAACTCTTCCTCGTGTTCAAGGGCGGAGCGGGAGCGCTGTACGACGTGGACGACTTCGAGCTCTCGAACAGCCCGGTGGACCGGACCGCCAAGCGCGTCCTCGTCTTCTCCAAGACCGGCGGCTTCCGCCACGACTCGATCCCCGAGGGCGTCGCCGCGCTGAAGGAGCTCGGCAAGGACACCAACATCACGGTCGACTCCACCGAGGAGGCGGGCCAGTTCACGACCAGCAACCTGGCGCGCTACGACGCCGTTGTCTTCCTCTCGACGACCGGTGACATCCTCAACGCCGACCAGCAGAAGGCCTTCGAGAACTTCGTGGCCACCGGCGGCGGTTACATGGGCGTCCACGCCGCGGCCGACACGGAGTACGACTGGGAGTTCTACGGCGGACTCGTGGGCGCCTACTTCGACTCGCACCCCCAGATCCAGCCGGCGACCGTCCGCGTGGAGAACCACGACCACCCGGCGACCGCCCACCTGGACGAGGCCTGGGACCGTACCGACGAGTGGTACAACTACCGCACCAACCCCCGGGACAAGGCCCAGGTCCTCGCCACGCTGGACGAGACCACCTACACCGGCGGCACGATGAAGGGGGACCACCCGATCGCCTGGTGCCAGGCGTACCAGGGCGGCCGCTCCTTCTACACCGGCCTCGGCCACACCAAGGAGTCCTACGCCGAACCCGCCTTCCGCCAGCACCTGCTGGGCGGTCTGCGCTACTCCGCGGGCCAGGTCAAGGCCGACTGCAAGCCGGACACCGGCTACCGGCCGATCTTCAACGGCAAGACGCTCGAAGGATGGAAGCAGGCCGGCCCCGGGAAGTTCTCCGTGGCCGACGGTGAGCTGCGCTCCGAGGGCGGCATGGGCCTCCTGACCTACCAGGCCAAGGAGCTGAAGTCCTACTCCCTGAAGCTCGACTGGAAGATGGCGGGCGACGACAACTCCGGTGTCTTCGTCGGCTTCCCGGCTTCGGACGACCCCTGGTCCGCGGTGAACAACGGCTACGAGGTCCAGATCGACGCCACCGACGCGGCGGACCGCACCACCGGAGCCGTCTACACCTTCAAGTCGGCCAACATCAAGGCCCGTGACCAGGTCCTCCGGCCGCCCGGCCAGTGGAACAGCTACGAGATCAAGGTCCAGGGCGAGCGGCTCCAGATCTTCCTCAACGGGGTGAAGATCAACGACTTCACCAACACCGACCCGGTCCGCAGCCTCAAGGACGGCTACATCGGTCTCCAGAACCACGGAGCCGACGACCAGGTGTCCTTCCGCAACATCCAGCTGAAGGAGCTGCCCTCGACGTAGGGCGGCCACCTCCTGCGCCGGCGGTGGGCGGGGAAGAGCACGTCTTCCCCGCCCACCGCTCACCACCCCTCTTCATCCCCCCTGGGAGGCAGCCCGTGACCGCACACGCCGCTCGTACCGGAGTCTGGTTCATCGGAGCTCGCGGCTCCGTCGCCACCACCGCCACCGCGGGGTGCGCGGCCATCGCGGCCGGGCTCCACCCGCCGACCGGCATGGTCACCGAGACACCACCCTTCACCGGCACCGGACTGCCGTCGCCGACCTCCCTGGTCTTCGGCGGCCACGACACCCTCGACTGCCCCCTGCCCAAACGGGCCGAGGCCCTCGCGGCCGGGGGAGTCCTCCCGCACGGTCTGCCCTCCGCCGTCGCCGCCGAACTCGGCGCCGCCGACAGGGAGATACGCCCCGGCGGACCGCTCCCGGGCGACACCCGCACCGACGAGGAGCTCATCGCGGCCTTCGCCGCCGACATCCAGGACTTCACCCGCCGGAACGGGCTGGCGCGCACCGTCGTCATCAACGTGGCCTCGACCGAACCCGCCCCCGGCGAGGACGACTCCCGGCTCCCGGCCAGCTCCCTCTACGCGGCGGCTGCCCTCCGCGCCGGCTGTCCGTACGCCAACTTCACCCCGTCCACCGGGCTCCGCAGCCCGCACCTCGAGGACGCCGTCGCCTCCTGCGCGCTTCCCCACGCCGGACGCGACGGCAAGACCGGCCAGACGCTGCTCCGCTCCGTGCTCGCCCCGATGTTCGTCCAGCGCGCGCTGCCGGTACGGGCGTGGTCGGGCACGAACCTGCTGGGCGGCGGGGACGGGGCGGCGCTGGCCGACCCGGCGGCGGCGGCGGCCAAGAACGCGGGCAAGGAACGCGTGCTCGCCGACACCCTCGGGGCCGCCCCGGAGGGCGAGGTCCACATCGACGACGTACCGGCGATGGGGGACTGGAAGACGGCGTGGGACCACATCGCGTTCGACGGGTTCCTCGGCTCGCGGATGATCCTCCAGACGATATGGCAGGGCTGCGACTCCGCTCTGGCCGCACCGCTGGTCCTGGACCTGGCCCGGCTGCTGGCCCGCTCGCACGAGGCGGGCCTGACCGGCCCGCGGCCCGAGCTGGGCTTCTACTTCAAGGACCCGGACGGCGGTCCGGCCGCGCTGCCCGAGCAGTACGCGGCGCTGCTGGCCTTCGCCGAACGCCTGCGGGCCGACCGGTGAGGCCCCTCCGTCTCCTCGCCGCGGTGACCGGAGCCCCCCGCCTGCTCGGTGCGGGGCCGCAGGCGCCCGCCGCACCCGTGCGGGTCCCCCCGATCAGCCTGTCCGGGGCGGGCGGGACTGCGCCCGCCCCGGACAGGCGGCCCGGCGGCCGCGCGCGCCTGCGGGCATGGGCGGAGCTGCTGCGGGTGTCCGCGCTGTTCACTGTGCCCGGTGACGCGCTCGCCGGGGCCGCGGCGGCCGGGCTGCGTCCCGGCCGTGGCACGGCCCTCGCTGTCGGCGCGTCCTTGTGCCTGTACGAGGCGGGCATGGCTCTCAACGACTGGGCGGACCGCGAGGAGGACGCCGTCGACCGCCCTCACCGCCCGATCCCGTCGGGCCGCATCGCGCCGGGTGCCGCCCTGGCCGCCGCGGGCACCCTGACTGCGGCGGGCCTGGCCCTCGCGGCCCGCGCCGGCCGCCCCGCCCTGGCCGTGGCGTCCGGCCTGGCGGCCACGGTCTGGGCCTACGACCTGCACCTGAAGCACACGAAGCTGGGACCCGCCGCGATGGCCGCAGCCCGCGCCCTGGACCTGCTGCTGGGCGCGACGGCGACGGCGACGGCGAGGACGGCGGACGCGGCGGCTGCGGTGACCGGGGCGCCGGCCGCGAGCCCGCCGGCCGTGCGGACGGCGACGACCGTGACCGCACGCACCGCCGCCGCACGACCGGTCCGTGCCCAGGCCCCCGCTGCCGCGTTCCCCGCCGCGCTCGCCCTCGGCGCGCACACCTACGCCGTCACCGCCGTCTCCCGGCACGAGGCGCAGGGCGGATCAACGGCGGCACCGCTGACGGCGCTGGCCGGTGTCGCCGCGCTCGGGGCCGCCGTCCTGCGCGGATTGCCGTCACCGGGGGAGCCGCCCCGACCACGCGACGCCACCGGAGGGCTGCTGCTCACCGCCTTCACCGGCGCCTACCTCCGGACCTCCGCGATCCCCCTCCTCCACGCCGCGCTGAACCCCTCCCCGCCCCTCACCCAGCGGGCTGTCGGCGGCGGGATCCGCGCCATGATCCCGCTGCAGGCCGCGCTCGCCGCCAGGGCCGGGGCTCCGCTGAACGGGCTCGCGGTCATGGGGCTCGTCCCCCTCGCCCGCACCCTCGCACGGAAGGTGAGCCCCACATGACCCTCCGCCTCGGCTACGGAACCAACGGACTGACCGACCTCCGTCTCGACGACGCCCTCGGCCTCCTCGCCGACCTCGGGTACGACGGGGTGGGTCTGACCCTCGACCACATGCACCTCGACCCGCTCGCCCCGGACCTCGCCGCCCGCACCCGCCAGGTGGCCCGCAGGCTCGCCGGACTCGGTCTGGGCGTCACGGTCGAGACCGGCGCGCGCTACGTCCTCGACCCCCGGCGCAAGCACGGCCCCTCCCTCCTCGACCCGGACCCGGACGCCCGTGCGGCGCGTATCGCCCTGCTCCTCCGCGCCGTCGACGTGGCCGCCGACCTCGGCGCCCACGCCGTGCACTGCTTCAGCGGCATCACCCCGCCGGACACCGGCACCGACACCGCGTGGCAGCGGCTGACCGACGCGCTCGGCCCCGTACTGGAAGCGGCCGCCCGCGCGGGCGTCCCGCTCGCCGTCGAACCGGAACCCGGCCACCTCCTTGCCACGCTCGCCGACTTCCACCGGCTGCGCACCCTCCTCGGCGACCCGGAACCCCTCGGGCTCACCCTGGACATCGGCCACTGCCAGTGCCTGGAACCCGCATCGCCCGTCGACTGCGTGAAGGAAGCGGCGCCCTGGCTGCGCCACGTGCAGATCGAGGACATGCGGCGCGGCGTCCACGAGCACCTTCCGTTCGGTGACGGGGAGATCGACTTCCCGCCGGTGCTCGAGGCGCTCGCCGCCACCGGGTACGCAGGCCTCACGGTGGTGGAACTGCCCCGCCACTCGCACGCGGGCCCGGAACTGGCCCGCAGCTCGATCGACTTCCTGCGCCGGGCGACCGGGACGACGAACGGAGCCGCACCGTGCTGATCGACCGCAAGGAACTCGACGGCCTGCTCGGGGGAGCCGTCAGGGCATGGCTCGACGAGGCGCTCGCCGAGGCCGCGCACGCCGCGGCCCACCCCGGGGCGAACAGCGGCAACCCGCCCTGGGAGCTGCGGTTCGCTTCGGCGGGACGGCACTGCGGACTCGAGTACGCCGACTCCGTGCGTGCGCTGCTGCTCGTCGAGGCGCACGCCGGTCCGCCTGCCGTCACCCGCCTCTACGAGCAGGGAACGGCCGCCGAACGCCGCGCCGTCCTGCTGACCCTGCACCGGCTGGACCTCGGAGCCGACGCGCTCCCGCTCGTCGAGGACGCCCTGCGCACCAACGACACCCGGCTGGTCGCCGCGGCCGTCGGCCCGTACGGCGCGGCCCATCTCGACGCGCACGGCTGGCGCCACGCCGTCCTGAAATGCCTCTTCACCGAGGTCCCCGTCGAAGCCCTCGACCACCTCGGCGACCGGGCCCGCGGAGACGCCGAACTCGCCCGCATGCTCGGCGACTTCGCGGCCGAGCGTACGGCGGCCGGCCGCGAAGTCCCCGCCGGCCTGCGGACCGTCCTCGCTCTCACGGCCCCGGCGCCCGTCCCCGCCCCCACGTCCACGGAGGAATTCTGATGAGGATCTTCGACCCCCACATCCACATGACCTCCCGCACCACGGACGACTACCAGGCGATGTACGACGCCGGCGTCCGCGCCCTCGTCGAACCCTCCTTCTGGCTCGGCCAGCCCCGCACCTCGCCCGCCAGCTTCTTCGACTACTTCGACGCGCTCCTCGGCTGGGAGCCCTTCCGCGCCTCGCAGTACGGCATAGCCCACCACTGCACGCTCGCGCTCAACCCCAAGGAGGCGAACGACCCCCGCTGCACCCCCGTCCTGGACGCCCTGCCGCGCTACCTCCTCAAGGACTCCGTCGTCGCCGTCGGTGAGATCGGCTACGACTCGATGACCCCCGCGGAGGACACGGCCCTCACCACCCAGCTCCAGCTCGCCGCCGACCACGGACTTCCCGCGCTCGTCCACACCCCGCACCGCGACAAGCTCGCCGGTCTCCACCGCACCATCGACGTCATCCGCGAGTCGGACCTCGCCCCGGAGTTCGTCCTCCTGGACCACCTCAACGAGACGACCGTCAAGGACGCCCTCGACAGCGGCTGCTGGGCCGGATTCTCCATCTATCCGGACACCAAGATGGACGAGGACCGCATGATCACGGTCCTGCGCGACCACGGCACCGACAGGATCCTCGTCAACTCGGCGGCGGACTGGGGCAAGAGCGACCCGCTGAAGACCCGCAAGGTCGCCGACACCATGCTGAAGGCCGGATTCGACGAGGACGACGTCGACAAGGTGCTCTGGCGCAACCCCGTCGCCTTCTACGGGCAGAGCGGCCGGCTCCAGCTCGGCGTCACCGCGCCCGGCCCGCTCCACGAAGGCAACTCCATCCTCCGCGGCGGGGAGTGAGCCATGCGCTTCCGCCACCCCGACGGCTCCACCGTCCACCTCGCGTACTGCACCAACGTGCACCCCGCGGAGACGCTCGAAGGAGTGCGGTCCCAGCTCCGCGACCACTGCGAGCCCGTACGCAGACGGCTGGGCCGGGACCGCATCGGCATCGGCCTCTGGCTCGCCAGGGACGCCGCCCGCGCCCTGATCAACGATCCCGCCGCGCTGCGGTCGCTGCGCGGCGAGCTCGACCACCGCGGCCTGGAGGTGGTCACCCTCAACGGCTTCCCCTACGAGGGCTTCGGCGCCCAGGAGGTCAAGTACCGCGTCTACACACCGGACTGGACCGATCCCGAGCGGCTCGCCCACACCACCGATCTCGCCCGGCTGCTCGCCGCCCTGCTCCCCGACGACGTCACCGACGGCACGATCTCCACCCTGCCGATCGCCTGGCGCACCCCGTTCGCCGACGACCCCACAGCGGCCGGGACCGCGCAGAAGGCGCTCAGGACCCTCGCGCAGCGGCTCGACGCCCTCTCCGAGCTCACCGGCAAGTCCATCAGGATCGGTCTCGAACCCGAACCGGGCTGCACGGTGGAGACCACCGCGGACGCCATCGGGCCCCTCACCGCGGTGGGCCACGACCGCATCGGCGTCTGCGTCGACACCTGCCACCTCGCCACGTCCTTCGAGGACCCCGACACCGCACTCGACGCCCTGAGCACGGCCGGGGTCCCCGTCGCCAAGGCCCAGCTCTCCGCGGCGCTCCACGCCGAACACCCGCACCTGCCCGAAGTGCGCGCCGCCCTCGGTGCCTTCGCCGAGCCCCGCTTCCTGCACCAGACGCGCACCCTCACCGCCTCGGGCCTCCAGGGCACCGACGACCTCGACGAGGCGGTGTCCGGCGGAGCGCTCCCGGACGGCTCGCCCTGGCGTTCCCACTTCCACGTCCCGCTCCACGCGCCTCCCGCGCCGCCGCTCACCTCCACCCTCCCCGTCCTGCGCTCCGTGCTGACCAGGCTCGTCGGCGGGCCGGTGCCCCTGACCCGGCACCTCGAAGTCGAGACGTACACCTGGCAGGCGCTCCCCGCCGAGCTGCGGCCCCGCAACCGCACCCAGCTCGCCGACGGCATCGCCGCCGAACTCACCCTCGCCCGCGACCTCCTCGTCGACCTCGGATTGAAGGAGCTCCCGTGACCGCACCGGAATCCGGCACCCGCCCCACCCCGCTCCTCGTCCTCGACGTCGTCGGCCTCACTCCGCAGCTGCTCCGGCACATGCCGAACCTCCGGGCCATGGCCGGATCGCAGGCGCCCCTCTCCACCGTCCTGCCCGCCGTCACCTGCGCCGCCCAGTCCACCTTCCTCACCGGCACCACCCCCGCCGAGCACGGCATCGTCGCCAACGGCTGGTACTTCCGTGAGCTCGGAGACGTCCTCCTGTGGCGCCAGCACAACGGGCTCGTCGAGGGGGACAAGCTCTGGGACGCCGCCCGGCGCGCCCACCCCGGCTACACCGTCGCCAACATCTGCTGGTGGTACGCGATGGGCGCCGACACCGACTGGACCGTCACGCCCCGGCCCGTGTACTACGCCGACGGCCGCAAGGAGCCCGACTGCTACACACGGCCCCCGGAGCTGCACGACGAACTGACGGAGAAGCTCGGTACCTTCCCCCTCTTCCACTTCTGGGGCCCCGGAGCCGATCTCGTCTCCTCGCAGTGGATCATCGACGCCACCCGCCACATCATGGCCACCCGCACCCCCGACCTGGCCCTCTGCTACCTCCCGCACCTCGACTACGACCTCCAGCGCTTCGGCCCCGACGACCCCCGCTCCCACCGGGCCGCGGCCGACCTCGACCGCGCCGTGGCGCCGCTGCTCGACGACGCCAGGGCCGCGGGGCGCACCGTCGTCGCCCTCTCCGAATACGGCATCACCCGTGTCGACCGGCCCGTCGACATCAACCGCGCCCTGCGCAGGGCCGGCCTCCTGGAGGTCCACACCCAGGACGGGATGGAGTACCTCGATCCGATGGCCTCGCGTGCCTTCGCCGTCGCCGACCACCAGCTCGCCCACGTCTACGTACGCCGGCCCGAGGACCTCGAAGCGACCCGGAAGGCCCTCGCCGGCCTTCCCGGCATCGCGGAGCTCCTCGACGACGAGGGCAAGAAGGCCCACCACCTGGACCATCCCCGTTCCGGAGAGCTCGTCGCCATCGCGGAGAAGGACGCCTGGTTCACGTACTACTACTGGCTCGACGACGACCGGGCGCCCGACTTTGCGCAGCTCGTCGAGATCCACCGAAAGCCGGGCTACGACCCCGTGGAACTCTTCATGGACCCCCAGGACCCCTACGTACGGGTCAAGGCGGTCTCCGCCGTCGCGCGCAAGAAGCTGGGGATGCGCTACCGCATGGCGGTCGTCCCCCTCGACCCCTCACCGATCCGCGGCAGCCACGGACGCCTCCCCACGGACGACGAGGAAGGTCCGCTCATCCTCTGCTCCACCCCCCGAGCCTTCGGCGGCCGAGTCCAGGCCACCGAAGTGAAGTCCCTGCTCCTCCAGCTCGCCGGACTTCACTGACAATCCACCCCCACCCGCACGTTCACAAGGAGATCTGTGATCATGAGCCGCACTCCGAAGGACCCCGAGCTCGCGCGCAGACTGAGCCGCCGCAACGTCCTGGGCGTCGCCGCGGGAGCCACGGCCGCGACCCTCCTCAGCGGCGCCGCCGCCCAGGCGACGGGACCGCAGGCAGGCCAGGGACACGACCACGGGAAGGGCCACGGCCACGGCAAGGGCCGTGCCGTGCTGCCTCCCGGCCGCCTCGGAATCCAGCTCTACAGCCTTCGCGACAAGGTCTCCACACTCGGCTTCGGCCCCGTCTTCGCCGAACTCGAGAAGTACGGCTACGACGAGATCGAGTTCGCCGGGTACACCCAGGGCTCGGCCGGCGCCATCACCCTCGCCCAGCTCAAGAGGCTGGCGAAGGACCACGGCCTCAACCCCATCGGCAGCCACGTCAATTACTACGACGACAACAACCCCGACGCCTACTCCTTCGCGCAGAACCTCACCAAGGTCCTCGACGAGGCGGAGGCCCTCGGCCTCAAGCACATCGGCACCGCCTCCGGCCCCTTCCGCTACGGCTCCACGGTGGACGGCTGGAAGCGCGCGGCGGAGGACTTCAACACCTACGGCGCCGCCGCCCGCAAGCGTGGCATGAAGTTCTACCAGCACAACCACGCGGAGGAGTTCTCCTTCGCCACCGACAAGCCGAAGGTGCGGCTCTACGACGTCCTGCTCGCCGAGACCGACCCCGACCTTGTCTACCTGGAGATGGACATCTACTGGGCGTTCTGCGCCCAGTTCCGCTTCGGCAAGCGGGTGGACGGTACACCGGCGCCCTTCAACCCCATCGACTACGTGCTCAAGCAGCCCGACCGCTACCCCCTCTTCCACGTCAAGGACGGAACCCGGAACGACTCCGCCGTCGACGGCTACGACATGACGGACGTCGGTGACGGGGACATCGACTACAAGAACTTCCTGAGCCGGGTCACCGCGCGGACCCACCGGGGCCGCACGTACCACCACTGGCAGACCGAGCACGACAACCCGGTCGAGTCCCTCGCCTTCGCCCGCAAGTCCAGCGAGCACCTGCACTCGCTCCGTGAGAGCCGTTGCGGGGACTGATCGCACATATACGCGTGGGGCCCGGTTCTCCTGAACCGGGCCCCACGCGTGTGCCGCTGGTGTGCGGCCGGTCGGTCTCCCTGCTCACCGGGGCCGGCGCGGTCCCGGTGAGCAGGCTGCGTCCTCCCCGAAGTGGTCCGCGGTCATCGCGGCGGACATCGGGAGGATGGCCCCGCCACCGGAGCCGGAGACCGTGTCAGCCGATCCCCTGACGGTCCGGGCGCAGCGCGAACGCGCGCCCGGCCGCCTCGGGCACGGTGCGCTCCACCGCCTCCACCAGGAGGGCACGGTGCCTGAGCAGCGGCGTCCTGCGCTCCTCGGCCGCGAGCAGTGTCAGATCGTCGAACGCTGCCAGCAGCCTCCGCGTGACCTGCGGACTCCGGGTCGCGCACCACCGGATCTCCTCGAACGCCAGGTCCACGAGATCCGTCCATCCCGGCACCTCCTGGACGAGGCGCACATCGCCCCGCCGGTCGCGATGGTGCAGGGGGGCCAGTGGGAGACGTACGGCGACCGAGAGGAGCTGCACGATCCGGTCCAGGCACTGCACCGCGGTGGTCGGATCGTTCACGGAGGTCGACAGGGCCCGCAGCGCGATGTCCGACAGCTGGCGCAGGCCGAAGGCCGGATCCTGGTGCACCGTGCGCTCGACCCCGACGAGGGCCGTGCGGCTCAGCGCGCGCGGCGGCGGGGCGGTCCCGCCGTACACCGTCAGGACCGGTGTGCCCGGCACCAGGAAGTCCCCGATCCGGGGCACCAGTCGCAGCACGACCCCCTGCCGTTCCGCGGCCCGCACCAGCTTTGCCACTCGCACGCTCCGGAGCACCCCTGCCCGCCCCCGGTGCGCGATGTGCGCCGTCCCGGGCCCCGCAGGCGGTACCGCCTGCGCCGGTTCCCCGGGCTGTTGCTCCATCGCGCGCAGCGACTCACGGGCGATGTGGTCAAGGACGGGCCCGACCCGCATGAGCCGCAGGGTGGACGAGACGTACGCGACGAACAGCAGGAGGCTCAGGCCCACCAGCCCCAAGGTCATCAGACTCTGCAGCAGGGGCGCCGACGTCACCCGCCGTGGGTCCGGATCGGTCCCGCCCTCGTACGAGGTCAGCACCAGCAGCGAGAACGCGAAGGTCGCGAGGAACACCGTCAGTGTCAGCTTGCTGATCCTGCTCCGCACGAAGATGCGGACCACGCGTGGGGTGAGCTGCCCGCTCGCCATCTGGACGGCGACCAGCGAGATGCTGAACACGACACCGATGAACGTCATCATCGCCGCGCTGACCGTGGTGACCACCGTCCGGGCGTCCCCGGTGAAGGCGAGGAGATCCTCCAGCTCCGCGTAGGACCCTTCCTCCTGGAGGTGGGCGACGATCCTGGTGTCGAGCTCGGCGAGGACCCACCACACGACGAAGCTGCCCACGAGCCCCACGGCCGGAGCCAACCAGAAGGTGTCGCGCAACCCTTCCCGCAGCTGCCGGCCCGCTCGCTCACTCTTGCCACTCATGCCGCGAAGGTAGCCCGGAAGCACGTTGTGCACGCGATGCGCCACGGAGCGTGAACATCCCGGCCGGGTCGGCGACCGCACCCCACTGACCATCGAAAACGCAGGTGAGGGGCGCCCCAAACCCCTGGTATTGTTTTCTTTGTCGCCACGGGGAACACCCCGGAACGACAGACACCTTGTCCGGGTGGCGGAATGGCAGACGCGCTAGCTTGAGGTGCTAGTGCCCTTTATCGGGCGTGGGGGTTCAAGTCCCCCCTCGGACACCATGTATGACGAAGAACCCCAGCTCTGCTGGGGTTCTTCGCGTTGTGCGGGCCGTTCGCGGCGCTCTCGCGACCCACGCCGTCCGCCCCGCCGGGGGGTCACACCGCGTGGGTCACGATGCGTGGGTCACGACGTGGGCGTCGTGCACTTCGTCGTCGTCCCGTCGCTCAGGCAGGCCCGCACCCAGCGGCCGTCGGTCGCCTTCAGTTTGTCGGCGTCGGCGACCTTCGCGTACGTCCCGCCGGACTGCTTGTCCTCCAGCCACACCGTGACGCCCGCCGTGTCCGAGTGCGCCCAGGCGTAGTGGTCGGTCACGGACCAGTCGGGGCGGCCGCCGGACAGGGTGACGCGGGCACCGTTCGGCAGGGCCGCAGCCGCCCACTCCGTCGCCTTGGCCGACCAGGTGGTGACAGCGCTCGGGGAGATCCCGTCACACGTCTGCCCCGGGGCGCACAGGCCGACCGGGCCCTGGACCGACGTATTGTCGATGTTGTTCCCCTGCTGGGTGGCGAACGCCCACTTCTTGCCGTCCACCACCAGCCCGGCTATCTCGTCCCCGGACAGCGGGTCCAGCGCGACCATCTTCGTCGTGCCCGACGCGGTCAGCCGGCCGCCGGGCAGTGGCACGGGGTGGGCGGTCCGGGAGTCGGCACCGCTCGACGCGTGTTTCATGAGCGTGGCCGAGACGTCGTTGCGGCCCGGCGGGAGCTCCGCCTCGCCCCAGTAGTACATGTGGTACGGGTCCCAGGCAGGACGGCCCTCGTAGATCTTGAACCGGCCCCCCAGGTAGATGTTCGCGTCCTCCACGACGCGGCCCTCGTAGTTCGGCATCCACTCGGTGACGCTCGCCGGGTCGATCCCCGTGCACGGAAGCGTGCTGCACGGAGCCTCGGGCGGGGTCGTCGCCATGAAGTCCTCGTCCCTGGTGCACTCCGTGCCCGTCGCGTCGCTGACGCAGGCCCGTAGTTCCGGCAGCCAGGAGAACGCCCGGGTGGAGCCCGTCGCCGTGCGGGAGGCGCCGTCACGCGGGAACGCGGAGTACACGTGGCCCCAGCGGCCCTCGCCCTGCCACGCCTCCAGCCAGAAGCGACCACCCGAGGGCAGCTCGCCCTCCGCCCAGCCCAGGTAGCTGCCCTGCTTCAGGCGTCCGGCCACCTGCTGCACGGACGCGCCCGACGGCAGTTCGACCCGGTCGTACTCGGAGCGCTCCACGTACGACCAGTCGGACTGCCGGACCGCCACCGGGTCGGCGATCTCGGCGCACCAGCCCTCGCACGGCCCCAGCGGGACGACCTCGGCGGCGTACTGGTTGAGGCACCCCCGCTCGCTGCCGTCGGTGACGCAGGCGCCGTTGGCGTACGTGCCCTGGGGGACCGAGGTCGAGTACAGGAACATGCCGGTGGTGCCGGTGGTGGCGCGGTACGAACGCGGGTGCTGCAGAGTCGTGATGATGTTGATGCCGTCGCCCCAGTTGTCCTCGGTGCGCAGCCACAGCCGGCCGTTCTGCACCCCGGTGCCGAAGCGCACCTCGGCCCAGGTGTAGGTACGGGCGCCGGAGGCGTCCCAGGCCGGCTTGCCGGTGTACTGGATGATCTTGGTTCCTGAGGCGAGGGTCGTCTGCTTCAGGACCTTCGGCGCCCCGCCGGACTGCCACGCGGTCACCTGACCCGGATCCGCTCCCTCGCAGGGGAGTTGGGGACAGGGTGCGGCCTGCGCGGCCACGGGCGCCGCCTGGGCCGTGGGTGCCGTCAGCAGAGCGGCGCTCACGGCGGCCGCGGCCAGGGCGGCGCAGCGGGACCACCACCGCACACCCCTTGCCGCCCGACTGCGGTTCCCGGGCCCGCGCCCGCTCGCCGTGTCTCTGCCTGCCCCGCCGTCCATCGCGCCTCCAGTGCTCGTGTCACCGCCGTGCCGGGCCGGATGGGCCCGGGGTGATGGAACCGGCGGCACCTCTCCGGATCGTCTCGGTGGTGTCTCGGAGCTCGGATTACGGCCAGCCGCAGGCGAAGCGTGGAGAGGGAGTGGTGCATCACAATCCGGCCTCGGGCGTCGCTCAGGGGGTTGATTTCCGCCATGTAATCGATTCCAATCATCCGTGTAATCGATTCCACGGCCCGTTCCGCTGGTTTCGAGGCTCACGGAAACCACAAGGAGGTGGTCCGGAAATGGCGAGCATCAAGGATGTCGCGGCCCAGGCAGGAGTCTCTGTCGCCACGGTCTCCCGCGTCCTCAACAGCCATCCCTCCGTCAGCCCGGACGCGCGCAGACGCGTCCTCGCCGCCGTCGAGGCCCTCGGCTACCGGCCCAACGCCGTGGCCCGCTCGCTGCGCACCGACCAGACGCGCACGCTCGGGCTCGTCATCAGTGACGTGCTCAACCCGTACTTCACCGCGCTGGCCCGCTCCGTGGAGGAGGAGGCCCGCGCCCTCGGCTACAGCGTGATCATCGGCAACGCCGACGAGCGGACCGAGCAGCAGGACGACCACGTCCGCACGCTCCTGGACCGCAGGATCGACGGACTGCTGGTCTCGCCCGCCGACGGCGAGTCCTCCCTGCTGCGGGACGTCGCCCGCGCCGGCACCCCGATGGTCTTCGTGGACCGGTGGGTGCCCGGGGTGGACGTCCCCGTCGTCCGTGCGGACGGCCACCGCGCCATCCAGGACCTGGTCGCCCACCTGCACGCCCTCGGCCACCGCAGGCTCGCCATCATCGCGGGCCCCGCGGCCACCACCACGGGCGACGAGCGCGTCGAGGCGTTCCGGGAGGCGATGCGGACCCACGGGCTCGCCCTCCCCGACGCCTACATCGGACAGGGCGACTTCCAGGCCGACAGCGGGCGGCGGGCCACCGAGCACTTCCTGTCGCTCCCCGACCCGCCCGAGATCGTGTTCGCCGCCGACAACCTCATGGCGCTCGGCGCCCTGGACGCCATCCGCGCACGCGGTCTGCGCGTCCCCGAGGACATCGGGATCGCGGCGTTCGACGACATCCCGTGGTTCGTCCACACCGGCCCGCCGATCACCGCGATCGCCCAGCCGACGGGCGACCTCGGCCGCGCGGCCGTGCGCGCGCTGGTCGACATCGTCGAAGGCCGCCCCCCGCAGTCCGTCACCCTGCCCGCCCGCCTCGTCGTACGCAGCTCCTGCGGCGAGCGCACCTCCACCCCCGGGAGCAACGAGTGAGCGAATCAGTCGAGTTGCTGCGCATAGAAGGCGTACGCAAGACCTTCCCCGGTGTCGTCGCCCTGGACAGTGTCGACTTCGACCTGCGCAGCGGCGAAGTGCACGTCCTGCTCGGTGAGAACGGCGCGGGCAAGAGCACCCTCATCAAGATGCTCTCCGGCGCCTACCGCCCGGACGCCGGCCGGATCCTCGCGGGCGGCCGGGACGTGCGCATCCACGGCGCCCAGGACGCCGAGAAGCTCGGAATCGCCACGATCTACCAGGAGTTCAACCTGGTACCCGATCTGACGGTCGCCGAGAACATCTTCCTCGGCCGCCAGCCGCGCCGATTCGGCATGATCGACCGCCGGCGCATGGAAGCCGACGCCGAGGTGCTCCTGCGCCGCGTCGGTCTGCACATCTCGCCCCGGGCCAGGGTCCGTGAACTGGGCATCGCCCGGCTGCAGATGGTCGAGATCGCGAAGGCGCTCAGCCTGGACGCACGCGTCCTGATCATGGACGAACCGACGGCGGTCCTGACCTCCGAGGAGGTCGACAAGCTCTTCGGGATCGTGCGGCAGCTGCGCGCCGACGGTGTCGGCATCGTCTTCATCACCCACCACCTCGACGAGATCGCCGCCCTCGGCGACCGGGTCACCGTCCTGCGCGACGGCCGCAGCATCGACCAGGTGCCCGCCTCGACCCCCGAGGCGGAGCTCGTACAGCTCATGGTGGGACGCAGCATCGAACAGCAGTATCCGCGCGAACGCCCGGAAACGGGACCGACGTTGCTCTCCGTGCGCGGGCTCACCCGCGACGGGGTGTTCCACGACATCAGCTTCGATGTGAGGGCCGGTGAGGTCGTCGGCCTCGCCGGACTCGTCGGAGCGGGCCGCACGGAGGTCGCCCGCGCCGTCTTCGGCGCCGACCCCTACGACACCGGCACCGTCGACGTGGGCGGCGAGCGCCTCGGCAAGCACGACGTGACCGCCGCCATGGGCGCCGGGATCGGGCTCGTCCCCGAGGACCGCAAGGGCCAGGGCCTCGTCCTCGACGCCTCCGTGCAGGAGAACCTCGGCCTGGTCACCCTCCGCTCGGCGACCCGCTCCGGACTCGTCGACGTCAAGGGGCAGCGCGCCGCGGCCGCCCGCATGGCCGAGCAGCTCGGCGTACGGATGTCGGGCCTCGGCCAGCACGTGCGCACCCTGTCCGGCGGCAACCAGCAGAAGGTCGTCATCGGCAAGTGGCTCCTGGCCGACACCAGGGTCCTGATCCTCGACGAGCCCACGCGCGGGATCGACGTCGGCGCCAAGGTCGAGATCTACCAGCTCGTCAACGCGCTGACGGCGTCCGGACACGCCGTCCTGATGATCTCCAGCGACCTGCCCGAGGTCCTCGGGATGAGCGACCGGGTCCTCGTCATGACCCAGGGCCGCATCGCCGGAGAACTCCCCGCCCACGAAGCCACCCAGGACGCCGTGATGGCACTCGCCGTCAGCGGCGCCCCCGTGACAGCCCCGTCCACCGAGGACGACGAGCACACCGAGAACGCAGAGGAGAGCCCCCGTGGCCACTGACACGCATCCGAGCAAGGCGGGCGCGGGCGGCGCCGGACACACCCTGCGCCGCCTCCTGCTCGACAACGGCGCCCTCAGCGCCCTGGTCGTCCTCCTGGTGGCGATGTCGCTGCTCTCCGGCGACTTCCTCACCACCCAGAACCTGCTGAACGTCGGTGTCCAGGCCGCCGTGACCGCGATCCTCGCGTTCGGTGTCACCTTCGTCATCGTCTCCGCGGGCATCGATCTCTCCGTCGGCTCGGTCGCCGCGCTCTCCGCGACCGTCCTGGCCTGGTCGGCGACGTCCGCGGGCGTCCCCGTCTGGCTGGCGGTCATCATCGCCGTGGCCACCGGCATCGCCTGCGGCTTCGTCAGCGGCGCCCTCGTCGCGTACGGCAAGCTGCCCTCGTTCATCGCGACGCTGGCCATGCTCTCGGTGGCCCGCGGACTGTCCCTGGTCATCTCCCAGGGCAGGCCGATCCCCTTCCCCGACTCCGTCTCCGTGCTCGGCGACACACTCGGCGGCTGGCTGCCCGTCCCGGTCCTCGTGATGATCGCGATGGGCCTGATAGCGGCACTCATCCTGGCCCGCACCTACATCGGCCGCTCCATGTACGCCATCGGCGGCAACGAGGAAGCGGCCCGGCTCTCCGGACTGCGCGTCAAGAAGCAGAAGCTGGCCATCTACGCCCTGTCCGGCCTCTTCGCCGCCGTCGCGGGGATCGTCCTCGCCTCCCGTCTGGTCTCCGCACAGCCGCAGGCGGCGCAGGGGTACGAGCTCGACGCGATCGCCGCGGTCGTCATCGGCGGCGCCAGCCTCGCGGGCGGCGTCGGCAAGGCCTCCGGCACCCTGATCGGCGCACTGATCCTCGCCGTGCTGCGCAACGGCCTCAACCTCCTGTCCGTGTCCGCCTTCTGGCAGCAGGTCGTCATCGGTGTCGTCATCGCCCTCGCGGTGCTGCTGGACACGCTGCGCCGCAAGGCCGGGTCCGGAGCCTCTTCCGCAGGCGGCTCGTCCGCCGCGCCCGGAGCACCCGGAAAGGGCCGTAGGGGAGCGATGCAGGCGGGGATCGCGGTGGTCTGCGTGGCCGCCGTCATCGCGGCGGTGACGTTCTTCAAGTCCGGTTCCACCGCAGACACCACCAAGGTGGGCATGTCGCTCTCCACCCTGAACAACCCCTTCTTCGTCCAGATGAAGGAGGGCGCTCAGGAGGAGGCGAAGACGGCCGGGGTGGACCTCACCGTCACCGACGCCCAGAACGATGCCTCGCAGCAGGCCAACCAGCTGGAGAACTTCACCAGTTCCGGGGTGGACTCCGTCATCGTCAACCCGGTCGACTCCGACGCCGTCGGACCCGGTGTCCGCGGTGCCAACGAGGCCGGCATCCCCGTGGTCGCCGCCGACCGGGGAGTCAACAAGGCCGAGACCGCCACGCTCGTCGCCTCCGACAACGTCGCGGGCGGCAGGCTCGCCGCGAAGACACTCGCCGACCGGCTCGGCGGCAAGGGCAGCATCATCGTCCTCCAGGGCACGGCCGGAACCTCGGCCAGCCGTGAGCGCGGCGCGGGCTTCGCCGCCGGCATCAAGGCCTACCCGGGCATCAAGGTCGTGGCGACGCAGCCGGCCGACTTCGACCGCACCAAGGGCCTGGACGTCATGACCAACCTGCTCCAGTCGCACCCCGGCATCAACGGCGTCTTCGCCGAGAACGACGAGATGGCGCTCGGCGCGGTCAAGGCACTGGGCAGCAAGGCCGGGAAGTCCGTCCCTGTCGTCGGCTTCGACGGCACCCCCGACGGCCTGACGGCGGTCGGAGCGGGCACCCTCTACGCGTCCGTGGCCCAGCAGCCCAAGGAGCTCGGGAAGATCGCCGTACGGAACGCGGTCCGGGCGGCCGACGGCAAGAAGGTCGACAGCATGGTGAAGGTGCCGGTCAAGGTCGTCACCCGGCAGAACGTCGCCGACTTCTCCTGAGCACGGAAGGCACGATCCAGATGTACGGGAACGATGAATCCGCGGCCTCCGCGCCCTCCCGCTACGACCTCCTGGTCGTCGGCTCGGCCAACGCCGACCTGGTCGTCGGTGTGGACCGCCGCCCCGGGCCGGGGGAGACGGTGCTCGGCTCCGACCTCGCCGTCCACCCCGGCGGCAAGGGCGCCAACCAGGCGGTGGCCGCCGCCCGCCTCGGCGCCCGGACGGCGCTGCTGGCCCGGGTCGGCGACGACGCCCACGGACGGCTGCTGCGCGCCTCGCAGCAGGAGGCGGGAGTCGACACCGGCGGAGTCCTCGTCGGCGGGGCACCCACCGGTGTCGCCCTCATCACCGTCGACCCCTCGGGCGACAACAGCATCGTCGTGTCCCCGGGAGCCAACGCCCGGCTCACCCCCGGGGACATCAGGGCCGCGGGGCCCCTGTTCGCCTCGGCCCGGGTCGTCTCCGTACAGCTGGAGATCCCGCTGGACACCGTCGCGGAGACGGCGCGCGCCCTCGGTCCGGGCGCGCGCCTGGTCCTCAACCCGTCGCCGCCCGCACCCCTCCCCGACGAGGTACTGGCCGCGTGCGACCCGCTGGTGGTCAACGAGCACGAGGCGCGCTTCATCCTGGGGGAGAGTGCCGGCAGCTCGCCGGAGTCCTGGGCGCGGGCACTCACCGCGCTCGGCCCCAGGTCGGTGGTGATCACCCTGGGCGCGGAGGGCGCGCTGGTCTCCGACACGCGTGGCGGAAGTCCCGTACACCTGCCGAGCCCCCGGGTCGAGGCCGTGGACACGACGGGTGCGGGTGACGCGTTCACCGCGGCGCTCGCATGGCGGCTCGGCCTGGGCGAAGAGCTGACCGAGGCCGCCGCGTTCGCCGTACGGGTCGGCGCGGCAGCCGTCACCAAGCAGGGCGCGCAGGCGTCCTTCCCGACCGCGGAAGAGGTCTCGGCACTGTGAAGAAGTCAGGCATCCTGAACCGTCACCTCGCGGGAGCCCTGGCCGGACTCGGCCACGGCGACGGCGTCCTGATATGCGACGTGGGCATGCCCATCCCGCCGGGGCCGCAGGTCGTCGATCTCGCCTTCCGGGCGGGGGTCCCGTCGTTCGCGGAGGTCCTGGACGGGCTGCTGGACGAACTGGTCGTGGAAGGCGCCACGGCGGCCGAGGAGATCCGGGAGGCCAACCCGGAGACCGCCCGTCTCCTGGCCGCCCGTCTCCCGGACCTGGCCCACGTGTCGCACGAGCGGCTGAAGGGACTCACCTCGTCCGCCCGCCTGGTGGTCCGCACGGGAGAGGCACGGCCGTACGCCAACGTGCTGCTGAGGTGCGGCGTCTTCTTCTGACGTCACGTCCCCGCCGAACTCCCGTGACGGCCCGGGCCGTTTCCTCTAGGATCGCTCTCGTGACTGCCGGGTCGGCCATGGGCCACGTACGAGAGCGCTGCCCGGCCGCTGCGTGAGTGCGCGGCGGGCTCGAGCCCCGCCGCCCTGTCGTGTCCTCCCGCCCGGCGCCCGTACGCGGCGCCCCCTCCCAGCGGAATCCACGACACGGAGACGTGACAGACATGACCCGCACACAGCAGCAGGACACGGACCGCAGCCGGCAGGGCGTGGACGTCGTCCAACTCGACCACCACGCCGTGTACGCCAGCGACCGCAGCCTGTCGGCCGAGTTCATCGCCGCGGTCCTGGGCCTGGAGGTCGGCTCCCCGTTCGGGCCGTTCCTCCCCGTCGACCTGGGGAACGGCGTGACGCTCGACTACTACGAGCTGCGGGACGAGCCGGTGCAGTCGCAGCACTACGCCTTCCTCGTCCCCGACGCACAGTTCGACACCATGATCGCCCGGCTCCGCGCACTGGAGGTCACCCACTACGCGGATCCCCGGCACACCGAACCCGGGCAGATCAACCGCCTCTTCGGTGGTCGGGGTGCTTATTTCAAGGACCCGGACGGCCACAACATGGAGATCATGACCCGGCCCTACGCCAGGCCCAGGTAGCCGCCTGGTCAGAGGTCCCCGAGGCTGTCCACCAGCACGGCCAGTGCCGAGGCAAGCGTGCCGAGCCCCGGCCCGGCCGGGCCGCCGGGCTCGGTCATGTAGAGGTCGCGCCGGATCTCGATCATCAGCGCGGAGACCCGCGGGTCCCTCCCGTAGTGCTTCAGCGGCACGTACGTACCGGGGAAGGGGCTGTCGAGCCCCGTTCCGCCGAATCCGGCGAACGCCGCCTCCGCCCGGGCCAGAAGCCCGGGCGGAGTGTGGAAGCCGTCGGTGCCCAGGCAGACCGGAGGGCGCGGACCGGCGCCGTGCAGTTCGTACGGGAGCGCGGTGGACGGATAGGAGTGGACGTCGATGACGACCGCGCGTCCCGTGGCGGCGAGGCGTCCGTCCACGGCCGCGGACATCGCCCCGGCGTACGGGTGGAACCAGCGGTCGAGCAGAGGCTCAGGCTCCGCACCTGGAGGGCGGAGCCGCGCCCGGTGCGTGGTGCGGGTGTAGACGGCCCCCATGCCGACGGCCAGCATCTCCTCCCGGTCGTCGGGGAAGCGCTCGGGGTCGACGACCAGCCGGGACAGGCCGTTGACGAAGCGCCAGGGTGTCACCGCGCACTCCGTGGACGCGCCGGCGGCCAGTTCGGCCGTGTGGGAGTCCGTGATGTGGTCGAGTTCGCCTTCCAGCGCCTCGTCGTCCAGCACGATGCCGTGGCGGACATGCTCCGGGATCGTCCGGGAGGAGTGCGGGACGTGGAGCACCACCGGCGATCCGGGGGCGCCGGGCACGAGCTGGAAGGGGGAGGCGTCAGGGCTCACCGCTGGTCCTTGTCCGTAGGGAAGGTGTCCGTAGGGGAAGGCGGGGACCGCCCGGTCCGGACATCCTCGCGTGCGGGCCCGGACATCCTCGCGTGCGGACCGGGGCGCCTCTCCCGCCCTGCCGGACATCCTCCCGTGCGGGGCCGGACATCCTCGCGTGCGGACCGGGGCGCCCCTCCCGCCCTGCCGGACATCCTCCCGTGCGGGGCCGGGCAGTGCCTGCCCGGCCCCGCCGGGGGTCCGTCGTCGGGGTCAGCTCGCCCAGACCTCGGCGTCGTCGGCCGGGACGGTGGTGGCCAGCTTCAGTTCCTTGCGGGCGGCGACGGACTTCTGCGGGTCGATGCCCGTGAACGCCATGTCGTACGCGATGTAGAAGTCGTCGGTGCTGCCGGCGGAGGCGGCGTCCTCCCACGCTTCGGCGGTCTCCCCGAGCTGGGTGCGGAGCTTGACGGTCTCCGGCTTGTCCACGCTCTTCAGCGAGGCGAGATGGGCGTCCAGGGCCTTGGAGACGGCCTTGGCCTGCTTCTTGTAGCCGGGCAGGTCCTTCTCGATCTGGTCGGCCTCGGGCTGGTTGTTCCAGAACGCCTGGTACACGGCGTCCGCACCCTTGAGGTAGGCGAGCTGGTCGGCATTGAGCGACGTGTCCTTGAGCGAGCCGGAGAACGTGCCCGACTCCTTGGCGTACGTGCAGCTCACGGATCGGTCGCCGGTCCCCCAACTCACCTTGGTGGGGTAGTAGATGAAGAGTCCGACGCCTTCGGGGACCGCCCAGGGATCGGAGACGAACTTCTGCGTCTCCGGAGGGCAGCCCTTGTCGGCGATCTTCGACAGTTCGTCGTCCCCGGGGTACTCCGACTTCCCGTCGATGGAGAACTCGCCGACGACCTGGCCCTTGTGCGCCTCCGTGCACGGCACGACCTCGACGCTGGACTCCTCGCTTTCGGCCACCCCCGCGTTCGGGTTGTAGCAGTCGCCGGGAGTGAGCGAGAAGACCGACCGCTGACGCACGACCTTCTTGGCGCCGTCCTTGGCGCTGTCGATGACATCGGCACAGCCCACCGCGCCGATCGCGAGAAGGGCTACGGCGGCGGAGATGTGGCGTGCTGGGCGGGACGTGACACCGGAAAACATGACGTGGGCATCCTCAAACGGAAGAACTGCGAACAGGTGTGCGCATCGTATGGCATAAGTGTGACCGTGCTGTGTGCGGGCGTTACCGGAACGGCACTCCGCCCTCCGCGCCCCGCCCTCCGTGCCCGGCCGGGGGCGGTCCGCCCCGGGAGGTCAGCGGGCGGGGCGGGCCCGACGCCAGGTGGGGCGGGTCGTGCCGGAGGAAGTAGCCGCGACGGGGTCGAGGGCCTCGTCCCGGACTGTCCGTCCCGCGCGTGGTCCGGCCCTCTCCGGGCGTCCGGGGCAAGCGGGCCGTCGGTCGGTCGCAACGCCGACTGACCTGACGAGAAGCAAAGCTGATAGATATTCAGCGCAGTGCGCACGCCAGCCCCATGCGGTGTTCCGCCGAGGTGGCCCTGGGTGCGGTGGGCACGATCACCGGCCCCCGGCGGGGCCGCAGTCCGATACGTCGACCGAGGCCGTGGGGCCGGAATCGGAGCACGCATGAGAACACTGCTGACCACGGCGCTCCTCGCCTCGGCGGTGGGCGCCGCCCTGATGGCCGGGCTGTTCTGCGCCTTCGCGTACGCCGTCATGCCCGGCCTCTCCCGAGGCGAGGACCGTACCTTCGTCCAGAGCATGCAGCACATCAACAGGGCCATCCTCAACGGCTGGTTCCTCCTCCCCTTCCTGCTGCCCCTGCCCCTGCTCGTGCTGGCCACCGTCCTCGCCGCGAAAGGGCACAGCCCGGGCGGCCTGCCGTGGATCGTCGCGGCACTGGCGCTGTACGCGGCGGCGTTCCTCGTCACCGGCACCCGGAACGTCCCGCTCAACGACGCGCTCGACAAGGTCCCGCTCGACGCGGGCGCCGACCTGCTCCGGGACGCGCGGGCAGCGTTCGAGGACCGCTGGGTCAGGTGGAACACCGTCCGCGCCGTTCTCCACACCGCGTCCCTCGGCGCGCTGCTCTGGGCGCTCCACCTTCACGGAGCGTCCGCAGGGTAGGCGGGCTCTTGGGGGCGGACGCACGGCCCGGGCGGCTCAGGCCGCGACGGCCATCTCCCGCCCGGTGAGGGCGGGGGTCCGCGACGGCGCGGCGGCCGGGACGAAGACCACCAGCCGCAGCACCGCGAACCGCCCGACCCCCGCCACCGCGGACGCCGACAGGTACACGCCCTGTTCGACGAGCGCGGACGGTGACTCCTGCACGGCGTGCAGCACGAGCAGGGCGCCGGTGGTGAACGCGTAACTCACCGCCACCGTCAGCCCGGACCGCAGGTGGACCCGCCAGCCGCCCTGTGCGCTCCGGAAGGAGATCCGGCTGTGCAGCTCCGTCGCGATCACCGTGGACACGACGGTGACCACGGCGTTGGCGAGGGCCAGCGGTACCCGCTCGCCGAGCAGCACCAGCGCACCACTGGCTGCCAGGCCGACACCGCCGCCGCACACGACGAACCGCACGAAGGCCGAGACGAGCGGACGGGTGGTGCGCTGCGTCGGCAGGTGCGCTGGGGCGGTCACGGGAGAGCCTCCGGGATGGGTGCGTAACGGTGTTCCGATTCCACCCCACAACCTAGGGACGACGCGTCCCCCGGACGATGCAGCCAGGCCCCGACTTGTCTGGGGGGTATCCCCCAGGGGGCCATGGGGGTCAGCAGGCTCGCAGCGGCCGGGCGCGCGTCACACCTGAGGCGCTCCGCGCCGCGTGGCGTGCGCCCCCGACGCGGGCCGGAAGGCGCTCCTCGTGCCCCGGGAAACCGGGTGACCGGGTCGCCCGGCTCGCCTATCGTCAACCTGTTTCCCCGACGGGAAGCACTGTCACGAGGTGGAGGACGAGCGTGCGTTATCGCGAGCTGGGGCGTAGTGGACTACGGGTGTCCGAGATCGGATACGGCGCCTGGGGCATCGGTGAGTCCAGTTGGGTCGGGGCGACCGAGGACGAGTCCGTACGCGCTCTGAACCGGGCCGTCGACCTCGGGGTGAACCTCATCGACACGGCCCGCGGATACGGTGAGAGTGAGCGCATCGTCGGCCGATTCGTCCGTGGACGGACCGGCGACGAGGTACTGGTCGCGACCAAGGTGCCGCCGAAGAACAGGACATGGCCGGCGCACGACGGGGTGGACCCGGACGACGCGTTCCCCGGCGGACACATCCGTACGAGCCTGGAGACCAGCCTCCGCGCGTCCGGCCTCGACCACTTCGACGTACTGCAGTTCCACGTCTGGAACGACGTATGGATCGGCCGCGGCGACTGGCTGGAGACGATCGCCGAACTGAAGCAGGAGGGCAAGATCCGCCTGTTCGGCGTCTCCGTCAACGACCACCGGCCCGATACCGCACTCGCACTCGTGCGCAGCGGGGTCGTCGACAGCGTGCAGGTCATCTACAACGTCTTCGACCAGGCCCCCGCCGACGAATTCCTGCCTGCCTGCCAGGAGCACGGCGTCGGCGTCATCGTGCGGGTGGCACTGGACGAGGGCGGACTCACCGGTCGCATCACCGCCGGCACGACGTTCCCCGAGGGGGACTGGCGCAACCGCTACTTCCGCGGCGACCGTCCCGCGGAGGTGGAGCGGCGGGTCGCCGCGATCGTCGCGGAGCTGGGCATCGCCCCCGACGAGATCGCCGAGAACGCGCTGCGGTTCGTGCTGAGCTCGCCCGCCGTCTCCACGGTGATCCCGGGCATGCGCTCCGTCCGCAACGTCGAGCGGAACACCGCCTTGAGCGACGGCCGAGCCCTCACGCCCGATCAGCTCGCTGTCCTGGCCGAGCACCGGTGGCAGCGCAACTTCTATTCCTGACCTACGGATCGGCCGCCCGCGGGCCGCCGGCCCGCCCTCCGCTGATCGGCGGCCACCCCCGCGCCCGGCCGCCCGACTCACGGGAGTCCCAGGCCGCCGGGCGCGTCCGGGTGCGCCGCCCGCCACGCCGCAACGGAGCGGTCCCACTCCTCCCCGGAGAGCGCGGTGAGCGAGGCGGGGAACAGGCCGTCCTCCTCCTTCGCGATGTGCCGGTGCAGCTCGTCGACGGCCTCCCGGAGCTGTACGACGTCCTCGGCGCGGCCCGGATCGACACGGCCGAGGACCGCGGCGAGCTCGCGGTGCTCCCGCACCAGGGAGCCGATGTGGCCGGCGTACTCGGGGTCACCGCCCATCACCGCGAAGAGCCCCTCCTCCTCGCCCCGCCAATGGGCGAGGAGGTCCCGCCCCATCCGGGCGACCAGCGCCGTGGCCGGCCCCGGATCCCCGCGGCCGAGGGCTCGCAGGGCATCTCCGGCCGGCTGGTCAGCCACCTTTACCGGTGGAGTGCGCAACCACGGCGCCCGGACCCGCCACGGCCCCGCACCGCCGAGGTCCAGCACGCACGAAACCGTGCTCGCCGCAGGGGCGTTGCCCCCACTGGTGGTGCCGCGACGAGCACAGGGCGCGTCTGCCGGTGGGACCGGCGCACGCGTGTTACGAATGCCGGGGCACCGGATGGCCGCCCCGGACCACACCCGGGCGCCGCCTGAAACGTCCCGGTAATCCGCTCGGTGCGGGAGCTTTCTACCCTCGCTCGGGAATCGTCGGAGCAGCAGACGGAGGCGGTGCCGTGGCCGGCGCACCAGTACGCGGACGACAGACCGAGCACAGCGTGGGGCTGTCCCACCGGATCATCCACGGCTACCGCCGTGCCTATCGGATGGCGGGGGAGGGGCCCGTCATCCTGCTCATCCACGGCATCGGTGACTCCTCCGCGACCTGGGCGGACCTCATCCCCGAGCTCGCCCGCCACCACACCGTGATCGCCCCGGACCTCCTCGGACACGGCGCCTCGGACAAGCCCCGCGCCGACTACTCGGTGGCCGCGTACGCCAACGGCATCCGCGACCTGCTGGGCGTCCTGGGCATCGAACGCGCCACCCTGGTCGGCCACTCGCTCGGCGGTGGCGTGGCCATGCAGTTCGCCTACCAGTACCCCGAGCGCACCGACCGGCTGATCCTGGTCAGCGCGGGCGGCGTGGGACGGGAGGTCAACCCCGTGCTGCGAGCGGTGTCCCTCCCCGGCGCCGACCTGATGCTCTCCACGCTGCGCCTGCCCGGCATGCGCAGCCAGGTCGGCTTCTTCACCCGGCTGATCAAGCTGCTCGACACCGACCTCGGCCAGGACGCGGGCGAACTGATCGACCTCGTGGACGCCCTTCCCGACGCCACCTCCCGCAGCGCCTTCGTCAGCACGCTGAGGGCGGTGGTCGACTGGCGCGGCCAGGTCGTCACGATGCTGGACCGCTGCTATCTGACGCAGGGCATGCCCACCCTCCTGCTGTGGGGCTCGCGGGACAGCGTCGTCCCCGTGGACCACGCCTACGGCGCCCACGCGGCCATGCCCGGCAGCCGCCTGGAGATCTTCGAGGGTGCCGGGCACTTCCCCTTCCACACCGACCCCGTGCGTTTCCGCGCCCTGGTCGAGGACTTCATGGCCACCACGGCGCCCGCCGACTGGAGTCAGGAACGCTGGCGCGAATTCCTCCGAGCCGGCCGCCCGGGCAACAGGGACGGTGAGCCGGACCCGGCGTTCGACCGGGCGGTGGAGCGCGACCTGCGGGAGGCGAGCGAACGCAGCGCGACGTGAGGGAGTCGAGGGCGGCCGTCGCGCCATTCCACGATGGCCAGCCGTCGCGGCACTCCACGACGGCAGGCCGTCGCGGCCGCTCGTCGGGTGCGCCCGGGCGCACCGTGGTGGAAGGTCTCCGTCACCCCTTACGGGCGACCGCACACCACATGGGCAGAGCATCGTCCGGGACGTCGGACGGCCCGGGGCGCCAGCGCGTCAGGGTGACCACGCCCGGTTCCAGGAGCTCCAGCCCCTCGCAGAAGCGCTCCACCTCCTTCCGGGTGCGCGGGGTCGCGGAGGCGTTGCTGGCGGCGCGCTCGTTGTAGATCCGCATCGACTCCGCGACCTCGGGGGTGGTGACGTCCACGGCCGGGTGGGACAGGACGAGGTAGCTGCCCGGCGCCAGGCGGTCCAGCAGGCGCCGGGTGATGTCCCACGGGTCCTCCGCGTCCTTGATGTACTGCAGGATCGCCACCAGCATCAGACCGACCGGCCGGCTCAGGTCCAGGGTGCGTGACGCCGCGTCGAGAATCGCGTCCACGTCCCGGGCGTCCGCCTGCACGTAGTCGGTCTGCCCCTCGGGGCCGCTGACCAGCAGCGCCCGCGCGTGGGTGAGCACGATCGGGTCGTTGTCGACGTACACGACGCGCGATTCGGGGGCGGCCTGCTGAGCCACCTCGTGCGTGTTCTCAGCGGCGGGGATGCCCGTGCCGATGTCGAGGAACTGACGGATCCCGGCCGTCGCGAGGTGACGCACGGCGCGGCCGAGGAAGGCCCGGTTGGCCCGCACCGACGGCACGATGGTCGGATTCGCCCGGGCGGCGAGATCGGCCGCCTCCTGGTCCACCGGATAGTGGTCCTTGCCGCCCAGCCAGACGTTGTAGACGCGGGCGGGATGCGCGTTCGCGGGATGGGGTGTGGGCAGCGGGTATTCGTTCATGGTTCGTCACCTCGTGCGGCCAAGACGGCCCGGTCGGACTCGTGTTCGGCCACGTTACCCCGGTGATCACTCGCTGATCACCCATCAGCGGGGCACACGGGCAGGCCACTTCATGCGGACACCTCCGGCCCGGGCGGAGACCGCTGTCCGGTGCCGGAGGTGGTGCCGACGGCGGCCGGTGCGCCCGGCGCGCGCACGGGGGTCTCGGTGTCAGTGCCCGGCCGTGTGGTCCAGGACGGCGGCGGCCAGCGGAGCGAGGATCTGCCGGGGCAGGGCGTGGCCCATGCCGGGGATCTCGACGAGCCGGGCGCCGCGCACCACCTGGGCCAGATGCTGAGCGTGCGGCGGAGGGAAGACCGGCTCCGCCGGTGCGGAGATCACCAGGGTGGGCACCTCCGTGGTGGCCAGCTCCTCGGTGCGGTCCATGCCGGCCGTGTCCGCCCGGCCGTGCGCGGTGCTGGTGGCGTAGTGGCCGGTGTGCTCGATGATCTTCCTCTCCGAGGTGCGTGCACTCTCGGCGTCGAAGGGGATCCGCTCACCGCCCAAGGCCCGCCAGTGCGCGACCCGGCGGTCCAATTCGGCCTCCAGGCCGTGATCCTCGACCGGAAGGGCCCACATCTCCAGCACGTGGGGAGCGACGCCTGGCAGGTCCCCGGACGGGAGGAGCGTGCCGTCCGGGCGGGTGTACGGGGTGGAGCTGAGCGCGCACGTCCCGATCAGGGTGGCGCTCAGCAGGCGGTCCGGGTGGTCCGCGACGAGCAACTGGGCGAGCATTCCGCCCAGGGACAGGCCCACGACGTGGGCGCGATCGACGCCCAGGGAGTCCAGGACCGCCACGGCGTCCTCGGCGAGGTCGGTGATCGCGTACGGCTGCTGGTCGAACGCCCAGGTGGAACGCCCGGTGTCCCGGTGGTCGTAGCGGATCACGCGGTGGTGAGCCGCGAGTCGGCCGACCAGTGCGTCCGGCCAGCCCAGTCCGGAAGCCTGTGCCCCCATGATCAGGAGGAGGGCCGGGGCGTCGGACGGCCCTTGCTCCTCCACCCACAGACGCACACCGGGCGCCGCGTCGACGAAGTGCTCCATGGTGATGCTCCTTCGGGAGAATGTCTGAACGATACGTATCGTCTCGCCATCGGGTCAACCGCAACCCGTACGTCCTCGTGCCGCACGGGGGGCCCGGCGGATTCCCCTCCAGGTCGTCTACAAAAGCAGCGACTTCCGGAGCACCACCACGTTCAGCGCCTTCGACAAGCCGCCGGGTGTGCGGGCCCCGGCTGCGGACCACGTCTTGGGCTCTGCGGACGCCGGGTAGCCGCCCCTGCCGCGGGGGCCAGGGCTTGCCGGCGAGGCAGCCGTGCCCACCCCGGGGCCGAGGCCCGGACATGGAAGTGGCGGAACGCCGGAGCCTGACCGGGGGCGGCTCCCGGGTCCAGGAACCGAGTCGATGTCGGCTCTCCGGATCCCGGTCATGCGCGCTCGGGTACTTGTCTCCCACCTGACGACATGTCACCCTTTGGGGATCGGCTCACTCACCCGCGTGGCGCATCGGGGGGCTGCACCTGTGGCAGGAGACCTTCCCGACCGGTTTCCGTCGGACATGACCTCTTTCGCCGTGCTGCGGCTCTTCGGACTGCGAGCGACCGGTACGACGATCTCGTGGAAGTTCACGCGCTTCCTGCCGTCCTTGTCGGTCCTGCTGCTCCCCGTTCCGGTAGCGGTGATACATCAAGTCGCCTTTGCCACGCAGACTCCGAATGCCCGTTCCTACTACATGTGGATCTTCTTCTACACGGCAGTCGACTTCTGCGTGGTCCTGCTCCAGTGGATGGGATGCCGTGCGTTCCTCGCCATGACCGGGTCCTTGGACCGTATGCTCACCGATGCCGGCCGCACGGCCGTACGCGGGTGGATCGATCGCGGTACCGCTCTGAGCCGCCAGTACGCCTACATGGCCGTCGGCTCGGTCGCCGCGCTCGTGGTCCTCTTCGCGCTGACCCGCGCCGAGCGGGTCACCCAGCACCTGTACGTGGACCTCGCCTCGTATCTGACGGTGGCTATCACCGGAGCCGCCGCTGCCAACAGCGTCTACTGGATCCTCAGAGCTGTCAGGCTGGCTCGGATCGTCACGAATGTCCGCCACATCAAACTGCTCTGGTTCGCACCGGCGAAAACCGTGGGCATCGAGAGGATCGCCCGTTGGTACCGCTTCGTGGCTCTGCTGGCGGCGGCGGGTGTGACCCTCGCCTTCGTGCCCGTCATACAGGTGTCCAGGATGTCTCCCGGTAACACTCTGCTGACCGTGACGAAGTGGACCCTTGCGGGCGTGTTCATGGCGACGATCACTCTCTTCGCCCTGTACTCGCAGTGGCGCCTCTCGGCTGCGGTCGAACAGGTGCGTGCCAAAGTCATCGAGCGAATCGAACAGGCCCTCCCCGCAAGGGCACCCGCACGGGCTGCTGAGGTCAGCGACGAGGACGCCCGGATCAACGACCTCCTCTCCTACGTCCTCGCAAGTCCGACCACGGTGGTCAACGGTCAGACCCTCGCGTCCACACTGCTCGCGATGGTCACGGGTGCCATACCGTTCGTCGTCACGCTGCTCGCCCGCTGAGCGCCTCCGGGATCGGGTCCGATCCCGTCCGGTCCGGTTGCGGTTCAACTTCCGTGCGTACGCGTCCGCGTGGGCGGGGTTGGTGATGCGCCGGGAGGCCGACCGGGGCATTCGGCCGTGCGGGTCTTCGTCGTGCCCTCGCTCGGTGCGGCGTCCGGTGGGGCGGGCGGCCTGACCAGTCGGTGCTGGGCCAGGCAGGCCGCCACGAGGGTGGCGCCGAGCACCGGCCAGGCGAACGGCCCCGCGCTCACGGCGGCCCCGACGACGATGGGGCCGAGGCTGCGCTGCGCCGACTGGGCCAGGCCGTGCACGCCGAGGTAGGCGCCCTGCGCCTCCCCGGGGGCCAGGGCGACGGAGAGTTCCCATGAGGAGAGGGAGTGCAGGATCTCGGCCAGCGTGAAGGCGACGGCCGCGAGGAGGACGGCCCCTGTGGCGAACCAGGGGCCGCCGCCGGCCGAGGCCGCGAGCGTCACCCCTCCCGTCAGGAACGCGGCGCCGATCGGGACGAGGAGACGCCGGGCGGCCGCCCTCGACGCCGCGAAGCGGGAGAGGGGGACCTGGAGCGCGATCACCAGCACGCTGTTGAGTACGAGGACGAGCGGTGCCAGTCCGACCGGGGCGGTGGTGGCGTGGACGATCCACAGGGGGAACCCGACCTGGAGGATGCTGTCGTCCAGGAACAGCCAGATCTCCGACCCGGTGAACGCGAGGTAGCGACGGTCCCGCCAGGGTGTTGCCGTCCCGGCCCGGGAGAGCGGGGCGTCGGGCCCGGTGACGATCCGGCTGGGGGCCGACGGCTCGGCGCATCGCAGGGTCAGGGCTCCGATGACCACGTAGGAGGCCACGTTGGCGAGCAGGAGGGCCTGGTAGGAGGCGGTGGTGCCGACGGTGAGCGCGGCAGCGGCTCCGGCCGCACCGACGGCCCAGCCGATGTTCACGGCGGTGCGCTGGATCGCCTGGTACCGGATGCGGTGAGGGCCCGCGACACGAGCGGCGAACAGCTTGGTCAGCACGCTCGACGCACGGTCCGGCAGCGACCCCAGCGCCGAGAACAGCACCAGCAGTACGTAGTCGTTCGTCGTCAGCAGGGCCAGGAGGGCCGCGCCTCTGGCCAGTTGGGCGATGACCAGGATGCGGGTCACGGGAAAGCGATCGGCCAGCCGCCCCGCGAGTGGGGGCCCGGCTATGCCGAGGATTCCGGAGAGTCCCATCAGCATGCCGATCTGACCGACCGACAGGTGCGCGACGTAGAGGAAGTAGAGCGTCGCTGCCCCGGCCCAGAGCCCCGTGCCCACCTTGTCGATGACGGCGACGACCAGCATCCGCCGTCCGTCGCGTCCGCCCGGGACGGCAATGCGCCGGGCCAACGGCACGCGGCTCCGCGTCGGTTCCATCGGAATCCCCCTTGACATGAACTTTGTATCGGTACAAACTGTGCTCTGTGGCAGAACAATATGGGATCACGGGCGGTACGGCCAGAGAGATTTCCGCTTCCGTCGAAAGCCGCGTGGCCGACGGGGCGTTGCGGCCGGGCGCCTCACTGCCTCCCGTGCGGCGGCTCGCTGAGGGGCTGGGCGTGAGCGCGGGGACGGTCGCCGCGGCGTACAAGGAGCTCCGCGGCCGTGGAGTGGTGGTGACCCTGGGCCGTGGCGGCACGGTGGTGGCCTCCGTCCCCGCGGTCACCTCGCGCCGGCCGCCCCGGGTGCCTGCCGGGCTGCGCGACCTGGCGGGCGGCCATCCTGATCCCGCCTGTCTGCCGGTGCTGGCCCCACCGGCCAGGGTGGAGCCCGTGCCCGGATCTCACCGCGCCTCGCCGAGGCTCGCCCGGCTGGAGGACGCCGCCCGCGCCTGGTTCGCCCGCGACGGAGTGCCGACGGGCTCGGTGAGCTTCGCCCACGGCGCTCTGGACTGCATCGCCAGGCTGCTGTCCACCGAGCTCAGACCCGGGGACGCAGTGGCCGTGGAGGACCCCGGCTTCCACCACCTTCTCGACCTCGTGCCGGCGTTGGGCCTGCGCATGCTGCCGGTGGCGGTGGACGAGGAGGGCATACGCCCGGAGATGCTGCGCACCGCGCTGCGCGCGGGAGCCCGGGCTCTGGTGTGCAGCCCCCGGGGCCAGAGTCCGCTCGGCGCCCGCTTCACCCCTGGCCGGAGGGAGCAACTCCTCTCCGTGCTGCGCGACTTCCCGGACGTACTGGTCGTGGAGGACGACCACAACGCGGACATCGCCGGTGCGGACGCCGTCACCCTCGCATCCGGCGGTCTGCCCCACTGGGCCCACGTTCGTACGGTGTCCAAGCACCTCGGGATCGACCTGCGCTGGGCAGCCCTGGCCTGCGACCCCGCCACCCTCGCGCGTCACGACGGAAGATTGTTGCTGACTTCCGGGTGGGTCAGCCACATCCTCCAGACGACCGTCGCGGACCTCCTGACCGACCCGGCGGTGACCCGGCTGGTGGCCGAGGCGGCCCGCACCTACACCACCCGTCGCGAAGCCCTCGGCGCGGAGCTGGCGGGGCACGGCATCCCGTCCCACGGGGTGAGCGGCCTCAACCTGTGGGTGCCGGTCCGGGACGAGTCGGCCGTCGTCAACGGGCTGCGCACCAGGGGCTGGTGGACCGCGGCGGGAACCCGATTCCGCATCGCCTCCGCACCCGCGGTGCGCGTCACCACCGCAACCCTCACTCCCGCGGAAGCGGTCCATCTGGCACAGGACTTCGCGGAGGTGCTCTCGGAGTCACAGGCGGTCTACGGCGGCTAAGGGCTGTCCGGCGGTGTCCGGAACTCAGTGAGGTTCGATCGACTCAGGTCACCGGGGCCTGTGAGGAGCGCCGCTCAAGGTTCGGTGAGACCACGTTCGTCGTGACGCCCGGCCAGCCAGGTGACGCCCGGCCAGCCAGGTGACGCCCGGCCAGCCAGGTGACGCCCGAGGTCATGGCCGGGATGCAGGCGCCCGGCCGGTCGGCCGGCCCAGGACCCCACCGGATGTGGTCCTGGCCGAGCCGTCCTCGTCCGGTCGGGGAGGTGGTCCGAAAGAGGCGGTCTGGTCCCGCGGTGCCAGCGTGCGCAGGACGTCGAACTCATTGCCCTCCGGGTCGGCCATGACCACCCAGCTCCGATCGGGGCCCTGGCCCACGTCCGTCCTCGTGGCGCCGAGGCCGAGCAGCCTGGTCACCTCGTCCTCCGTGCTGCCGTCGATCGGGCTGACATCGAGATGAAGCCGGTTCTTGCCGGCCTTGCCCTCGGGTACGCGGATGAACACCAGGGTGGGCGGCATCTGGCGGGCCCGGACATCCTCGACGGTGGGAACCCAGGAGCCGATCTCGACCTTGCCCTCGTCCCGGTCGATCACCTTGAAGTCCAGGACCTCGCACCAGAAGGCCGCAAGCCTCTCCGGATCGTGGCAGTCGACGGTCAACTCGGTGAACCTGCTTGTCATTCTTCTCCCAGATAGTGCGGACAGGGCTCAGCGTAGGTCGCTTGCTCGACAGATCCGAGAACTTTATGACCGGGCACATCAACCCGCCCTGCCGGCCTTCTCCGCCGGAGAGCCGGGCATCGTGCGGCTGACCGGCCGGCCCACCGTCCGGCCGGGGGAGCGCCGCACGAGCAGCGACAGCAGGGCCGCCGCCGCGCACAGTGCGCCCAGGGACATCCACACGGGAGCGTACGTACCGAAGGCGTCCCGCGCGGCTCCTCCTCCGTACGCTGCCAGGGCGGCGCCGATCTGGTGGGCCGCGCCGACCCAGCCGAAGACGATCGCGCCGTCGTCGCCGTAGAACTCACGGCACAGAGCGATGACGGGCGGGACGGTGGCCAGGTCGAGCAGTCCGAAGGCGACGACGAAGGCCGACATCGACGGCTCGACCGTGGCGCTCATGAGCAGGGGCAGGCACATCAGGAGCAGGCCGCGCAGGGCGAAGAACGCGGCGAGCAGCCGGCGGGGGTCGGAGCGGTCCGTGGCCCACCCCGATGCGACGGTGCCGATGACGTTGAATACCCCGATCGCCGCGAGCAGCGACGACGCGGTGGTGGCGGGCATGCCGTGATCATGGGCGGCAGGGGTGAAGTGCGTCCACATGATGCCGTTGGTGGACGCTCCGCAGATCGCGAAGGCACCGGCGGTCAGCCAGAACGGGCCGGTGCGCGCCGAGGCGAGCAGCACGGACACCGCCCTGCGCCCCGCACCCTCGGTGGGTGCGGGCCTCTCCGCCTTCCGGCCGGCGCCGTAGGCCGCGAGGCCTACATCTGCGGGGTGGTCCCGCAGCACGAGCCACATCAGCGGTGCGGTGGCGCACGCCGCGAGAACCAGGCTGACGAGGGACGGGCGCCAGCCGTGGTGGTCCACGGTCCAGGAGAGGGCGGGAAGGAACACCATCTGTCCGAAGACGCTGCCGGAGGCGATGAGGCCGGTGACCAGTCCGCGACGGCGTACGAACCAGCGCTGGGCGACGGTGGCGCCGAACGCCGTGGCCATGGAGCCGGTGCCAAGGCCGACGAGCAGGCCCCAGTACAGGGTGAACTGCCAGGCCGTGGCCATGACGGTGGTGAGTCCGGCCCCCGAGGCGATGGCGAGGAGGGCGACGACGACGACCCGGCGCATCCCGAAGCGGTCCATGAGAGCGGCTGCGAACGGGGCGGTGAGACCGTAGAGGATCATGTTCACGGACGCCGCCAGGCCGATCGTTCCCCGGGACCAGCCGAATTCCCCGTGCAGGGGGCCGGTGAGCAGACCGGGCACCGTCGAGAAGGCGCCTGCCACGACAACGGCAAGCAGCGCGGCGCCCGCGACCCACCAGGCTCGGTGGCCGAAGCGGTCACGGGGCGTCGGCGTGGTGACTGTTTCCATGCGTTCGATCGTCCGTGCGCCCCCGCACGGCAACCACTGGCCACATGGACCACTTCTGCAAGAATCTGGCCATGGCGAGGGACAGTGACAGGCACCAGGTGGTCGTGCTCGTGCGTCCGGGACTGATTCCCATGGAACTCGGCATCGTGCACCGGCTCTTCGGGCAGGCGGTCTCGGCGTCCGGCGACCCCTTGTACGAGGTCGTCACCTGCACGCCGCGGCCCGGTGTCGTGCCGACGGACACCGACTTCACCATCAACGTGGCCGTCGGGCCCGAGGCGCTGGACCACGCGGACACCGTCATCGTGCCGGCCGCGCAGGAGGACTACGAGCCGCAGGAACGCGGGCGGATCGGCGTCGACGTGGCCGACGCGCTGACCCGTGTCCCCGAGACCGCGCGGGTGGCGTCGATCTGCACCGGCTCCTTCGTCCTGGCGGCGGCGGGTCTGCTCACCGGGCGACGGGCCACGACGCACTGGAAGTCGTGCGAGGAGTTCCGTGCGCTCTACCCGGAGGTCGAGGTGGACGCCGACGTCCTGTACACCGACGACCGCGGGGTCCTCACCTCGGCGGGCGTGGCGTCGGGCATCGACCTCTGCCTCCACATGATCCGCACCGACCACGGGGCGGAGGTCGCCAACACGGTCGCCCGCGGCACCGTCGTACCCCCGCACCGGGAAGGCGGCCAGGCCCAGTACATCGAGCGCCCGGTCACCCCGCCCCAGCAGTGCTCGACCGGCCCGGCCAGGGAGTTCGCCCTGGCGCACCTCCACCGCCCGCTGACACTCGCTGAGTTGGCCGACCGGGCGTCGATGAGTGTGCGTACGTTCAACCGGCGTTTCCGGCAGGAGGCCGGGCTCACCCCCGTGCAGTGGCTCATCCAGCAACGGGTCGACCGGGCACGCCAGTTGCTGGAACGGACCGACCTGCCGGTCGACAGGATCGCCGCCGACTCCGGCTTCGGGACCGGCACCGCCCTGCGGCAGCACTTCCGTGGGGCGCTGGGTGTGTCGCCGCGCGCCTACCGCAACACGTTCAGGGGCGCGTCCGGCGGCCCGGTCGGCTGATGCGAAGTCAGACGGAGCCGGGGGTGCGGATGGCGGCGATGTCGAACTGCAGTCGGAGCCTCTCGCTCACCATGGCGCCGCCCTCGGCCAGCCGGGCGTTGTAGGTCAGGCCCCAGTCCGATCGGTTGATGGTCGTGGTCCCGTCGAAGCCGACACGCTCGTAGCCGAAAGGGTCCGTGACGTAACCGATGTAGGTGAGGTCCAGGACCACGGGGTTGGTGATGCCCCTGATCGTGAGGCCGCCGGTCATGCGGTAGACGTCCTTGCCGATGAGCTGCACGGCGGTGCTGACGAAGGTGATGCGCGGGTGCTTCGCGGCGTTCAGGAAGTCGCGTCCGACCACGTGCGCGTCACGCTGCTCGACGCCGGTGTCGACACTCCCGGAGGCGAGCGAGATCTCGGCCCGGGATCGCGCCGGATCGCGCCCGTCGAAGTAGAGGCGGCTCTCGTACTCCAGGAACGCGCCCCGCACCGTCGTCACCATCGCGTGCCGCACGGAGAAGCCGATCCTGCTGTGCGCGGGGTCGATCATCCACTCCCCGCTCAGCGCGGCCAGGCGGGGATCAGGCAGAACCGCGGTAGCTGCGGCCGCCGGGGCGGAGATCGACTCCTCCGGACGGGTCTCCGGACGGCGGAGCAAGGAGCTGCGGCTGAAGAGGTTCATAAGGCATGTTGTTACCCGCGCGTAAGGAGGGCTCGCAACCCTTGATCAACGAACCCGACCATCCCGGAGTGAACCTTCACACGGTGAATCACCGGCGCTGCGCGGGTGGTGAGACGCGAGGCCCCGGGCGTGGGCCGGCGGGAGCGGCGAGCGGACGCCCGACTCCTGCGGCGAGGAAGGGCAGACGTCGGCGGACCGTCCGCGGCGGGGTGTCCCGTACCGCCGGCCTGTCGCCGCTTCGATCAGACGGTGTCCGCCCCCGGCTCTCAGCCCTTCAGCTGGGTGAAGCGGAGGTGGTTGCCGAACGGGTCGCGCAGGCCGCAGTCGATCCCGTACGGGCGCTCCGTCGGCTCGTCCGTGAACTCCACACCCCTGGCCAGCAGGGTCTCGTACGTCTTGCGGCAGTCGTCGGTGGTGAGGATGAGTGCGGCGCCCAGCGCGCCCTTGGTCAGCAGGTCCCGGACCTGCTCGGCCGTGTCCTCGGACATCGCCGGGGGGCCGGGCTTCTCCAGCAGGACCTGGCGGTCGGGATGGCCGGGGACGCTGACCGTGAGCCAGCGCATGAAGCCCATGTCGACGTCGGCGTTGACCTCCAGGCCGAGCTTGCCGACGTAGAAGTCGAGGGCCTCGTCCTGGTCGAGGACGAAGATCTGTGAGTGCGTGATTGCGTTGAACATGTTCTTCACGCTAGCCGCCGGGGCCGGTGAGAACTTATCCAGAACTGCTGAGTCCAAGCCCGGGGGAGGAGCGCTCAGGCGCTCGGCCGCGTCCACGCCTTCGTGAAGCACGTGGGTACGTTCATGGCTGCCGCTTCCTTGCGGTACGTCCTCGGTGAGCGGCCGACGATGTCGCGGAACGTGCGGCTGAAGGTGCCGGTGCTGCCGAAGCCCACCTCGTAGCAGATGTCCGTGACACTGCGGTCGCTCTCCCGCAGCAGGAACATCGCACGCTCCACGCGGCGGCGCTGAAGGTAGCGGTGCGGAGTCTCGCCGAACGTGGTCCGGAAGGTGCGGGCGAAGTGTGCCGGTGAGACGTGGGCGATCCGGGCCAGGGCCGGGACGTCCAGTGGCTGCGCATACGCTCGGTCCATCGCGTCGCGCGCGCGAAGCATGCGGCGGTTGGTGTCCTCGACGGTGCTGCTCACGGCACCATCCCACCACAGAGCTCCTCGCCTGCCGCGTCACTCATGGCCTGACGACTCTGTCGTACCCCCTAGGTACGCTCGGGCCATGAGCGTCTCCCTCTACTGTTGTGCGAGCCGGTCGCAGCCCCCGACGGAGGCCGAGGCGGCCGCTGTCGAGCGCATCGTCGCTGCTCACGTGGCGGCCTTCCCGTATCAGGACCAGGAAAGTCTGTACCTGTACGACGTCGATGACAGCCGACCGGACGAGATCATTGCCGGGTCCACCAAGCTGCCACTCGATCCCGGCCGTGTGCTGCCGGTGCTCGACCATGTGCTGGGTTCGGTGACCGAGTTGCGCCGTGCTCTGCCAGGAGCGGAGTGGCGTGTGCACATGGACGACCTCGACGTCCCTTGGGACGAGACCGACGGCTACGCCTTCCCCGGCATGCGCGATGCGGATCTCGCGGCCGAGCTGGGCGGCCTCTGAGGCCTCGTGCCTCGGCACACCCCGCCCAGGGCTGTTCCGCCCGTACACCGGGTTCTTGTACGACGTGCACAAGGCGTCGCCATCGGCTGAGCTCGCGGGCGGCCATCGAGAAGTGGTTCATGAAGCCGTCTCCCCTCTGACGACGGCGAGCGGGGCAGCGACACCGAGACCGTTCGGATCCTCACGGTTCCCCCCGGTCGAGCAACTGTGCGACCTATGATCTCGGCATGTTGTCTCCGAACGGCCGTGCCGACCGGCGGGCGAGTGGTGTGCGGTCTGCCGTTCGGACGCCTTCCTGGGTGGATCGTGTGATCACCGTGCTCGCGTGGTGGTGGGCGGCCACTCCTCTCATCCTGCTGATCCCGGTCATCGCACATGTGAGGGGAGCTCCGGAGGTACGGGAGCAGTTCGGCAGGATGTTCGGGTCGGCGGCCCTGATCAGTGCGGTGGCCGCGCCGGCCATGGGGTTCGCGCTGGCGCTCGTGCGGCATCGACCGCAGGCGCGTCGGCGCTTCGCCGTCATGGGGGCCGTGTCCGCTGTGCCGGTTCTCTTCTTCTGGGTCTTCGGAGTGCTGCTCGCCGAGTGCCCTGACGGCAGTCACTGTTAGGCCGCTTCCCAAGGACGGCCGCCGCGGTGGAACCGGTCAGCCGGAGCCCTGGTTCGTGAAGCCGCGATCGGTTCTGTGCGCCGTATGCCCCCACCCTGTGAGGCGGGGGCATACGTGATGGCACTGCCGGCCATCAGACAGATCAGCTCCTGGGCCACGGAGCGGCTGATGCCGACGCGTGGCTGCTCGACCCTGTCGTGCGACCTGCCTCGCGTTCGCGATGTTCGTCAACCCAGCAAAACGTCGTCATCGCCGAGACGCTTGAGCTCGCGGTAGAGGATCGCCAGACCGGTGGCGACCTTGGCGGCTGAAATGACGGCGTCGACCAGCCGCAGGGTGTCGCTCTCCTCGCGCGCCATCTTGGCTTGCTTCACGACGCCCAACGCGCCGAACGCAGTGGTACCGAGCGACAGGTACACCCTGGACCTGGTCTTCTTCTTGGCTGCTGCACTCATGGTGATGGAACCTCCTTGAGTGGCGGGTACCCCGAGACCGGCACAGTGATCACCTCGTCCGCTACGCCTCTGAAGAGCCCTGTGGCAGTAGGTGAGCTCGCACGGCTCGGCATGCCGCTTCTCCGACCTGGTCTGCCCACACGGGGAGTGGTGCGGAGGTGCGGGGCGAACATGTCTGCCGCGAGGCGCTCCAGCAGGCGGCAGCACGAAACCGGCCGCTCAGGACAACGACAGCAACAGGCGTCGACCCCTCTCAGGCGGTCTCCGGTCCGGCCCCGTTGAGGCGGGCCGACAGCCGGTGAGCGGCGGCGACGACCGCGTCCACCACGCGCGGCACCGCGTCGGGCGGCAGCCGGAACACGGGTGCGGAGACGTTGAGCGCAGCGATGACGTCGCCCCGGTGGTCGTGCACCGGGGCGGCGACCGCGATGAGCCCGGGTTCCATCTCCTCGGCGGCCACGGCGTAGCCGCGCGCCCGCTCCGTACGCAGCCGCTCCAGCAGGGCCGGCACATCCCGCGGCGCGGCGTCCGTGCCGGGCAGGCGAGCACCCTCCCCGGTGACCAGGAGCGTCTCGACCTGCTCGTCCGGGAGCCCGAACAGCAGGGCGCGTCCGGCGGAGGTGCAGTTCAGCGGCGAGGTGCGGCCGACCCACTCGTGGGCCTGGAGAGCGCGCGAGGTCCGCTCGGTCAGGACCGTCACCACACCGTGCCCGGACAGCACCGTCAGGTACGCGGGCTCGCCCACCTGGTGCACCAGCTCGCGCAGAACCGGCGGCGCCTCGTGCTGCAGCCGGTCCTCACCCGCCGAAGCGGCCAGGGCCAGCAACTGCCAGCCGATGCGGTAGCGCAGGCCGCGCGGATCCCGTTCCAGGAATCCCTCCTGCGCGAGGACCTTCAGGGTCCGGGACACCTGCGTCTTCTCCCGGCCCACGGCCTGGGCCACCTCCTGGACGCCCATGGGGCCCTGCCCGAGGACGCGCAGTACGTCCAGCGCCCGGTGCACGCTGCTCAGGTTCTCGCTCGCCATGCCGCCAGTCTGCGCGCTGCGTGCGTATGCAGCAACTCTCATTGTTCTGATCGCACGGCCAGCCCCTAGGGTCGACTGTCATGTGCGGAATCGCAGCAGTACACAGCGCCCACGTGGACATCGGCACCGAGTGCGTCGGTTCGCCGGCCCGGCCGGCAGGAACCGGTACGTGGGCGGAGGACATGCTCGACCGGCTGGCCCACCGCGGCCCCGACGACCGAGGAACGCGAACGGTCGGAGACCACACCTGGCTCGGACACCGCCGCCTGTCCATCGTCGACCTCGACGGCGGGCACCAGCCCCTCGGCGGCACGAACGGCGACGACGACTGGTCGCTCGTCTGCAACGGCGAGATCTACAACCACCAGGCGCTGCGCGACGAGATGCCCGCGACCGCGTTCGGCTCCTCCTCCGACTCCGCGGCGGCCCTGGCCGTGCTGCGTACCGACGGGCCCCAAGGCCTGCACCGGCTCCGCGGCATGTGGGCCCTGTGCGCGGCCACTCCCGGCGGCCGCTTCGTCGCCGCGCGCGACGCCGTCGGCATCAAGCCCTTGTACTGGGCGCGCACAGCCACCGCCGTGCACTTCGCCTCCGAACTGCGCGCCTTCGTGCCCGAGGTGCGGCCATGTGCCGAGATCTTCCCGCCCGGCCACTGGTGGACGCCGCAGGAGGGCCTGCGACGCTTCGCCGAACCGGTCCCCGCTCTCAGCACGACGGCGGACTGGAGCGCGATGCCGCGGCAGGTCGTCGAGAAGGCCACGTTCGAGTCCGTCGCGGACTCGGTGCGCAGGCACCTGATGGCGGACGTCGAGGTCGGTGTCTTCCTCTCCGGTGGTCTCGACTCCGGCGTCGTCGCCGCGGTCGCCGCGGAGCTGTACGCCCGACAGGGCCGCACGCTCAAGACCTTCTCGGTGGGCACCGAGGACTCGCCGGACCTGCTGGCCGCACGGGAGACCGCGGCGTTCCTGGGCACCGAGCACCACGAGGCGCTGCTGGACGCCGGCGCGGCGCGGCGGATGCTCGACGACGTGGTCGTGTGCGTGGAGTCCTTCGACGCCAGCCTCATCCGCAGCGCGGTTCCCAACTGGTTCCTGTCCGAACTGGCCTCGCGGCACGTCAAGGTGGTGCTGACGGGCGAGGGCGCGGACGAGCTGTTCGCCGGTTACGGCTACTACCACGAGCACCACGCCGCCCCCGAGGAGCTGGACGCCGAGCTCCGGCGAACGGTCGGTGCGCTGCACGGGCTCAACCTCCAGCGCTGCGACCGGGTGACCATGGCCCACGGCCTGGAGGCCCGCGTGCCCTTCCTCGACCACGACGTCATGGCTCACGCCATGTCCCTGCCCGCGCACATGAAGGGCCTTGAGGCGGACGGCATGGAGAAGGGCCATCTGCGCCGGGCCTTCACCGGCCGGCTGCCCGACCACCTGCTCTGGCGCCGCAAGGAGCAGTTCGGTACGGGCAGCGGCGCGGAGAGCCTGCTCAGCCCCCTGTGGGACACCCGCATCACGGACGAGGAGTTCACGGCTGCGGCGGCGCGGGAGGGCGCACCGGAACTGCGCAGCAAGGAGGAGCTCGGCTACTACCGCACCTTCCGGAGCGCCCTGCCCGGCATCCGCCCGGGCGCGGTACTCACCCGCTTCGCGACGGGATGAGGGGGCCGGGGCGCAGGTGGACGGCCGGGCCCGACCCCGCGCCGACGGCTCGGTGACCTGCTCCGCAGGCGGGACCGCGCCCTGCGAGAACCCGGCCGTCACCGGTCCCGACGTGCTCACCGGTCCGCGGCAGCGGCCATCCACAGCTCCATGTCGGTGAGGATCAGCCGGCCCGGCCGCTGAGCGGCCGTGTCCGGGACCACGGCCCGCACCACGGGCTGGTCGCCCTTCTCGACGGTCACCTTCGTGCCGTCGAACTTCGGTGACTCGTCGCGGACGACCGACTGCAGCTCCGCTTCCAGATCCTGGGCCGCCGCGTCGTCCTTGACCACGAAGCAGAGCACCTCCGTGTTCTTCGCCGCCGAGGAGGCCTGCTGCCCCAGAGCGGCCAGGCGCACCGGATTGGAGGAGCTCAACGGGTTGAAGTCGGCGCGGTACACGTCTTCCAGGCACTCGGCCGCGCGACGGAACTCCTTGTTGTCGGCCAGGGAGGAACCGTCCTCCGGATCGACGGCGGACATCGGATCGGAGTCCCGCAGGGAGTAGGAGATCTCGTTCTCCGCGACGTGGAGCGAGGGCCCCGAACCCTCAGGACGCCTCCAGACCTCTTGGCCGTCCTTCTCGCTCCGCGTATAGCCTTCGCGCGTCAGCGACTTGGTGATCGCCGAAGCGTCGAACGAGCCTTTCCAATGACCGGCCTCGTCCGTGTCGACCGCGGTGTCGATCTGGGACACCCTGAACTGCGCTCCCAGCGGACTGGGTTCGTGCGGACTCAGCATGACGCTGCTCGGCTCCGAGATGGACGTGAAGCGTTTCGGGTCGCCCTTGCCCAGCTTCCGTACAGCGGCCACGTCGAGGAAGGACACCTGCTTCGTACTGCTGTCGCCGGCAAGGTTTCCGAGTCCCGAGAGCAGCTGTGAACCGCCGCCACCGTCGTCGGAGCCGGAGGAACAGCCGGTGACCGCGGACAGAAGGACAGTGGCGAGAGCAACGGCCCCCAGGGCCGTTCCGCGTGCTGGTATGCGCATGATCCGGCAGCGTATACCGGCGGCCGGCGGAGGGCATGGCGGCGCAGCAGCCCGTACAGGAGCCCGGCAGGCCCGCCTGACTCGGGCAGATGTCAGACGAGCGGAGAGAGCTTCTTCGCCGTACTGCAGTGCTTGGTCCGGCCGTGCCGCCACAGCTGCACGGCGGTCAGTGTGAGGAGCGCGGCGAACACCAGGAGGAAGACCCCCGCGATCACCGTCTGCCGCCCGCCCGCCGCCGAATCGTCGAGGGAGAGCAGACCGAGTGCGGAGAGGAGCATCCCCGCCACGTACACCGAGCGGACGCGCCGTAGCTGCCGCACCGCACGAGGAGCAAGAGCAACACGCTTCACGAGAGCCATGCTGAGTTCGTACCCCCTGTGAGGACGATAAGACGTCGAGTCGCCGGGCAACTGCTCGACCAGGGGCGCACGGTGGGTCGCCGATCCGGTCGGGGACGGGCATCAGGTGTGGCGAACGCCGTTGTCCGGGCACCAGTAGGGCTGACCGTCGTTCGACCACATGAGGAGCCGACCGTGACGCTGGTGCAGCTCGACCTTCCCGACCCGCCGGCACTGCGCGGGCGCTGGGCGGCGCTCGCCGCCGTGCATGCCGCCTCAGGGCACGGCGAGCAGTGCCGGGCACTCCCGCCGGTCTGGCACTACGACGACGGACAGGGCAGCTGGGCCGATCTGCACCACCTCGACGAGGGGCGCGCGGTACTGCTCGGGCAGGACCGGAACGACTCGGAGACGTACTACGCCGAGGCCTCCGACTTCTACGAGGAGAAGGAGACCGACCTGTTGGCCGGTGCGCCCGACTGGTGGGAGCCGCCGGTGCGCAGGGTGCGGGAGGCGCAACTCTTCCTCGGTTTCGTGTACGGCTTCGACGGCAGCATCTGGCAGCGCGCGGAGTACGAGCTCGACGACGGGTTCGCGAGTGTGCGGCTGCCGGCGCTCAGCGACGAGCGGACCCGTGAAGCGGTCCTGGCCGCCACCCCGCGCACGGCCGACGCCGGCACGCCCGGACCGGCCGAGGAGTCCGTCGACGCGTTGATCGCCGCTGGTGCCGAGGCCGATTCCGCCCTGGTTGCCGCTGTTGTTCCCATCGGGTGGGACACGCATTCCGGGGCGGAGGCGGCCCGCGCGTTTCTCCAGGGGTGACCGGCCGGAGGTGAGGCCACGGGCGTGACCCGGGTGTCGCCCCTGCTTCCGGAGGCTCGCACCCCACCAAGTATCTTGATGATTGAAATACCTTGAGTGGTGCGAGGGGAGTCCTGAGTGATCTCGTTGGCGTTCGCCGTGCTCGCGGCCGCGCAGTTGTGGTTGGCGGTCTGTGCAGGGCGTCACTGGCGTGCGACGCCGCATCTGCTGTCAGGTGTACCGGCCTTGGTGTGCTCCGCGCTGTTCTGGGACAACGCGGTGATCGCGGTCGGGAGTCTGACGGGCGCCGGGCCGCTGCTGGAGTCGCTGAGCGTCCCGCGCTTCGTCGCGCACGCGTTGCTGACGCCCTTTCTCGTGCTGTGGTCGCTGTCTGCCCTTGACCGCGCAGGGCTGAGATGGGCGCGGCGGACGGTGGTGCGGGCGGCGGCTGTCGGTCTCACGGTCCTTCTGGTGGCGGCGGGCGTGCTCCACGACATCCTCGGCCTGTCGCTGCGTCCGGAGCGCTGGGCGGGCTCGCTGCGCTACGTGAACGACGCGGCGTCACCGACGGGTCCGTTGCCCGCCATCGTCACCGGACTGGTGGTACTCGCCGCAGGGATCGTGCTGTGGCGGTGTACCGGGTTCGGTCGGCTGGCGCTCACCGCCGGCGTGATGGTCGCGGTCTCCGGGGCTGCCGCTTCGGTGCCCGTACTCGGCAACGCCGGAGAGGTCGTGCTCGACATCGGGCTGCTGATGACCGCCCGCAGGCTCCTGCCCCTGTCCCGGGAGGCTCGGCGGACCGACGCCGTCGCGCCACTGAACTGAAGTGACGCGGGCCCGCTGCCGCGCCCGCCTCGAAGAGCCGGCCGTTCCGAGCGTGCTCGATGATCCTGCCGTGCGCTTCGTGCCCGGCAGGTCCCCATGTCACCGAAGTGACTCAGGGTGCGGCCATGGCCACCACCCGCCCCCGCGAGCCGGTCCTGCTGGTACCCCAGGGCCCGGTGAGTACGGCGATCGCCTGCACCGTGGGCGCGATCCTGATGCTGGGCGCCAGCTACGACGTCCCGACCTACCGCTTCGGAGGTGTTACGCAGGGCGCGGTACTGCCGGCCCGGGTCGATCCGACCAGTCGCGTGTTCACGCTTGCGTGACCAACCCCGCCGCCAGCAAACGTCCTTGACCGGCTTCGGTGCAGTGTTCCGCTGAACGTCGGGCGCGGGCCTGTCGGCGGACCAGGGTCCCCGCCGGGGCCTCCTCAGCGGAACCGCTGGTGCCGGCGGACCGCGGCTGGTGTGGTCACGGCGTCGGGGCGGTTCCGGACAGCCCGTTCCTCGGCCGACCCTGAACTCCCGGACCGAACGGCCGCTCGCGGGCCGGTCCTCAGCGCCTCGCGTCGGACGGGACGAATCTGCTCAGACGGTAGGTCGTCGGGTGGGTCAGGCGTCCGCACAGGGTGTCGATGCGGAGCTCCGACGGGTCGGCCGGCTGCGGGCCCGTCTGCAACCGCTGTACAAGGTGGCGAAATTCTCCCTGGTCCTGGGTCTCCAGGACGATTTCCCAGTGGCCCGCGCGGTCCCATGCCGAAGCCGTCCCGCGGCCGTTCCCGCGTTTGCGTTTCCTCTGTCCTGGCACAGCGCTCAGCCTGGCGGCGCCGGCCTGTTCCCGCAAGGTGTGCAAATCCTGCCCCGCGCCCCCGCGTCCCCGCGCCCCCGCGCTCTTCGCGTTCCTGCGTTCCTGCGGCGGCGGTGGCCCGATAGCCGTGGGCGCCGCCCCGGGAGCCGTCCACCTGGAGCGCACGGCACCGGGCGGCCGTGAAGGCCCGACGCCGGACGTCCTTCCGATCAGTGCCCAAAGCTTCACGCAACCTCCCTATAGTGGGGGCGCGTTGATCGTATGGCCCAACGCGCGAAGCCGTCTCCCAGGAGTCCGTACGATGACGACCCCCTCCTTATCAGCCACGTCCGCGTCCGGAGGCGGCTGCCCGGCGCACGCCGCGACCGCGGCGGTGCCGCTGAGCGGACCCGAATTCCACACCGAGCCGCAGGCCCTGTACCGGACCATGCGCCACTCCTACGGGCCCGTCGTGCCCGTCGAGCTCCCCGGAGGCTTTCCGGCCTGGCTGGTCGTCGGGTACCGAGAGCTCCACCAGGTCACCAGCGACGGTGAGTTGTTCCCGAGGGATGTCGGGCTGTGGAACCAGTGGGAGCACGTGCCGGAGGACTGGCCGCTGCTTCCCATGGTCGGACGGCCCATGCCCTCCATCTACTTCACCGCGGGCGCCGAGCACCGGCGGCACTCCGAGATGGTCGTGCCCGCACTCGAAGCCGCGGACCCCTTCGAGATCCGGGGGCACTGCGAGCAGCTGGCCGACCGCCTCGTCGACGGGATCTGCGCACGCGGAACCGCCGACCTCGTCGCGGAGTTCGCCGAGCCGCTGCCCGTCCTCGTCCTCGCCCGCCTCGTCGGCTTTCCCGACGAGGAGGGCACGGACATCGCCCGGGTCCTGAAGGACCTGGCCGACGGGGGCCCCGGGGCCCAGGAGGCGTACGGCCGCTTCGGCGAGCACATGCAACGGCTGGTGGCGGCGAAGCGGGCCACGCCGGGCGACGACGTCACCTCCCGGATGCTCGCCGACCCCGAGCCCTTCACGGACGAGGAGTACGCCCTCGACCTCATGGCCATCACAGCCGCGGGGCACCTCACCACCGCCGACTGGATCAGCAACTCCCTGCGGCTGATGCTCACGGAGGACCAGTTCGCCGACTCCCTCGCGGGAGGGCACCGCAGTGTCGGCGACGCGATGAACGAGGTCCTCTGGGAGGAGAGCCCGACCCAGATCCTCGCCGGGCGTTGGGCGGTCCGCGACACGCAGCTCGGCGGCCGGACCATCCGCGCCGGGGACATGCTCCTGCTCGGCCTGGGGGCGGCCAACACCGACCCGCTGATACGCCAGGAGATGGGTGCGGCCGGCACGGGGCACCGGTCCGGGAACGGGGCGCATCTGGCGTTCAGCCACGGGGAGTACCGCTGCCCCTTCCCGGCGCAGGAGATCGCGGAGACCATCGCCCGTACCGCCATCGAGGTCATCCTCGACCGGCTGCCCGACCTCGAACTCGCCGTACCCGCCCAGGACCTGGTCCGCCGGCCGTCCGCATTCCTGCGCGGCATGAACGCCCTTCCCGTCCGGTTCGCTCCCGCACACACGACAGGAGACCCGCTGTGACCTGCCCTTACGCGACCGTGGTCATCGACCCCATGGTCCAGGACCTCGACGGTGAGACCGAACAGCTCCGGGGTTCCGCTCCGCTCGCCCGCATCGAGCTCCTGGGGGTCCCGGCCTGGACCGTCACGCGGCACGCCGAGGCCCGGCAACTCCTCGTCGACACGCGCCTGGTGAAGAACCTCGACGCCTGGGGACTCTGGCAGAGCGGTGAGGTCACCCACGCCTGGCCGCTGATCGGCATGATCGACGCCGGGCGTTCCATGTTCACCGTGGACGGCGAGGAACACCGCCGGCTGCGGACGAAGACCTCCCAGGCCCTCACCCCCCGCCGACTGGAGGCGATCCGTCCGGCCATCGAGAAGTTCACCGAGGAGCTGCTGGACGCGCTCGCCGCACAGGGCGCGGACGGGGCCGTCGACCTCAAGGCCGTGTTCGCCCAGCCGCTCCCGATGCGGGTGGTCGGCCTCCTGATGGGGGTGGACGAAGCCCTGCACCCCATGCTGACCCGGCAGTACAAGGCCTTCTTCTCGATGCTCACCCCGCAGGAGGACCGGCTGGCGCTGCTGGCCGAGCTCGACGTCTTCTACGCCGAACTGGTGCGGGAGAAGACCGCCCGCCCCACCGACGACCTCACCAGCGCGCTGATCCTGGCCGAGGAGGGCGGGGAGCCGCTCACGGAGGAGGAGGTGGTCGGCAACCTCAAGTCGATGGTGGCCGCCGGGCACGAGACCACCATCGGGCTCATCCTCAACGCCGTACGTGCCCTGCTCGCCCACCCCGACCAGCTTCGGAAAGTGCTGGACGGGGAGATACCGTGGGAGACGGTGGTCGAGGAGACGCTGCGCTGGGACACGCCCACCACACACCTGCTGATGCGGTTCGCCACCGAGGACATCCAGGTCGGCGACCAGGTGATAGCCAAGGGGGAGGGTGTGGTGATCTCCTACCGGGCCATCGGGCGCGATGTCGTCCAGCACGGCGACGGTGCCGACGTCTTCGACATCACCCGCCCGACGCCCATACGGCACATGACCTTCGGCCACGGGCCCCACATCTGCCCCGGTGCGGCACTGTCCCGCGTCGAGGCCGGGATCGCGCTGCCGGCTCTCTTCGGGCGCTTCCCCGGGCTGAAGCTCGCGATCGCCGACGACGAGATCCGGAAGCTGCCGGTGATGACGCAGAACGACATGGAGGCCTTCCCGGTGCTGCTGCACGGCTGAGGACGCGGCGGACACCACTGAACCGGCACCGGCACCGGCGTTGCGAAGCCCGCAGAGGCGGCACACCGAAAATGCGGGTGCGCCACGGTCCTGCCCGGTGATATTTCTCCCCGATATGAGCGACCTTGTGACAGCGCGGCTGGTGCTTCATCCGATGACCGGGAACGACGCCGAGGATGTGCTGGCGGGGGTGCCGGGCGAGGGTGCCCGATGGGCGCCCGGCTACCCCGGCCACGGAGACGTGAACGCGGCGAGGCGTTACCTGGACACCGTCGCGAGAACCGGAGATCCGCAGCCGTTCGGCAATTACGAGGTCCGCCGCCAGGAGGACGGACAGGTGGTCGGAGGCGTGGGGTTCCACGGGCCCGCGGACGAGCACGGCAGTGTGGCGATCGGCTACGGCCTCGTTCCGTCCGCGCGAGGCCGGGGATACGCCTCCGAGGCGCTTCGTGAACTGGTGCGGTTCGCGCGGGAATGTGGCGCCACGTGCGTCAGGGGTGACGCAGACCTCGACAACGTCGCCTCCCAACACGTCATGGAAGCGGCCGGGATGCGGCACGTCGGACAGGACAGCCGCGTCAGGTACTTCGAGCTCGCCTGGACCGATGCGGCGGCAGTCACCGACGCTCACTCGTAGGTCCGATCCGTAGCCCCGTAGCCCCGTAGCCCCGTAGCCCTGTAGCCCCGCATCCCCGTACCCGGCGGGGCCGGGGCAGGGCCGCGTCCGAGCTGTGGCACAGCGGCGGGGGCCGGCTGAAATTCACAGGCCACGCGCGTGTCGATCCGCCGGCCCGTACGGGCGGCTGCCGTGGCCCGCCGTGGACGCCGGTGTGCGCGACCCGTTGACGCAAGACCCGTTCGATTCTACGGTCCGTTCGAGCTTACGAGCGGCATCCGAAATGTCGAACAGTGAAATGTCATGCGCATGCCAATCAGCGCGCACGTAGGCAACAGCAACCAAAGCCGGTCCGGTGGCGACTGACAGCTGCCGGACGCCCCCATCCACGACCGAAGGAGAACGTCCCCTCATGAGCCGCACTCTGAGGAGAACCCTCGCGGTCCTCCCCGCCGCGCTGCTGATGGCACTCGTGCCGAGCAGTGCGTCCGCGTATCCCAACCCGGGTGTGGTCAACGGCGACATCGTCGTCCACGACCCCAGCATGGTCCGCAGTTCGTCCGGCCAGTACCTGCTCTACTCGACCGGCGAAGGCCTCCAGCTCCGCACCTCCACCGACCGCACCGCCTTCGGCCGTTCCGGAAACGCCTTCACGACCAAGCCGGGCTGGTGGAAGAACTACTCCTCGGCGTCCGACCCCTGGGCCCCGGACATCTCCTTCCGGGGCGGCAAGTACCTCATGTACTACGCCGTCTCGTCGTTCGGCTCCAATACGTCGGCCATCGGTCTGGCGGCCTCCACCACCGGCCAGGCAGGCAGTTGGAGCGACTACGGCATCGTCTACACGTCGAGCTCGTCGAGCGACTACAACGCCATCGATCCCAACCTGTTCGTCGACGACGACGGGAAGTGGTGGCTGTCCTTCGGCTCCTGGTGGACCGGGATCAAGATGATCCGGATCGACCCGTCGACCGGCAAGCAGTACGCGGCCGACACCGCCCGCCGCTCCCTCGCCTCCCGGCCGACCGGGACCAAGGCGGTCGAGGCGCCCTCGGTCGTGAAGCGCAACGGCTACTACTACCTCTTCGCCTCCTACGACACCTGCTGCGCCGGCACCGGATCGACGTACAAGATCAAGGTCGGCAGGGCGACGAGCGTGACCGGCCCCTACAAGGACAAGAACGGCGTCAGCATGCTCAGCAACGGAGGGACGCCCGTCCTGGAGTCGCACGGTCGCTACATAGGTCCCGGCGGCCAGTCGGTCCTGGCGGACTCCGACGGCGACCTGCTCGTCTACCACTACTACGACGGCCAGGACAACGGCACCCCGAAGCTCGGCGTCAACCTCCTGAACTGGAGCAGCGGATGGCCCGTCGCCTACTGACCCTCCTGAGCGCCCTCCTGCTGGCGCTCGCCCTGGGGCAGCCGACATCGGCGTCGGCGGCCGAGGGGCGCCCGTACACCAACCCCGTCAAGGCGCAGAAGGGCGCCGACCCGTGGATCTCGTACCAGGACGGCAACTACTACCTGGTGTCCACGAGTTGGACCGACGTCATCACCATGCGGAAGTCACCGACGCTGGCAGGGCTCTCCACCGCGCCGAGCGTGCAGGTGTGGCAGGGTGACGCCGCGTCGCGCTGCTGCAACATCTGGGCACCCGAACTCCACTACGCGGGCGGTCGCTGGTACCTGTACTACGTGGCCGGCCAGAACATCACCGACTACAACCCCACGCAGCGCGTGCACGTGCTGCAGAGCGCCGGTCCGGACCCGATGGGGCCCTACACGTACAGGAATCAGCTCGGCAGCGGCTGGATGCTGGATCCGAGCGTGCTCACGGTCGACGGATCCATGTACCTGCTGGGCAGTGCGAGCGGCGGCGGTACGCAGAACCTCGTCATCGCGCCGATGTCGAATCCGTACACGCTCAGCGGCTCGTTCTCGACGATCTCGACACCCACCTACGACTGGGAGAAGTCGGGCGGCACGGTCAACGAGGGGCCCGAGGTCCTCCAGCGGGGCGGCAAGACGTTCATCCTCTACTCCGCCAGCGGCTGCTGGACCCCGGACTACAAACTGGGCCGGCTCACCCTCACCGGCTCCGACCCGCTCTCCGCGTCATCCTGGACGAAGAAGTCCAGCCCGGTCTTCCAGCGGAACGACGCCGCCGGGGTCTACGGGCCGGGACACAACGGCTTCTTCACCTCGCCCGACGGCACGGAGAGCTGGATCGTCCACCACGCCAACGACTCGGCATCCGACGGCTGCGACAACGGACGCACGGCGCGGGCGCAGAAGTTCGGCTGGAACACCGACGGCACCCCCGATCTGGGGACTCCCGTCGCCCTCGGTACGACACTGCCAGGGCCCTCCGGTGAGGCGGCGGCGACCCCGACCGCCTACACGGTGGTCAGCCGGGCCACAGGGAAGTGCCTCGACGTGAGCGGGGCGTCCACCGCCGACGGCGCCGACGTCCAGCAGTGGACGTGCGACGGCAGCACCAAGCAGCGGTGGCGCGTCGAGGACAGGGGTGACGACACGAGCAGGCTGGTGAACGCCGCGACGGGCAAGGTGCTCGACACGGCGGACTGCTCGACGGCCGACGGCGCGGACCTGCGCCAGTGGTCGTGGCTCGACAACACCTGCCAGCGCTTCCGCTTCGTCACCACCGAGGCCGGCGGCTGGGTGCGCATTGTCAACCAGGCCACCGGGAAGGTCGCCGACGTGGCGGACTGCTCTTCGGCCGACGGCGCCGACGTACGGCAGTGGACCTGGCTGAACAACACCTGCCAGCAGTTCAAGCTGGTCCCGGTCACCTGAGAGCCGCCCGGGACGCCGAGACCCACCCGGCCTCCTGGAATCCACCGCAGCTCACGGGCCGGACGTCCGTGAGCTGCGGGGCAGGAGGCGGCCCCGAGGGCTCCTGGACGCGGGGAGAGCGGGACACCCCGGCAGCCCGCCGATACGCACACACATGGTCACCGAACGTGATCCGTGCTGCTGGGAGGCGCTCACGCACACCGGGCCGCCGTGTGCCGGAAGTGTCAGGATGTATTCATGGACGTGCGGAAGAGGAACCGGGTATCCGTGACGGGCCGGGAGAGCGGCCCGGTGGTCATGCTCGCCCATGGATTCGGATGCGACCAGAATCTGTGGCGTCTCGTCGCGCCCGAACTGGAGAAACACTTCCGGGTGGTCCTCTTCGACCATGTGGGTGCCGGGCGGTCCGATGTGTCCGCCTGGAGCCCTGAGCGCTACTCCACCCTGGACGGCTATGCGCAGGACGTGATCGAGATCTGCCAGGAGATCGGCCTCGGGCCCGTGACGTTCGTCGGGCATTCGGTCAGTTCCATGATCGGCGTACTGGCCGCCGTGCGGGAGCCCGGACTCTTCGACAAGCTGATCCTCCTCACCCCGTCGCCGTCGTACATCGATGACGGCGACTACCGGGGCGGATTCAGCGAGCAGGACATCGAGGAACTGCTCGAGTCGCTGGCCAGCAACTACCTCGGCTGGTCCGCGACGATGGCTCCCGTGATCATGGGAAACCCGGACCGCCCCGAGCTGGGCGAGGAGCTCACGAACAGCTTCTGCCGAACGGACCCGGAGATCGCCCGGGTATTCGCGAGAGTGACCTTCCTGTCCGACAACCGGGCGGATCTCGCCCAGGTCGGCGTCCCGACACTCGTCGCCGAGAGCGCGCGGGACACGCTCGCCCCCCGCGAGGTCGGCGCCTTCGTCCACGGGCAGATCCCCGGCAGCGAGCTGGTCACCCTGGACTCGACGGGCCACTGCCCCCAGCTGAGCGCCCCCGGGGAGACGGCCGGGGCGATCATCGCCTTCGTGCAGGGGTCGTGACGGTGCCCCCGGGCGGCGAGGAGGCCGACGAATCGTGGGCCGTGGGGGACCGTGACCAGGAACAGCTGCCGTTCTCGGCCCTGCTGGAGGACAGCGCGGAGGACCTGTACGAGAACGCGCCGTGCGGCTACCTCTCCACCCTGATGGACGGCCGGATCGCCAAGGTCAACGGGACCCTCCTCAGATGGCTCGGCCACCGGCGCGAGGAGCTCGTGGGCCACAAGCGCTTCTCCGACCTGCTGACCATTGGCGGCAAGCTCTACCACGAGACGCATTTCTCGCCACTGCTCCACATGCAGGGCGAAGTCAGCGGCATCGCCCTGGAACTCAGGACCGCGGACGGGAGCCGGCTGCCCGTCATGGTCACCTCCACCGTCAAGCAGGACAGCGACGGCGAGCCGCTGCTGATTCGCACCACATTCCTGGACGCCCGCGACAGGCGCGCCTACGAGCGCGAACTCCTGCGGGCGCGGCGGGAGGCCGACCACGAACGCGAACGCCTGCAGCGCCTTGCCACGACCCTGCAGCGCACCCTGATCCCGCCGACGCTCGAACCGGTTCCGGGCCTGGAGGTCGCCGCCCGCTACCACTTCGCCGACTCCGACGAGTTGGGCGGGGACTTCTACGACCTGTTCCCGCTGGCCCCCGGACGCTGGGGGTTCTTCATGGGGGACGTGCGCGGCAAGGGTGCGAGCGCCGCCGTGGTGACGTCGTTGGCGCGGTACACCCTGCGCGCCGCAGCGGTGTCCGATCCCGTACCGGCCACGGTGCTGGCCAACCTCAACTCCGCCCTCATCCGCGAGTTCCAGGAGGACGAACCGCGCTTCTGCACCGTGATCTTCGGCCTGCTCACATCCGAGGGCGAGGGCACGGGATTCCACGTGGTCCTGGCCGGCGGCGGCCACCCCCCTGCCGTGTTCCTGCGGGCCGACGGCAGCGCCGACCACGTGCCCACGCCAGGGGGCCAGTTGGTCGGAGTCGTGTCCGACGCGCAGTTCACCACGGCCACCGTGGAGCTGGGTCCCGGCGACACGCTGTTGCTCTACACCGACGGCCTGACCGAGGCGCGCACCCCGGACGCCGGTGGACGCTACGGCGACGAAGCGCTCCTGGACTTCGCGCGGCACCTGGCCCCCGTCTCCGCGCTCGACGTCGTCGAGGCGCTCACCGGGCTCCTGAGGGGATTCGGCGAAGGGCTCGACGACGACACCGCGCTCCTGGCGATGGGCGTGCCCCGCGGCGAGCACCCGTACGGTGAGGAGACCGGCGCCGACCGGAGCTGATCAGTCACCGGCGGCTGCGAGGCGGCCGGGATCCCGGATGTGCGCCCCGCCGCCCGGACACCGCTCCGGGGGCCCGCACGGCGGAACGGCGCCCCGCCGCCCTGACACCGTTCCGGGGCCGGCACGGCGGAACACCCATGCTCGTCCTCCGGCCCGGCACCGGGGCCCGGCAACCTTCGGGGCGGCTGCGGCGACTACGGGCCGGAACCCCCACTTCCCCGACGAACGGATCAGGCCATGGCAGCCCATCGACGGCGCTCCGCCCTCACCCCCGGTTCGCGCAGAGCAGTCACCGCAGGAGCGGCTGCGCTCCTGACCACCGCCACCGTCTGGACGTCCGGGCCGGCGTCCGGAACGGAGGCGGCGACCACCCTCACCGTCGCCAAGGACGGCAGCGGGCAGTACTCGACCGTGCAGGCGGCGGTCGACGCCGTTCCCGCCGGCAACACCGCGCGGGTCGTCGTCTCCGTCAAGCCGGGTACCTACCGCGAAACGGTGAAGATCCCCTCCACCAAGCAGAACGTCACACTCCAGGGCAGCGGCTCCAGCCGCAACGACACCGTCATCGTCTACGACAACGCCTCCGGTACCCGGAAGCCCGACGGATCGGGGACCTACGGGACCGGCGGCAGCGCCACCGTCGCAGCCGAGGCCAACGGCTTCCAGGCCCGCAACCTCACGATCTCCAACGACTTCGACGAGGCGGCCCACCAGAACATGAGCGGTCTCCAGGCCGTGGCCCTGCGCACCGCGGCGGACAAGGTCTTCCTCGACTCCGTGATCGTCACCGGCGACCAGGACACCCTGCTGCTCGACACCGCCTCCAAGGCGACCCTCGGCCGCGTCCACATGACCAACTCGTACGTCGTCGGCAACGTCGACTTCATCTTCGGACGCGCCACCGCGGTGATAGACAGATCAGTCATCACCCTGAAGAAGCGGTGGGACGGCAGCTCCGCCGGATACATCGCGGCGCCCAGCACGGCAGCCGACCGGAAAGGCTTCCTGATCACCGGTTCGACCGTCAGCGGCGATGTCTCGGCGTCGTCCTTCCACCTGGGGCGGCCGTGGCACGCGGGCGGTGACGCCTCGCTCGACCCGATGGCCACCTTCCGCGGCACGACGCTCAGCTCGGCGGTCAGATCCGCCCCGTGGACGGACATGAGCGGCTTCTCCTGGAAGGACGACCGCTTCGCGGAGTACAAGAACACCGGACCGGGTTCCGGCACGGCGAGCACCGACCGCCCGCAGCTCACCGACTCCCAGGCGGCGGACCAGGAGATCGCCGACTGGCTCGCAGGCTGGACACCCTCGGCGTCCTGAGTCACGGTGAGCGGCAGGGAATCCTGTCGGCAGATAGGGTCGAAGCGCTTCGACTCCACTCTGGACAGTGTCTGTGAGCGAGTCTAGGCTCCTCGGTGTCTGTGCATGTCAGAGTGTGAAGGGGAGCAAAGCAAGGCGCCGTCGAAGCGCTTCACTCGCTCTCCCTCGCAGTCACCAACTGTGTGGGAGAAGCCGAATGGTCACGCTTGCCGAGGTCGCCCAGCACGCCGGAGTCTCCGCGAGCACGGTGAGCTACGTCCTCAGCGGAAAGCGGTCGATCTCGGCCTCCACCCGGGAACGGGTCGAGCACAGTATCCAGCAGCTCGGCTACCACCCCAACGCCGGTGCGCGGGCCCTGGCCAGCAGCAGGTCCAACATCATCGCGCTCATGGTTCCACTGCGCACGGACATGTACGTGCCGGTGATGATGGAGATCGCCATCGCCGTCGCCACGAGTGCCCGGACGCACGGCTACGACGTCCTGCTGCTCACCGGCGAGGAGGGCCCGGCCGCCGTCCGGCGGATCGCGGGGAGCTCGCTGGCGGACGCGATGATCCTGATGGACGTCGAGCTGCACGACGAACGGCTCCCGCTGCTCCGCGACTCGGGCCGTACCGCCGTCCTCATCGGCCTGCCCGCCGACACCTCCGGGGTGACCTGTGTGGACCTCGACTTCGAGGCCACCGGGGCGCTCTGCGTGGACCACCTCGCCGGCCTCGGGCACCGGGAGGTGGCGGTGATCGGCGAAGCCGCCGCCGTCTACGAGCGGCACACCGGCTTCGCCGAGCGGACCGTGGACGGCATACGCGCCAAGGCGCAGGAAGCGGGGATGCGGATCCTGCACCGTCCCTGCGAGGGCGGGTACGCCGCGATGGCCGGAACCCTGGGCCGGATCTTCGACGAACGGCCGGGTACGACCGGATTCATCGTCCAGAACGAGGCCGCGGTCGAGCCGCTGCTCAACCTGCTCCAGCAACAGGGGCGCGCCGTGCCGGAGGACGTGTCCGTCGTGGCCATCTGTCCCGAACAGGTCGCCACGCAGGCCTCGGTCCGGCTCACCTCCGTGGCCATTCCGGCACAGGAGATGGGGCGCCGAGCGGTGGAACAGGTGGTGGCGAAGCTCGCCGGCCGGGGTACGGACGAAGTGGAGCTGCTGGAGCCCGTTCTGACGGTCCGTGCGAGTTCGGGGCCCGCTCCCGCATAAGGGGCGATAGTCAGGCTCACTCTTTCGGGTGGAGTGCGCGCCGGGTGCTTGCCCGGAACGCGGCCGTGCGTGCCACAGGTGGTCAACAGGCCCTGAAGTGAACCTGGTTGCTGAAGATCCGGCGTGATAACTTCGCGACGAGTCATCAAGGTGGTACCGGCTCGACGGGGGTGGTCGGTGTGGGGAACGGGCCGCTCGGTCCACAGGGGCCGGACGACGGAAGACCGCGGCTCGTCGGGGCGTTGGTCGAATTCCTGTGTGCACAGGACTTCGTGACCGACCCCGATCAATGCGCTCTGCTGGTGTCGTTCACCGCGGAGCAGCTCGGCGTGGAGATCAACGTGCCGCGCAAGAATCCACGGGCCGACATGCTGTACTTCGTCAGGATCCTGCTGCGGCACGACAACGGCCTGGAGGCGCTCGCCCACAGCGTCGGTGTCCTGGCGGGACACGAATGCGCGATGCAGCTGATGAGGGCCGTGGAGGACGCTCGGGCCCCCGAGGAGAAGGCGGTCGGTGCGTCGCCGGAGTTCACCGACAGGGCCGTGCGGGAGATTCATCGGCTGCTCGCCGATGTGCGGCGCGTCGACGACGGTCGCCTGCACGCCCTCCTCAACCACGAGCTGGGTGTCGATGTGCCGTACGGGCAGACGCCCGCGCAGCGCTTCGACCACCTGTGCAGCTTCAACACCCAGGCCGACGGCCTGCCCCCGGCGCTCGTCCTGGTCGAGATCACCGCGTTCCTGGAGCGGCCGGCACTCTGCGAGAAGCTCAGGGAATGGTCGGACGCGTGGGCGGCGGAAGCCGGTGCCGAGGCTGTCCGGGCCCTCGGCGAGCGCAGACGGGCGATCGCGTCCCTGCCGACGGCGGATCCGGGGGTGGCACGTTGCCTCGTCGTGATGGTGGAGCCCGCAGACGACAGTTCGGCGGACATCTACGTACGTCACTGGGTCAACGCCGCGCCAGGCTTCTGGGAGCCCGTCGCCGGGGACGTACGCCCCACGACCCTCGACGAGCTGGCGGGTGAGGTCGAACGGGCCATCGGGCGAGGACAGGAACGCTGGGCGGGTCTGCCGGTGATGGAGAACGAGCCGCCTCCACAGGTCGAGTTCGTGCTGCCGTTCACGCTGCTCAACCACGACATGGCCCGGTTGGAGATGGGCACGTGGAGCGGTGACCCGCTGCCGATCAGTCTCCGCTACCACGTCCATCTGAGATCTCTCGAACGCATGAGAGCGGCGCAGAAGGACGGATATCTGCCTCTGTGGCGGGAACGCTGGACACAACTGAGGAACGCGGGCGTGGCCGAGTCGTACCGCTGGCACGGCGAAGAGGACGAGCGGCTCGACCGCTGGCGTGCCAAGCTGATAGCGAACCCAGGCCTGACCGCGGTCATACTCGACGTCCCGGCACTGCCCGGTCTCGGCCTGGAAGCACTCGTCACCGCGATCGCTCAGGGGGTGGGCCTTGCAGCCTGGGACCGCAGAACCGACAGCCCTGACCTGTCGGGCGAGGTGTTGACGCTGCTGCTCGCCCACCCGCCCTCACAAATCCCCTCGAAGGTAAGTGCGTTGCGCAAGAGAGCCGAGGGGATGAACCGTGACAGCTGGTCCCTCGGGAAGCACCTGGCCCTCATGTGGGACGACCCGAACCGCCTGATCGACTGCGAGGAGTTGACAGCATGACCGAGCAGGTCTCGGCAGCGCAGTCCGTCACGCCCCCTTCCTGGAGGGTGTTCCACGCGACGGGACAGCCTCCCGCCGGGGACCCGCCGGAGCTGCCGCAGCCGCCCCCCTGGCGGGTGTTCTCCGGAAGCCCTCTGCAGCAGGCGCCTCCGGACGACGCGCAGTCGGCGCTGCGCAGACTCGGCGCGGTGCAGGAGGGGCCCCAGTTACGTGAGGAGGAAATCAACGCGGTCAACGCCGCACTTCTGCTGCGTCGCCCGCTTCTGATCACCGGGCCGCCCGGAGTCGGCAAGTCCACCCTCGCCTATCTGATCGCGAGGGAGCTGGGACTCGGCCGGGTCCTGCCCTGGAGCATCGTCAGCCGCACCATGCTGCGCGGAGGCCTCTACGAGTACGACGCCATCGGCAGGGCACAGGCCATTGCCGCCTGGCGGGCCGGTGGCACATCCGAGGAGAGCCGTACGGGAAACGCCCCCGACCTGGGGGACTTCGTGACGCTCGGGCCACTGGGGACGGCTCTGATGGCGTACCGGCGCCCCCGGGTGCTGCTCGTCGACGAGCTGGACAAGAGCGACATCGACCTGCCCAACGATCTGCTCCACGTGCTGGAGAACGGCAGCTACGAGATTCCCGAGCTGGTGCGTGCCGGCGTGGCCGAGGTGTCCGTCTTCACCGATGACCCTCAGGGCCGTGCCGTCATCGAGGCGGGCCGGGTCGAGTGTGCCGAGTTCCCCGTGGTCGTGATCACGAGCAACGGGGAGCGGGAGTTCCCGGCTGCCTTCCGGCGCCGTTGCCTGCCACTGGAGATGCGTCCGCCCGGGCGCGAACAGCTCGTCTCCATCGTGGTCAGCCACCTCGGTCGCCGTCCCGAAGGCATCGAGGACCTCGTGGACGACTTCGTCAGGCGCCTGGACGGCGGTGGTACCCAGTCCGTCGATCAGCTCCTGAACGCGGTGCAGCTCACCACGGCACATGGGTTCAGGGCTGACGGCGACGGGCTGAAGCTCATCGAGATGCTGCTCCGCGACCTCTCGAAAGGCCGATGATGAACGGCTCGCCACGAGAGCGCGCTCCGGACACGTCCTCCGCGTCGAGCAGTGTCCTCCACGAGACGGACGGCGGGGCGAGCTGGCAGGACCTCGCCGACGGGGTCTGGCTGGCTGCCGCCTGGCACCGGGCGGGTCGCGGAGCGGACGGGGGCCCGGCATCCGGCGAGGAGCCCTCTCCGGACGGCGGGGCGGATCCGCTTGCCGAGGTGGCTGCTCCTCCCGTGCCTGCCGAGGGGTTGCCGGAGATCGTGCCCGCCGGCAGCGGCCTGGATTTCCACGAGGCGGAGGTCCGCCGAATCGAGGAACGGACACACGGACGTCCTGAATCGGTCCTGCCCCACGAGACGCGCCCCGCGCGGCGTGGGGTTCCGTTGCGCCTCGCCAAGGCTCTCCGCGGACTCGGCCGACGTGTCCCCTCGCGCCACGAAAGCCGGCTCGACGAGGCGCGGACCGCCGAGAACGGTGTGATCGACGGACTGTGGATCCCCTACCTCGACCCCGTGCAGGAACGCGCCTTCGACCTGATGCTGCTGGTCGACACGGCGCCCACCATGCCCGTGTGGGACAGCGCGCTGCGTCAGCTGTCCGACGAGGCCGTACGCAGTGGGGCCTTCAGGGACGTCCGCACGGTCGATGTCTCGCTGCCCGGAGGGGCGGCTCCCGAACTGCGCTGGCCCGGCAACCGACGCGCCGACCCGGCCGAGCTGCTGGACGGCCGCGGGGCACGGCTGTTCCTCGTCGTGACGGACGGGCTGGCACCCGGCTGGGCCGAAGGCGGTGCCGACGAACTGCTCGGGCGGCTTGCCGCGGCCGGGCCCACGGCGCTCGTGCATCTGCTGCCGCCGTACCTGCGTCACCGCTCCTCCGTGTATCCCTTCAGGGCCCGGCTGGACGCCGCCGGATTCGGCTCGCTCAACCGCCACCTCCACTGCCATCCGCCCCACGGAGTGCCTGAGCACGCGCACATCCTGCCCGACACGGGCGACGGGTCCGTGGCCGTGCCCGTTCTCAGCCTGCGCCCCGGTTCGTTCCGGGCGTGGGCGGATCTGGTGACCGGCGAACGCGGGGTGCGGCGTGCGCTGCCGGTGGTCCTGGCCGGAGCGATGGCCAAGGGAGTGTCCGCGCCCGGGCTGCGCGCGCCCAGGCCGGACGGCCCTCGCGCGGCGGCGGACGCCGTACGGAGATTCTTCTCCCTCGCCAGCCCGCTCGCGCGCCAGCTCGCCGTCCTGCTGGCCGTGGCCCCGATGCGCTTCGACATCATCGAGGAGTTGCGGGACCGGGCCTTTCCCGATTCGAGGCCCGAGCATCTCGCCGAGGTGATGATGGGCGGCCTCATCGACTGGGAACGGGACGGAGAGGGCGGACCCGACTTCGCCGACGGCATCCGCGAGGCCTTGCTGGCCACCGGAAACCGCACCCAACTCGCACGCGCGGTCGGCCTGTTGGTCGAGTCACGGGCCGGTCGGGCCCATGGCGTACGGCTGCGCGCCGCGTTGCGTGATCCTGTGGGAACCGCTCTGCCGGACAGGCGGAGCGGCCCTGCCTGGCTCCGGATCGAACTGGCCGTCCTCCGCGCCTTGGGAGGGCTGCCCTACCGACGTCGGGCGGCACACCTGAACGGTGTGCTGCTGAACGGCGCGGGAGTGCCGACGGAGGCGACAAGAGATGATAAAGAGGCATCTGATGTGAATGAGAACGGCCCCGTTTCCCCGTCGCATTCGACGGTTCCACCAGGAGGATCTGTGTCGCCGACGACACCACCCGTAGACACCGAGCAGGATCGGGTCGACGAGCGCACGCATGCCATGGCCCCGGAGCTGCGGTTCGTCCGCACCGGCCAGCCGAAGATCATGGGAAACGTGCCGCCGAAGAATCCGAACTTCACCGGGCGGGAGAGTCTCCTGGCGGCCGTGGAAAGGCAGTTGCGGGAGGACGAGACCACAGCGGTCCTTCCGCACGCGCTCCACGGCATGGGCGGCGTCGGGAAGTCGCAGATCGCGGTGGAGTACGTGTACCGCCACAGCGGCGAGTTCAACGTCATCTGGTGGATTCCCTCGGAGCAGGAGAACCTGGTCCTCGGCGCTCTCGCCGACCTGGCCCGCAGCCTCGGCCTCGAAGTGGGCCCGCAGGCCAACGCCGCCGTTCCCGCGGTGCGCGAAGCTCTCCGCACCGGCAAGCCGTTCGACAACTGGCTGCTTGTCTTCGACAACGCCGAGGACATCGAGGTCGTCCGGAACTACTTCCCCAACGGGGGACCGGGAAAGATCATCGTCACCTCGCGCAACCGCGAGTGGGAACGCGTCGCCACGCCCCTCAGCGTGGACGTCTTCGACCGGGACGAGAGCATCGCACTCCTGCAGCGCCGTGCACGCGGCCTGAGCTCCGGGGACGCCGACCGGCTCGCGTCGGCGCTCGGCGATCTGCCCCTCGCGGTCGAGCAGGCGGGTGCCTGGCACGCCGCCACCGGGATGCCGGTGGACGAATACCTCAATCTGCTGGAGGAGCGCCGGCCCGAGATCCTCGATCTCGCCCCGTCCCCCGACTACCCGCTCCCGGTCGCGGCGGTCTGGGACATCTCTCTCGGACGTCTTTCGCAGGACAACCCGGCCGCACGTCAACTCCTCGAGATCTGCGCCTGCATGGCACCGGAGCCGATCCCGCTCAACCTCTTCAGGGGCGGACGCAACGTCGAGGTCACCCCCGAGCTGGACCCCGTCCTGCGCGACCCCCTGCTGCTGGCCCGCGCCACCCGGGACCTCAGCAAGCTGTCGCTCGTGAGGCTGGACCACAAGACCGCCACCCTGCAGATGCACCGTCTGATGCAGAACGTGATCGTGGCCAGGATGGATCCCGACGAGCGGGCCAGGATGACGCGGGCGGCCCACCTGCTGCTGACGACGGCGAAGCCGGGCGCACCCGCCTCCCCTGACCAGTGGCCCGCTTACCAGGCGATCCTCCCGCATGTGATCGCTTCCGGAGCGGTGGAGAGCTCCGACGGATGGGTCCGCGACCTCGTCTACGACATGGTCTTCTTCCTGTACTACTGGGGCGCCCACGAGTCGGGGGCCGCTCAGGCCCGGTTGGCCTGGTCCGCCTGGCGTGCACAGTCGGGTGACGAGGATCTGCACGTCATCAGGATCACGAAGCTCCTCGGCTTCTACCTGCGGCTTCTGGGACGCCCCGAGGAGGCGATCCTGCACAACGAGCGAGCCCTGGCGATCTCGCGCGGCACGCAGATCCCCGACGAGGAACTCGTCGACTCCATGTGGCAGATGGCGGGGGCGCTGCGGTACCGGGGGGACTTCCGGCAGGCGCGCGAGCTGGCCGAGGAGGCGTTCACCCGGGCGAGCGACCTGTTCGGACCCGAGGACCCCACGACGCTGAGCGCGGCACACGACTACGGCGTGACGCTGCGGCTGAACGGCAGTTTCGCCCTCGCGCGGGAGATCGACGAGGAGACCGTGCGGCAGCGGGAGCTGCTCTACGGGCCGGTGAACGGGCTCACGCTCAACACCTTGAACGGGCTGGCCATCGACCTGCGCGAGGCGGGCGACTACCTCGGCGCCCGCGCCCTCCAGGAGTCCAACTACCACACGTACGTCAACCACTTCGGGGAGACCAACGCAGCGACCATCCGCGCGGCGTTGAACCTCGCGGTGTGCCGACGCAGGGCCGGCGTGGTCGAGGGAGGGTCCACCCTCGCCGAACAGACCCTTGAGCGCTTCACCAACCGCTACGGTCTGAACAACACCGACGCGCTCGGTGCCGCGATCCACGCCATGGTCGAACGCCGCCTGCACGGCGACCTCGTCGGTTCACGGGAACTGGGCGAGCAGACGCTGACCGCCTACGCCAAGGTGCTCGGCGACCACCACCCCTACACCCAGTTCGCCCGAGTGGATCTCGCCGCGACGCTGCGGGCCCAGGGCGACACGGACCGGGCGGAGGCACTGGACGCCCAGGCGCTGGAGGGACTGGAAGCCACCCTCGGAACACTGCACATCAGCACGCTGACAGCCGCGATGTGCCGGGCCAACGACCACTACGCACGTCTGGACTTCGCACCGGCCGCCGCCGCCGACGCGGACCTGCTCCCCAAGCTCACCGAAACGGCCGGGGCCGAGCATCCGCTCACCCTCGCCTGCACGGCGAACCTCGCGCTGGACCGGCGAGGGCTCGGCGAATCGGAGGAGGCCGACCGGCTCAACCGGAGGGCCATCGAGGGGCTTTCACGTGTCCTGGGCGCGAACCACCCCTGGCACACCGCCGCCAGGCTCCACCAGCGCATCGAGTTCGACATCACGCCGCTGCCGATGTGATGTCGGGGACCGCTGACCGTCGGCCCTGTCCGTCGCTCCTCCGGGCGGTGGACAGGGCCGCAGTGAAAGCAACGGGGGGACGCATGACCACGGTGGTCTTCACACACGGCACGGGGGTGCGTGAGCCGCACCTGACGGCACTGCTGGCGCGCATCACGTCGGGCCTCGCCGAGGAGGCTCCAGCCGTGCGTCCGACCGCGTACGACTGGGGCGGGCGGTACGGGGCGCGGCTCGCCGCCGGCGGAGCCAGCATCCCGGCCACCCCCGGCGTCGGCACCGCCCGGAGCTCCGGCGACGCGGGTGACGAGGCGGAGGAGTGGGCCCGGCTCTACGACGACCCCACGGCCGAGCTCGCCCTGGCGGGCGCCGGGGCCGGCCCGCGCACCACCCCGCCCGGAGCCGCCTTTCCCGGCGAGCGCCCGAGGTCGGTCCTCCGCGAACTGGCGGCACACGGCGAGCCCCGGGCCGGTGCCGTCGGCGCCGGCCTGCCGGAGGCCGCGGCCGAGCTCGCGCGCAGTCCCCTGCTCGGACCCGCCTCCGAGGCCCTGGATCAGGAGGCCCTGGCGTGGGCGCTGGCCAGGGCCCTGACCGCCATGGTCGTCGCCGGGGAGATCGCGGCCGACAGCCCCTTGCAGAGTGGCGGTGACGCCAGGGACGCAGCCGTCGCCGCCCTCGCCGAGCGACTCGGCGCCTCGCCTGCAGGCACGGGCCGCGGCCCGCTGCTCCGCATGGCGGGCAAGCCGTTCGTCCACCTCGGCTCCCGCTACGCCGTGCGACGCCGCAGGGCACTCACCGACGCCGCACACCCGGCCGCCGGTGACATCCTCAAGTACCTCGCCAGGGGCGAGGTCATGCGGCAGGGCCTGCGGGACCTCGTGGCCACCCTTGATCCGCCCGTCGTCCTGCTCGGGCACAGCCTCGGCGGCATCATCGCGCTCGACACGCTCATATCCGGGCCACTGCCGGGCGTCGAACTCCTGATCACCGTCGGCTCGCAGGGCCCCTTCCTGTACGAGACGGGAGCGCTTCCCTCGCTCGCCCACCCGGACCCGCTGCCCGGCCATGTGCCACCGTGGCTGAACATCTACGACCGCCGGGACCTGCTCGGGTACGCCGCCGAAACGCTCTTCCCCGGCAGGGCCCATGACGTCGCCACCGACAGCCGGCAGCCCTTCCCCGTGGCGCACAGCGCCTACTGGACCGACCCTGCTGTCTACCGGGCGATCGGGGAGCGGCTCCCATGACTCCCCGACCGGTCCCTGCGGACCGCATCTTCGCCCTTGTCGTCGGCATCGAGCAGTACGCGGCGGGATCCGGCTGGGACCTTCCGGGGCCGGCGCGGGACGCTCTGCGCTTCCGCGAGTGGCTCCTGGCCCGCGAAGTGCCCGACGCCCACATCCAGCTCCACCTCGCACCGCTCCCCGGTACGGACCCGGGTGTCCCGTTCCGCCCGGCCGACCACGACTCCCTGAGGCGTGCCTTCATCACGGACGTCCCGGACCGCCGGGATGAGGCGCTGTGGGTGTGGTGGGGCGGACACGGTGTCCTGGACACGGACGAGAGCATGGCGCTCTACACCGCCGACGCCACTCTCACCGACCGTCGCGCGATCGATGTCGAATCCGCGCTCACCCGGCTGCGGAGCGATGCGACACCGGGCCTCCGGACCCAGATGTGGATGGTCGACGCGTGCCGCACCTTCGACGAACAGCACGGCTTCCCCCAGACGTTGTCCATCGAGCGCTTTCCCACCGGGGCACGGATCGTCGAGCACGAGCAGACACTGATGTTCGCGGCAGGCCGGGGACAGCGCGCGGGCAACGATCCGGACCGACGGCTCGGCTTGTTCTCGGACATCGTTCTGCGTGAGCTTTCAGCCGATCCGCTGCCGGCCCCCCTGCCGCTCTTCGACGCGGTGAAGGCACGAATGGGCGCGCTCCGCGCGGCAGGGCACACCGCCCAGATCCCCGGCCTCCGGCTGGAGGCGCCGGGGTACAGTGAGCACGTTCCGCAGGCCCGGCCGTCCGGCGTGAGTCCGGCCGCCGGACGGAAGGTGCCCCCGACCGCCCGGCTCATCACGGCGCTGATGGCGTATCCGCTGATGAGCGACCGTGACGAACGGCAGGTCCTGGTCAACGAGCTGCCCTCCGCGGCCGTGGCCCGTATGCCGAGGCACGCCATGCCGCGAACGGATGTCATCGGCATCGTCCGCGCTCTCCGGGCGCACCCGGAGGGACTCCGGACCCTGTACGCCGTCGTGACCCTGATCGATGAGGATCCCGGCCGGGCAGCCGAACTCAAGTCGTCCGTCGAGGACTTCCTGACGGACCCGGGTCCCGGAATGTGATCGGCTGGCGTGATCACACGGGTTTCGGGAAGGGGTCTCAGTCGTCATGATGGAGTAAACGGTGGCATCCTGTGCCACCGCTCGCGAAGGGGGAGCGCGCTTTGTACCAGCCGGTGCCCGCCGACGGCACACCCGATCACATCGAGTCCGACCTGATGGACCTGGCCTCAGTAGGCGTCGCCGATCTGAGGCGTCTGCCGGCTCCGGAGGGGGCAGCACGGCTGCTCGCCGAACTCCGCCGCGCGCGCACGAACGCGATGGGGGGCCAGGAACCCGGACGGGCCGAATAGTCGTGGGGCCGGACAGGCCCCGGTGAGGTATCCGTCCACGACAGGGAGCGAGATGTACGCCCCGATCCGTATGCCCGGCCACCTGTTCGACGAGATCGCCGCGGGCGGCGGCTCACCCGAGGCCGTAGCGTTCCTGGTGCAGGGTGAACGTACGCGCCGTCTGCTGCTGCTGCGTGAACTCCTCGATGTCGTCGAGGCCGACCCGGGCATCCTCGGACCGCTGGACGCCAGGAGGCTCTGGCCCACCCTGGAGGCGGCGGCCGCACGCGCCCCCGGGCCGGTCGACGCGCTCCTGCTGACCCCCCAGGTCGGCAGCTGGCTCGCCCATACGCTCCGCCGGCTGCACGGAACGGCCTCCGGGCCACCGCTGTGGGCCGACGCCGGACAGATCGCCGCCGTGGCAGCGGCGGCCGCCGTCCACGCCGGTACGGACGCCGACCTCCTCCTGCCCGCCCGGGGCGCGGCCGTCAGCCTGCCGGCCCTGGGCATGGTCCGGCTGCCCGGCCCGGACGACGCCGAGTTCCGGGCGGTGCGGGCGCTGGTGTCCGACGGGACCCTCACCGTACGCACCGAGCACGGGCCGGACGTCGTCGTGCGCCCGCTCTCCGAGCCGGAATCGGGGCACTGGCTGCCGGTGCACCGGCTGGACACCGGCCCGGGGACGTCCGCCGTGCAGCTCGACGACCTCGACCCCTACCGCGACCTGGACGAGCCGATAGCCCCCGGCCGTCTCGCGCCGGGTGAACTGCGCTCCTGGCACGCGCTGTTCCAGGAGGCAGCGGCCATCCTGCGCCGGGGCGGCACGGGCCCCGGCGGTCTGCGGCCCGAGGAGATCAGCCGCATCGTGCCCTGGCACGCCAAGGAGGGCGACGCGGAGCTGCCCGTGCCGGCAGAGGGGCTCAGCGCCTCCACCGGGGACGCCTTCGCCTCCATGGTGATCGCCAGGCCGCGCGACGGTCTCGCCCTCGCTGAGACCCTCGTCCACGAATTCCAGCACAGCAAACTCGGCGCCCTGCTCCACCTGTTCCCCGTGATCGAGGACGACCGGTCCGAGTGCCACTACGCGCCCTGGCGCGCCGATCCCCGCCATCTGCCCGGCCTCCTCCACGGTGCGTACGCCTTCGCCGGTGTCACCGGGTTCTGGCGGGAACGGATCGGGGACGCTGCCGCCGACCGGGAGGGCCGCGCGCCGTTCCTCTTCGCGCTGCGCCGTCTGCAGACCCGGATGGTCCTGCGCACCCTGGCGACACGGGGCCGGCTCACCGAACCGGGCCTGCGGCTCGTCGCCCGGCTGTCCGAGACCGTCGACGGCTGGCTGAGAGAGCCGCTGGAGCCCGCCACCGTGGCCGGCGCACGGGCGTCGGCGGTCAGCCACCGGGTCGAGTGGCGGCTGCGCAACCTGCGCTGCGACGAGGACGACCGGGGCGCGCTCGTCCAGGCGCTGCGCTCCGGCGCCGCACCCGTGCGGACCGGTGAGCCGCTGGTCGCGCCGGACCCCGGCCGGGGGTACTGGCACGACGACCGCGTCCGTCTCTACGAGCAGCGGGGGTTCACGGCCGGCCGCGCCGCGACGGGTGACGAGATGCTCGTCGCGGGCGACCCGGAGGCCGCCCGGGCCGCGTACACGGCGCAACTGCGCGACCCCGGCCCGCTCGACCCTCACGCACTGGCCGGCTGGCTGCTGGCGCACACCGCTCTGCACCCGGGGGACCGCCGGCTGCTGGCCCGGCCCGAGCGGTTCGCGGCGCTGCTGGAGGTGGCCCCGCCCGGACACTGGACGCGGACGGCGCACTGGCTGGCCGGCGGCCCTGCCCGGACCTGACACCGGTAAGGCGACGAGAAGCGGGCCGGGAGCGTCCTCCCGGCCCGCTTCCCTCCAGGATCAGCTCGACGAGACGTTGAACCCGTTGGTCGTGAAGTTCAGCCCGCCCGACGACGACGTGATCTCGTAGCCGAACTGGACGTCGCCGATGGTCTCGTTGCCCCACCAGCCCTTGGTGTCCTTGATCCACTTGAGGATCGGCAGGATGTTCACGGTGCCGGACGACGAGTCGGAGGTCCGCAGGAAGGAGAAGACCTGGTTGGCCCCGTTGTCCCCCTTGTAGACGGCCCAGGTGTGGCCGCCGAGGGTGACGGTCCCCTGGGAGGTGCCGAGGGGGCCGACAGCGCCGTTGTAGTTCACCCAGAGCATGACCTCGTAGTCGTAGTCCGTGTCCCAGATGTCGTACGACGTGTTGTACGCGCCGGACGACGGGACGGTCACGTTGTAGCCGCTGGTCAGCGACGAGAGTGACGTGATCGGCTTGTTGACGATCTTCTTCGCGTTCGGGTACGACTTGATGCCGCCGGTGTTCGGATGGTTCGCCGAGACGCCCCAGTTGCTCGACGAGTTGGCCCAGATGCTCTGGGTGCCCGCCCCGGAGCCCCAGATGTTGTTGTAGAGGATGTAGCCGTCGGAGGTGGTGTAGTTGCCCCACTGCTCCGACGAGGTCCAGATCGCGGCGTGGGCGGGCGCCGCCGCGAATCCGATCAGTGCGGCGACGGCTGCCGTCGGGGCCAGCAGGAGCCGGGTCAGGGTGGATCGTGCCATGGGGTGTTTCCTTCCATGTGGGGATGGAGGACTGCTACCGCGGCCCCAGGGTGAGGACGCGGTCCACGCCGGCCGTCAGCTCCAGCGGAGCCGGGGGGTTTCCGGCGGAGGTCTCGGTGAGGGCGAGCCCGTCGCCCGTACGCAGATCGACGCGGGCGTCGCGGGTGGGACTCAGCACGGCTGTGGCGCCGTCCTCCGACCACCGCAGGTCCAGGTGCGCGCCGAACCGCGTGCGTATGCCGCGGAGTTCACCGGCCGGATACGCGGCCGGGACGGCGGGCAGCAGCACCAGACGGTCCGGCGTCGACTGGACGAGCGACTCGATCACCGCGGCGGGCAGGGTGTGGGCGGCGTCGGCGTTGTAGACGTCGCGTGACGGGTAGTGCGCGCTCATCAGCGAGTCGTGGAAGAAGTCACCGCCCAGCACCGCGTCCAGCGCCGCCGACACCCGGGACGGGTCCCGCAGCCGGGCGGCGATCAGCGCGTGGTGCAGATGGCCGTGGGCCGAGTCGTTCTCCGACCCGCGCAGCTCCAGCGCGCGGTGCGCGGCCGAGGCAAGCTCCGGGGTGTCGTACGGATTGATCTCGTCCAGCGGCCACACCGGGTAGAGGTGACTGAGGTGGCGGTGGTCGTACGTCTCGCGCAGGCCCGGCCACGCCCACTCGGCGAGCGCGCCGTCCTCGTTCACGAGATACGCCGGAAGCCGTGCGGCGAGCGACCGCCAGTGGGCGGCCGACGGGTGCCCGGGGGCGTGTCCGGCGGCCGTCGTCAGGGCGTGGCGGGCGGCGGCGATGTCCATGGTGGCGTTCACCGTTCCCCAGCTCGCGTTGGCCGGGCGGTTCTCCGGGGAGTACGAGGGGACGACCGCCACATTCCCGTCCGGGTCCTCACGGCTGAGGAAGTCCTCGTAGAACAGCGCCGTCTCGACGAGCGCGGCGGTGAGCGCGGGGTCCGGGGTGCCGGTCGTGGCCTCGGCGTGCTCCAGGAGCGGCTGCAGCAGCCAGTCCGCTCCCGCCGTCCACAGATGGAGCGGATAAGCGCGCTGGAAGTGCCGGGTGTGGCCCGACGCGCCGTCCGTGTGGGACGGCGCGACGATGCCCCGGGCTCCGAAGAGAGCCGTGGCGTTGTCCCGCCAGTCGGGCAACTGGCCTTGGACGAGAGCCGCATGGGCGTCCGTGACCTCGGGGAGGGCGGCTGCCGAGGCGGAGGCGATCTGGAGGTTGAGATTGGCGTTCGTGGTGAAGGCACCGGACCAGGCGGTGTCCCAGTCCCCGGTCCACAGACCCGTCAGCCGGGGCGGCAGCATCCCCGACGAGGAGAGCAGGTGGTAGCGGCCCGCCGCGAAGAGCCGCTCCAGAAGGGCCGGACTCCTGGGGTCGCGCAGCAGCTCGCTCCCGGGCAGCCCGCGCTCCGGCACCGCGTCCCGCAGTGTGAGGGAGGCCCGGCCGTACGCCTTCCGGTGCAGCTGCCGGTGGCGGTCCAGCAGCGTCGCGTAGTCCTCGTGGGGCAGGGCCGCCCACAGCTCGCCGAGGTCGGGGCGGCCGGCCGCGCGGACGACCCGGGTCGTCAGGGTGAGGCTCCGCGCCCCCTCGATCCGGATGCCCTCGCCCGCCACGGAGACCCGCCCGCCGTCCACCCGTGCCACGGTGACGCCCGTGTACCCGAGCCCGCTGTCCGGGTACCCCACCCGCAGGGCCAGCCGCGCGCCCTCCGGGGTGAGCACGGTGGAGCGGCCGACCGCCAGCTTCGCGGGCGCACCGGGCAGGGCGTGGTCCAGGACGACGCCGGCGGTGAGACCGGGGTCCGTGATGTGCTGCACGACCACGTCGTCGGCCCGCGACACGAAGACGCCGCTGCGCCACGCCTCGTACGACGCGGTCACTTCGCCCGTGGTGTAGTCGACCTCGCGCCGGTATCCGGAGACCGCCTCGTGCAGTCCCCGGGTGCGGCGCACGAGCGTACGGAACGCCGGGTGGAAGGGCTGTACCCAGACCAGCGGGGTCCCCGCGCCGAAGTCCTCCGCCGCCTTCGTGTCCCCGGACAGCAGCGCGTCCTGGAGGCGGCCCAGCCCGTCGGCGAGCTCCGGCGGCCGGAGGTCCTCGCTGCCGTTCGGCCGCACCAGGGTGTGGTGGTTGACGACGACCCGGTCGTCCGCCGGATCGCCGAACACCATCGCCCCGTGACGGCCGTTGCCGCTGAGGAACGCGTCCTCCCAACGGGCGGCGGGGCGGGGCTCCCACGTGCCGTCGATCATGCCGAGGCGTCTCTGAGCACGGCCGCGCCGTAGCGGCCGAGCTCCACGCGGCCGTCGGCCTCGGTGCCGGTGAGCAGGTCGACGAGCCGCCGGCCCGGCAGTTCCACCGAGGCCGGGGACCGGCCGTGGTTCAGCAGGAAGAGGAGCCCGCCGCGCCGCACGGCCTCGACCCCGGCGGGCAGCCCCTCCAGCACGGGGCGCACACCCGCGGCGGCGGCGGCCCGGCAGAGCAGGGCGCGCAGCGGCTCGGGCTCCGGCAGCGTGGAGACGTACCAGGCCGTTCCCTTGCGGAGCACCGCCGGGAGCCCGTCCAGCTCGCCGCCGCGGTACGCGGCCACCGTCTCCGCGCTGCCGTCGGGCTCGATCTCCTCCGACCACAGGGTGGCGCGGAAGCCGTCGCACTCCACCGTCGTGCCGGCGTCCAGCGGCCACCACTCGTGCACCGTGCGGATGCCGAACAGCTCACGCAGCCGGCTGTCCATGCCGCCCGGCCTGATCCGGTCGTCCACGTCCGCGACGCCGGTGAAGAACCCGCACACGAGGGTGCCGCCGCCCCGCACGTACGCCACGAGGTTGTCGACCGCCGCGTCGGCGAGGAGCTGGAGCTGAGGGACGAGGACCATGCGGTACCCGCTCAGATCCGCCCCGGGACGGGCGAACTCCGTGCTGATCCCGCTCTCCCACAGCCCGCGGTGCCAGGCCTGGAGCAGCTCCGGGTACGAGACGAGGGAGGACGGCCGGCCTCCCTGGGTGCTCGACCACCAGGCGTCCCAGTCGTGCAGGACGGCGACCTCGGCGGCGACGGTGGTGGTGCCGCTCACCTCCGGTGCGAGCAGCGACAGTTCGGCGCCGATGCGCTTGACCTCCCGGAAGGTCCTGCCGTGTTCGCCCGCGTGGCCGAGCATGGCGGAGTGGAACTTCTCCGCTCCCTGCCGGGACTGCCGCCACTGGAAGTAGCAGAGGGCGTCCGCGCCCCTGGCCACGGACTGGAGCGACCAGAGACGGTTGAGCCCGGCCGGCTTCGGGTGGTTGACCGGCCGCCAGTTGACCGTGCCCGCCGCCTGCTCCATCACCATCCATGGCCCGCCGGCCTGCGAGCGGGTCATGTCGGCGAGCATCGCGTTGTACTGCCCGGCCCGCGGGTCGCTCGGGTCCGGATAGACGTCGACGGAGACGACGTCCTCCTGCTCCGACCACGCCCAGGCGTCCTGGCCCGACCACAGGGGCATGAAGTTGGTCGTCACCGGGATGTGCGGGGTGTGCCGGGCGACGATGTCCCGCTCCGCGACGTAGCACTCCATGAGGGCGTCGGAGGTGAACCGCTTGAAGTCCAGCTCCTGGGCGGGGTTGCGCATGTACTGCGCGCTCCTGGGCGGCAGGACCTCCGCCCAGGTGTCGTAGCGCTGGCTCCAGAAGGCGGTGCCCCAGGCGTCGTTGAGCGCCTCAAGGGTCGTGTACCGGGCGGCGAGCCAGCGGCGGAAGTGGGCGGCGGTCCCGTCGCACCAGCAGTGGGTGCAGTACTCGTTGTTGATGTGCCACACGGTGAGCGCCGGATGGTCCGCGTACCGCGCCGCGAGGTCCTCGGTGAGGGCCGCGGCGTAGCCCCGGTACACCGGGGAGCTCGGGCAGAAGTGCTGCCGGGAACCGTAGTTGACGATCGAGCCGTCCTCGGCGCGCGGCAGGGTCTCCGGATGCAGGGCTCCCATCCACGGCGGCGGCGAGGACGTCGGGGTGGCCAGGACGACCCCGATGCCGTTGGCGTGCAGAAGGTCCAGCAGTCGGTCCAACCAGCCGAACTCCCTTGCGCCGGGGCGGGGTTCGATGATCGCCCAGGAGAAGACGCCGACGGTGACGGAGTTGACCCCGGCCTCCGTCATCAGCCGGACGTCTTCGGCCCACACCTCCTCGGGCCACTGCTCGGGGTTGTAGTCGCCTCCGAAGAGGATGCGGCCACGGGTGGCGTCGTGCAGGGACGGCATGGACGTCTCGTTCCTCTACTGGGGGTCTGCGTACTGGATGCCGCGGCCGTTGGTGCCCAGGTAGACACGGCCGTGGATGCGGGGGTCGCCGGTGATGACCTCGCCGGTCCACCCCCACCGGTGGGCGTCGTCGTTGATGCGGGCCCACGTCGCGCCCGCGTCGTCCGAGCGGAGGACGGCCACACCGTCGTACGTCGAGGAGACGCGCCCGGTCTGGAACACCGCCGGGTACCCGGCCCGTCCCTTCCCGGGGGCGGCCTTCCCGAATCCGAGGGCGTGCGAGGCCTGGCAGCCGGCCACCGCGGTGAACGTGCGGCCGCCGTCCGTCGACCGCAGAAGCCCGTTGTCCTTGGCGGACAGCCACAGGTCTCCGGAGCGCCCGGGGGCCGCCGCGATGCGGAACTGCACGTCACCCGAGGGGAGCCCCGTCGCACCCGCGGTGAAGGTCGCGCCCTTGTCGGTGGAGAGGAGCACCGTGCCCGTGTCCGTGTCGTACGCGTAGAAGCGCGACGGGTCGAGCGGGTCCGCGACCGGTGCGGCACCCCTGGGGAACGTGGCCACCTCGGCCCAGGTCGCGCCGCCGTCGGTGGAGCGGTGCGCGGCGTACTTCGTGCCGTCCCAGTGGACGAACGACCAGAGCAGCGCCGCCCCGTCGGCGGAGACCGCCACCGGACCGGGGGCCGAAGGGGCGATCGCCGGCTGGGAGGCGAACGGCTGCCAGTTCGCCCCGCCGTCGCGGGAGTACGCACCGGCCGAGTCGGAGCCCGACGGCCAGCCGGTCCGTACGACGTACGACGGTTTCAGGGTCGCCAGGGCGAGACCCGTCGCCGTGCCGAACACGGGGTTCGACGCCATGCCGCGCGACGGGGAGGCGGTCAGGGAGTCGTGGTACATGACCCCGATGTCCCCCAGGCCGCTGAGCAGCCGGGCCCCCGAGGGCGGTGCGATCAGCTGGCGCACCGCTGACTCCTCCAGCCCCCGGATCTCCGGGGCCCAGTGCACCAGGTCCCGCGTTCCGAAGATCGTGGCGCCGGTCCCGTACAGGAGGTGCCGCGAGTCGTACGGGTCGACGGCCACGGCCTGGATCCACCAGCCGAACTTGGGCTCCCCGCCCCACTTCAGATACGGGGTCTCCGACACGTCCGATACCGCCGTGTCCTTGAGCGAGGTCCAGGTCGCCCCGTTGTCGGTGGAGCGGAACAGGGTGTCCACCGGGCCCCACCGGTTGTTCGTGGACACCACGACGGTGCCGGGGCGGGACGCGTCGACGGCCACCCCGCCGTACCCGAAGCCGTCGCCGGCGCCCGGCGCGACCGGCGTGACGTCCGTCCAGGTGCCGGTCACGGTGTCGAGGCGGTGCACGGAACCGTCGGCCTGGTTGTTGGGACCGGGCCCGTCCGCGTAGGTCACGTACAGAGCGCGGCTGCCCGCTTCGTAGGCCGCACGGACCGGCACCCGCGTCGCCGCTCCGGCGGACGGCTGTCCGGGGACCGCCTCCCAGCCGCCGGACGCCTTCGTGCGGTAGAGGGCGGTGGAGCCGTCGCCCCAGCCCGCGTAGACCGTCCGGCCGGCCGCCACGAGCAGCGTGACACCCTGGCCGGTCGCCGAGGCGGTGGCCGGGAAGGAGGCGTCGGCCGCCCAGGTGGCGCCGCGGTCCGTGGAACGCAGCAGCCCGTCGTGGCGCGTGCCGAGCCAGAGCGTCCCGCTGTCACGCGGATCGACCAGGAGCCGTTCGCCGCAGCCCCGGCCGTCCTCGTTGGCCCCCAGGCGCACGGTGAGATCCGTACGCGCCCAGGTCTCGCCCCGGTCCTCGGACCTGAGCACCGCGCCGGGGGAGGCCCAGGCCTGCGCGTACGTCCCGAGGGCCAGGTACAGCCGGTCCGGGTGCGCCGGGTCGACGGCCATCGCCTCGACGCCCAGCAGGTTCCAGTCGTCCCAGCCGAGGTGGTCGGTGAGCGCCGTCCAGCGGGATCTCCGGCCGTCCCACCGGTACGCGCCGCCGATGTCCGTGCGGGCGTAGGCGAGACCGCGCACGGCCGGGTGGAACAGGATGCCCGTCACGAACCCCGTACCGCCGATCGCCGCGGTGCGCCAGCGGTGCGGCTGGGTCCGCCCCGGCCGCCGGGCGGCCGTGGCCGCGCCCGCCGCCGGCAGGACGGTGGCCGAGGCCGCGACCACCGCCGCACCGGCCAGGACGGTCCGGCGCCGGGGGAGCGGGGCTGGTTCTGGCTGCGGGACGGACGAAGCGCGCATGACGAGGACCCTCCGGTGGGGGAGTGACGGTGAATGCGGGGCGGGGCAGACAGGGGCAGGGGCAGGGCTCAGCCCTTGACGGCGCCGGTGAGCATGCCCTTCTGGAAGTGCTTCTGGACGAAGGGCGACAGCACCGCCACCGGGATCAGGGCGAGAACCATCACGGCCATCTGCACCGCCAGGCTGTTGATCGCCCCGCTGCTGACCGCGGCGCCCATGGCGCCGGGCGGCACCTGGTGCTGGAGGACCAGCTGGCGCAGGATCATCTGGAGCGGGTACTTGTCGCTGTCCTGGATGTAGAGCATGGCGTTGAACCACTGGCTCCAGTAGCCCACCGCGTAGAACAGCGAGATGACCGCGATCACCGCGCGGGACAGCGGCATGACGATCTGGAGCAGGATCCGCCATTCCCCGGCCCCGTCGATCCGGGCCGCGTCGATGAGTTCCGGAGCCGTGTCCATGAAGAACCCGCGCAGGACCAGGATGTTGAAGACGCTGATCGCGCTCGGGAGGATCATCGACCAGTAGCTGTCGCTCAGGCCGATTCCCGTGACCAGCAGGTAGGTCGGGATGAGGCCCGCACCGAAGAACATGGTGGCCATCATCGTCATCAGCAGGGGCCGGTGCGCGAAGGAGTCGCGGCGGCTCAGTCCGTAGGCGCACAGCACCGAGATCACCATGCTGAACACCGTGCCGACGACGGTCAGCCCGATGCTCACCAGCGCGGCACGTGTGACGGCCCCACCACTGAGCAGTTCCTTGTAGGCGACGAAGGTGATGGACTTCGGCCAGACGACCAGACCCCCCGCCTCGTTGATCGCCTTGGTGTCGGAGAGGCTGGTGACCACCACCACCCAGATGGGGACGAGGACCACCGCGCAGATGGCGGTGAGTCCGAAGCCCTTGAAGGCGAGCCCCGCCTTCGTGGGCTCCTCCTCCCAGACGGGCCGGGGCTCGATGCGCAGGGCGCGCTGGAGGGGTGTCTCGACCCGCTCGGTGACGGGCGCCGCCGGCGGGGGCCCGTCCATTTCCGTGTCCAGGAGAGTCGTCATTTCTTGGAGTACACCCCCTGCTCGCCCATCATGTGGGCGACCTTGTTGGCTCCCAGCACCATCGCGACGCTGAACAGGCCCTTGAAGATTCCTGCGGCGGCCGCGTAGCCGAAGTCGCCGGTCTTGATGCCCGTCCACCAGATGTAGGTGTCAAGGATTTCGGAGGCGCCCGCGCCCACCTGGTCGCGCTGGAGCAGGATCTGCTCGAAGTCCAGGTTCAGCGCGCTGCCGACCCGAAGGACCAGAAGCAGGGCGATGACGGGGCGCAGGGCGGGCATCGTGACGTGCCACATGCGGCGCCAGCGTCCGGCCCCGTCGACGGCGGCGGCCTCGTACAGGTCCGTGTTGACGGCGGCGAGCGCGGCCAGGAAGACGATGACGCCCCAGCCCGCGTCCTTCCAGATCGCCTGGGAGGTCACCAGGAACTTGAAGAAGCCCGGGTTGGTCATCAGGTCGAAGCCCTCGTGCCCGTGCTCGCGCAGCCACTGCGCGACCAGGCCGGCGCCGCCGAACATCTGCTGGAAGACGGTGACGACGAGCACCCACGAGAAGAAGTGCGGCAGGTAGACGATCGCCTGGACCCAGGCACGCACCCGGGCACTCATGATCGTGTTGAGCAGGAGGGCGATGGCGATCGGGATCGGGAAGAAGAGGATCAGCTGGGTCAGGAAGATGACCAGCGTGTTCACGAGGACTTCCCAGAAGCGGTAGTCCTCGAAGATCCGGGTGAAGTTGTCGAACCCGACGAAGGGGCTGCCGGTGATGCCCAGGTCGTACACGTCGTAGTCCTGGAACGCCACGATGTTGCCGAGCAGCGGGATGTAGTTGAAGAGCAGCAGCAGCACCATCGCCGGCAGTGTCATCAGAATCAGCGTGCGGTCCCGGCGCAGGCGCAGCCGCCGTGTGATGCCACCGGGCGGGGCCGGTGCCTTCCTCGCGTCCCGGCCCGGCCGTACGGCCCGGCCGGTTCTCCGCGGGCCGTTCGCGCGCGCTCTGTTCCCGCCGTCGCCACCGCCGCCGTCCGCGGAGGCGGTGCCCCGCTCCTCCGCGCGGCCCGCGTCGGTCGCCACCGTGGCCCGAGGCTTCACCCTGTACTCCCCATGTCGTGCTCTCCGCCCCGGCCGCCGGGCTCCCTGTGCCCGGCGGCCTGTCATGCATGTCGTTCGGATGGGCCGTACGCGTCAGACGCCGGAGCCGTTCTTGTCGAGCAGGTCCTGGTACCAGTCGCGGAGCTTGTCGCCGCCGCTGTTCTTCCAGGTCGTCACGGCGGCGTCGACGTCGCCGACCTTCTTGCGTCCGCGCCGGATGTCCTTCTGCAGGTCGTCGAACGGCGTGTAGAGCGAGGCGTAGCGCTGGGGCTCGACGACCTGCATGCCGAAGAAGAGGGGCTTCTTGAGGTGGGGGGCCTGGCGGGCCATCCAGCCCGCGTAGTCCTTGACGAGCTGAGGCTCGTCGGGGAAGGCGATGGTGTGGGGCGGCGACGCGACGTAGAGGAGCGTCGCGGGCTGCGCCTCCTCGATGCCCTGCGGGGTGAAGGTCGGGACTCCGCCCTCGACCTTGTAGTGGGTGTCCTTCACGCCGTAGTTCGTCAGCATGAACTCCTCGGTGCCGTACGGCGCGGCGGCGAAGTCCGCGATGCCGAGGAACTCCTCGATCTTCTCCTTGGAGAGGTTCTTGCTGAGGAAGGTGAAGATCCCCGCCGGGTCGTCCTGCCACAGGACCGGCCTGCCGCCGTCCGACGCGAAGAAGTCCAGTGCCTGCATGTCGAACTTCGGGTTGGCGGCGGCCTGTTCGGTGACCATGCCCTTCCAGCCGCCGGTGCCGTCGTTGTACATCATGATGTGGCCGCTGGTGAAGCGGATCTTGGAGTCGGCGTCCTTGTTCGCCTCGGCGTCCGGGTGGACGTAACCGCCGTCGTGGAGCTTGCGGGCGAAGGCGAGCGCCTCGCGGTACTCCTGGGTCTCGATCTTGTGGACGAGCTTGCCGCCCTCCAGCTGCCAGTAGTGCGGCGCGTCGGGCAGCAGGCCGAATATCTTCTGGATGCAGGTCCACAGGTCGTCGTACGCCCACACCTTGCTCTTCGGGGCCGTGTACTCCTTGCCGAAGGCGAGCAGGTCGTCGGCGCTCGCGGGGAGGGCGCCCGAGCCGATCAGGTCCTTGCGGTAGAAGATCGCGTTGCCGATGACCGGGTTGGGCATGGGCAGTCCGCGCAGTTTGCCGCCGAAGACGGAGTACTGCCAGGCGCCGGTCGGGATGTTGGCCAGGTTGGGGTACTTCTTGACGGCGTCGCCCGCGAGGTAGGGGCCCAGGTCGGCGAACTTGGAGACGATCGCGTTGCGGATCTGCCCCTGCATGTTCCACCCGGGGATGGTCATGACGTCGGGGATCTCCGAGCCGGCGAGCACCGCGCCGATCTTGTCCTGGTAGGTGTTGCCGTCCTGCGGATCGAAGTTGAGGGTCGCGCCGACCGCCTTGTTCACCGCGGTGTAGTACGGGTTCTGCTTCTTCGGGACGGTGCCCCACAGCGGCGTCATGACCCGGAAGGCGGACCCCTTGCCCGGCGCGGACTTCACCGAGGCGACGAGTGGGTCCGGCAGCTTGGTGAAGCCGGGGCTGGAGCCGTTGACGCTCGCCACGTCGGGCTGGACCAGATTCGACGGCGCGTGGGCCGGCAGCACCTTCTTGAGCGCCTTGCCCGTCGTCGTACCCTCCTTGGCCCCCGAACCGGAGCCGCTGCCACCGCACGCGGCGAGCAGCGGTACGCCGCCGGCCACGGCGACCGCGGCGAAAGCGCTCGAGGCCAGGAACGTTCTCCGGCTCGGGGCGGTGGAGGAGGAATTCGGCGTCATTGCGTCAACCCTTCGAGGCACACCAGGACGGCACACGGCGGGTGACCGCCGTTGGTTCCTGTGTCTGAGGTGGGGCGTTACCGGCCAGGGGCCGGCTGTACGCCGCCGGCCGAGGTGAAGCGGTCCAACTCTGTCGAAGCGCTTCGATGTTGCAGCGAGGTTAAGTGAAGGGTCCCGGCCACACAAGAGTTCGTTTCGAGATTCCTCCGACCTGTGTCCGAACCGTTTCCCGGTGCGATGTGGCTCCGATGCGTCCGGAAGAACCTCTTTGGGGCGGTAGCACCCTTGACACCTACGGGGTGGGCCACCGAGCATCGAAGCGCTTCGAAGGATCTTCTCCTCGCGTCGAAGGATCCTTCGGCGTCAGCAGACCGGAAAACCTCCCACCTCTCCAAGGGGACCCGCACGTGACGGACCATCCGCTTCCCTTCCGCGACCCGCAGCTGTCCTTCTCCCGGCGCACCGACGACCTGCTCGGACGGCTCACGCCCGACGAGCGGATCGCGATGCTGCATCAGTTCGCCCCCGCGGTGGAGCGGCTGGGCCTCGGCCCGTTCCGTACCGGTCAGGAGGCCCTCCACGGGGTCGCCTGGATGGGACCTGCCACCGTCTTCCCGCAGGCCGTCGGTCTCGGCGCCACCTGGAACGACGACCTGGTCCGCCGGATCGGCGAGGCCGTCGGCACCGAGGTGCGGGCCAAGCGCGCCCAGGACGACCGCGTCGGGCTCAACGTGTGGGCCCCGACGGTGAATCTGCTGCGCCACCCCCTGTGGGGCCGCGGTGAGGAGGGGTATTCCGAGGACCCGGCGCTGACCTCCGCCATCGCCGTGGCCTACACCCGGGGGCTGCGCGGGGACGACCCCCGCTACTGGCGTACCGCCCCCGTGCTCAAGCACTGGCTGGCGCACAACAACGAGACCGACCGGGACACCGCGTCCTCCTCGGTCCGGCCGCGCGTCCTCCACGAGTACGACCTGCGGGCCTTCCGCGACGCCGTGCGTGCCGGGGCGGTGGCCGGGGTCATGCCCGCCTACAACCTCGTCAACGGCCGCCCCAATCACGTGTCCCCGCTCCTGGGGCAGCACCTGCGGAGCTGGACCGACCAGTCGCTCGTCGTCTGCTCGGACGCGGGCGCGCCCTCCAACCTGGTCGACTCCGAGCACTACTTCGACACCCACGAGGAGGCCACCGCCGCCTCGCTGAAGGCGGGCGTCGACAGCTTCACCGACCACGGCACGGACTCCGCCGTCATGACCGGCCGCATCCGCGACGCGCTCGCGAAGGGCCTCATCGACCAGGGTGACGTCGACACGGCGGTCCGCCGGCTGCTCGCCATGCGCTTCGCGCTCGGCGAGTTCGACCCGGAGCTCGACCCGTACGCAGGGGTGGACGCCCTGGACACCGAGGAGCACCGCGCACTCGCTTTGGAGGCCGCCGAGCAGGCCGTCGTCCTGCTGAAGAACGACGGCCTGCTGCCGCTGGAGCCGAAGCGGGGCCGCACCGTCGCCGTGGTCGGGCTTCTCGGCGACACCTGCAAACTCGACTGGTACAGCGGCACGCTCATGCACCGCTCGACGCCGCTCGACGGCATTCGTGAGCGCTACGGAGCCGACAACGTCCTGTACGCGGAGGGTGTGGACCGGGTCCGGCTGAAGAGCTCCGACGGATGGCTCCGGGTGCCCGAGGCCGATGGGGCGGCGGACGGCGAGGCCCGTGGCGCCGAGGGCGCCCTCGACCCGGCACTCCTCGCCGGCCGCACGGACCTGCCCCCGCTGACCTGTGGCGAGGAGCCCACCGAACTGGCCCTCGTCGACTGGGGCGACGGCGTTCTCACCCTGAGGACCGATGAAGGGCTGTACCTCTCCGTCGCGGACGACGGATACGTCAGGGCGTCCGCTGACGAGCCGGGCGGCTGGGTCGTCCAGGAGACGTTCCGCCTGGAAGCGGTGGAGGGACACGACGGCGGGCACCGCCTTCTGCACATCGGGACCGGTGGGTACGTGTCTGTCGCCGCCGACGGCGCGAAGGTTGCCGAATCCGGCGAGAAGATCTCCCGGGACGACGCCACGGTCTTCGAGCCGGAGACCGTCGAGTACGGCGCCGACGCCGTGGCCCGGGTCGCCGCGGCCGCCGACACCGTGATCGTCGTCGCGGGCAACGACCCCCACATCAACGGCCGTGAGACCGAGGACCGAACCACTCTGGCCCTCCCTGCCCAGCAGGACCGTCTCTGGCGCGCCGCGCACGCCGCCAACCCGCGTACGGTCCTCGTCCTGTCCTCCGCCTACCCGTACGCCGTCGTCGACGCGGCGGAAGGACTGCCGGCCCTGCTCTGGACGGCGCACGGGGGCCAGGCCGCCGGAACCGCGCTCGCGCGCGTACTCGCCGGTGACGTGTCCCCGGCCGGCCGGCTCCCGCAGACCTGGTACGCGGACGACGCCGACCTTCCCGGCCTCTTCGACTACGACGTCATCGGATCCCGGCAGACGTACCTCTACTTCGACGGCACCCCGCTCTTCCCGTTCGGACACGGGCTCGCCTACGCCGACTTCACCTACTCCGGACTGCGGACGGAGCTGGACGGCGAGCTGCTGCGGGTTTCGCTGACCGTCACCAACGACGGGACGACCGCCGCCGACGAGGTGGCCCAGGTGTATGTCCGCCGGGCCGGGCCCGTAGGGGCGGACCGGCCGTCCCCCGAGGGCCTGGGGCGGCTCCTGGGAGGCCTCGACGAACCCGTGGACCTGCCACGGCGCAAGTTGGTCGGCCACCGCAGGGTGCGCCTCGCGCCCGGCGCGGCGCAACGGCTCGACTTCACCGTGTCCAGGGAGGAGCTGGGTCACTGGAGCGTTGCGCACGGCCGGTGGACCGTCGAGCCGGGCGCGTACGAGATCCTCGCCGGCTCGTCCAGCGCGGACATCCGGCTCACCGCCGTGGAGGTCGTCGACGTGGAGGCGCAGGGCCCGAGGCCGGTGGTGGCACGAGGTCTGGAAGCCGTCGACTTCGACCGGCAGAAGGACACGGTGATCCTCGACCGCACGAAGACGGACGGTGACGTCGTCGCCCCCGCCTCCGCCGGGGAGGAGGGCCATCTCACCTACCGGGCATGCGACTTCGGCGCGGGTGTTGAGGGGCTGGAGTTCCTCGTCTCGGGAGAGGGTTCCATCGCCGTGACTGTGGGCGGACACAGCCTGAGCACCCTCTTCTCCGGCGGCCGGGGGCCGTACGACTACCGCACCGTCGGGACCGCGCTCGACCTCAGCGGGGTGCACGACCTGAGCATCAGCCTCTCCGGTTCCGTGCGCCTCGCCCGTATCGACGTCGTCCCCGGCAAGGAGTCCGCATGAAGTTCACCGACGGCTTCTGGCTCATGCGTGAAGGCGTGCGCGCCTCCTACGCGACCGAGGTCCGTGACCTGCGTGTCGAGGCCGACCGGTTCACCGCGTACGCCGCGGTCAAGCGTGTGGCCGCGCGGGGCGACACGCTCAACACCCCGCTCATCACGGTCGAGTGCTTCTCGCCCGCCGAGGGCGTCATCGGCGTGCGCACCACCCATCACGCGGGGAAGGCCCGGCGCGGACCGGACTTCACGATCCTGCCCGGCGACCCGGCGGCGCCCGCGGCCCGTACCCGCCGGGACGGCGCGGTCACGGAACTCACCAGCGGCCCTCTGACATTGCGCATGGACGGCGACGGGCCGTGGGGGATCACCTTCCTCGACGCCGAGGGCCGGCGCCTCACCGGGGTGGATCCGAAGGGGACGGCGTTCGCGGACACACCCGACGGAACCCACCACATGATCGCCCAACTCGCCCTGGAGGTTGGCGAGAACATCTACGGCTTGGGTGAGCGCTTCACCCCGTACGTGAAGAACGGCCAGACCGTCGACATCTGGCAGGCCGACGGCGGCACCAGCAGCGAGCTGGCCTACAAGAACATCCCCTTCTACCTCTCCTCGCGCGGGTACGGCGTCTTCGTCAACCACCCCGGCAAGGTCTCCTTCGAGGTCGGCACGGAGTCCGTCGGCCAGGTGCAGTTCAGCGTCGAGGACCAGACCCTGGAGTACTACGTCGTCGCAGGCCCGACACCGAAGGACGTCCTGTCCCGCTACACGGCTCTCACCGGCCGTCCCGCGCTGCCGCCGGCCTGGTCCTTCGGCCTCTGGCTGACCACCTCGTTCTGCACGTCGTACGACGAGGCCACCGTCACCTCCTTCGTCGACGGCATGGCCGAGCGGGGCATCCCGCTCAGCGTCTTCCACTTCGACTGCTTCTGGATGCGCGAGTACCAGTGGTCGGACTTCCTCTGGGACCCCGAGGTCTTCCCCGACCCGGAGGGCATGCTCGCCCGCCTCAAGGAGCGCGGACTGCGCATCAGCATGTGGATCAACCCCTACATCGCCCAGAAGTCGTCCCTGTTCGCCGAGGGCGCCGAACACGGCTACCTGGTGCGCCGGGCCAATGGCGACATCTGGCAGTGGGACCTGTGGCAGCCGGGGATGGCACTGGTCGACTTCACCAACCCGGCCGCCCGCGCCTGGTACAACGACAAGCTGCGCGTCCTGCTCGACCAGGGGGTCGACTGCTTCAAGACCGACTTCGGCGAGCGCATCCCCACGGACGTGGTCTGGCACGACGGATCCGACCCGGAGCGGATGCACAACTACTACGCGCAGATCTACAACCGCACGGTCTTCGAGCTCCTGGAGAAGGAGCGCGGCACCGGGGAAGCGGTCCTCTTCGCCCGGTCCGCGACAGCCGGCGGCCAGCAGTTCCCGGTGCACTGGGGCGGCGACTGCTTCGCCTCGTTCACCGCCATGGCCGAGTCGCTGCGCGGCGGGCTGTCCCTGAGCCTGTCCGGCTTCGGATTCTGGAGCCACGACATCGGCGGCTTCGAGGGCACCCCCGACCCGGCGGTCTTCAAGCGCTGGCTCGCCTTCGGACTGCTCTCCTCGCACAGCCGGCTCCACGGCAACGTCTCCTACCGGGTCCCGTGGGAGTTCGGCGAGGAAGCAGTCGACGTGGCACGGAAGTTCACCCTGCTCAAGCACCGGCTCATGCCCTACCTCTACGGGGTGGCGGCCGAGGCGCACCGCACGGGTGTCCCGATGATGCGGCCGATGCTGGCGGAGTTCCCCGGCGACCCCGCCTCGCGGACCCTGGACCGGCAGTACATGCTCGGCCCGGACCTGCTGGTCGCCCCGGTCTTCACCGAGGGCGGCGAGGTCGAGTACTACGTCCCCGAGGGGACCTGGACGTCGCTGCTCACCGGCGGGAGCGTCACCGGCCCCGCCTGGCTCCACGAGACGCACGGCTTCGACAGCCTGCCCCTGCTGGTCAGGGACGGTGCCGTACTCCCGTGGGGCGCCGACGACCAGCGCCCGGACGGCGACTGGCTGGAAGGCCTCACCCTGCGGGTGTTCGGATCGGGCGACGGAGAGCGGACCGTCACCGTGCCGGACCTGGCCGGGGACCCGGCGGCGGTGTTCCGCGTCGTACGGGACGGAGCCGGCGTGCACGTCACGGGGGAGGGGACCGACCGTGCCTACCGGGTGAGCGTCGAGGCATCCGGCGCGGTGGGGCAGGGATCCGGGACGGTCACCGTCGCCTGAGCTCCCCACACCGGCCGGCAGCCCGCCGTACGCCCCGCCCGGGGTGCGCGGCGGGCTGCTCGTTCCCCGGGGCCGGTCCGCCGTCGCCCCCGGGCATGTCCGTCCTGCCTCGCATGTGCTCACATGTGCGATTTCCCCACGGTGAGGGGGAGCGGCCTCCTACTCTGCCTGTACACGGAGGGGGATCGCCATGGCCGGCTTCCTGCTGCTCGTCGCCGCGGTACTGAGCATCGTCGGGGTGGTGTCCGGGCGTGAAGTGTTCACCGAGGTGAGCTGGATCGTCTGGGCGCTCGGCATTCTCCTGCTCCTCAAGTGGTTCGTGCAGCACAGGAAGTACGGAACACCCGAACGCCTGATGGCCTCGGTGGCGGCGGGCGACCCGCGCGCCCTGCGGAGCCTGGCGATGATCGCCAAGATCGGGAACGACTACGACGAGGCTGAGCGCCTGCTACGTATCGGTGTCGACGGCGGTGACGTCGAGTCCATGTGGGAGATGGGGCGTCTGGTCGAGCACCGCGACGGCCTGGAGGCCTCGGAGCCGTGGTTCCGGATGGCTGCCGAGCGCGGACACTTCGTCGCCAAGCGGTTCTTCCGGCCCGGAAGCGCCCTCAACAGGGACGGCGGCAACCCGCTGTAGGGGAGCCGTCACTCCTTCCCTGCCGTTGCTGCCGCGTGCCGCGGTGGACCCCGTGCGTACGCCGGGCGGTGGCCGTGCCGCGGCGCTCACCACCCGTGCCGTGCCGCTCACCGCCGCTCACCCCCCGTGCCGCGCCGCTCACCGCCGCTCACCACCCGTGCCGCGCCGCTCACCGCCGTGCCGGCCGCGCAGTGAGACATATCACTGACCGTGAACTGTTCGGCATACATTCCGCCCGCTCGGAGAGGTGTCCAGGCTGCCGGTGCGCCGAACCCGTGGCCCACCGGTCCGGAACAGCGCTCCATGCCCCCGACCGGCGCGGAGCAGCCCAGGCACGGAAGGCAGACCTCTACATGTCGGCTACCCCCACGTCGGCTCCTCACGCCGAGACACCCGCCCCGGTGGCGCTCGAAACCGTCCACATCGACGGGAAGTGGCTCCCCGCGGCCTCCGGAGCCACGCGGGAGATCCTCGACCCCGCCGACGCCACCGTCCTGGCGCTCGTCTCCGAGGGCGGCACCGAGGACACCGACGCTGCCGTGGCGGCCGCTCGCCGGGCCTTCGACGACGGCCCCTGGCCCCACAAGCCCGTCGGGGAGCGCGCCGAGCTGCTGCGCCGGGTCGCCGGGCTCCTCCAGCGGGACCGCGAGGAGATCGCGATCACCGAGAGCCGTGACACGGGCAAGACCCTGGAAGAGGGCCGCGTCGACGTCGACGACGTCACCAACGCCTTCCGCTACTTCGCCGACCTCGTCATGAACGAGAGCGGCGGCCGGGTCGTCGACGCGGGTGACCCCGACGTCCACAGCGTCGTCGTGCACGAGCCGGTCGGCGTCTGCGCCCTGATCGCCCCGTGGAACTACCCGCTGCTCCAGGCCAGCTGGAAGATCGCCCCGGCCCTCGCCGCGGGCAACACCTTCGTGCTCAAGCCGAGCGAGGTCACCCCGCTCTCCACCGTCCACCTCTTCCGGCTGCTCGCCGAGGCCGGGCTCCCCGACGGCGCGGCCAACCTCGTCACGGGCGCGGGCGACCCCGTCGGAGCCCGGCTCTCCGAACACCCGGACGTCGACCTGGTCTCCTTCACCGGCGGCCTCGCCAGCGGCACGAAGGTCGCCCAGGCCGCCGCCCCCACCGTCAAGAAGGTCGCCCTGGAGCTCGGCGGCAAGAACCCCAACGTCGTGTTCGCCGACGCGTGCGCCACCGACGACAGCTTCGACACCGCCGTCGACCAGGCCCTGAACGCCGCGTTCTTCCACAGCGGCCAGGTCTGCTCCGCCGGTGCCCGGCTCATCGTCGAGGAGTCCGTCAGCGAGCGCTTCGTCGCCGAACTCGCCCGCCGCGCCGACGCGATCCGGCTCGGCCGGGGCACCGTCGACGGTGTCGAATGCGGCCCGCTCGTCTCCGCGCAGCAGCTCGCCAAGGTCGAGGCGTACGTGGCGTCCGCCCGCGAGGAGGGCGCGGTCGTCCGCTCCGGCGGCGCGCGCCCCGAGCCTTCCGACGTCCGGCCCGCGAGCGGCTACTTCTACCGGCCGACCGTCCTGGACGGCTGCCACCGGGAGATGAAGGTGGTCCGCGAGGAGACCTTCGGCCCGATCCTCACCGTCGAGACCTTCCGTACGGAGGAAGAGGCCGTCACCCTGGCCAACGACACGGACTACGGGCTCGCCGGAGCCGTCTGGACCTCCGACGCGGGCCGCGCCCGGCGCGTCGCCGGCCGGCTGCGGCACGGCACCGTCTGGATCAACGACTACCACCCCTACCTCCCGCAGGCCGAGTGGGGTGGCTTCGGCAAGTCCGGCACGGGCCGCGAACTCGGCCCGACCGGGCTCGCCGAGTACCGCGAGTCCAAGCACATCTACCAGAACCTCAACCCGCGCCCCCAGCGCTGGTTCGCCGGCTGAGCACAACCGACCTCCCCCTCCCGGCTGTTCGCAGCACCACGCACACGTCAGAACCTTGCAGAAGGAGCAGTGACCGATGCCCCCGTCCCCCAGCACCGCACGCCCCGAACCGGTTGACTACGTGATCGTCGGAGGCGGCACCGCCGGCTCGGTCATCGCCTCCCGCCTCACCGAGGACCCCGGCGTCACCGTCACCGTCATCGAGGGCGGGCCCACGGACATCGACCGCGATGACGTCCTCACCCTCCGCCGCTGGCTCGGCCTCCTCGGCGGCGAACTGGACTACGACTACCCCACCACCGAGCAGCCCCGCGGCAACTCCCACATCCGGCACAGCCGTGCCCGCGTCCTCGGCGGCTGCTCCTCGCACAACACGCTGATCAGCTTCAAGCCGCTGCCCGGCGACTGGGACGAATGGGCCGAGGCCGGGGCCGACGGCTGGGACTCCGCCGCGATGGACCCCTACTTCGCCCGGCTGCGCAACAACATCGTGCCGGTCGACGAGAAGGACCGGAACGCCATCGCCCGTGACTTCGTCGACGCCGCCCAGGCGGCCGCCGACGTCCCCCGCGTGGACAGCTTCAACAAGAAGCCGTTCCACGAGGGCGCCGGCTTCTTCGACCTCGCGTACCACCCGGAGAACAACAAGCGCTCCTCCGCGTCCGTCGCCTACCTCCACCCGCACATCGAGGCGGGCGACCGTCCCAACCTCTCGATCCTGCTGGAGACATGGGCGTACCGCCTGGAGTTCGACGGCAACCGTGCCACCGGAGTACACGTCCGCACGAAGGACGGCGGGGAGGCCTTCCTGCGCGCCGCCCGTGAGGTCATCGTCTGCGCGGGCGCGGTGGACACCCCGCGGCTGCTGATGCACTCCGGCGTGGGACCGGCGAAGGACCTCACCGCGCTCGGCATCCCGGTCGTCCACGACGCCCCGGGCATCGGCGAGAACCTGCTCGACCATCCCGAGTCGGTCATCGTCTGGGAGACCGACGGGCCGATCCCGGAGAACTCCGCGATGGACTCCGACGCGGGCCTCTTCGTGCGCAGGGACCCCGGATCCCGGGGCCCGGACCTGATGTTCCACTTCTACCAGATCCCCTTCACCGACAACCCGGAGCGCCTCGGCTACGAGAAGCCCGAGCACGGCGTGTCGATGACCCCGAACATCCCCAAGCCGCGCAGCCGCGGCCGGCTGTACCTCACCAGCGCCGACCCCGAGGTCAAACCTGCCCTGGACTTCCGCTACTTCACGGACGAGGACGACTACGACGGCCGCACCCTCGTCGACGGCATCAAGCTGGCCCGCGAGATAGCGAGGACCGAGCCGCTGGCCCACTGGCTCAAGCGCGAGGTGTGCCCCGGACCCGAGGTCACGTCCGACGAGGACATCAGCGAGTACGCCCGCAAGGTCGCCCACACCGTCTACCACCCCGCGGGCACCTGCCGGATGGGAGCCGAGGGCGACCCGGCGGCCGTCGTGGACCCGCAGCTGCGGATCCAGGGCCTGGAGGGCATCCGCATCGCCGACGCCTCCGTCTTCCCGACCATGCCCGCGGTGAACCCCATGATCGGCGTCCTGATGGTGGGCGAGAAGTGCGCCGAACTGCTCCGAGCGACCCCGACCACCGGAGGCGATGTCCGATGAGTGAAGCCGGTACCCCTGTTTTCAGCGTCCGGAACCTGTGGAAGGTCTTCGGGCCCAAGGCCGACCGCATCCCCGGCAGCGAGTTCGCCGGCCTGCCTCCGGCGGAGCTGCGCGAGCGCACCGGCTGCACCGCCGCCGTGCGGGACGTCTCCTTCGACGTGGAGAAGGGGGAGGTCTTCGTCGTCATGGGCCTGTCCGGCTCCGGCAAGTCCACCCTGGTCCGCTGTCTGACCCGGCTCATCGAGCCCACCAGCGGCACGCTCGCCATCGACGGCGAGGACGTCCTGGCCATGGACACCACCCGCCTGCGCGAACTGCGCCGCCACCGTGCCGCGATGGTCTTCCAGCACTTCGGGCTGCTCCCGCACCGCACCGTCCTCGACAACGTCGCCTACGGCCTGGAGATCCAGGGCCTCGGCAAGGCCGAACGGCGTGCGAAGGCGGCCGAACTGGTGGAGAAGGTCGGCCTCGCGGGCCTGGAGGACCGCCGCCCCGCCCAGCTCTCCGGCGGTCAGCAGCAGCGGGTAGGGCTGGCGCGCGCGCTCGCCGTCGACCCGTCCGTCCTCCTCTTCGACGAGCCGTTCAGCGCACTCGACCCGCTGATCCGGCGCGAGATGCAGGACGAAGTGGTCCGGCTGCACCGCGAGGAGGGCCGCACCATGGTCTTCATCACCCACGACCTCAGCGAGGCGCTCCGCCTGGGCACCCGCATCGCGCTGATGCGCGACGGCGGCATCGTCCAGCTGGGCACCCCCGAGGAGATCGTCGGTTCGCCCGCCGACGACTACGTACGCGAGTTCGTCCAGGACGTTCCGCGCGAGCAGGTCCTCACCGTGGCGACCGCCATGCGTCCCCCGGCCCCCGGCGAGAGCACCGGCGGGCCGGCCGTCCGGCCCGGGGCCACCGTCTCCGAGGCCATCGAGGCCGTCGCCCGCTCCGGCGACCCGGTGGCACGGGTGATGGAGGACGGCAGGCTGCTCGGAGTCGTCGACCACGCCTGCCTGCTCGACGTGGTCGCCGGTTCGGGACCCCGTGACGCGGAGCCCCGTGATCCGGGGACCGGTGCCTCGGCCGCCCGTGAGGTGACCGCCTGATGGCCACCGCCCAAGCCGCCACCCGTACGTCCTCCGGCCCCCCGGGGAAGTCCCCGCTCACCGCCTTGCGGGAGCGACCCGTCCTCGCCAAGATCGTGGCGTTGCTGGTGATCGCCGCCGTCGCCGCGCCCCTCGCGCACGCCCGCTGGGGCGGCGGGGTCTGGCCCGGTGCCCTGACCGTCGACCTGAGCGGGCCGCTCGGCGACGTCAACGACTGGATCATCGGCAACCGCGACAGCCACCCGCTGTTCCTCTACTTCTTCGGCCACATCAGCAACGCCGTCGTCCTGTCGGTGCGCGGCGTCTACCTGGCGCTGCTGGCCCTCGGCTGGGCCGGTGCCACCGCCGTCGCCGCACTCGTCGCCTGGCGCTCGGCCGGATGGCGCCTCGCGCTGACCGCCGGACTGTCCTTCCTCGCCTGCGGGCTGCTCGGCATGTGGGTGCCGACCATGCAGACCCTCGCCCTGATGATCGTCGCGGTCCTGGCCTCCGTGGTGCTGGGCCTGCTCCTCGGGCTGGCCGCCGGACTCTCGGACCGCACCTTCCGCGTCCTGCGCCCCGTCCTGGACACCATGCAGGTGCTTCCCGCCTTCGCCTACCTGCTGCCCGTCGTGCTGGTCTTCGGCATCGGCGTGCCCGGCGCGGTCCTCGCCACCGTCGTCTACGCGGCCCCGCCGATGGCCCGGCTCACCGCACTCGGACTGCGCGGCGCCGACGCGGGCGTCATGGAGGCCGTCGCCTCGCTCGGCGCCACCGGCAGGCAGCGCCTGCTGAGCGCCCGGCTCCCGCTGGCCCGCAAGGAACTGCTCCTCGGTCTCAACCAGACCATCATGATGGCGCTGTCGATGGCCGTCATCGCCTCCGTCATCGGTGCGGGCGGCCTCGGTGACCGCGTCTACCAGGCGCTCTCCTCCGTCGACGTCGGCGCCGCGCTCGCGGCGGGCATCCCCATCGTGCTGCTGGCCGTCGTACTGGACCGTACGACCGAGGCGGCCGGCCGGAAGATCGGCACGGAACCCACCGGTCCCGCAGCCCTGCGCGGCGCACGCGGATGGGGCCTCGCCGCCCTGGCCGCCGCCGCGGTCGCCGTCGTGGGCCGCTTCACCGGCGGCCGCATCTGGCCCGAGGGCGGGATCGTGGCCATCGCGGGCCCGGTCAACACGGCCAAGGACTGGATGGTCGACCACCTCTACACCGGCATCCCCGTCATCGGCGGGACCGCCGACTGGGCCGCCCACTTCACCAGCTGGATCCTCAACCCGCTCCGCAGCGGACTGCAGGGCCTGCCCTGGTGGTCCGTGCTGCTGATCGTCGCCGCCCTCGCCTGGACCATCGGCACCTGGCGCACCGCGCTCACCGCCGTGCTGGCCATGGCCGCCATCGGGGTGCTCGGTGTCTGGGACCTGTCGATGGACACACTCAGCCAGGTGATCGCCGCCGTCGCCGTCACCCTGGTCCTCGGCTTCGGCATCGCCGTCGGCGCGGCCCGCAGCCGCCGTCTCGAAGGGATGCTGCGCCCCGTCCTGGACGTCTTCCAGACGATGCCGCAGTTCGTCTACCTCATCCCCGTCGTCGCCCTCTTCGGCGTCGGCCGTGCCCCGGCCGCCGCGGCGGCCGTCGTCTACGCCCTTCCGGCCGTCGTCCGCATCACGACCCAGGGGCTGCGGGGCGTCGACCCCGCCGCGATGGAGTGCGCCCGCTCCCTCGGCGCCACCAGCGGCCAGCAACTGCGCCAGGTCCAGATCCCGCTGGCCAGGCCCGCACTGCTGCTCGCCGTCAACCAGGGCGTCGTCCTGGTCCTCGCGGTGGTCATCATCGGCGGCCTCGTCGGTTCCGGCGCACTCGGCTACGAGGTCGTGTTCGGCCTGGCCCAGGGAGACCTGGCCACCGGTCTCGTCGCGGGCGCCGCCATCGTCTGCCTGGGACTGATGCTGGACCGTGTCACCCAGCCCACCGCCCGCCGCCAGCGGAAGGAGAGCTGACATGGCTCGCACCCGTACCCGTACCCGTACCCGTCTCCGTACGTCGGCGATCGTGGCCTCGGCCGGCGCCCTGCTGGCCGTCACCGGCTGCGGCGCGGCCGACATGACCAAGCAGGCTTCCCCGTTCGCGGCACCGGCGGACATCAAGACCGTCACCCTGTCCGTCCAGTCCTGGGTGGGCGCACAGGCCAACGTGGCCGTCGCCCAGAAGATCCTGGAGGACAAGCTCGGCTACCGCGTCGACCTCGTGCAGACCGACGAGGTACCCGCCTGGGACGCCCTCAGCCAGGGCCGGGTGGACGCCATGCTGGAGGACTGGGGCCACCCCGACCAGGAGAAGCTGTACGTCAAGGACAAGAAGACCATCGTGTCCGGCGGTGACCTCGGCGTCACCGGCCACATCGGCTGGTACGTCCCCAAGTACTGGGCGGACGAGCACCCGGACGTCACGGACTGGAGGAACCTCGACAAGTACGCCGACGAACTGCGCACCGCGGAGAGCGGCGACAAGGGCCAGCTGATGGACGGTTCGCCGTCCTACGTCACCAACGACGAGGCGCTGGTGAAGAACCTGGGCCTGGACTACAAGGTCGTCTTCGCCGGTTCGGAGGCAGCCCAGATCACCCAGATGCAGCAGTTCGCCAAGGAGAAGAAGCCCTTCCTCAGCTACTGGTACCAGCCCCAGTGGCTCTTCAACGAGGTGCCGATGGTCGAGGTGAAGCTCCCCGAGTACTCCGACACCTGCGCTGCACAGGCCCCGGCGGACATCGACTGCGCGTACCCGACGACGCCGCTCCAGAAGTACCTCAACGCGGACTTCTCGAAGCGGGGCGGAGAAGCCGCCGCCTTCCTGAAGAAGTTCCGGTGGTCGGAGAAGGACCAGAACGAGGTGTCCGAGATGATCGCCTCCGAGCGTCTGTCGCCCGACGACGCCGCCGGACGCTGGATCGAGAAGCACCCGGAGACCTGGAAGAAGTGGCTGGACGAGTGACCTGAGCCTCCAGGCCCATCCGACCGTCAGCCGCCGCGGCACGTGCCGCGGCGGCTGACGCCGTTCCCGGCTGTTTCCGGCCACGAGCGGCCGGAACTCACTATTCACTCAGTACATGTACCGAGGATATAGTCGGCGGCATGAGCACCCGCCATGTCCTCCTGGGTCTGCTCGCAGCGGGTCCCTGCCACGGCTACGACCTGAAGCGGCAGTACGACGCACGCTTCCCGCAGGCCCGCCCGCTCGCCTACGGGCAGGTCTACACGACTCTTCAGCGCCTGGTGCGTGACGGTCTGGCCGCCGTCGAGGGCACCGACTCCGACGGCGGCCCGGAGCGCACCCTCTACCGGTCGACGGACGAGGGATCCCGCGAACTGGACCGCTGGGCCGAGGAGATCACTGCGCCCGCCCCCTTCGTGACCAACGAGATCTTCTCCAAGGTCGTCGTCTCGATCCTCGTCGCGGCAGCCGGCACGCGGGCGGGCCGGGACGGACCGCCGCCGGACGCGGCCGCGCACCTGCGGGCCCAGCGCGCCGCCCACATGGAGCGGATGCGTGAGCTCACCGCGCTGAAGACCGCGCCGGGCGTCGATCTCAGCACGGTGCTCTCGGCCGACTACGCCCTTGCCCATCTCGACGCCGACGTGCGGTGGATGACCACCACCACCGCGCGCATCGACACCCTGACCGCGGAGGTCAACGCTTCATGAGCACACGGGACGAACAACCCTCCTCGGGGAGAGGCACGCTGATCTCGGCGCGAGGTCTGAGGAAGTCGTACGGCAGGACCGAGGCGCTGCGCGGCGCCTCCCTCGACCTTCACGAGGGCGAGATCCTCGCCGTCACCGGCGCGAGCGGCAGCGGGAAGTCCACCCTGCTGCACTGCCTGTCGGGGATCGTACGTCCCGACGAGGGCACCGTCATGTACGCGGGCGAGGAGCTCGGCGGGCTGCCCGAGGACCGGCTCAGCCGGCTGCGACGAGACGACTTCGGGGTGGTGTTCCAGTTCGGGCAGCTGATCCCCGAGCTCACCGCGCTCGACAACGTGGCGCTGCCCCTGCTGCTCGCCGGGATACGGCGCGACCAGGCGGGCCGGCGGGCGGGGGAATGGCTGGAGCGCTTCGGCGTACGCGGCCAGGCAGACCTGCGGCCCGGCGAGATGAGCGGTGGCCAGAGCCAACGGGTCGCGCTGGCACGGGCCTTGGTCACCGAGCCCAAGGCGGTCTTCGCGGACGAGCCGACCGGGGCCCTCGACGCGCTCGCCGGGGAGCAGGTGATGACCGCCCTGGTGCACACCGCGAGGGAGACGGCCGCGGCGGTGCTCCTGATCACCCATGACGCGCAGGTCGCCGCGTACGCGGACCGCGAGGTGGCGCTCCGGGACGGGGTCGTCGACCCCGGCTCGGCCGAGGCCGTCGGTCAGGAGGCGGCTCGTCGTGGGAACTGACATCCGCATAGCCTGGATCCTCGCGCGCGGCTCGGAGCGCCGCGAGTGGTGGAGGTTCTCGCTCACCCTTCTCGGCGCCCTGCTCGCCACCGGCTTCGCCCTCGCTGCGGTGACGATCGCCGCCGTGCCCGGGCAGGTGTCGATCCCCCACGCGGACGGCCTGCTGAACCAGCCGGGTGAGCGCGCGGGGGTCGTGCTCACGCTCGTGCTGCTGTTGATCCCCGTGCTGGGGTTCCTCGGGCAGTGCGCCCGCATCGGCGCCGTGCACCGCCATCGCAGGATGGCCGGCATGCGGCTCGCCGGGGCGCCGCCCGCCCAGGTGCGGAGAATCGCCGTCGTGGAGTCCGGGTTCGCCTGCCTGGCGGGCTCGACGGGCGGTTTCACCGCGTTCGCCGTGCTCCTCGCCGTCGTGGGGTACCTTCCGGGCCCCGGTGCCTGGGCGGGCTTCGCAGCGGTTGTCCTCGGCGTTCCGGTGGCAGCCGGGCTGGTGAGTGTCTTCGCCCTGCGCAACGTGCTTGCCGCACCCCTCGACCACGTGCGCAGGACGGGACCGGACTCGCAACGCCGGGCGGCGCTCGCCTTCGCACTCGCGGCCGTGCTGATCGCCACGTCGGCCCTGCTTCTCCTGTTCCCGGGCCGCAGGGGCGCGGCGACGTTCGTGCTGCTGATCCTGGCCCTGGTGCTCCTCACCGGGGCGGGTGCGATCTGGTCGGCCAAGGCGTCGGCCGCGTTCATGGGCCGCAGGCTCAGCCTCCGCGCGGAGCGGCCGGCGGTGCTCATCGCCGCGAGCCGCCTCGCGCAGGAACCCTGGGCGGCCGCGCGGAGCCACGCCGCACTGCTGCTGGCCACGGTCGTCGGGGTGGGCTTCATGGGCGTGCGCGGGGTGATGCTCGAGGGCTTGCGGGGACCCGGCCACCCGCCGGAGAACATGGCCTTCTACACCACCGGCATCGCTCTCGCCGGATCCGCGGTGCTGATCGCCCTGGCCATCAGCCTCTGCGGCCTCGCGGTGGGGGCCGCGGAGTCGCTGGCCACCCGCCGCAGGGGACTCGCGGCCCAGGCGGCGGCCGGGGTGCCGTTCCGGGTACTCGCCGCGGCCACGCTCCTGGAGACCGCGCTCCCCCTTGCGCCCGCGCTCCTGCTGGCAACCATCGGAGGCACCGTCGTGCACCTGGCGTACGGCTCCCTGATGGGCGCCGGGGCAGTCATCGTCCTGCCGCTGCTCGTTCCCGTGGCGGTCTACGCCGCCTGCCTGCTGGCCGCCGCGACGTCCCTGCCCCTCCTGCGGCGCGTGGCCCACCCGTCGGAGCTGCGCTTCACCTAGCTGGGGCCTCTCGTCCGGATCGGGCCGGGCTCCGGCCCGATCCGACGAAGGACACCAGCCTCTGGAGCGACCCGCCCCGCCGCGATGCCCGTGCCCACCACGCGCATCGCGGCGGCGAGCCGGGCCCGATGAGTTTCCTGGGCGATGCGAGTCTGCCCTGGCAGATGGCGCGGTCGGCCCGAGGAGGAAGTCGTGGAAGATGTCTGGCTGATGGTTCACGCGGAGCGTGCGGCGATCATCAATGATCTGGAGCGGCTCGACGACGAGCAGTGGGAGGAGCCCTCGCTCTGCGCGGAGTGGACCGTGCACGATGTCGCCGCCCACCTGGCCGACACGGCCCGGACGACGCGCCTGGGTTTTCTGGCCGGCCTCGCCCGGGCGGGATTCGACTTCGACCGTCAGAACGCCCGTGGCGTCGAACGCGCACGTGGTGCCACACCGCAGGAGACGCTGGAGGGGCTGCGCCAGGTTGCCTCGCGCAGGTCGACCCCGCCGGCGCCCCTCGACAGCCGGCTCGTGGAGGAGATCGTGCACGGTGAGGACATTCGCCGTCCGCTGGGACTCGCCCACACCTACCCGAAGGAGGCCGTCGTCCGATCGCTCCGCCTGCAGGCTCGCACGTCGGCCTCCTTCGGCGGTGCCAGGGAGCTCGCGGCACGGGCCCGCCTGACGGCCACGGACGCCGATGTGTCCATCGGTGACGGCCCGGAGGTGAGAGGGCCCGCGCTCTCGCTGCTCCTTGCCGTATCCCGTCGGCGGGTGGCCCTCGACGACCTCGAAGGGCCGGGCCTCACCGCGCTGTCCGCGGAGATCTGACCGCACCCCAACCGCGAACGGTCCGACGCGTGGGCGCGACCCCCGCCGTCGCGGCCGGTCGTGCGCGAGCGCCTCAGCCTTCCGGGAGGTCCGCCCCGCCACTCGCACGCGCCGACACGACGAGCGTCGCCGCGACCAGGGCGGCGGCGAGGATGCCGGTGACGAGGACCGGGCTCGGGGCGAACGTGGCTGCCAGGACGGCGAGGACGGCGACGGGGTGGATGAGGTCGTTCCGGCTGCGGAGTTCCGCCGCCCGGTGGTGGAGCAGCCACACCAGGGTGATGAAGACGGCCACCGGGACGGTGAACGTCGCCGCGGCGGCACGGTCGGAGAGGTGGCCGTGACCGGTGGTGTGGGCGACACCCACCGCAAGTCCGGCACCGACCGCCGCGGCCGAGGCGAAGACGGCGTAGTGGCCGTAGCCCCAGAGGATCGCCGCCCTGAATCCGGTGAGCCGCTGGGGGGCGTTCTGCGCGAAGTAGAGCCACCACAGGGCGAACACGGTCAGCACGCCGCCGATGACCAGCGTCGCGATGTCACCCAGGGCCGTCTCGCCGTCGAGTGCGGTGCGGACGGCCGCGGTGGCCGCGGTGATGGTCTCACCGAGGACGATGAGGGTGAACAACCCGTACCGCTCGGCGATGTGGTGAGGATGCCACGTGGTGTTCGCCGGGCTCTCGGCCCAGACCGGGACGGCGATCTCGGCCAGGACCAGCACCGCGAACAGCGGCAGGCCCCAGTCCTCGGGCAGTGCCAGCCTCGCCACCCAGCCGACCTGCACGATCAGGATGCCGACCGCGTAGCGCACACAGGATTGCCGGCGTTCCGGGTCGGAGCGCGCGGCCCGCAGCCACTGCGTGGCCATCGCGAGCCGCATGACGACGTATCCCCAGGTGATGACGGTGAAGTCGTCGTGGGAGAGGGCGTCGGCCGCGCCGGCGGCCAGGATCAGGGCGCCTGTGATCTGGACCAGGGTCAGCAGCCGGTACGGGACGTCGTCGGTGTCGTAGGCGGAGGCGAACCAGGTGAAGTTCATCCAGGCCCACCAGATCGCGAAGAACACCATCGCGTAGCCCAGGACCCCGTCCCCGATGTGCCCTTCGGCGAGTTCGTGCTCGAAGGCGCCCGACGCCTGGGCGACGGCGGTGACGAAGCACAGGTCGAAGAAGAGCTCCAGCGCGGTCGCCGTGCGGTTCTCCTCGCCTGCGAGGCGCGCGACCATCGGCCGGTGCCATGCCCCGAGGGTGGATGGTGACTGACTCATGCGTACCCGGTTTCAACGTTCGGTGGGCTGGTGCGGCCCGGCCGCCGAGGCGGCCGGGCCTGCCGACGCCGACCGCGCAGGCCGTCGGCCGGGTCGGCCGGCTCGACGGACACCGGTCACGTTACGAGCGCCGCCGGACGTCGTGCAACGCCGACAGGCCCCGGCCCGGGAGATCGCTCAGTCGAGACAGAACTCGTTGCCCTCGACGTCCTGCATGTTGAGGCACGACTCGTTGTCCTCGTCGGCGAGCAGCAGCTGTCCGCGTACCGCGCCGAGCGGGAGCAGCCGTGCGCACTCGGCCTCCAGTGCGGCGAGGCGCTCCTCGCCCACGAGGCCGGTGCCGACCCGCACGTCGAGATGGACCCGGTTCTTGGCGGTCTTCCCCTCGGGGACGCGCTGGAAGTACAACCGCGGGCCCACGCCCGAGGGGTCCTTGCAGACGGCCCACGAGCCCCTGTCCCCGGGCGGCTGCGAGCTGTCGAAATCGTCCCAGGTGCCGAAGCCCTCGGGCGGCGGCTGAAGGACGTACCCCAGCGCCTCGCACCAGAAACGGGCGACGCGCCGGGGTTCCGCGCAGTCGAAGGTGACCTGAACCTGTCTGATCGATGCCATCGGCCCATCGTAGAGGCGGGGGCCTCGTCCCTTCTCCGGGCCACCGCCTCTTCCCCGGACCCCCGCCCGTGCGGGGAGGCGGTCAACCGACGGGCCGGGCCGTCACTTCCGCCGCCGGGCGGTCGAACTGCGTCCGGTGCAGCTCCTCGTACCGTCCTCCGACTGCCAGCAGCTCCTCGTGCGTGCCCCGTTCGACGACGCGGCCGTCCTCGACGACCAGGATCAGGTCGGCCGAGCGCACGGTCGACAGCCGGTGGGCGATCACCACGGCCGTGCGGCCTTCCAGGGCCTCGGCCAGCGCCTCCTGGACGGCGGCCTCCGAGGTGGAGTCCAGGTGTGCGGTCGCCTCGTCGAGGATCACCACCCGCTGACGCGCCAGCAGCAGCCGCGCGATGGTGAGCCGCTGGCGTTCGCCGCCGGAGAGCCGGTAGCCGCGCTCGCCGACCACCGTGTCCAGTCCGTCGGGCAACGATGCCACCAGGCCGTCCAGGCGGGAACGGCGCAGCGCGTCCCAGATCTCCTCCTCGGTGGCCTCCGGCCGGGCGAGCAGCAGATTGGCGCGGACCGACTCGTGGAAGAGGTGCCCGTCCTGGGTGACCATGCCGAGCGTCTCCCGGATCGAGTCGGCCGTGAGGTCACGTACATCGACGCCGTTCAGCCGTACGGCGCCGGCGTCGGTGTCGTACAGGCGGGGGAGCAGCTGCGCGATGGTCGACTTGCCGGCTCCCGACGATCCCACGAGTGCGACCATCCGGCCCGGCTCCGCCGTGAAGGAGACCTCGTGCAGCACCTGCGCGCCGCCGCCCGAGTCGAGGGTGGCGACCTCTTCGAGGGAGGCGAGGGAGACCTTGTCGGCGGAGGGGTAGCCGAAGGAGACCCCGTCGAACTCCACTGAGACCGGCCCGTCCGGCACCCGGCGGGCGTCGGGCTTCTCCGCGATCAAGGGCTTCAGGTCGAGGATCTCGAAGACCCGCTCGAAGCTGACCAGGGCGCTCATCACCTCGACGCGTGCTCCGGCCAGGGCGGTCAGCGGCGCGTAGAGCCGGGTGAGGAGCAGGGCCAGGGCGACGACGGCCCCGGGCTCCAGGCTGCCGCGCAGCGCGTAGTGGCCGCCGAGCCCGTAGACGAGGGCGAGCGCGAGCGCCGACACGAGGGTGAGTGCCGTGATGAAGGTGGACTGCAGCATCGCCGTGCGGATGCCGATGTCACGCACCCGGCCCGCACGGGCCGCGAATTCGGCCGACTCGTCGGCGGGGCGCCCGAAGAGCTTGATGAGTGTCGCGCCCGGCGCCGAGAAGCGCTCGGTCATCTGTGTCCCCATGGTGGCGTTGTGGCCCGCGGCCTCCCGCTGGAGGTCCGCCATCCGCGCGCCCATCCGGCGGGCGGGGACGACGAACACGGGCAGCAGCACCAGGGCGAGCAGCGTGATCTGCCACGAGATCGTGAGCATCACGGCCAGGGTCAGCAGCAGGGTGACGAGATTGGAGACGACGCCGGAGAGCGTGTTGCTGAACGCCCGCTGCGCGCCGATCACGTCGTTGTTGAGCCTGCTGACCAGTGCACCGGTCCTGGTGCGGGTGAAGAAGGCGACCGGCATCCGCTGGACGTGGTCGAAGACGGCCGTCCGCAGATCGAGGATCAGTCCCTCTCCGAGGGTGGCCGAAAGCCATCGCACGAGGAGGCCGAGCCCCGCCTCGGCGACGGCGATCAGGGCGATGAGCAAGGCGAACCGGGTGATCGTCCCGGTGTCCCGGCCCTGCACGATGGCGTCGATGACCCACCCCGCCAGCACCGGTGTGGCCACCGCCAGCAGGGCGGTGACCACGCTGAGGAGCAGGAAGCGGACGATCCTGCTCCGGTGCGGCCGGGCGAACGCCGCGATGCGGCGCAGTGTGGCCCTGGAGAAGGGTCTGCGGTCCGTCTGCGCGTTCGCCGCGCTGTGCAGCGACTGCCAGGCGGTGACTTCCATGTCCATGTGGTCCTCCGGGTTCGGCGTTGTGCGGGGAACGCTAGGACCTCAAGTAACGTTGAGGTCAAGCGTTCCCGGCCGGCTTCACCCGTCGGCGCGTTCAGCGCGCCCGTACGGTCGCCATGATCTGGCGGTCCGGCTGAAGGGTCAGCGTCGGTACGGGGTTGACGGTGCCCGGGTCCACCGCCAGCTCGAAACGGCGCGCCAGGACGGCGAGGATCAGCACTGCCTCGACCATCGCGAAGCGCGTCCCCAGGCAGACCCGGGGACCCCCGCCGAACGGATACCAGGCGTACTCCGGGATCTCGTCCCCGTCCTCGGCGTCCCAGCGCTCGGGCCGGAACGCCTCGGGCTCCGGGAACCACCGCCCGTCCCGGTGCGTGGCCCACTGGCTGCTCCACACCCGCGTGCCCTCCGGCATCGGTACGCCGCCGATCCGGGCCCCCTCCTTGGCGATCCCCGTGACCAGCCAGATCGTCGGGTACAGCCGCAGCGTCTCCTTCACCACCGCCTGGGCGTAGGGCAGTTGGGCGTAGTCGTCGATCCCCGGCTCCCGGTCGCCCAGCACCCGGTCCAGCTCCTCGGTGAGCGCGGCCAGCGCCCGCGGTGTACGGGAGAGGAGGTACCAGGCCCACACCAGCGTGGAGGCGGTCGTCTCGTGACCGCCGATGTAGAGCGTGACGGTCTCGTCCCGGATCTCCTGGTCGGTGAGGTGCGTCCCGGTCTCGTCCACCGCTGTGAGCAGCCGGCTCAGCAGGTCGGGGCGCTCCCCGTCCCCGTCGCGGTGGCGTGCCACCACGCGCCCGACCTCGGCGTCGATCACCGCGGCGGCCTTCTTGATCCTGGCCCGCCCGGGAGTCGGCACCCAGTCGGGCAGGACGGCGCCCAGCCCGCTGAACTCCTTGCCGATCTCCTGCTGGGCGATGTCCATGGCCCGGCCCATCGACTCCGCGTCGGCCGGGGTGTCCACCCCGAAGATGGTGCGGACCGCGATCTTCTGCGTCAGGGCCGCCATCTCCCGCTTGATGTCGACGCGTTCACCGCCCGACCAGCTGTCGGCCAGGTCCACCGCGCACGCCGTCATCGTGGAGGCGTACGACTTCACCTGCTTGGGCCGCACCGAGGGCTGGACCAGGGACCGCTTGCGGCGCCAGTCGGCGCCGCGGGCGACGACGACGCCGTTGCCCATGACCGTACGGAAGGCGATGCCGAGCAGTGGCTGGTCGAAGGTGCGCTCCGTCTCGGTGAGCAGCTCGCCGATGCACTCCGGATCGGCGATGAAGACGCAGTCGTTGCGGCCGAAGCGCCAGCGGACCATGTCCCCGTAGCCGCGCAGACGCTCGAAGAACGCGAGGGGGTCCTTTCCGAACTGCGGCAGGCTCCCCAGGAGCGGCAGGCCCCTGGGCCCCTGGACGAGCCGGTGGCCGCGCGGCTCGGCGTCGAGGGCCGCACCGGTTTCCGTGGACATGGGGACTCCCGTCATCTGCCGTGCGCAGTAAGTGAGTTGCAGAGCCTAGTGCCAGTCGGCCACGAGTTCGAAGCGGACCTCTCCGGTTCAGGCCGCGGCAATGACCGAGGGCCGCAGGCGGTTGCCTGCGGCCCTCGGACCGGCGTGCTGCGGGGTCAGACGCCCTGCGGGACCCGTGACGGGCGGCCGCCGCCGCGCGTCAGGGAGTAGCCGAACACCCCGGCCAGCGCCGCGAGTGCGGCCCCGCCGGCGGTCCACAGCCAGCGGCTGGTCCACCACCCCGAGGACCAGCCGTCCTCCGGCTCGCTGCCGGACGGGGCGACGCCCTGGGCCGAGGCGGCGGACACACCCGGCACCAGGGGTTCGGCGAGTGAGCCGTCCACGTCGTGGGCGCCGCCCTGGTCGGCCGAGGTGACCTCCGTCTCGACGTGGACCGGAAGGCCCAGGTCCTCCTCGGCCAGGCCGACCACCGTCAGGCGTACGTAGTAGGTGCCGGGCAGCGGATCGGACGCCCACGGTTCGGACCAGGCGCGCACGGTGCGCAGCACGCAGGACAGCTCGACGGTGCCCGCGTCGGGTGCGGCCTTCCGGGTCTGGTGGCCGTACATGCAGGCCTGCCGGCGGCGGAGTCCGTCGTACACGTCGACCTGCCAGGTCGAAGCGCCGTGGCGGGTGGCGCTCTCGGGCAGGCTCACCTTCGCGCGGACGGTGGGGCGTTGCCCCGCGTCGCCGGGGAAGGCCCAGTACAGGTAGTCACCCGTGGACGCGTCCGCGGTGGCCGTCTGCCCCTGCTCGACCGGTGTGGCGGTGCGGAACGTGGTGCCCGCCTCCGTCGGTCCCGCCGCGTCGCCGTCCGACGGGCTCGCGCTCGCGGAGGGGTCGTCGTCGGCGAAGGCGGCCCCCGCCGGGGTGAGCAGGGCGACGGCGGCCAGCAGTGCCCCCACGCATGCGCGTCGCACGGTGTTCCTGCGAGTGGTACGCATCAGTTGGTCCTCCATACGGCGACGCGCCAGCGCGAGATCCAGCCGAACAGCAGACCGGCGATCAGCCCGGCCAGCACCATGACGCCCAGCAGCCACCAGCCGCGGCCCAGGCCGAACGCGGCGGTGTCGGCGGCCTCGTCGGGCGACTTCACGAGGTCGACGGTCAGCTCGACGGGCATGCCGGGAGTGGTCTTCACCGACGCGGGCGCCGAGAAGGAGTTGCTGAGTTCGAGGCAGACGCTCTCGGCGGCGGGCTTCACGTCGCCGTCGGAGATGTCGGCGTCGTCCTGCTCGGGCCTGGGGTAACGCAACCCGGCGGAGACGGCGTCCGTGCGCCCGGTGCCGGACTCCGATCCCCGGACGATCTCACGGCCGTGCGTGGTCACGGCACGCAGCAGGATCCCGTAGTCGTTGTTCACCGCGCGGTCCGCGCCCACACTCACCGAGGCGCGCAGTTCCTGGCCGGGCAGGACGTCCACCCGGTACCAGCGGTGCTTGCCGATCTCCTGCCGGTCCGTGTAGAGCCCGGCCTCCAGTGCCGGTGCGGCGGAGCAGTTGGCCGCCCCCTCGGTCGCCACCGGAGTGACGACGGGCTCGGCGGCCCGGTCCACCAACTGGGTGACACGGCCGGAGAGTTCGTCGGTGTGCTGGACCGCGGTGTAGGTGCCTCCGGTGGCCTCGGCGATGCAGGTGAGCTGCTGCCGGATCTTCGCGTTCGGCACCAGGCCCAGCGTGTCGATGACCAGGTGGATCCCCCGGGCGGCGATGTCGCGCGCGACCTCGCAGGGGTCCAGCGGGCCGCAGGTGTCCTCGCCGTCGGTGATCAGGACGATCCGCCGGGTGGCGTCGCCGCCCTCGAGGTCGTCGGCGGCACCGAGCAGGGCCGGGCCGATCGGGGTCCAGCCGGTCGGTGCCAGTGTGCCGACGGCGGTCTTGGCCTCGGTGCGGTCGAGCGGGCCGACCGGGTAGAGCTGCTTGGTGTCCTTGCAGCCGACCTTCCGGTCGTCGCCCGGATAGTCGGCGCCGAGCGTACGGATGCCGAGCTCCACCTCCTCGGGCACCGCGTCCAGGACGTCGTTGAACGCCTGCTTGGCGGCGGATATCCGGGACTCGCCGTCGATGTCGCGGGTGCGCATGGAGCCGCTGACGTCAAGGACCAGTTCGACCTTGGGGGATGCGGCGGTGGGGGGTTCGTCGGCAGCGGCCGGAAGGGCGGTGCCGAGCCCGGCGGCCAGGGTGGCGAGAAGGACGCACACCCCGGCCGTCAGCCGTTTTCTTATGATCATCGCCGGATCCTATTGAAGATCCGCGGCCATCCCCAAAACGGGTGCGCCGGAAGCGATTTCGGGGCTCTGCCTCATCCGCCGAGCAGTGGCTCCGCCGCCCTGTCCAGCACCGAACCGACGCGCTCCCAGGTCTCGGTGTCCCGCTCCACCGGGGCGAGTTCGGCGTCGTCCGACTTCCCGTTCCACCGCGTCGCGATGGCGACAGGGTCCCCGCCGCCCGCCGCGGATGCGGCCAGCGCGGCCGCGCCGAGCGCGACCAGTTCGCCGCTGCCCGGCACGATCAGGGGCCGGCCGGAGAGGCGGCGCACGGTCTCCACCCAGGTCCGGCCCTGGGCGCCGCCGCCGATCAGCCGCAGCGGCCGGCCGGCGACCTCGGGGTCGGCCGGGTCCAGGCCGCACGCGCGCAGCAGCTCGTCGAGCGCCCGCAGCACGGTGAAGGCCGCCCCCTCGTACGCCGCGCCCAGCAGCTGCTGCGGCGTGGTGTCGTGCCGGAGCCCGGTCAGGAGGCCGGACGAGGTGGGCAGGTCCGGGGTGCGCTCGCCGTCCAGGTACGGGAGGAGTACGGCCTCGCCGCCGGGCGTCGCGTCGTCGCGGTGCAGGCCGAGCAGCGTCGCCACCTTGTCGACGGCCAGGGTGCAGTTGAGCGTGCAGGCCAGCGGGAGGTACGTACCGTCGGCCGCGGCGAAACCGGAGAGGGCGGTGGACGCGGGGCGCGCCCGGGAGGCGGCGAAGACCGTGCCCGAGGTGCCGAGGCTCAGGACGGGGTGGTCCAGCAGTCCCGCGCCGCCCAGGCCGAGGCCCACGGCGGCGCTCATGTTGTCCCCGGTGCCCGCGGCCACGGCGATCCCGGCCGGCAGGCCCAGTGTCTCCGCCGCGGTCTCGGTCAGGGAGCCGATCCTGGCCCCGCCCGTGGCGGCGACCTCCGGCAGCATCGAGAGGTCCAGGCCGAGCCTGTCCAGGAGCTCCGGGTCGTAGGCGCCCGTGCCGGTGGAGTACCAGCAGGTGCCCGACGCGTCCCCCGGGTCGGTCGCCGCGACGCCCGAGAGCCGCTCGGTGAGGAAGTCGTGCGGCAGCCGCACGGAAGCCGTCGCCTCGGCGCTCGCCGGATCGTTCTCGCGCAGCCACCGCCACTTCGTCGCGGTCATGGACGCCACGGGCACCGTGCCGGTGCGCGCGGTCCATGCCTCGGGGCCGCCCAGCTCGGCGGCGAGCGCCGTGGCCTGCGGCGCGGAGCGCGTGTCGTTCCACAGGAGCGCGGGGCGCAGCGGCCGGCCGGACCGGTCCAGGACCACGAGCCCGTGTTGCTGTCCGGCGACGGCGATGCCGGTGACGGCGGACGCGGGGAGGCCGGACTCCTTGAGCCCGGCCGCGACGGCGTCGCACAGCGCGCGCCACCAGATCTCGGGGTCGGTCTCGCGTGCTCCGCCCTCGCCCGTGACGACGTGCGGGGCGCGGCCGACGGCGAGCAGCTCGCCGGTCTCGGCGTCGGTGACTGCAGCCTTGGTGGACTGGGTGGAGCTGTCCACGCCGATGACGACGGTACGCGGCGGCATGGGCTACCTCTTCTCGTGCGGTTTGCCGGTGGTGCGGGTTTTGGGAGTGCGACAAACAAATTACGTGATCGACGGCGCTCCGAACAGAGGCGGTTCCCGTTTCGTCGTCCAGGGGGTTACGCCGGCGCGGTGCCGTGTGCATAATTAATCATGTCAGTGAACAAATAGGCCCGGGGTGGCGACGACGGTCCCGGACCCCCGGCAGTCGAAGGCGGACAGACGATGACGGAACGCTTCACTCCCACCCCTGCGGACAGGTTCACCTTCGGTCTGTGGACGGTGGGCTGGCGTGGCAACGACCCGTTCGGTGAGCCGACGCGTCCGGCGCTGGACCCGGTCGAGTCGGTGGAGCGGCTCGCGGAGCTCGGCGCGCACGGTGTGACCTTCCACGACGACGACCTGATTCCGTTCGGGTCCTCCGAGGCGGAGCGTGCCCGGCTGGTCGGCCGGTTCAAGGACGCGCTGGAGCGGACCGGGATGAAGGTCCCGATGGCCACGACGAACCTGTTCACGCACCCGGTGTTCAAGGACGGCGGGTTCACCGCGAACGACCGTGACGTGCGCCGCTTCGCGCTGCGCAAGGTCATGCGCAACATCGATCTGGCCGCCGAGCTCGGCGCGACCACCTACGTCGCCTGGGGCGGCCGGGAGGGCGCCGAGTCCGGCGGCGCGAAGGACGTACGTATCGCCCTGGACCGGATGAAGGAAGCCTTCGACCTGCTGGGCGACTACGTCACCGAGCAGGGCTACGACCTGCGCTTCGCGATCGAGCCCAAGCCCAACGAGCCCCGCGG
>NZ_JBHUYV010000009.1:0-340052 GCF_042667905.1 Streptomyces sp. NPDC057287 | reverse complement strand
GTCCGGGGCCACCGGCCCCGGACCGCGCCGGTCCCGTCTCCGCCCCGCCCCGGCTACTGGGCGCCGGGACGCACCAGCCCGCTCTCGTACGCGTAGACGGCGGCCTGCACGCGGTCGCGCAGGCCCAGCTTCGTCAGCACATGGCCCACATGCGTCTTGACCGTCGTCTCGCTCACGAACAGGTCGGCCGCGACCTCCGCGTTGGACAGGCCGCGCGCCACCAGCTTCAGCACCTCCACCTCGCGTTCGGTGAGGGTGTGCAGGGCGTCCGGGACGGGGTCCTCGCCCGACGGCAGGTGGTCGGCGTACTTGTCGAGCAGCCGGCGCGTGATGCTCGGCGCCAGCATCGCCTCTCCCGCCGCCACCACCCGGATGGCCTGCACCAGCTCGTCGGCCGGAGCGTCCTTCAGCAGGAAGCCGCTGGCTCCGGCGCGCAGCGCCTCCACCACGTACTCGTCGAGGTCGAACGTCGTCAGGACCAGCACCTTCGCCGGGCCGTCCCGGCCGGGTCCCGTGATCTGGCGGGTCGCCTCGACCCCGTCCATCCGCGGCATGCGGATGTCCATGAGCACGACATCGGGCTGCAGCGCCCGCACCTGGTCGATGGCCTGAAGGCCGTCACCGGCCTCACCGACCACCGCGAGATCGCCTTCCGCCTCCAGGATCATCCGGAAGCCGGTGCGCAGCAGCGGTTGATCGTCGACGAGCAGGACGCGGATAGCCACGTGATCTCCTTAGGGGCCTTCGAGGGCCACCGGTCGGCCGGCCTCGAAACGGACCGGCTCCATTCTGCCCTGCACAGCCTCCGCCGATTCGGCCGGGCGCACGGACAGTGGATAGACCGGGGGAGTCCCGCCGAATTCCGGACAGACCGCCCGGTGGTCGCACCAGCCGCACAGCTTCGTCGGCCTGGGCCGCCACTCGCCGGTCTCGGTGGCCAGCCGGATCGCCTCCCACAGCGCGAGCAGCTTGCGCTCCACCCGCTCGAGGTCGGCGGGGACGGGGTCGTACGTCAGCACGTCCCCGCTGCCGAGGTAGACCAGCTGGAGCCGGCGCGGCACCACCTTCTTCAGACGCCACACCACCAGGGCGTAGAACTTCATCTGGAACAGCGCGCCCTCGGCGTACTCCGGGCGCGGGGCCTTGCCCGTCTTGTAGTCCACGATGCGGACCTCGCCCGTCGGGGCCACATCGACTCGGTCGATCACCCCGCGCAGCCGCAGCCCCGAATCCAGCTCCGTCTCGACGAACAGCTCCCGCTCGGCCGGCTCCAGGCGGGTCGGGTCCTCCAGCGAGAACCACCGCTCCACGAGGCGCTCCGCCTCGCCCAGCCACCCCGCGAGCCGTTCCCCCTCGGGATCCCCGTCGAACAGCTCCGTGAGCTCGGGCTTCGACTCGACCAGCCGGTCCCACTGGCCGGGAATCAGCGCCTTGGCCTTCGGCGCCGTACGGTCCGCCGCAGGGGCGTCGAAGAGCCGCTCCAGCACCGCATGCACCAGCGTGCCCCGGGTAGCAGCCTCACTGGGCTTCTCGGGCAGCTTGTCGATCACCCGGAAGCGGTACAACAGAGGGCACTGCATGAAATCGTTCGCGCGCGAGGGCGACAGGGACGAGGGTGGCTGAGGCGGGCGCGGTACGGACGTCATGCCGAAGACCCTACGGGCCGCCACCGACACCCAGCGGCATACCATCGACGACAGAGCTCGCACACCGCATGATCGTGGCAGAAGCCACCTACCGGAGGGACCCCGTGGACGAGAGCGGCGACAGCGGGCGCCCGCAGCCCGGCGCAGGGGGCACGGACCCCGGCACCGGACCGAAGAAGGGCAAACCGCGGCGGCCGGCAGAGCCCGGCGGCGGCCTCCTCATGGGCCGCCCCTTCGGCGTGCCCGTGTATGTGGCACCCAGCTGGTTCGTCGTCGCGGCTCTGATCACCTGGGTCTTCGGGGGCCAGCTCGACCGCGTCCTGCCGGAGCTCGGCGGCTTCCGCTACCTGGTCGCGCTCTTCTTCGCGATCGCCTTCTACGCGTCCGTGCTGGTCCACGAACTGGCCCACACCGTCGCCGCCCTGCGCTACAAGCTGCCCGTGCGGCGCATCCAGCTCCAGTTCTTCGGCGGTGTGTCCGAGATCGAGAAGGAGTCCGAGACCCCCGGCCGCGAGTTCATCCTCGCCTTCGTCGGGCCCCTGCTCTCCCTCGTGCTCGGTGGCGTCTTCTACGTCCCCCTCCAGTTCGTCGAAGCGGGCACCGTCCCCGGCGTGCTCCTCGCCGGACTGATGGTCTCCAACCTCATCGTCGCGGCCTTCAACCTGCTGCCGGGCCTCCCGCTGGACGGCGGGCGCATGCTCCGCGCCGTCGTCTGGAAGATCACGGGCAAGCCGATGAGCGGCACCGTCGCCGCCGCGTGGGTCGGCCGGGGCCTGGCCGTCACCGTCCTCATCGGGCTGCCCCTCCTCACCCACACCGGCGCACTCGGCAACGCCTCCAGCGAGATCGGCGGCGTGGAGACCGTCACCGACGCGCTGCTCGCGGCGATCCTCGCCGGAATCATCTGGACCGGCGCCGGCAACAGCCTGCGGATGGCCCGCCTCCGCGAGCACCTCCCCGACCTCCGGGCCCGCACCCTCACACGGCGTGCCGTTCCCGTCGAGTCCGCCACCCCGCTCTCCGAGGCGCTGCGCCGCGCCAACGAGGCGGGCGCCCGCGCCCTGGTCGTCGTCGACGGACAGGGCAGCCCCAAGGGCGTGGTGCGGGAGGCGGCCATCGTCGGCGTCCCGGAGCACCGCAGGCCCTGGGTGGCCGTCAGCGGCCTCGCCCAGGACCTCACCGAGGGCATGAAGGTCCCCGCCGAACTCGCGGGCGAGGCACTCCTGGACCGGCTGAAGGCGACCCCGGCCACCGAGTACCTGGTCGTCGAGGACACCGGCGAGATCTACGGAGTCCTCTCCACCGCCGACGTCGAGCGCGCCTTCGTCAAGGCCATGGCCCGCCCGTCGGCCTGACGCCCCGGAAAGCGGGCCCCGAAATACCGGTAGGCTGGTCACATGTCCGAACCGACCGGTGCCGCCCGCCGTCGCGGCCCATTCACAGTCGGGGACCAGGTCCAGCTCACCGACCCCAAGGGACGCCACTACACCTTCACGCTCGAAGCCGGAAAGAACTTCCACACCCACAAGGGTTCTTTCCCGCACGACGAGCTGATCGGTGCTCCCGAGGGCAGTGTTGTCCGTACCACGGGAAACGTCGCCTATCTCGCGCTGCGCCCCCTGCTCCCCGACTACGTCCTGTCCATGCCCCGCGGTGCCGCCGTGGTCTACCCGAAGGACGCGGGCCAGATCCTCGCCTTCGGTGACATCTTCCCCGGCGCCCGCGTCGTCGAAGCCGGCGTCGGCTCGGGTGCGCTCAGCACCTTCCTGCTGCGCGCCATCGGCGAGCAGGGCATGCTGCACTCCTACGAGCGCCGCGAGGACTTCGCCGAGATCGCCCAGCAGAACGTCGAGCGCTACTTCGGCTCGCCGCACCCCGCCTGGCAGCTCACCGTCGGCGACCTCCAGGACAACCTCTCGGACACCGACGTCGACCGTGTCGTCCTGGACATGCTCGCCCCGTGGGAATGCCTCGAGGCCGTGTCCAAGGCCCTGGTGCCCGGCGGCATCCTCTGCGCGTACGTCGCGACCACGACCCAGCTCTCGCGGACCGTCGAGTCCATCCGTGAGATCGGCTGCTTCGCGGAACCGCAGCCCTGGGAGTCGATGATCCGCAACTGGCACGTCGAAGGCCTGGCCGTCCGGCCGGACCACCGGATGATCGGCCACACCGGCTTCCTCGTCACCGCCCGCCGTCTCGCGGACGGCGTCGAGCCGCCGGTCCGCCGCCGCCGCCCCTCCAAGGGCGCCTACGGCGAGGACTACAAGGGTCCCGGCAGCCGGAGCGGATCCGACACCCGCGACTGACCCCGCACGACGCACAGGCGCCGCCGCCGAGTTCCCGGACCGACCCGGGAGCCCGGCGGCGGCGCCTTTCCGCTGCCCGTGCGGACCCCGGCGTTCCCCTCGGGTGTGAGGTGTGGCACGATGCTGGCCACCCCCGCCCGCCGACGTCCGCTCGGCACCGCCCATCCAGGCCTCCAGGAACCACAGGAGACATACCGCGTGCAGACCTCCGCGCTCCCGGACCTCGCGCACACCGACGCCAAGCCGGTGCACTGGCTCGCCACGGCGACGGCGATGGCCGCGGTCGTGGCCGTGGCGGGGCTGCTCCAGCCCGACGCCGCCACCGCCACGGCCTCGGCGTCCGAGCACCGCGTGGCCACGCAGCACGGCGCCGCGCCCGCCGCGGCGGCGCCCGATCCGGCCGCGGTCACCTATCCGCTCGACTGCGGCGCCGCGGGGCGGACCGTCGCCGACAGCGCCCACGGAGACCTCGACGGGGACGGCGGGCCCGAGACCGTGGCCGTCGTCCGCTGTGCCGCGGGGTCCGGCACCCCGCCCAGCGGCATCTACGTCGTCACACAGGCGAGCGGGGCCGCTCCCCGGGTCGTGGCGACCCTGGTGGACCCCGCTCAGAAACTCAACGTCACCGACTTCACCGTCCGTGACGGCAAGGTCTCGGCCACGCTGCTCGGCTACTCCTCGGCCGACGTACCGCGCTGCTGCCCCGACGAGCTGGAGAGCGCCGCCTGGCAGTGGAAGGGAAACGCGTTCATCAAGACCGCGGGCCCGGCCGGCGCCACCACGCGGGGCGCCTGACCCTCACGGCCTCACGCGCGGCCCCTACTCCGCGTCCGGCCCGAAGACTTCCACATTGTCCGAAACGCGACGTACATGGATGCAGTCGCCCGGGCACTCCTTGGCCGAGTCCACCACGTCCTGGAGGAGGGGCAGCGGCACCGGAGTGGTGGCGCCCTGCGCCTGGAGGAGCTCGTCGTCGGAGCTCTTCACGTAGGCGAGACCGTCGATGTCCAGCTCGAACACCTCAGGCGCGTACTGCACGCAGATGCCGTCGCCCGTACAGAGGTCCTGGTCGATCCAGACCTCGAGGTCCTGAGTGTCGCTGCCGCCCGGAGCGTCCTGCTGCACGGTCATGTGTCCTGCCGTTCCCTGCGTATCTGCACCAATTGAAGCCAGCCCTGACGGGTGTTGAACACTTCGACGATACAACCGGCTGCTTTCCGGTGCCGAAGGGTGGGTATTCCCTTGGCGTGAGGGGGAGCGCAAGGGTGAAGATCGGACACACTCCCGGGTCTTTGTGATCTAGGGGTTTCAATCATCACCCACCCAGGTAGGGTCAGGAAGCGTCCAGCTCCCCTTGGAGGAGGTGAGGACCGTGGCAGCCCACGACGACGACATCAACCGCGGCACCCGGCCCGCGCGCGGGTCAGAAGACCCGGCCGGCCAGGTCGCCTATCTCGAGCAGGAAATCGCCGTCCTGCGACGTAAGCTCGCCGACTCTCCGCGTCATACGAGGATTCTCGAAGAGCGGATCGTCGAGTTCCAGACCAATCTGGCAGGCGTGTCCGCGCAGAACGAGCGGCTCGCCAACACGCTCCGCGAGGCCCGTGACCAGATCGTGGCCCTCAAGGAGGAGGTCGACCGGCTCGCACAGCCGCCGGCCGGCTTCGGTGTCTTCCTGCAGGCCAACGAGGACGACACCTGCGACATCTTCACCGGGGGCCGCAAGCTCCGGGTGAACGTCAGCCCCAGCGTCGAGCTCGAAGGCCTCCGGCGAGGCCAGGAAGTCATGCTCAACGAGGCGCTCAACGTGGTCGAGGCCATGGAGTTCGAGCGGGCCGGGGACATCGTCACCCTCAAGGAGATCCTCGAGGACGGCGAGCGCGCCCTGGTCGTCGGGCACACCGACGAGGAGCGGGTGGTGAGGCTCGCCGAGCCCTTGCTGGACATCACCATCCGTCCCGGCGACGCCCTCCTGCTCGAACCCAGGTCCGGCTACGTCTACGAAGTGGTCCCCAAGAGCGAGGTCGAGGAGCTCGTTCTCGAAGAGGTCCCGGACATCGACTACAACAAGATCGGCGGTCTGGGCGACCAGATCGAGCTGATCCGCGACGCGGTCGAGCTCCCGTACCTCCATCCCGACCTCTTCAAGGAGCACGAACTGCGTCCGCCGAAGGGCATCCTGCTCTACGGCCCTCCGGGTTGCGGCAAGACACTCATTGCCAAGGCCGTCGCCAACTCGCTGGCCAAGAAGGTCGCCGAGGTCACCGGACAGCCCGCGGGGAAGAGCTACTTCCTCAATATCAAGGGCCCCGAGCTCCTCAACAAGTACGTCGGTGAGACCGAGCGCCACATCCGCCTGGTCTTCCAGCGTGCCCGGGAGAAGGCGAGCGAGGGTACCCCCGTCATCGTCTTCTTCGACGAGATGGAATCCCTCTTCCGCACCCGTGGTTCCGGTGTCAGCTCGGACGTGGAGAACACCATCGTCCCCCAGCTGCTCGCCGAGATCGACGGCGTGGAGGGCCTGGAGAACGTCATCGTCATCGGTGCCTCCAACCGTGAGGACATGATCGACCCCGCGATCCTGCGGCCCGGCCGTCTCGACGTGAAGATCAAGATCGAGCGTCCGGACGCGGAGGCGGCGAAGGACATCTTCGCGAAGTACCTCACGCCGTCGCTGCCGCTGCACTCGGACGACCTGGCCGAGCACACCGGCTCGAAGGAGGCCGCCGCCCACGCGATGATCCAGTCGGTCGTGGAGCGGATGTACACGGAATCCGAGGAGAACCGCTTCCTCGAGGTCACCTACGCCAACGGTGACAAGGAAGTCCTGTACTTCAAGGACTTCAACTCCGGAGCGATGATTCAGAACATCGTGGACCGGGCAAAGAAAATGGCCATCAAGGCATTCCTCGAGCAGGGCCAGAAGGGCCTGCGCGTCTCCCATCTCCTCCAGGCGTGCGTGGACGAGTTCAAGGAGAACGAGGACCTGCCCAACACCACCAACCCGGACGACTGGGCCAGGATTTCCGGAAAGAAGGGTGAGCGGATCGTCTTCATCCGCACACTCGTCACCGGAAAGCAGGGCGCGGACACCGGTCGTTCCATCGACACGGTGGCGAATACCGGACAGTACCTGTAAAACGCAGACCGGCTGCGGATGCCCGGCAGGGCATCCGCAGCCGGCCGTTTTCCCGGAAGGTCCGGCCATACCCGAACAATGACGTAATTGATCTCCCCACCGGCGCAGAGGCGCTCTAGGCTCTGCCGTACCGCCGAGTCGCGCAGTGCGGGGACGGGCACCGCGGACCAGCAGCGGTACTTGAGCGGCGCTCCCGGACGGGAGCGCCGCCGGGCAAGGAGGGCCGCATGACCGTACGGCGAGTAATGGGCATCGAGACGGAGTACGGGATCTCCGTTCCCGGTCAACCCAACGCCAATGCCATGCTCACCTCGTCCCAGATCGTCAACGCCTACGCGGCGGCGATGCACCGGGCGCGCCGCGCCCGCTGGGACTTCGAGGAGGAGAATCCGCTGCGCGACGCGCGAGGCTTCGACCTCGCCCGTGAGACCGCAGACTCCAGTCAGCTCACCGACGAGGACATCGGCCTGGCCAATGTCATCCTCACCAACGGTGCGCGACTGTACGTCGATCACGCGCACCCCGAATACAGCTCACCGGAGATCACCAACCCGCTGGACGCGGTGCTCTGGGACAAGGCCGGCGAGCGGGTGATGGCGGAAGCGGCCGAACGGGCCGCCGCGATCCCCGGCGCCCAGCCGATCCACCTGTACAAGAACAACACCGACAACAAGGGCGCGTCCTACGGCACGCACGAGAACTACCTGATGAAGCGGGAGACCCCCTTCTCGGACATCGTGCGCCATCTGACCCCGTTCTTCGTCTCCCGCCAGGTCGTCACCGGTGCGGGACGTGTCGGCATCGGCCAGGACGGCCATGAGCACGGCTTCCAGATCAGTCAGCGCGCCGACTACTTCGAGGTCGAGGTCGGCCTCGAGACCACGCTCAAGCGCCCGATCATCAACACCCGCGACGAACCGCACTCCGACGCCGAGAAGTACCGCAGGCTCCACGTGATCATCGGCGACGCGAACCTCTCCGAGATCTCGACCTACCTGAAGCTCGGCACCACCTCGCTGGTCCTGGCGATGATCGAGGACGGCTTCATCAAGGTCGACCTGGCGGTCGACCAGCCGGTCCGCACCCTTCACCAGGTCTCGCACGACCCGACGCTCAAGCAGCTGGTCACGCTCCGTAGCGGACGGACACTCACCGCGGTGCAGCTCCAGATGGAGTACTTCGAGCTGGCCCGCAAATACGTCGAGGAGCGGTACGGGGCGGACGCCGACGAGCAGACCAAGGACGTCCTGGCCCGCTGGGAGGACACCCTGAACCGCCTCGAGAACGACCCGATGAGCCTCTCGGGCGAGCTGGACTGGATCGCCAAGCGGGAGCTCATGGAGGGCTACAGGCGCCGTGACGGCCTGGACTGGGACGCCCCGCGCCTGCACCTCGTGGACCTCCAGTACGCCGACGTGCGCGCCGACAAGGGCCTGTACAACCGTCTGGCGGCCCGGGGGAAGATCAAGCGGCTGCTCGACGAGAGCGATGTCGAGCGGGCCCGTACGAAGCCGCCCGAGGACACCAGGGCCTATTTCCGGGGCCGCTGCCTGGAGCAGTACGCGGACGACGTCGCCGCGGCCTCCTGGGACTCGGTCATCTTCGACCTGCCCGACCGTGACTCGCTGCAGCGGGTGCCGACGATGGAACCGTTGCGTGGTACACGTGCTCACGTCAAGGATCTGCTGGACCGCTGCCGGACGGCGGAAGAGCTGGTCCGGACGCTCACGGGGGCCTGAAAGGCGTCCCGGCTGGGAATCAATCAGATGACCTCCGGACGTTGAGGAAAGTACCGGGCCAATGTCGGACCCCGTAGGTAGGGTCTGATCAAGTGCTTCGAACCGAGCGGGGTGAGCTAGATGGCGACCAAGGACACCGGCGGCGGACAGCAGAAGGCGACACGTTCCACCGAGGAGGCCGAGGAGCAGGCGCAGGAAGCGCAGGCGTCCGAGGACCTCGCGGAGCGGCAGGAGAAGCTCAGCGACGACGTGGACGACGTCCTGGACGAGATCGACGACGTACTCGAGTCCAATGCCGAGGATTTCGTTCGTTCGTTCGTTCAAAAGGGCGGCGAGTAACAGCCGGAGATCCGGTCCGGACCGCTCGCCGGCGAGCTCGCACAGCTGGCCGGCGTCTTCCGTGGGATGTCCCGCCCGTACAGGGGCATCCCACGGAAGCGCTTCTGCACCCGGGATCATGTTGATCACCGTCACGGTGCGGGTAGGGTCCGTGGCGTACTGCTTCAACTGCAATCCGGCCATCGGCAAGTTGGGGATGATCCTGACTCCTTGCGCAGGGCCATCGCATACCTGGAGGGAAACGCGTGGAAGCCAACACTCGTAGCACCGGGCGTCTACCAGCTGCCTTCCTGACGCCGGGATCGTCCTCGTTCATGGACTTCCTGTCCGACCACTCTCCCGAGATCCTTCCCGGCAACCGCTCCCTGCCGCCGCTGCAGGGCGCCATCGAGGCGCCGCACGGCACGACCATCGTCGCGGCCTCGTTCCCCGGTGGAGTGGTGCTCGCCGGTGACCGGCGGGCGACCATGGGCAACATGATCGCGCAGCGCGACATCGAGAAGGTGTTCCCGGCCGACGAGTACTCGGCGGTGGGTATCGCCGGGACCGCGGGTCTCGCCGTGGAGATGGTCAAGCTGTTCCAGCTGGAGCTGGAGCACTTCGAGAAGGTGGAGGGCGCCACGCTCTCCCTGGAGGGCAAGGCCAACCGCCTCTCCACGATGATCCGCAGCAATCTGGCGATGGCCATGCAGGGTCTGGCGGTCGTCCCCCTGTTCGCGGGGTACGACGTCGACCGTGAGAAGGGCCGGATCTTCTCCTACGACGTCACCGGTGGGCGTTCCGAGGAGCACGGCTACGCGTCCACCGGCTCCGGGTCCGTCTTCGCACGCGGTTCGATGAAGAAGCTGTACCGGAACGACCTGACGGAGGAGCAGACGCTCACCCTGGTCGTGCAGGCGCTGTACGACGCGGCCGACGACGACTCGGCCACTGGCGGCCCGGACGTGGCCCGCCGGATCTACCCGATCGTCACCGTCATCACCGACGAGGGCTTCCGCAAGCTCGACGACACGGAATCCTCGGAGATCGCGCGCGCGATCCTGGAGCGCCGGCTCGAGCAGCCCGACGGCCCCCGTGCCGCCCTGCTCTGACCGGCCCGATGCCTCTCCGATGCACTCGTCACTGACAGAAAGGGACGGATAGCCGGTGTCGACGCCGTTCTATGTCTCACCCCAGCAGGCCATGGCCGACCGGGCGGAATACGCCCGGAAGGGCATCGCCCGTGGTCGCAGCCTGGTTGTGCTGCAGTTCGCCGACGGCATTGTGTTCGTCGGCGAGAACCCGTCCCGCGCGCTGCACAAGTTCAGCGAGATCTACGACCGGATCGGCTTCGCCGCCGCCGGCAAGTACAACGAGTACGAGAACCTCCGTATCGGCGGGGTCCGTTACGCCGACCTGCGGGGATACACCTACGACCGCGACGACGTGACGGCCCGTGGGCTGGCCAACGTCTACGCGCAGACGCTGGGCACCATCTTCTCCAGTGCGGCCGAGAAGCCGTACGAGGTGGAGCTGGTGGTCGCCGAGGTCGGCGCCGGGCCCGAGGGCGACCAGATCTACCGGCTTCCGCACGACGGCTCGATCGTGGACGAGCACGGCTCGGTCGCGGTCGGCGGGAACGCCGAGCAGATCAGCAGCTTTCTCGACCAGCGCCACCGCGACGGGATGTCGCTCGCCGAGGCACTGAAGCTCGCCGTACAGGCACTCTCCCGTGAGGCCAACGGCAACGAGCGGGAGATCCCCGCCGAGCGGCTCGAGGTCGCGGTCCTGGACCGCACGAGGCCCCAGCAGCGCAAGTTCAAGCGGATCATCGGCCGGCAGCTGACCAGGCTGCTGGAGGCGGACGGCGCGGGGACGACCCCGACGGACGCCCCGTCCGACACCGAGGAGCCCGAAGGCGGCAGCGCTCCGGCTGCCGGCACCGACACCCCCGGGAAGGGCGCGGACGGTCCTGCCGAGGCATCGGGAGAGACCACGAAGGAGTAGCCCCGGACCATAGTCCTGGGCGAGTTCCTGACCGAGCCCTCCGGCCGCCTCGCGCGGCGGCCGGAGGGCTCCGTCATGCGGCGGGCCCCGTCATGCGCCTCGTCATGCGGCGGGCGGGGGAGCGGTGGAACCGCGTGTCACCAGGGCGACCGGGAGGTCGCGATGGGCCGCCGGGCGGCCCTCCAGGACGTCCAGCAGAGCTGTCATGCCCCGCTCGCCCACCTGTTCGGCGGGGAGGCGCACGGTGGTGAGTTCCGGTTCCACCGCCGTGGCGAGCGCCAGGTCGTCGAAGCCGGTCACGGAGATGTCGTCGGGCACCCGCAGTCCCCGTCTGCGCACCGCCTTGCAGGCACCGGCGGCCAGGATGTCGTCGTCGCAGACGACGGCCGTGGGCAGGGGGCCTGGAGAGGCCAGGGCCGCCTCGACGGCCTCGCGCCCCGACCTCACGTCCAACGGGGAGGTCACAGTGCGCAGGACCGCGCCCGGGACGCCGTCCACGGCCTCCCGCAGTGCCCGTGCGCGCACCGCGAAGGTCCAGGTGTCCACGGCGGACGCGAGGTGCACGATCCGGCGGTGCCCGAGACCCAGCAGATGGTCCGTCACCTGACGCATCCCGTCCGCGATGTCGAGATTCACCCGCGCCGCGGCGCTGTGGTCCCCGGGGTCGCTGTCCAGCATCACGAGCGGCAGCCCCGCGCCCCGCAGCGCCCCGAGGGCGTTCGCCGCCATCGACGAGGCGATCACCCCGTCGAGCGCCGCGCGGGCCGAGGCGAACGGGTCCCTGGCGGGGCCGGTGCCGTCGGGGGACGGATAGAGGACCACGCCGAAGTCGTGCTCCGCGGCGACGGCCGCGGCGCCCGTGTACACCCGTGCGAAGAATTCGTTGGTGAGCGCGGGGACGACGAGGAGGGCCGTGCGCGTGCGGCCCATGCGGAGGCTGCGGGCGGCGAGATTGGGCCGGTAGCCGAGGTCCCGGGCGCTGTCGCGGACCCGCTCGGCGGTGGCCGCCGACACGCGGCCCCGCCATTTCTCACCGAGCACGAGCGAGACCGTGGCCTGCGAGACGCCCGCGGCCCGTGCCACGTCACGGCTGGTGGGCCGGGGTGGGGCGGGCTGCTGCGCGCTGCTCACTCGTGCCTCCGTGCGGGACCTGTCGGATGCGGCGGGATGGACCCCCGGGCTGCCCACATGGTACGTATGAGCAGCGACGTTATACGTAAAACCCCGAGGTTGCGACACCGGTGAGGGAGAGGGGCGGAGATGGCCGCGGGATACATGGACATCCTCAGGGCGCGGCACGCCGCAAGGCTGCTGGCGGGAACGCTGGTGGGGCGGCTGCCGAACGGCACAGCGCCCATCGCGATCGTCCTGTTCACCCGGGCCGAGGGCGGCGGCTACGCCCTGGCGGGCGCCCTCGCGGCGGCCTACGGCCTCGCCACGGCGGTGGGGCAGCCCCTGCTGGGCCGGGCGGTGGACCTGTACGGCCAGCCGCGCGTGCAGCTCCCCGCGGCGGTCGTCTCCGCGCTCGGCATGGCCGTGCTGGCCCTGGTGGGCCTCGGCCCGCTCCCCGCCGCCTACGCGGCGGTCGCCGTGGCCGGCCTGTTCACGCCCCCGCTGGAGGGCGGCCTGCGCGCCCTGTGGCCGACGGTCCTCGGCCGGGAGGACCGGGTGCACCGGGCGTACGCCATGGACGCGGTGGCCCAGGAGGTCATGTTCACCGTCGGCCCGCTCCTCGTGACGGTCCTGGTGTCGCTCTGGTCGCCCGCCGCCGCCCTCCTCGCCATCAACGCCATAGGAGTCCTGGGAGCGCTGTCCGTCGTCCTGTCCGAGCCCTCCAGGACCTGGCGCTCGGCACCCCGCGAGGCCCACTGGCTCGGCGCCCTGCGCTCCCCGGGGCTGCTCGCCCTGCTGGGGTCCTTCTTCTTCGTCGGCCTCGCCCTCGGCTCGATCACGGTGGCAGCCGTCGCCTACGCCGACGACCGGGGCCAGGAGTCGGTGTACGGCTGGCTGATGGCCGCGCTCGGCCTCGGCGCGCTCGTCGGCGGTGTGGTGTACGGGGCGCGGCAGTGGGCGGGGGCTCCCGAACGCAGGCTGCGGGTCGTCGTCGCGCTGCTGGCGCTGGGCTACCTGCCGCTGATGCTGACGCCCGGCGTGCCGGCCATGACCGCGCTGGCGGCCCTCGCCGGGGTCTTCCTGGCCCCGGCCATCGCGTGCTCCTTCATCGTCGTGGACCGGCACGCGCCACGGGGCACGGTGACCGAGGCGTTCTCCTGGCTCGTGACGACCTTCGGGGTGGGCGCGGCGGCCGGGACCGCGGTGGCGGGGCCGGCGGTCGAGCTGGGTGACACGGCGTCGGGTTTCGCCGTCGCGGGGGCCGGTGGAGTGGCGGCGCTGCTGGTCCTCCTGGCCACCGGAAGGGTCCTCGCAGCTCCCGGGCGTACGCCCGCAGTTGTGGCCGGTTCGGAAAATGATCGAAACGGTGCTGCCGAACCCGGTTTCAGCTCAGGCCATAAGGCGTAATGTTCAGTCATGGACCGCCGCATTTTCGGGCTGGAGAACGAGTACGGCGTCACGTGCACGTTCAGGGGACAGCGCCGACTGTCACCTGACGAAGTGGCGCGCTACCTCTTCCGCCGTGTTGTGTCATGGGGCCGCAGCAGCAATGTCTTCCTGCGGAACGGCGCCCGCCTGTACCTCGACGTGGGATCGCATCCGGAATACGCGACACCCGAATGCGACAACGTGACCGAACTGGTCACGCACGACAAGGCGGGCGAGCGCATTCTCGAAGGTTTGCTCGTCGACGCCGAACGCCGCCTGCACGAGGAGGGAATCGCGGGCGACGTCTATCTCTTCAAGAACAACACCGACTCGGCTGGAAACTCCTACGGGTGCCACGAGAACTACCTCGTGGCCCGGCACGGAGAATTCTCCCGGCTCGCGGACATCCTCATTCCGTTCCTCGTCACCCGTCAGCTGATCTGCGGTGCCGGCAAGGTGCTGCAGACGCCGCGCGGAGCCGTCTACTGCGTGAGCCAGCGGGCCGAGCACATCTGGGAGGGCGTCAGCTCCGCCACGACGCGCTCCCGCCCGATCATCAACACCCGGGACGAGCCGCACGCCGACGCGGAGCGGTACCGCCGCCTCCACGTCATCGTCGGTGACTCCAACATGTCCGAGACGACCATGCTCCTCAAGGTCGGTGCCACGGACCTCGTGCTGCGCATGATCGAAGCGGGCACGGTGATGCGCGACCTGACCCTGGAGAACCCGATCCGGGCCATCCGCGAGGTCAGCCACGACATCACGGGACAGCGGAAGGTGCGCCTGGCCAGCGGCCGAGAGGCATCGGCCATCGAGGTCCAGCGCGAGTACTACGAGAAGGCCGTCGACTTCGTCGAACGCCGGGGCATCCGCACCGGCACCACCGACCAGGTCCTCGAGCTGTGGGGCCGCACGCTGGACGCCATCGAGGCCGAGGACCTCGACCGGATCGGCACCGAGATCGACTGGGTCATGAAGTACAAGCTCATCGAGCGGTACCGGGCCAAGCACAACATGACCATGTCGAATCCGAGGGTCGCTCAGATAGACCTCGCCTACCACGACATCCACCGGCGGCGCGGGCTCTACTACCTCCTGGAACGCAAGGGCCAGACCGCCCGAATCTGCAACGACCTGAAGATCTTCGAGGGCAAGTCGGTGCCCCCGCAGACGACCAGGGCGCGACTGCGCGGCGATTTCATCCGCCGCGCCCAGGAGCAGCGGCGGGACTTCACCGTCGACTGGGTCCACCTCAAGCTCAACGACCAGGCGCAGCGCACCGTGCTGTGCAAGGACCCCTTCCGTTCCGTCGACGAGCGGGTGGAGAAGCTGATCGCGGGCATGTGATCCGGACAGGAACGTCCTGCCCCGTATGCGACAGGGCCCCGTACGTTCCTCGTACGGGGCCCTTCGCTCCGCCTAGAGTGTCGGGGACCATTCACGTGCCGTCTGAGATCTGAGGAACCCGTGCGCCGACTTGCCGGCCTTCTCGTCGTCCCCCTTCTGCTGCTGTCCGCAGTGGCATGCGGCGACGACAAGGCCTCTGACTCCGCTTCACCCAAGGGCGACCCCGCGATCACCGCGGGTGCGAAATTCGGTGAGAAGCCCACCCTGGCCAAGGGGGAGGGCGATCCCCCCAAGGAACTGAAGACCGAAGTCATCAGCGAGGGTGACGGCGCGAAGCTCAAGACCGGTGACGCGATCCAGGTCAACTACCTCGGGCAGGCCTGGGACTCCACCAAGCCGTTCGACAACAGCTTCGACCGCAAGCAGCCCTTCGACCTGACGCTCGGGGCCGGCATGGTCATCCAGGGCTGGGACAAGGGCCTCGTCGGCCAGAAGGTCGGCAGCCGCGTCCAGCTGGTCATCCCGCCGGAGCTCGGCTACGGCGCGCAGGGCCAGGGCGACATCAAGCCCAACGCCACGCTCGTGTTCGTCATCGACGTCGTCAAGGCGACCCAGATCCCCGCGTCCGCCAAGGGGACGCCGGTCGCCCAGGACAACATCGACCTGCCGAAGGTCGGGACCAAGACCGACGGCAAGGCGCCCTCCGTCACGATCCCCAAGAGCGATCCGCCGAAGAAGCTGGTCTCCGACTACGTCCTGGAGTCCGACGGCGAGGTCATCAAGGAGACCGACAGCGTCGTCGTGAACTACGTGGGTCTGCTCTGGAAGGGCAGCAAGCCCTTCGACAGCACCTACCAGACGGGCAAGACGCAGACCTTCCCGCTGGCCCAGGTCACCCTGAAGGGTCTCAAGACCGGTCTGGTCGGCAAGAAGGTCGGCAGCCGCGTGCTGCTCGTCATCCCGCCGGACCAGGCCTTCGGCAACGAGGCACAGCAGTCCATCCCCGCCAAGTCCACGCTCGTCTTCGCGGTGGACCTCCTGGCAAAGATGTAAGACTGTCCCGGTTGCCCAGTTCACAGTCAAGAGGAGCAGTTCAGTGAGCATCGAGAAGCCCGAGATCGACTTCCCGGGTGGCGAGCCGCCGGCCGACCTGGAGATCAAGGAAATCTGGGAGGGCGACGGACCGGTGGCCCAGGCGGGCCAGACGGTCTCCGTGCACTACGTCGGTGTGGCCTTCTCCACCGGCGAGGAGTTCGACGCCTCCTGGAACCGCGGCACCCCGCTGCGCTTCCAGCTCGGTGCCGGCCAGGTCATCGCCGGCTGGGACCAGGGCGTCCAGGGCATGAAGGTCGGCGGCCGTCGCCAGCTGACCATCCCCGCGCACCTCGCCTACGGCGACCGCGGCGCGGGCGGCGGCAGCATCGCCCCGGGCGAGACGCTGATCTTCGTCTGCGACCTCGTCGGCGTCTGATCCGTCGGCGTACCGCAGTGGGGGCCCGTGCCGCAAGGCGCGGGCCCTCGCTTTGGTCCGGACACCCCGGGGCGGTACGGTCGACGGTCGAAGAGCACGTCGAGAAAGGGCGTCGATGGCGATTGCCAAGGCTGAACGGCTGATGAACCTGGCGCTGTGTCTGCTGGGTACCCGGCGCCCGCTCAGCAAGCGTGAGCTCCGCGGGTCCATCGAGGCCTATCTGGAGGCGGGCTCCGACGACTCCTTCAACCGGATGTTCGAGCGCGACAAGGACGATCTGCGCGAACTGGGCCTGGTCATCGAGACCGTGGAGAACCTGGACGGCGACACCGGCTACCTCGCCCGCCGCGACAGCAACCGGTTGCCCCCCATCACCCTGGACGCCGAGGAGGCCGCGGCCCTCGGGCTCGCCGCCAAGGTCTGGCAGCAGGCCCGGCTCGCCGGAGCCGCCAGCGGCGCCCTGCAGAAGCTGCGCGCCGCCGGCATGCCGGAGGCCGAGGACGCCTACGAGGTGCACAGCGCCCTCGAACCCCGCATCCCGGTCCACGAGGCCGCGTTCGAGCCCTTGATGCTCGCCTGCCGGGACCGCCGCCCGGTCACCTTCGACTACCGCAAGGGCAACGCCGCACACCCCGAGCAGCGCCAGGTCGAGCCCTGGACGCTCGAGTGCTGGCGGGGCCACTGGTATCTGGCCGGCTGGGACCGCGGCCGCGGCGCCGAGCGCGTCTTCCGGCTGTCCCGGATCTCGGGCCGGGTCCGCTCCCGCGCCGGGGCCTTCACCGCCGTCGTCCCCGACGCCGTGACCGTCCGCGAGACCGTGGAGAGCTGGGCCGGGGAGACCGCCACCAGGACCGCCCGCATCAGGCTGCGCGCCGGCTCCGGCTACCCGCTGCGCTCCCGCGCTATATCCGTACGGGAGCTCGGTGACGGCTGGGACGAGTTGGAGATCCCGTACGGACACGGCCTGGACGCCTGGCTCGTGGAGTTCGGGCCCGACGTGATCGTGAGCGAGCCCGCCGACCTGCGGGCCGACGTGATGGACCGGCTGCGCGCCGTGGCCAAGGACTGAGGAGACCCCTACTCATGGCCACGAACGCGATCGACCAGACCCGGCGGATGCTCTCCCTCGTCACCTACCTGCGGGAGCGCCCCGGCGCGCACGTGCAGGACGTGGCCCGGGCCTTCGGGATCACCGAGGACGAGCTGATCTCCGACCTCGACGTGCTCCCCATGTGCGGGACCAGTTTCCGCGGCGGGGACCTGCTCGACATCGACACCGACGGCGACCGGATCTGGTGGCACAACCCGGACGACGTCGCCGAGCCGCTGCGGCTCGCCGCCGACGAGGCGACCGCCCTGCTCGTCGCGGCCCGTGCGGTCGCCACGCTCCCCGGCCTGCGGGAGAGCGACCGGCAGGCGCTGGTGCGTGCGACCGCGAAGCTGGAGACGGCGGCCGGGGAGGTGGGGGCCGCGAGCTCGCGGCTCTCGGTCACCTTCGAGTCCGAGGGCGGGGTCTTCGCCGACGTGGACCGGGCGATCTCCGAGCGGCGCCGGCTCTGGCTGCGCTACTACTCTCCCGCCCGCGACGAGCTGACCGAGCGCGAGGTGGACCCGATCCGGCTGTTCGCCGTCGGCCACACCTACATGGAGGGCTGGTGCCGGCTCACCGAGGCGCGGCGCACCTTCCGGCTCGACCGGGTCGCCGAGATCAGGCTCCTCGACGCCCCGTCCGCTCCGCCGGAGCTGGAGCTCCGTGATCTCTCCGAGGGGCTGGTGCAGCCCGCGGCCGAGGACCCGGAGGTCGTGATCGAGGTCGGCCCCGGCGGCCGGTGGGTCGCCGAGTACTACCCGCACGACAGCGCGGAGGAGCTGCCCGACGGCGGTCTGCGGATCACCCTCCGCACTCCCGACCCGGCCTCCCTGCGCAGGCTCGCACTGCGGCTCGGAGGCGAAGGACGCATCACATCGCCGCCCGACCTGGCCGAGAGCGCCAGGGCGGCGGCGACCGAGGCACTGGCCGCCTACGGCGGCGCACTCTGAAGGGCGGCCACCGGTGCACCGAGGAGACAGAGGTCATATGACCGCGATATCGAGCACGCAGACCGGACCGGTTCCGGTCCCGGTGCCCGACGCCGTACGCTTCCGGGCCGCATGTCCGGACTGCCGTGAGCGGTTCGAGCTCGGGGCGGGAGCGCTGCGGCTGGCGATAGGGGCCAGCCGCCGAACGACCTTCTACTCCTTCACCTGCCCCGAGTGCGGCACCGCGGTCCGCAAGCCCGCCGGGGAGCGCATAGTCGAGCTCCTCAGTGGCGGCGGGGTGCGGACGCTGCGCCTGCACACCGCCCTGCGGTGACGAGACACATCGAGGATCCGTCCATGTTCTGGCCCATGCTCGCCATCGCTCTGGGATTCGCCGGCCTGGCCGTGCTCGGCGTACTGGCCGTCAAGGTCTTCGTCGAGGCACAGCGGCTCGCCGGACAGGTCGCCGCGACCACGCGGCGGATCAACCGAGCGGCCGAGGATCTCGAACGAGCGGCCACCACGCTCGCCGACACCGGAGAGGCCCTGCGATAGGAGGGCGCGGCCTCCTGATTCACCGTTTCGGGGGGTACGCTGCTGGAGCGGCCCAGGCAGGGAGGTGTGGGCCGCAAGCGGGAGTACGCACGGGCATTGCCTCACGTTTACCCCTGCGGGTTACGATCGCTGCCAGCGCGAAGGTCGGACATCTGTCCGGTCGAACGGGCGGCGAGCCCACCCTCCGGACGCCTCAGTGAGAAGGAAGTCGCACATGATCGGCAATCTGAAGCCCCTCGAGATCGTTCTGATCATCGCTGTCATCCTGCTGCTCTTCGGTGCCAAGAAGCTTCCCGACATGGCGCGCTCGCTCGGCAAGTCGGCCCGCATCCTCAAGAGCGAGGCCAAGGCCATGAAGAAGGACGACGCGGAGCCCGCGGCGCCCACGACGGAGACCGTCGCGGACACCACGCCGCCCGCGGCCACCGCGCGCACGATCCAGGCCGCCCCGGGAGACGTCACCAGCTCCCGCCCGGTCAGCGACGCCAAGCCCACCACCCAGAGCTGACAGCTGATCCGCGTCACCACCGGACGCTGCCGCACGAGATGAGGGAAGTGGGTTGCTCAAGTCTGCCCGCAAGCAGGAGAAGGACGACGAGGGGCGCATGCCTCTCCTCGATCACCTGCGTGAGCTGCGCAACCGTCTGCTGAAGTCGGTCCTGGCGATCCTGGTCGCCGTGGTCGTGGCGGCCTTCTTCCAGAAGGAAATCTTCGAGTTCCTGATGAAGCCGATCCTGGACTCGGTCGGCTGCAAGGACGGCGCCCTGACCATGATCAACGGTCGTCCGTGCGCGGAGATGACCACCAACGGTCTGCTGTCGCCGTTCACCATCGCTCTGAAGGTCGCCCTGATGACGGGCGTCCTGGTGGCCACTCCCGTGTGGCTCTACCAGCTGTGGGCGTTCGTCGCTCCGGGCCTGCACAAGCAGGAGAAGCGCTACTCCTTCGCCTTCGCGGCGGCGGGCGTCCCGCTCTTCGCCGCCGGCGCCTGGATCGCCTACTGGATCCTGCCGCAGACCGCCGAGATCATGCTGGGCTTCACGCCCGACAACGTGAAGAACCTGCTGCCGCTGGACGACTTCCTCGATCTGATCACCCGCATGGTGCTGGTCTTCGGGCTGGCCTTCGAGCTGCCGCTGCTGCTCATCCTGCTGAACATCACCGGCGTCCTCAGCGGTAAGCGCATGCTCGCCTGGTGGCGAGGGATGATCATCGGGCTGACCGGCTTCGGAGCCATCGCCACCCCGGGCGGTGACCCCCTGTCGATGCTCCTGCTCGCGGGCCCGCTGGCGGTGCTGTACTTCGTCGCGGTCGGGTTCTCACTGCTCAACGACAAGCGCAGGCGCCGCAACAACCCCGACGCGGAACTCGACGACGACGAGGCGTCGGAGCTGGACCTCACCCCCGAGCCCGTCGGCGCGATCGAGCCGGTGTCCTCCCGGGCCGCTCTGCCCGAGCAGGCCGGCGGCGAGGCGGACGGTGGCCGTTCCCCCCGGCTCAACGGTTACGACGACATCACCTGACCTTGTAAGGTCCCGCGGGTGACCAGCGAGATCACCCTCTTCGTCAATCCCACCGCGGGAAGCGGCCGGGGCGCGCGTGCCGCGCAGCCGGCCGCTTCCGCTCTGCGGGACGCAGGCTTCTCCGTACGGACGGTCCTCGGCGAGGACGCCGACGACGCCCTGCGCCGGGCGCGCGATGCCGTGGCGGGCGGGACCGGGGCACTGATAGCCGTGGGCGGGGACGGCATGATGTCCCTCGCCCTGCAGGCCGTCGCCGGCACCACGACGCCGCTCGGCGCCGTGGCCGTCGGCACCGGGAACGACTTCGCCCGTGCCCTCGGGCTGCCGATCCGCGATCCGGCCGCCGCCGGCCGGCTGGCCGCCGAGGCGCTCAAGGCCGGGACGGTTCGCGCGGTCGACCTCGGCCGGGTCGGGGAGCGCTGGTTCGGCTCCGTGCTCGCCTCCGGCTTCGACTCGCGGGTGAACGACCGCGGCAACCGGATGCGCTGGGTCGGCGGGCGCTTCAAGTACGACCTGGCGATCCTCGCCGAACTGGCCGCCTTCCGGCCGATCCCCTACCGCCTCCGGCTGGACGGCGGCCCGGTCACCGAGATCGAGGCGACCCTGATCGCGGTGGGCAACGGGTCCACGTACGGCGGCGGCATGCGGATCTGCGCGGACGCGGTCATGGACGACGGGCTCTTCGACGTGACCGTCGTGGGTGACTGCAGCCGGACCACCCTGCTCAAGGTGTTCCCGAAGGTGTACAGGGGGACGCACCTGGGGCACCCCGCGGTCACCGTGCACCGGGTCTCGTCCATAGAGCTGGCCGCCGCCGGTGTCACGGCGTACGCGGACGGCGAGCCACTGGGCGCGCTCCCGCTCAGCGCCACCTGTGTGCCCGGCGCCGTCCGGGTCCTCGTACCGTGAAAGAAAGATCGGGCTGACTGTCATACGAGGCGGGTAGGCTCGTATCAAGATGACAGAGGACCTCTCACCAGCTGAGCGATACCACGCGTCCCGGGTCCGTGCGGCCGAGCAGGCCACGGCTCTCTGGCCCTTCCGCGAGATGTACGAGTTCGGACTGGACCCGTTCCAGATCGAGGCCTGCCAGGCACTGGAGGCGGGCAAGGGAGTGCTGGTCGCGGCCCCCACAGGGTCGGGCAAGACGATCGTCGGTGAATTCGCCGTCCACCTGGCCCTGATGCAGGGCCGCAAGTGCTTCTACACCACGCCCATCAAGGCACTGTCCAACCAGAAGTTCACGGATCTCGTCCGGCGCTACGGCGCGGACAAGGTCGGGCTGCTGACCGGGGACAACAGCGTCAACGCGGACGCACCCGTGGTCGTCATGACGACCGAGGTCCTGCGCAACATGCTGTACGCGGGCTCCCAGTCCCTCACCGGTCTCGGCTACGTGGTCATGGACGAGGTGCACTACCTCTCCGACCGCTTCCGGGGCGCGGTGTGGGAGGAAGTGATCATCCACCTGCCGGAGTCCGTGACCCTGGTGTCGCTGTCGGCGACCGTGTCCAACGCCGAGGAGTTCGGCGACTGGCTGGACACGGTGCGCGGTGACACCCAGGTGATCGTCTCCGAGCACCGGCCCGTGCCGCTGTGGCAGCACGTCATGGCCGGGCGCAGGATGTACGACCTCTTCGAGGAGGAGACCGATCACGGAGGCCGGGGCACCGGCAGGCGTGAGGTCAACCCCGACCTCGTCCGGCTGGCCCGGATGGAGAACCAGCGGGGGTACAACCCGCGCGAGCGCCGGCGCGGCAAGATGGTGCGCGAGGCCGACCGTGAGCGCGAGCGCCGCCAGCGCAGCCGCATCTGGACCCCGTCCAGGCCCGAGGTCATCGACCGTCTCGATGCCGAAGGGCTGCTGCCCGCCATCACGTTCATCTTCAGCCGGGCGGGCTGCCAGGCGGCCGTCCAGCAGTGCCTCCAGGCCGGGCTCCGGCTGAACGACGACGACAAGCGCGCCCTGGTGCGGGAGATCGTCGAGGAGCGGACCGCGTCGATCCCCGGCGAGGACCTGCACGTCCTCGGCTACTACGAGTGGCTCGAAGGCCTGGAGCGGGGCATCGCCGCGCACCACGCCGGAATGCTGCCGACCTTCAAGGAGGTCGTCGAGGAGTTGTTCGTCCGCGGCCTGGTGAAGGCCGTGTTCGCGACGGAGACCCTGGCACTGGGCATCAACATGCCCGCACGCTCCGTCGTGCTCGAGAAGCTCGTCAAGTGGAACGGCGAGCAGCACGCCGACATCACGCCCGGCGAGTACACCCAGCTGACCGGGCGGGCGGGCCGCCGGGGCATCGACGTGGAGGGCCACGCGGTCGTCCTGTGGCAGCGAAGCATGGACCCCGGTGCGCTCGCCGGACTCGCGGGCACCCGGACCTATCCGCTGCGTTCCAGCTTCCGGCCGTCGTACAACATGGCCGTGAACCTCGTGCAGCAGTTCGGGCGTCACCGTTCGCGCGAGCTGCTCGAGACCTCTTTCGCGCAGTTCCAGGCCGACCGGTCCGTCGTCGGGATCTCCCGGCAGGTGCAGCGCAACGAGGAAGGACTCGAGGGATACAAGGAGGGCATGACCTGCCACCTCGGGGACTTCGAGGAGTACGCGCGGCTGCGCCGCGACCTCAAGGACCGCGAGACGGACCTGGCCAAGCAGGGCGCCGCCCAGCGGCGCGCGGCCGCCGCTTCGTCCCTGGAGAAGCTGAAGCCCGGTGACGTCATCCACGTCCCCACCGGCAAGTTCGCCGGGCTCGCCCTGGTCCTCGACCCGGGGCTGCCCGGCGGCCGGACGAACGGCCACCGCGGGCTGGAGTACCACGACGGACCGCGCCCCCTGGTGCTCACCGCCGAGCGGCAGGTCAAGCGACTGGCCCACATCGACTTCCCGGTGCCGGTCGAGGCGCTGGAGCGGATGCGGGTACCCAAGTCGTTCAACCCGCGCTCACCCCAGTCCCGCCGCGACCTGGCCTCCGCGCTCCGGAGCAAGGCGGGGCACATCGACCCGGGACGGCACCGCAAGCAGCGGGCCGCGGCGGCCGACGACCGCGAGATCGCCCGGCTGCGCGCCGAGCTGCGGGCCCATCCCTGCCACGGGTGCGACGAGCGTGAGGACCACGCCCGCTGGGCGGAGCGCTACCACCGGCTGCAGCGCGACACCCGGCAGCTGGAGCACCGCATCGAGGGCCGGACGAACACCATCGCCCGGACCTTCGACCGCATCGTCGCGCTCCTGACCGAGCTCGACTACCTGCGGGGCAGCGAGGTCACCGACAACGGGCGGCGGCTGGCGCGGCTCTACGGCGAGCTCGACCTGCTGGCCAGCGAGTGTCTGCGGGAGGGCGTCTGGGAGGGGCTCAACCCCGCCGAGCTCGCCGCCTGCGTCTCGGCGCTGGTCTACGAGGCGCGCCAGGCGGACGACGCCGTCGCGCCGAAGCTGCCCTCCGGACCGGCGAAGGCCGCGATGGGCGAGATGGTCCGCATCTGGGGCCGGCTCGACGCCCTGGAGGAGGACTTCAAGATCAGCCAGACGGAAGGGGTCGGCCAGCGGGAACCCGACCTCGGCTTCGCCTGGGCGGTCTACATGTGGGCCTCCGGACGGACGCTGGACGAGGTGCTCCGCGAGGCGGAGATGCCGGCCGGGGACTTCGTACGGTGGTGCAAGCAGGTCATCGACGTGCTCGGCCAGATCGCGGCCGCCGCGCCCCGGGACGGGAGTTCGGTCGCGAAGAATGCCCACAAGGCCGTCGACGCGGTGCTCCGGGGCGTGGTGGCGTACAGCTCCGTGGGGTGAGTCCGGCTGCGCCGGGCGAAGGTTCCGGGCGGTGACGGAGCTGAAAGCGCCCTGCCTCAGGGCGGTGACGTGAGCTGAAGAGCACACTGCTTCCGGGCGGTGACATGAGCGGTGAAGTGGCCACAGGCGGCCGATGTGCGTGCCTGTGGCCACTTTCGCGTGTTCTCCCGTCAGGTCGTCTTCTTGTTCTTCATCGAAAGTCCCGCGCAGGCGGCCCCCAGCACAATCGCCAGACCACCGACGATCACGTTGTTGAGGATGACGCCCATGTCGGGGCTCTGGCCCACGACCCAGGTCGACACGATCAGCCACGCGCCCAGGGCGACGATGGCCATGCTCATCCCGGTCATCCGCTCGGGCATGGCGGTGAAGCAGAGTGCCAGCACGGCTATCGCGATGCCGATGACGAGGTTGTGCGTCACCAGGGAGGGCTGGCTCGCGGTGAAGTGAAGCACCCACGGCGAGACGGCGCAGAACAGGCCGAGCAGGAACACCGGTGCGTCCGCCATGGCCGTGGTGCGGCCGCCGCTGATCACGCGATCGTGGCGCGCTCGCATCTCATCGGCGTCGGGGTGTCCGGAGATGTCCCTTCCGGTGTGTCCGGAGACGTCTCTGGTGTTCCCGGAAACGTCCCTTCCGGTGTGCGAGAGGTTACTCATGAGGATGGTCTCCTTCGGACTTGCTGGAGTGACCGTGCTGAGGAGGTACGGTCATCAGCTTTCGAGACCAGTGTGCTCTTATATGTCCCTTATGTGTACTTCTTCTGGTGGTCGGATCCTGCGGTTCCGTCGAGCCGACGGGCCAGATCCTCCAGGTCCGCGGCCCGAAGCACGCGGTCCCCGTATCCCGGCAGTGGTACGTGGAGGGGGCGCGTCCAGTGCTCCGGCACGGCGTCGATCCCGTACACCGCGCCCGCCAGGCCGCCCGTGACGGCGGCCACCGCGTCGGTGTCCCCGCCCACGTCGACCGCCGCGGACAGCGCGGCCTCGAAACCGTGAGTGGTGCGCAGCGCCGACCCGACGACCGCGCCCACGGCACGAGCCCCGCGGTCCGCGCCGCTCCGGTCAGGGCGGAGGGCGCGGTCCTCGGGGCTCGTCGGGGTCATGCCGTCAGCGCACTGACGGGACGCCGTGTCAGCTGGTCGGCATCAGGACGGTGTCGACGATGTAGACCGTGGCGTTGGCGGTCGGGACGTTGCCGCAGACGACCTTGGAGGAGTCGTTCACGGTGTAATCCTCACCCGAACCGGCGGTCGTCAGCTTGGTCTTGGCCAGGGTGTCGAAGGAGCCCTTCTCCAGCTGCTGCGGCGTCAGCTTCTGACCGACCACGTGCGCGGTGAGCACCTTGGTGAGCTCGGCCTTGTTCGCGAGCAGCTTGTCCAGGTCGGCCTTCGGGATCTTGGCGAAGGCGTCGTTGGTGGGCGCGAACACCGTGATGTTCTCTGCGCTGTTCAGGGTGTCGACGAGGCCGGCCTGCTTGACGGCGGCGACCAGCGTGGACAGCGCGGGGTTGTTCGACGCGGCCGTGGCGACCGGGTCCTGGGCCATGCCGTCGAACGAGCCCGCGCCCTCCTTCGGGACCGTCGCACAACCCGGGCCGAACGGCTTGTCCATCGACGCGGCCGACTCGGTCTCCTTGGCCGGCGCGCTCGACGCGGCCTTGTCCGCACCGGCGTCGGACGAGGTGTCGGAGTCGCCGGAGCAGGCGGTCAGCGCGAGCGGCAGCAGGGCCGCGGCGGAGACGGTGACGGCGATGCGACGGAGGTGACGGTTGTTCATGGTGTTCTCCTGAATGGATCGTTGTTCAACAGAGGGAAAGGAAAGAAGAGGTCGGGTGGAAGGGGCCGGTGGTCAGGTCACGTCGACCACCACCGAGTGCCACCCGGTCGCACCGTCGGGGACGGTGCCGACCCGCTTGTCGGTCTGCGTGGCGCCGGTGCGGTCCGTCGCGCGGACCTCGAGGGTGTGGTGGCCGGTGGTGGCGGGCCACTCCCACACCCACTGGCGCCAGGTGTCACGGCCGGCCTCGGCGGCCAGCCGCGCGGTGTGCCACTCGCCGCCGTCGACCCGGACCTCGACCCGGGCGATGCCCCGGTGCTGGGCCCAGGCGACACCCGCGACGGGCACGGTCCCCGCTCGCGGGGCGGCGAAGGGGCGAGGCGTGTCGATCCGTGACTGGGTCTTGATCGGAGCCTCACGGGACCAGTCGCGCTTGACCCAGTAGGCGTCGTACGCGTCGAACGTCGTGAGCTCGATGTCCTGGATCCACTTGCACGCCGAGACGTATCCGTACAGGCCGGGGACGACCATCCGGACCGGGAAGCCGTGGTCGAACGGCAGCGGTTCGCCGTTCATGCCGACCGCGAGCAGTGCGTCGCGGCCGTCCATGACGTCCTCGACCGGGGTTCCGATCGTCATCCCGTCCACGGAGCGCGACACGATCTGATCCGCGGTCCCACCCTTGGACGGGGGCTTCACCCCGGCCTCGCGCAGCAGGTCGGCCAGTCGTACGCCGATCCACCGGGCCGTGCCCACGTAGGGGCCGCCCACCTGGTTGGACACGCAGGTCAGTGTGATGTCGCGTTCGATCAGCTCGCGCCCCAGCAGGTCCTGGAAGTCCAGGGTGACGGGGCGCGCGACCCCCTTGCCGTGGATCCGCAGCCGCCACCGGTCGGCGTCGACGCGCGGAACCACCAGGGCGGTGTCCACCCGGTAGAAGTCCTTGTTCGGAGTGGTGAACGAACTCAGACCCCGGATGCCCAGGTCGGCCGCCCCCGGTATCGGCGGGGCGGGCGAGGCCGGTGACGGGAGCGCGATGTCACTCCGCGAGGCGGAGACCCCGGCCAGCTGGGACGCCTGGAGCCGTCGGCCCAGGAGCCCCGCGCCGGCCGAGGCCGCCGCCGCTGCGGTTGCCGCGATGACGAATCCGCGGCGGTCGAAGGTGCTCTGTTCCCCTGCGTCCGTCTCCCCAGCCGCGGGAGACGGGGCGTCGGCGGGGGCCAGCCGTCCGGCCAGGAGATACAGCACTCCTGCGGCCACCAGTGCGCCCACGACCGAAGGCAGTACGTCGCCCGGGCGGCCCTCGGGCCGCCCGGCCGCGGACACTGCCCCGACCACACCGAAGACCAGTACGGCCGCAGCGCCGGTCCGCCGGTGCCGCAGCGCGAGGATCCCCACGGCCATGGCGAACAGCGCCAGGAGCACGAGGATGCCGAGCTGCAGCACCAGCTTGTCGTCGGTGCCGAAGTTCCGTACGGCGAAGTCCTTGACGGCCGCGGGGGTGCGGTCGATGACCGCACCGCCCACGGCCGTGACCGGACCCGCCTCGGGACGGACGGCAGCCGCGACCAGTTCGGCGACGCACAGGGCGGTGAACCCGGCGATCAGACCGCTGAGCGCGGCGAGAGCGGCGCGTGCCCAGCGGGATCGCCGGGACCCGGGGGCCCCTTGCTTCTGCGAAACGTATCGGTCTGTTGTCACACCGGGAGTTCGGTGCCGACCGCCCGGCGGATTGGTCGTTCACTCGATCGAAGGAAGTCCGATCATCGGCCAATCCGCGGAGCCATCGGCCCCGAATGACCTCTGAGGGGCGCTGAAGCAGTGCCCCGGCCAGGCGCGGAACACCGGAGGGAACCGAATGACAAGGGAGCGGCGGCGCACAGCCGTGGTGGGGAGCGGGGTGGCCGGCCTCACCGCCGCCCACGTCCTGGGGAAGGCGTACGACGTGACGCTCTTCGAGGCCGACCAGCGCGTCGGCGGGCACGCGCACACCCACGACCTGACCTCGTCGGACGGCCGGACGCACCGCGTCGACTCGGGGTTCATCGTCCACAACCGGCGGACGTACCCGCATCTCCTCCGGCTCTTCGACGAACTCGGCGTGGCCACGCAGGAGTCGGAGATGAGCATGTCCGTGCGCTGCGAGGGCTGCGGGCTCGAGTACGCGGGTGCCCGGGGCGCAGCCGGACTGTTCGCGCGGCCCGGCTCCGTGTTCCGGGGGCCGTACCTGCGGATGCTGACCGAGGTGCCCCGGTTCCACCGTGCGGCCCGGGCGCTGCTCGCGCTGCCCGAAGGCACGGGCACGATGACCCTCGGCGAGTTCACGGCGCGCGGCCGGTTCTCCGCGTACTTCGCGGCGCACTTCCTGACGCCCATGGTCTCCGCGGTCTGGTCCTGCGATCCGGTGACCGCGTTGCGTTACCCGGCCCGCTACCTGTTCAGGTTCCTGGAGCACCACGGGATGCTCTCGATCGGTGACTCGCCGGTCTGGCGGACCGTCACCGGCGGATCGCGCGAGTACGTGGACCGCGTCGCCAAGCAGGTGCACTCCGTGCGCACGGCCACCCCGGTCAGGACGATCCGCCGGCACGCCGACGGTGTGGAGATCGTCACGGAGGACGGCACCAGCGAGGAGTACGCCGCGGTGGTCGTCGCCACCCACCCCGACCAGGCCCTCCGGCTGCTCGCCGATCCCACCGAGGAGGAGCGGCGGACCCTCGGCGCGTTCCGCTACTCCCACAACCCCACGCTGCTGCACACCGACACCACTCTCCTGCCGCGCAGCCGGGGGGCCTCGGCCTCCTGGAACTACCTGATGCCGTCCTGCGCGGCCGACGCCGAAACGGTCACCGTCAGCTACGACATGAACCGGCTCCAGCGCCTGGACGCGCCGGAACGGTTCGTCGTCACGCTGAACGGGTCCGACCGGGTGGACCAGGACCTCGTGCGGGCCCGCATGGTCTACGAACACCCCGTCTTCACACCGGAGTCGGTCGCCGCCCAGGCCCGGCTGCCCGCCCTCTCGGGGCCGGTCACCGCCTACGCGGGCGCCTACCACGGCTGGGGTTTCCACGAGGACGGCTGCCGCTCGGGGGCCGAGGCCGCCGCCGCGCTGGGAGTCGTGTGGTGAGCAGCGCCGCCCTCTACCCGTGCGCCATCACCCACGTACGGACCGCGCCCCGCAGGTACGCCCTGAGGCACCGCACCTACCTGTGGCTGATCGACCCGGACAGCCCGCCGCGGCTGCCTTCGCTGCTGCGCCCGCTGGCCCGCTTCGACGCCCGGGACCACTTCGGAGGCACGGCCCCGACCGTCCGGGCCGGACTCGAGAAGTTCCTCCGGACCCGCGGTGTCGAACTCGGCGACGGCACCGTCACCATGCTGACCCAGGCACGGGTCTTCGGCCACGTCTTCAATCCCCTGACCGTCTACTGGTGCCACCGCTCCGACGGCACTCCCCTCTGCGTCGTCGCCGAGGTGCACAACACCTACGGCGAACGCCACTGCTACCTGCTGCGCCCGGACGCCGCCGACCGCGCGGTGACCGGCAAGGACTTCTACGTGTCGCCGTTCTTCCCCGTGGACGGCGACTACCGGATGCGGCTTCCCGAGCCCGGCGGCCGGCTGAACCTGACGGTCCACCTGGAGCGTGAGGGCGCCCGCCCGTTCACGGCGACCGTGCGCGGTACCCGGCGACCCGGCACACCGGCCCAGCTGCTCCGGCTGTTCCTGCGCCACCCCTTCTCGACCGCGGTGGTGTCCGCCGCCATCCGGCTCCACGGCATCCGGCTCTTCCTGCGCCGGCTCCCCGTGCAGCCACGTCCCCGTCACCACACCCAGGAAGGCATGCAGTGAAGGTGCCCACCTCTCCCAACCCGCCCGTGGCTCCCGCCCGGAGCAGCACCATTCCGGCCCAGACCCGGCCCGCCACGATCCCCTTCGCGGGCGTGGACGCGGACCGCTGGCCGGATGTCGCCGCCCAGCCGGGGGCCTCCGGGATCAGAACCGCCGTGGCTGAACGGCTCGTGCGACGGGCCCTCTCCCGGCTCCCGCTGCGTGCCCGGCTGGCCGGCCGCGACAGCATCGGGCTCGGCGGGCCGCTCATGGAGATCCGCCGGCCCGACGCCTTCTTCCGGCGGATCGGCGCGGGCGGGCTCATCGGCTTCGGCGAGTCGTACATGGCCGGCGAGTGGGACTCGCCCGACCTCGTCGGCGTCCTGACCGTCCTCGCCGGGCACGCGGCCGACCTCGTGCCCGCGCCGCTGCAGAAGCTGCGGAGACTGTGGGCGCTGCGGCAGCCTGCCGCGCAGACCAACACACCGCAGGGCTCACGCGACAACATCAGCCACCACTACGACCTGTCGAACGACCTCTTCGCCCTTTTCCTCGACGACACGCTGACCTACTCCTCCGCAGTCTTCCGGGGGTTCCCGGCCGAGCACGACCTGCTGCCCGCCGCCCAGCACCGCAAGATCGACCGGCTGCTGGACCTGGCCGGGGTGGGCCGGGACACCGAGCTGCTGGAGATCGGCACCGGCTGGGGCGAACTCGCCCTCCGGGCAGCCGCGCGCGGGGCCCGCGTCACCACCCTCACGCTCTCCCGGGAACAGCAGGAGCTGGCCAGGGGCCGGATCCGCGAGGCCGGCCACGAGGACCGGATCGACGTGCGGCTCTGCGACTACCGCGACGTCACCGGCACGTACGACGCCGTCGTGAGCGTCGAGATGATCGAGGCCGTCGGCGAGGAGTTCTGGCCCGTGTACTTCAGGACGCTGGAGCGTTGCCTCGCCCCCGGCGGCCGGATCGCACTCCAGGCCATCACCATGCCGGACGACCGGATGCTCGCCAGCCGCAGCACCTACACCTGGATCCAGAAGTACATCTTCCCCGGCGGCCTGCTCCCCTCCACCGAGGCCGTCGAGCGCGTCACCACCATTCACACCGGCCTGCGGACGAGGCAGCGCAGCACCTACGGCATGCACTACGCCGAGACCCTGAGGCTCTGGCGCGAACGCTTCGAGGAGCGGTCCGCCCAGGTGGACGCGCTCGGCTTCGACGCGACCTTCCGCCGCATGTGGACCTTCTACCTCGCCTACTCGGAAGCCGGGTTCCGGTCCGGCTACCTCGATGTGCAGCAGATTCTCCTGACCCGTGAGGACACCGCGTGAACACCTTTGCCGACACCACGGGGACCGGAGCGGCGCAGCGGATCGCCCCGGTCATCGAGCAGTTCCTCGGCGGTCCGCCGCCGGTCCGGATCCGGATGTGGGACGGCAGCGAGACCGGCCCCGAGGACGCACCCACGGTCCATGTCCGGTCCCGCCGCGCGCTGCGCAGACTCCTCTGGCAGCCGGGCGAGCTGGGCCTCGCCGAGGCCTACATCACCGGTGACATCGACATCGCCGACAACCTCGCGGACGGGCTGCGCGCCATGCGCCGCGCGTCGCGGCAGCAGGGTCCGGACCTGCCCCGGCCCGGCGTCGCCGACCGCCTCCGCGCGGCCGGGACCGCTCTGCGCCTCGGCGCGCTCGGCCCGCGCCCGCCCGTCCCGGCGGCCAGGGCCGGGCTCAGCGGGGCACTGCACAGCAAGGCCCGTGACAGAGCCGCCATCAGCCACCACTACGACCTGTCGAACGCCTTCTACTCCCTGCTGCTGGACGAGACGATGGCGTACTCCTGCGGCTACTGGACCGGCACCGGACCGGAGTACGGCCCGGCCGACGCGCAGCGCGACAAGCTGGAACTGATCTGCCGCAAGCTCGGGCTGCGGCCCGGCGCGCGCCTCCTCGACATCGGGTGCGGCTGGGGCTCCCTGACGCTCCACGCGGCGAGCCGGCACGGGGTCCGCGTCACCGCGGTCACCCTGGCCGAGGAGCAGGCGGCGTACGTGCGCGGGCAGGTGGTGGAACGCGGCCTGGAAGAGCTCGTGGAGGTGCACTGCTGCGACTACCGCGACGTCACAGGTCTGACGGACTTCCGGGGCGGGTACGACGCCGTGTCCACCGTCGAGATGGGGGAGCACGTCGGGGACGCCGAGTACCCGGCCTTCACCGCGCTGCTCCACTCGGTGCTCCGTCCTCGGGGACGCGCGCTGGTCCAGCAGATGTCCCGCGGATCGACCGCCCCGGGCGGCGGGGCGTTCATCGAGTCGTACATCGCGCCCGACATGCACATGCGCCCGCTCGGCGAGACCGTGGGGCTGCTGGAGGGTGCGGGATTCGAGGTGCGTGACGTCGAGTCGATGCGTGAGCACTACGTGCTGACCGTCGAGGCCTGGCACCGCACCCTGGAGGAGCGCTGGCCCGAGTTCGTGGCTCTGGTCGGTGAGGAGACGGCCCGGGTGTGGCGTCTCTACCTGGTCGGCGGCGCCCTCGCGTTCGAGGAACGGCGCATGGGCGTCGACCAGATCCTCTCGGTGCGGCCCGACGCGACCGGCTCGGCGGGGCTGCCCGCCACCCGGCACGGCTGGTACGGGGAGAGCGCCCACGTTCCTCACCAGGCCGTGGCACCGGACCGGGCGGACGCCCCGTGAGCGCCTTCGGATGGGGGGAGTTCGCCCAGAACCTGGCGGCTGCGGCCGGAGCCGCCCTCGGCGTCATGCTCGTGACGTTCCTGGTCGCCCTGCGCAGGGGCGTGCACCGGATCGTCGACGTGGCCTGGGGTGTCGGCTTCGCGGCCGTCGCCCTCGCCTCGTACGCGATGTCGGCCGGTGAGGGGGACGACGGCCGCCGTCTCCTGGTGACCGCGCTCACCGTCGTCTGGGGCCTGCGGCTGGCCGTGCACATCGGCCGCCGGGGCCGGGGCCACGGCGAGGACCCGCGCTACGAGGCCATGCTGGCCAAGGCACCCGGGAACCCCGATCTCTACGCCCTGCGCAAGGTCTACCTCCTGCAGGGCGCCCTCGTCTGGCTGATCTCCCTCCCGGTGCAGGCCGCCTGCTACCTGACGGGGCCAATGACCTGGTGGGCCTGGGCCGGGACCGCGCTGTGGGCCCTGGGACTCGGCTTCGAAGCGGTCGGGGACGCGCAGCTGGCCCGCTTCAAGGCCGATCCCGCGCACAAGGGGCGGATCATGGACCGGGGCCTGTGGTCCTGGACCCGGCACCCCAACTACTTCGGCGACTTCTGCGTCTGGTGGGGACTGTTCCTCATCGTCTGCCAGGAACCCGCGGTCGCCGCCACGACGCTCGTGTCACCCGTCGTGATGAGCCTCCTGCTCACCCTGGGCAGCGGAAAGGCGCTGCTGGAGCGGCACATGGCCGGACGGCCGGGATACGAGGAGTACCGGGCCCGCACCAGCGGCTTCTTCCCGCGCCCGCCCCGCAGGAGCTGACGGGGGAGGGGCCGAACCCACCCGGCAGCGCGCCTCGCCCGGGCGGCACATGGTGCCCGGCCGGTGGGCGGCCTCGGCGATACCCTCCGACCCATGAGCATCTGGTCGCCGCTGGACGCCGTCCCCCGGCTCGTCCGTGCCGTGATGTTGGGCGTCGTGGTGGGCGTGGCCGTCGGATGGCCGACGCAGGCGCCACTGGGTGTGCTCGCCGGGATCGCCGCGACCCAGTTCGCCTTCGTCGTCGCGGGCTGGGCGGTGCTGTGGCCGATGGACGCCGACGCCACCCACCGCAACGCCCGCCGCGAGGACTTCAGACCCCTCATCGAGGAGCTCGTGGTGGTGGCGGTCGCCCTGTGCGGCCTGTTCGCCATCGTGCTGCTGCTCCTGCTCGGGGAGGCCGACACGGGCCACGCCGGGGCCGCGACCGCTCTCTTCGGCGTCTTCATGGCCTGGGCCGCACTGCACATGATGTACGCCACCCGCTACGCCTACGTCTACTACGACGAGGGCGGGGAGGGAGAGCGCGGCATCGACTTCAACTCCCACCGGCGGCCCGCGTACGTGGACTTCTTCTACTTCAGCTACAACCTGGGCATGACCTACCAGGTGTCCGACACCGACGTCTCCAGCTCGGCGATCCGGGCGATGGTGCTCCGCCACACGCTGCTGTCCTACGTGTTCGGGACCAGCATCCTCGCCACGGCCATCAACCTCGTCGCGAGCCTCGTCACCGGATGACGCCCGCGCCTTCCCCCGCGGGCTCCAGCCGGACGATCATGCCCTTGGCGGTCGGTTGGTTGCTGGAGTCGGCGACGCTGTCCAGCGGCAACAGGACGTTGGTCTCGGGGTAGTAGGCGGCGGCGCAGCCCGGGGCCGTCGGGTAGGGCACCACCGTGAAGTTCTCCGCGCGGCGGTCCGCGCCGCCCGCCCACACGCTCACCAGGTCGACGTTCTGCCCCGCCGTCAGTCCGAGCCGGGTCACGTCGTCCGGGTTCACCAGGACCACGCGGCGGCTTCCGTGGATGCCCCGGTAGCGGTCGTTGTCGGTGTAGGGGACGGTGTTCCACTGGTCGTGGGAACGCAGGCTCTGCAGCACCAGGTGCCCTTCGGGAGCGTGCAGCATCTCCCAGGCGTTGCAGGTGAACCTGGCCTTGCCCGTGGCGGTGGCGTAGACGCCCTCGTTGACGGGGTTGGGCAGTCTGATGCCACCGGGGCGGGCCACCCGGCGGTTGAAGTCGTGCAGCCCGGGCACGACGCGGGCGATCCGGTTCCGGATGGCGCCGTAGTCCGCCTCGAACTCCGCCCAGGGGATTCCGGCGCTGCCGTCGAGGGTCCGGGCGGCGAGCCGGCACAGGATGGCGACCTCGCTGAGCAGCACCTTGGACGCCGGCTCCAGGCGCCCGTGGGAGCTGTGCACCTCGCTCATGGAGTTCTCCACGGTGACGAACTGCTCGCCCGTCGCCTGGATGTCCCGTTCGGTGCGGCCCAGGGTCGGCAGGATCAGCGCGGTCCGGCCGCACACCGTGTGGGACCTGTTCAGCTTGGTCGAGACGTGCACAGTGAGACCGCACCGCCGCATGGCGGCCTCGGTGACGTCGCTGTCCGGAGCGGCCCGCACGAAGTTGCCCGCGACGCCGACGAACACCTTGACCCGGCCCTCGCCCATGGCCCTGATCGCGTTCACCGAGTCGAATCCGTGGGCGCGGGGAGGCTCGAAGCCGAACTCCTCCCGCAGGGAGTCGAGGAAGGAGTCGGGCATCTGCTCCCACACGCCCATGGTCCGGTCGCCCTGGACGTTGCTGTGCCCGCGCACCGGGCACGCTCCCGCTCCGGCCCTGCCGAGGTTGCCGCGCAGCAGCAGGAAGTTGACGATCTCCCTGATCGTGGGTACCCCGTGCTTGTGCTGCGTCACCCCCATGGCCCAGCAGACGACGACGCGCTCACTGCGCAGGACCTCGTCCCTGACCTTCTCGATCTCCGCGCGGGTCAGCCCCGTGGCGGCGAGGACGTCCTCCCACGCGACGGTCCGGGCGTGGCGGGAGAACTCCTCGAAACCACTGGTGTCGGAGCGGATGAACTCCTGGTCGAGGACGCTGCCGGGCCGCGCGTCCTCCGCCTCCAGCAGCAGCCGGTTCAGGCCCTGGAACAGAGCGAGGTCGCCACCGCTGCGGATCTGGAGGAACTGGTCGGCGATCCGGACACCGCGTCCGACGACCCCGTTCGGCTGCTGGGGGTTCTTGAACCGGAGGAGACCCGCCTCCGGCAGGGCGTTCACCGCGATGATGCGGGCGCCGTTGCCCTTGGCCTCCTCCAGCGCCGAGAGCTGACGCGGGTGGTTGGTTCCGGGGTTCTGGCCCACCACGAGGATCAGGTCGGCGTGGTGGATGTCCTCCAGGCTCACCGTGCCCTTGCCGGTGCCCAGGGTCTCGTGCAGGGCGAACCCGCTGGACTCGTGGCACATGTTGCTGCAGTCGGGCAGGTTGTTGGTGCCGAAGGCCCGGGCGAAGAGCTGAAGGAGGAAGGCGGCCTCGTTGCTGACCCGGCCCGACGTGTAGAAGACCGCCTCGTCCGGCGAGTCCAGCGCCTTCAGCTCGTCGGCCAGCAGCCCCAGGGCGTCGTGCCAGCTGATCGGCTCGTAGTGGTCCGAGTCCGGCCGCTTGACCATCGGCTCGGTGAGCCTGCCCTGCTGGTTGAGCCAGAGGTCGGACCGCCGGCCCAGCTCGGAGACGGTGTGGTCGCGGAAGAAGCCGGCCGTGACGCGCCGCGACGTCGCCTCGTCGTTGATGTGCTTGGCGCCGTTCTCGCAGTACTCGTTGAGGTGCCGGTGCCCGGGGGACGGGTCCGCCCAGGCGCACCCGGGGCAGTCGATCCCGCCCACCTGGTTCATGGACAGCAGCGTCAGCCCGGTCCGCCGGACCGAGGTCTCCCCGAGTGAGTACTCAAGTGCGTGGGTCACGGCGGGCACGCCCGCCGCCCACTCCTTGGGCGGAGTCACGGTCAGTCGTTCGTCCGGCTCTTCGCGCGGGGCCTTCTTCATCGGACGTGCCCTCTCGGTCTCTCGCTCGCGGACAGGCTGGTCAGCCGACGGGCCAGTGCGGGACCCGGCTTCTGACCGGTACCGCCTCCAGGGGTCTGACGTGGCCGTCGCGGATGGTCCCGCGCCAGGCCCCGCCCTCCTGTCCCAGGCCTTCGATGAACTCCTTGAAGTGGCCGAGTTCGGCCCGGACCGTACGGCGCGTGGGCCCGGGGGCGTACGCGAGGAGGTCCGTGACGCCGTGCGGCCTGACACCGATCCGTACGGAGACCGAGGTGCGGCCCGGAGCGGTCGCGTGGAACGACACCTCGCCCCGGTGGCTGAAACGCCGGCCGAGGCTCCGCCACGCCACGAGGGAGTCGGGCACCTGCTCCACGATCTCCGCGTCGAACTCGTACCGCAGCGGCCCCGAGCCGATCACCCAGCGAGTGAGGTTGGGACGGATCTGCTCGACGCTCTTCACGACGGTCATGAACCGGGGAAAGCTCTTGAACTGGGTCCACTGGTTGTAGGCGGTGCTCACCGGCACGGCTACGTCGATCGTCTCTTCAACGGTGCTCATGGCCCACCTGTCCTCGGGCGCTGCGGTGGTCGGTGTCGCCGCGCGCCCGGGCCCCCACCCCGCGGGACGCGTTCTGCCCACCCTGCACCGGCGCCGCGGGCGCCGCAACTCAGGACGACGGAGCCCGGCCACGCACCGTACGGGTCCGTACGGTGCGTGGCCGGGCTGCGGGGCGCGCGGACGGGCCGGGGCTCAGGCGTCCTGGAACGCCACCAGGGCCACCGGATCCGAGGTCGGCTCCTCGGATCCGCCCGCCGGCTCGACGGTGATGCCCATGCCGGAGGCGCGGCCCACAGGCCCGTCCAGCAGCACCGCGTCGTCGGTCGCCGACGGGTTCATGAGACCGGCCGAACGCATGGTGCCTTCGTCGTCGAACCACAGCTGGTACACCTTGCCGCCGGGCGGCGGCGCCAGGTCCGATGTCAGGAACACGGCCCGGTCCACGCTCTGCGAGACCACCACGGTGCCCCAGGCGCCGCTCCCGAGATCCGCGGCGCTGGTCGTGGCGTCCGGGGCCGTCAGCACGCGCGCCACCTGCTCGTTGTGCTGCTGAGCCCGTGCGGTCTCCTGCCGGGCGTCCTGCGCGACCTGGTTCTGCCAGACCGCGACCCCGCCGAAGGCGGCAGCGGCGGCGAGGCATGCGGCGAGCGCGTAGCGTGACCAGCGGCCGGTCCGGCCGGGGGAGCCCCCGGAGCGTGAGCCCCGGCCATGGGGCGGCGGCTCCTGCCGTACGGTCGTGATGTCCCGCAGCACCCGGTCCCGCAGCGCGGGCGGCGCGGTGGCGGACACGGCGAGCCCGAGCCGGGCGGCGGTGGCGGACAGCTCCCGCACCTCCTGCCCGCACGCCTCGCAGGCACCCAGATGCCGTTCGAAGGCGAGGCGCTCGTCCTCGGGCAGTGCGTGCAGGGCGTAGGCCCCGGTCAGCGTGTGAAGCTCGGCCGTGCTCATGCGCTCACCCCCAGGCAGTCGCGCAGCCGGATGAGTCCGTCACGCAGCCGTGTCTTGATGGTTCCCAGTGGTACGGACAGCAGCTCGCCGACCTCCCGGTAGGTCAGTCCGCGGTAGTACGCCAGCGTCACCGACTCCCGCTGGAGCTCGGAGAGCGTCCGCAGACAGCGCCGGACCTGCTCCCTCTCCAGCCGGCTCTCGACCTGCTCGGACACCTCGTCGAAGTCCGGGGTGCGGTCGAGCAGGGCGGCCCTGTGCTCCCGTGCCGCGGTCGCCTCGGCCGACCGGACCCGGTCGACCGCTCGGTGGTGGGCGAGCGTCAGCACCCAGTTCATGGCGCTGCCGCGGGTCGGCTGGAAGCGGGGGGCGGTTCGCCACACCTCGACCAGGACCTCCTGGGCCACCTCCTCGGACTGTGCCGGGTCGCGGAGCACGCTCCGCACCAGGCCGAGGACCGGCCCGCTGACATGGTCGTACACCTGGGTGAAGGCGTCCTGGTCGCCACGGGCGACCTGGACGAGCAGATCCTCCAGGCCGGGGCCCGGTGAACGGACCCCACTGATGTGTACGGCTTCTCTCACGCGGACGGTCCTCCCGGAGCACGCATCGGTTTCCTGTTTGATTCGGAGCCGGCGCGCCCGCGGATTGGTCGAAGGCCCCGCCGATCGCCCGGCGGCTACCGGTCCTTCGGCGGGCCGGAGCCCGCGTTCGCGGGCTCCGCCGTCCGGGACCTGGATCCTACGGCCGCGCGGATGACCAGCAGGACCAGCAGCCCGAGCGGGGAGAGCAGGATCGTCAGCACCAGCAGCGGGCCCGTCACCAGCGGGGAGAGCCCCAGCCTGCGGGCCTCCAGGAACATCCACTGCCCCAGCAGCAGATCCCACGCGATGATCTGTGCCCAGACCGCTCCCGCGCCGTTCGCCAGTGCCGTCAGCTCGCGGAAGGTGTCGATGTCCGGGCTGCTCACCGCCGCCCACAGCTCCGGGAACACCGGGGCGGCCATCACCGCCCAGAGGGTCAGCACCGGCAGGACGGTCAGAGGGGAGGCGGCGAGACGCAGCGTGGGGCGCCATCGCGGAGCGAAGATCATGAGCAGCCAGAACGGAGCGGCGGCCATGAACGTCATCTCGAAGAGTGCTCCGGTCATGACACGAGCTCCCTGCCGGGCGTACCGGCCGGCGAGCCGGGGGTGTCCTGCCGCAGTGCCACAAGGGCTCCGGCCGCTGTGGCGGCGGTGATCAGGCCCGCCGCGGTGAGCGTCGCTGCGTCGGGGTGGACCAGCGGCTGCCCGCGGAGCGCCTGCCAGGTCAGCAGGGCGAGGACCGCGGCGTACGCCCCGGAGGCGAGGACCACCAGGCGCAGACGCACGCGGGGGTCGCGCAGCCGGGTGATCCGTGGCGCGAGGAGGATCAGGGCGAGGAGGAACAGCGGAAGCAGCTGCAGGGCGTGCATGCCGACGAAGTGCGGGACGCGCAGGTCGCCGCCGGTCGTGGACCAGCCGGTCAGGGGCATCGAGGGCCCGCCGTCCGGTACGCCGACCGCATGGGCGCCGACCACGTCGGCCGTGTCGAGACCGCCTGCCGCCCGCTGGCCGGCGGAGGGCTGTGTCATCAGGAATCCGAATCCGGCGCCCACCAGGGCGATCAGCACCCCGGACCGTACGGCCCAGGCGGAGGCGCGGTCGGCGATCCGTGCCCTGAGCAGCAGGAGCGCGATCACGAGGGTGGCCGTCCAGAGGATCACGACGGTGACGGCCATCACGTCGTAGAGCATCGAGTCGAGGGGGGTCGCGTGGTTGAAGTGGCTCCGCCTCCCCCTGATCACCTGAGCGGTGATGACCGCCATCTCCCCGGCGCACGCGAGGGCCACGACGGTGCCGGCCCACCACCCGACGCGCCGGGCACGGGTCAGGAGCGTCAGCATCCACGCGAGGGCCAGGGCGTACGCCACGAACGAGACGGCGAACTTGAACGGCTTGGCCCAGATCGGCGAGCCCGCGAGGACCCGGTCGTCCACGAGGATCCCCACCGCTCCGACGACGGACATCACGATCATCGAGGCGGCGAAGAGAACTAACGGCCGGTGCCATGTGCGCCATGACTGCATGGAGACCCCCCAGATTTATGGATAGTGGAACTGTCCGCTATCCGATAGGGGAACTATCTATGATGGGGGTCGGCCTGGCAAGCTCCTGGAGGGTGAACGCACAGTGCGCATCGGCGAATTGAGCCGGAGGTCCGGGGTTCCGGTACCGACGATCAAGTACTACGTACGGGAGGGGCTGCTGCCCGCGGGCGAGCTGACCAGCCCGAACCAGGCGCGTTACGACGACGGACACGAGCGCAGGCTGAGGCTGATCCGGGCGCTGCTGGATGTCGGAGGGCTGTCACTGTCCGCCATCGCCGAGGTCCTGAGGTCGATCGACGACCCGGAGCAGCCGGTGCACGAGGTGCTCGGCGTGGCGGCCACGCGCATCACGTCCGCGGAGGCCGAGGAGACCGGCGAGGCGGGGCCCGAGCCGGCCGAGGCCCGTGAGGCGGTCGCCGCGCTGCTGGCGCGGCGCGGCTGGCGTGTGGACGAGGACAACGTGGCGGCACGGTCCCTGGCAGGGGTGCTGGCCGCTCTGCACAGGGCGGGGCACGGCGGATTCGCCGAGCTGCTCGACGTCTACGCGGACGCGGCGGAGCCCGTCGCGCACGCGGACCTCGACTACGTCCGGCGGCGGGTGGCACGCGAGGACCTGGTGGAGAGCGTCGTCGTCGGCACGGTCCTCGGGGAGGCCATGTTCGGCGCCCTGCGGCGGCTCGCCCATGTGGACGCCTCCGCACGCGTGTACGGGGACGGCCAGGAGGCGGAGGCGGCTCCGAAGGGCGCGTAGCCGAAGAGGCGCAGGGGGCGGGCGCCGGTGAGCCGGGGCCCGCCGGCGGTGGGACAGAGTGAAGCCCGGCCGCCGCCCAGGACGGAGGCCGGGCTTCACGGGGTGCTCAGGCGGCGTTCTCCTGCTCGCGCTCCACCTGCTCGTTCCACTCGCGCTTGACGGCGCGCCATGCGTCGTCGTTCTGGCCGAGGCGCCAGTAACCCGAGATCGACAGCTGCCGGAGGGGGATGCCGCGCTCCAGGCGGAGGTGGCGCCGGATCTCCTTCACGAAGCCCGCCTCGCCGTGGACGAAGGCCTGCACCTCGCCCTCGGGGAACTCGAGTCCGCTCACCGCCGCGACGAGCGCCTCGCCGACCGGCCGGTCACCGCGGTGCAGCCAGGTCACCGAGACGCCTGCCGGTGCCACGAGCTTCTGCTCCTCCGCGGGGTCCGGCACCTCCACGAAGGCGTGCACCAGCGCTCCCTCCGGCATCCGTTCGAGCGAGGCGGCGATCGCGGGCAGCGCGCTCTCGTCGCCCACCAGCAGGTGCCAGTCCGCCGAGGCCTCCGGGACGTAACCGCCGCCGGGTCCCAGGAACGTCACCTGGTCGCCGGGCAGGGCCCGCGCCGCCCAGGGGCCGGCCAGGCCCTCGTCGCCGTGCACCACGAAGTCGACCGCGAGCTCACCGGCGTCGGCGTCCCAGGAACGCACCGTGTACGTACGTGTGGTGGGCCAGAGCTCGCGCGGGTACTCCTCGCGGATCCCGGCCATGTCGAAGGGGTGCGGGTAGTCCGCCCCGTCCGGGGCGAAGCAGAGCTTGATGTAGTGGTCGGTGTATCCCGCGAGGGTGAAGCCGACCAGGCCGTCGCCGCCGAGGACCACGCGGACCATGTGCGGGGTGATCTGCTCGGTGCGCAGAACCCGCGCCCCCTGTGCCTTGGGTGCCTGGCGTTGCGGCCGCTCTGCCACGAGGTTCTCCCTGCTCTGGACATATATGAGGATCAGCGTACTTAGGATTACCTAAGCTAGCACTTTCATGCCTGGAGCGTGAGGAGCAGGCGCTGCAGGGCGTTCCCCAGGCCCCACTGCGTCGCGAGGGCCTCCAGGGCGGCGGGGTCACGGGGTTCGCGGGGGAGCGCGGGGTCGAATTCCGGCAGGGGGACGTCACCGGCGACACGGACGACTGTCGGCGCGACCGCGACGTAGTCCCGGGCCTCGTCCAGCCGCTTGCGCTGGGACGGCGTCAGCTTGGCTGCGGGGTCGTCCACCGCTGCCATGATCCCGGCCAGGTCGCCGAAGGCGTCCAGCAGCTTCGCCGCCGTCTTCTCGCCGATGCCGGGCACTCCGGGCAGTCCGTCGCTCGGGTCGCCGCGCAGCAGCGCCAGATCGACGTATCCGCCGCCGTCCACGCCGTACTTGCCGCGCAGCCAGGCCTCGTCGGTCACCTGGAGCGTGCCCACTCCCTTCAGCGGGTAGAGGACCCGCACCTCGCGGGCGTCGTCGACCAGCTGGTAGAGGTCGCGGTCCCCGGTGACGATGTCCACGGGGCCGGTGGCGCGCCCGGCCAGGGTGCCGATCACGTCGTCCGCCTCGTAGCGGTCGACGCCCACCCGGGCGATGCCCAGCGCGTCCAGCACGTCCTCGATCACCGGGACCTGGGGCGAGAGGGTGTCGGGGATCTCCTCCTCGTCGGGGGTCCCCCCGGCGGTCTCGACGGCCACCCGGTGCGCTTTGTAGGTCGGGATCAGATCGACCCGCCACTGCGGCCGCCAGTCGGCGTCCATGCAGGCCACCAGGTCGTCCGGTCTGTGGTCCTGCACGAGCCGGGCGATGAAGTCGAGCAGTCCGCGCACGGCGTTGACCGGGGTGCCGTCCGGTGCGCGGACCGAGTCCGGGACGCCGAAATAGGCGCGGAAGTAGAGGGAGGCGGTGTCGAGGAGCATCAGGCGTCGCGTCACACCCCGATGATGCCGTACCCCACCGACACCCACGTGGGGCGGAGCGCGCGGTTCCCGGAACAGCCGAACCATATAAGTGAACTGGGTCACACACGTGTTTGGGTTGCATAAGTGCGGGCAGGCGCGGCAACGGAGCGGATCACGTCCATTTTTCAACGATGCGCGTGCTCTGCGGGCCGAATCCGCGCCGCTCCACGGTCTGCCCACGGGGATGGCAGAGCGTTCTCGGTTCAACGCGTGAGGTGTATGTGTCAAGGCTGCAAGCGGAACACCTGTACAAGGTGTTCGGCAGACGACCCGATCAAGCCGTGCAGAAGCTCGAAGGCGGTACCCACCGCGACGAGCTGCGCGCCGACGGAACGACCGCAGCGGTGATCGACGCCTCGTTCACCGTGGAGCCGGGCCAGATCTTCGTCGTCATGGGGCTCTCCGGATCCGGAAAGTCCACATTGCTGCGGATGCTCAACGGCCTGCTGGAGCCCACCGCCGGCCGGGTGCTGTTCGACGGTCAGGACCTGACCGCGCTCAGCGCACGCGAGCTGCGCAGTGTCCGCGCGACGAAGATCAGCATGGTCTTCCAGCACTTCGCGCTCTTCCCCCACCGCAGTGTGCTCGAGAACGCCGCGTACGGCCTGGAGGTCCAGGGCGTCCCGCGGGCCGAGCGAGAGACGCGCGCCGCGGAGGCGCTGGAGATGACCGGCCTCGCCGGCTGGGAGAAGTCCTGGCCCGACGAGCTGTCCGGCGGCATGCAGCAGCGTGTGGGTCTGGCCCGCGCGCTCGCCACCGACGCCGACCTGCTCCTCATGGACGAGTCCTTCAGCGCGCTCGACCCGCTGATCCGCCGTGACATGCAGGACCAGCTCCTCGAACTGCAGAAGCGCCTGAAGAAGACGATCGTCTTCATCACCCACGACCTCAACGAGGCCATGCGCCTCGGCGACCGCATCGCCGTGATGCGCGACGGCGAGATCGTGCAGCAGGGCACCGCCGAGGACATCCTCGTCCGGCCGTCCAACGACTACGTCGCGTCGTTCATCCAGGACGTCGACCGCTCCCGGGTGCTCACCGCCGGCTCGATCATGGAGACGCCCGCAGCGGGCCTTTCCGACGACGACGTGCTGGCGGACGCCCCCGCGACCGTGACCTCGGAGACCCCCATCGCCGAGCTCTTCACCCCCTGCTCCACCAGCGGCGCGGACGTCGCCGTCACCGGCGAGGACGGCGGTGTCATCGGTGTCGTACCGCGGGACCGGCTCCTGGCCGCGCTCGGCGAGGAACCGCAGGTCCACCAACAGGTACCGGTACAGCGCGACGTCAAGAAGGTGATCGCCGGTGCCTAGGTTCACCTTCGGCGCGTGGGTCGAGGACGCGGTCGACTGGCTCCAGTCGAACCTCACCTGGATCTTCGACTTCATCAAGACCGTCCTCGGCGGCATGTACGACGGCGTCAACGCCGTGCTCGGCGGCGGTGAGCCGCTCCTGATGGCCGGGATCTTCGCCGTCATCGCGTTCTGGCTGCGTGGCGTGATCCCCGCCGTGGCCACCTTCGTGGGCTTCGCCCTCATCGACTCCCTCGCCCTCTGGGACGAGGCGATGGCCACGCTGTCGCTGGTCGTGGTGGCAGCGGTCATCACCATCGTGATAGCCGTGCCCACGGGCATCTGGGCGGCGCGCAACAACCGCGTCAGCTCCGCTCTGCGGCCGGTGCTCGACGTCATGCAGACGATGCCCGCCTTCGTCTACCTGATCCCCGGCGTCATGTTCTTCGGCGTCGGCGTCACCCCCGGTGTGATCGCCACGATCGTCTTCGCGATGCCGCCCGGCGTCCGGATGACCGAGCTCGGCATCCGCCAGGTGGACAGCGAGCTGGTCGAGGCCGCCGAGGCCTTCGGCACCACGCCGAAGCACACCCTCACCCGGGTGCAGCTGCCGCTGGCCCTGCCGACGATCATGGCCGGAATCAACCAGGTCATCATGCTGGCGCTCTCCATGGTCGTCATCGGCGGCATGGCCGGCGCCGGCGGTCTCGGTGAGAAGGTCTACGCCGCGATCACCCAGCTCCAGGTCGGCCTCGCCGCCGAGAGCGGGATCGCCGTCGTCATCCTCGCCATGTACCTGGACCGGATGACCGGCGCGCTGAACGAGCGGGTCTCCCCGCTCGGCCGCCGCGCGGCCGCCAAGGTCGCCGCCGGCGCGCGGAAGCTGAAGTTCGCGCACTACAAGCCGGGCACCGCCGTCGCCATGACCGGTGTCGTCGTCCTCGCGCTCGTCGCGGGCGGTCTCAACATCGCGGGTTCCTCGGACTCGGAGGCCTCGCAGGCCGGCGGCAGCACGGACGTCGGCAAGGGCGAGAAGATCAACATGGGGTACATCCCCTGGGACGAGGGCATCGCCTCCACCTACCTGTGGAAGGAGATCCTGGAGCAGCGCGGCTTCGAGACCGGGATGACCCAGCTCGACGCCGGACCGCTCTACTCCGGTGTCGCCCGCGGCGACATCGACTTCCAGACGGACTCCTGGCTGCCGACCACGCACAAGGACTACTGGGACAAGTACAGCGACCAGCTGGACGACCTCGGTTCCTGGTACGGCCCCACCTCCCTGGAGCTGACGGTCCCCTCGTACGTCAAGGGCATCGACTCGCTCGAGGACCTCAAGGGCCAGGGCAAGAAGTTCGACGGCAAGATCATCGGCATCGAGTCGAGCGCCGGGATGATGGGCACCCTCAACAAGAAGGTGCTCAAGGAGTACGGCCTGGAGGGCGAGTACAAGGTCGTCTCCTCCAGCACCTCCTCGATGCTGGCCGAGCTCAACGCCTCCATCAAGAAGAAGGAGCCGGTCGTGGTGACCCTGTGGTCGCCGCACTGGGCCTACGGCAAGCACGACCTGAAGAAGCTCAAGGACCCGAAGGGTGCCTGGGGCAAGGGCGAAGAGGTCCACACCGTCGCGCACAAGGGCTTCGCGAAGAAGTCGCCGACGGTCGCCAAGTGGCTGAAGGACTTCAAGCTCAGCGAGAAGCAGCTCACCAGCCTGGAGAACGAGATCCAGGGTGCCGGCCAGGGCCAGGAGCAGGACGGCGTCCGCAACTGGCTCAAGAAGAACCCGGGTCTCGTCGACAAGCTGGCACCGGTCCCGGGCGGCGGCGCCCAGCAGCAGGGCAAGGACGCGGGCAAGACCGTCAATATGGGGTACTTCCCGTGGGACGAGGCCATCGCCAGCACCTACCTCTGGCAGAACATGCTGGAGGACCGCGGCTACAAGACCTCGGTCAAGCAGCTCGACCCGGGCCCGCTCTACACCGGCCTCGCGCAGGGCCAGCTCGACGTGCAGTTCGACTCCTGGCTGCCGACGACGCACAAGGACTACTGGGACCGGTACAAGGAGAACCTCTCCGATCTCGGTTCCTGGTACGGGCCGACCTCGCTGGAGCTGACGGTTCCCTCGTACGTGAAGGGCATCGACTCGCTCGAGGACCTCAAGGGGCAGGGCAAGAAGTTCGACGGCAAGATCATCGGCATCGAGTCGAGCGCCGGGATGATGGGCACGTTGAACAAGAAGGTGCTCAAGGAGTACGGCCTCGAAGGTGAGTACGAGGTGGTCTCCTCCAGCACGTCCTCGATGCTGGCCGAGCTCAACCGGTCGATCAAGAAGAAGGAGCCGGTCGTGGTGACCCTGTGGTCGCCGCACTGGGCCTACGGCAAGTACGACCTGAAGAAGCTCAAGGACCCGAAGGGTGCCTGGGGCAAGGGCGAGCAGATCCACACGGTCGCCAAGAAGGACTTCGCCAAGGACTTCCCGGAGCTGACCGGCTGGCTGAAGGACTTCAAGCTCAGCGAGGCGCAGCTGGCCTCGCTGGAGGTGGAGCTCCAGAAGGGCGGCGCCGGGAACGAGAAGGAGTCCGCCCGTCACTGGATGGACGCCAACCCGGACGTCGTGGCGAAGCTGGCCCCTGTCGGCAGCTGATCCACGCCCTCCCGTCACGATGAAGGGGACGGCTCCGGTAGCGCACCGGAGCCGTCCCCTTCAGGCTTGTCCGAAGGAGTCCCCGAAGGTTCTCGTCCGTCCCCGGTCCGCCGCTTCCCCTCCGTCTCGCGAACGACATGCGTAGGGTGCTGGAAACCGGGAGGATGGCGATCCGGGGAGGGAGCCGGACATGGACGACAAGGAAGCCCTTCGAGTGGGCGCCGCGGTTCGCCGACGCCGCAGGACGCTCGGACTGACCCTGGCCGCGGTGGCCGGGCGCAGCGGACTTTCCGTACCGTTCCTCAGCCAGATCGAGAACGAACGGGCCAGGCCCAGCCCCCGCTCCCTGGACCGGGTGGCGGACGCGCTGGAGACCACGACCGAGCGGCTGCGGGCAGCGGCGGACTCGGCGCGCGCGGTGGACGTCGTGCGCGGGGACGACGAGGACGGCGTACGCAGGCTGGTGCGCGGGCGGCACCAGCTCAGCGCGCTGGAGTTCATCGGGGAGCAGGATCTCGGGCGAGAGTTCCAGCACCGCAACGACGAGGTGATGTACGTCGTGGAGGGCGCCGTCGAGGTGGAGGCCGAAGGGCAGGCCCACCGGCTGGGCAAGGGCGACACGCTCTTCCTCTCCGGCGGGGTCAGGCACCGCTGGCGTGCGACCGTCGCGGGCAGCCGGCTGCTGGTCGTCTCGGTCGCCGAGCACATCGACGCGACGTACGACTCGCGCCGCTGAGGGGAGTGCACGTGCGTGTCGTCTCGCTCGTCCCGTCGCTCACCGAGGCGGTCGCCGTCACCGCCCCCGGGCTGCTCGTCGGTGTCACCGACTGGTGCACCCACCCCGCCGGGCTGACCGCCGCCCGGATCGGGGGCACGAAGAACCCGGACACCGCCGCCGTGGCGGCCCTGCGCCCCGACCTCGTCCTCGCCAACGAGGAGGAGAACCGTGAGGCGGACCTGGCCGCCCTGCGGGACGCCGGGCTGGACGTCCTGGTCACCGAGGTCCGCACCCTCGGCCAGGCCTTCGCCGAGCTGGACCGGGTCCTCACGGCCTGCGGCCTGCGGGAGCCCGGCTGGCTGGAGGAGTCCCGGGCGGCCTGGGCGGCGCTGCCGCCCCCGTCCGCCCCGCGCCCCGCGATCGTGCCGGTCTGGCGCAGACCCTGGATGGTGCTGGGCCGCGACACCTTCGCCGGGGACCTGCTGGCCCGCCTCGGGGTACGGAACGTGTACGCCGGCCACTCCGACCGCTACCCGCGCGTGCCCCTGGCCGAACTGAACGCGTCCGGTGCCGGACTGGTCGTGCTGCCCGACGAGCCGTACCGCTTCACCGCCACCGACGGCCCCGAGGCCTTCCCCGGGCTGCCCGCCGTACACGTCGACGGCCGTCACCTCACGTGGTACGGACCCTCCCTGGCCGAAGCGGCAGGGGCCCTGCGAGCAGCGCTCCGCTGAACAGCCCGCCCAGCGTCCGTACACCGGCGACCGCCCAGGCGGTCACCAGCAGCGCGTAGAGCGCCACGGCCAGCCAGCTGAACGCGTCGAGACCGGTGTGCCGGGCGAGGCCGGCCGCGCCGGTGACGCACGTGCCGACCGGGAAGGTGAACCCCCACCACGTCATCGTGAACCCCATCCCGCGCCGCATCGCGCGCACCACCATCGCGGCGGACAGTGTCAGCCACAGCAGGGCGAACCCCATCACCGGCACGCCGTACAGGACGGCGAACACGCCGAAGGCGGACGCGTAGGGCGCCTCGATCGCGCCCGGCGCCACGTCGGCCAGCTGGTTGACGGCGGTCGTGGACTGGCCGAGCGGCCCGAGCACGAGGAACAGCGTCGGGGTCAGCGCGAGAGGCAGCGGGCCCTCGTGGACCAGCCGGGCGAAGACGAGCGGTACGACCACCAGGGTCGCCAGCAGGGACAGCCCGAACATCGCGTAGCAGGCGAGCAGGAGTGCCTCGCGCCCCTGTCCGGGCGACAGCTCGGGCACCAGCAGCGGGCCGACGGCCGCCGAGACCATCGGGGCCACCAGCGGCAGCAGCCAGACCGGCGACGCGGTGCCCGGGGCGAGACGGTGGCGGACCACCATCAGATACGGGACCACCACCGCGACGGCGAGGGCGGCGACCGTGCCGGCCGTGAAGAGCACCGCGTCCACGGCGACCGCCGTCGGACGCCCGACGACGTCCCGCCCCACCACGAGGGTGCCCGCGCCGACCGCGAGCAGCGCCATCGCCATGCAGCCGTGGAAGGGAGCGACGGCAGGATCCATGAGGTGGGCGCGGGCCTGGTCGCGGTGCAGGATCCAGTGCCCGGCCCGGGCCGTCAGCACGACGGCGAGCGCGACGGCGGACAGGGCCCACACCAGGACGCAGGCGGCCCGCAGGCCCGGCACGTCCACGGGCAGCGCGGCGCCCGCGGTGGCGACGACGGCGGTCCCCATGACCGTCGCGTACCAGTTGGGGCCGAGGTGCCGCAGGGACGGGAGCCGGAGGGCGGGCGGGGACAGGGCGGGACTCCCGGTCTTGGTCTGCGGAAAGATGGCCATGCCACGATTCTCCGGGGGCGGACCGTCACCCACCAGGAGGCACCGGGCTATGAGGTCATAAGCTGGGGTTATGTCCAGCCCCGTGCCACCACCCTCCTCGCTCTCCCACCGGGTCCCCGACCTGGGAGCCATGGTGCTCCTGCTCGCCGTCGCACGGCACGGGAGCCTGGGCAGGGCGGCACGGGACGTCGGCATCAGCCAGCCCGCCGCCTCCAGCCGCATCCGGTCGATGGAACGGCAGCTCGGCGTCGCGCTCCTGGACCGCTCGCCGCGCGGCTCCCGGCTGACCGACGCGGGTGCCCTCGTCACCGACTGGGCCCGCAGGGTCGTCGAGGCTGCCGAGGCCTTCGACGCCGGAGCCCAGGCGCTGCGGGACCGGCGCGACTCCCGGCTGCGGGTGGCCGCGAGCATGACCATCGCGGAGTACCTGCTGCCGGGCTGGCTGATCGCGCTGCGGGCCGACCGCCCAGGGACCGCCGTGTCCCTGGTCGCGGGCAACTCGGCGGCGGTCGCCCTGCGGCTGCTGGCGGGCGAGGCGGATCTGGGCTTCGTCGAGGGCCTCTCGATACCGGAGGGGCTCGACGGCACCGTCATCGCGCACGACCGGCTCGTCGTCGTCGTCGCCCCCTCCCACCCGTGGGCGCGCAGGGGCCGGCTGACCCCCGGGGAGCTCGCCGCGACATCCCTGATCCTGCGCGAACACGGCTCGGGCACCCGTCAGGTCCTGGACGCCGCGCTCGCCGTCCACGGCGGACTGGCGCGCCCCCTGCTCGAACTCTCCTCGACCACCGCGGTGAAGGGGGCCGCGGAGAGCGGCGCGGGACCCTGCGTGCTGAGCGAACTGGCGCTGGGGGAGGAGCTCTCCGCCCGGCGCCTCGTCAAGGTCCCGGTAGAGGGCGTACGGCTGCGCCGTCAGCTGCGCGCGGTCTGGCCGTCCGGGCACCGGCCCACCGGGCCCGCCCGCGACCTGCTCGCCCTGACGGCCCGTGAGGCCGCCGGGCCCTGAGGGTGCGGGGCGGGTCCGGACCGTCCGGCTCAGGCCGCGGGAACGCCCGCCCTCGCCTCGGCCGCCGCCACCAGGGCCCGCATGATCCGGAGGTCGTCGCCCATCTCCGGGTGCCACTGGACCCCGAGCACCCACTGCTCGCCGGGCAGCTCGATCGCCTCGACCGTGCCGTCCGCCGCGTGCGCGGAGGCCACCAGGCCCGGCGCGAGCCGGTCCACGGCCTGATGGTGGTACGTGGGTACGGACGCCTCCTCGGGCACCAGCGAGGCGTACAGGGTCCCCGCCACCGGCGTCACGGCGTGCTCGCCGAGGACTCCGGCCTTGCCGAACGGCCCCGCGTGCCCGTCCAGATGCTGGGTCAGGGTGCCGCCCAGCGCCACGTTCAGCAGCTGCATGCCCCGGCAGATCCCGAGCACCGGGGTGCCGGCCGCCCTTGCCGCGCGCAGCAGGGCCACCTCCCAGGTGTCGCGTTCGTGCGCCGGAGGGCCCGTCCTGAAGTCGCGCTCCGCGCCGTACAGCCCGGGGTCCACGTCGGCGCCTCCCGCGATCACGAGGCCGTCCAGCCGGGCCACGGCGGCCTCCGCCCTCGCCGGTTCGTCGGGCGGCAGCAGCGCGGCCAGTCCGCCGGAGCGCTGGACCAGCCGGGGATAGGCGGAGGGGAGCACCGCCGCCGGGAGTTCCCAGACGCCCCAGCGAGCCGCCGGCTCCAGGTAGGTCGTGATGCCGATGAGCGGTTCGTGCATGGTGCGGTCCCTCCGGCGGCCGGTCTGCGGGCCGGCCCGGTGCAATGGTGATGCGTCATACCTTTGTTCGTGCGGCGCCGTCGCGCAAGAGCGGTGATCCGGAAGAGCTGGATCAAGCCAGGAAGCCCCGGAGCAACGCGGCCGTCCCCGCGCAGTGCTCGCGCGCCACCGCGCGTGCCGCCTCCTCGTCGCCGTCGAGGACCGCCTCGACCAGGACCGTGTGCTGGTGCTGGGAGTGTTCGAGGTTCCGTACGAGCAGGGGAATGCAGTCCAGCAGGTCGTTGACGGTGGCCCGGACGGCCGCGTACCGGACGGCGAGGGAGTGTGATCCGGAGAGCTCGGCGAGCGTCAGGTGGAAGTGGGTGTCGAGTCTGCGGTAGTCGGGCAGAGGTGCCTCGTGCGTCGCTGCCAGAGCCCTCCGCAACCGGTCCGTGCCCTCCTCGTCGAGGCCGCGCGACGCGCAGAGCCCGGCCGCCCCCGCCTCCAGGACCTCGCGGAACAGCAGGACGTCCTCGATGTCGGTGTCCGCCGTCCGGCGGCGCAGCTCGTCCCCGTCGGCCGGTCCGGTGCGGGGGAGCACGAACGTGCCGCCGTACCGGCCGCGTCTGGCTTCGATCAGCCCCTGGTCCTGGAGCACCTTGAGGACCTCCCGCAGGGTGACACGGCTGATGCCCAGGAGCCCGGCCAGCTCACGCTCGGCCGGCAGCCGCCCTCCGCCGGGCACCAGGCCGAGCCTCACCACCTGGAGGATCTGCTCCAGCGCCTCCTCGAAGCCGTTGCCCGCGCGGACCGGCCGCAGCGCGGGCAGCAGCCGGTCACAGGACGCGGGCCCCCCGGTCTCTTCCGCCACGACCCGATTCCCTTCCCTCCAATGGTTTTCTCCCATACCTTAACGATCTCGGGAGAGGCCGCAGGCCTTCCGGCTGACCGAACGAGGAGTATCCCGTGGCAGACCGAACACCCCCGCTGGCGACCGACGAGCTGCGCGTGCTCGTGGAGCGCGGTGAGATCGACACCGTGGTCCTCGCCTTCCCCGACATGCAGGGCCGGCTGCAGGGCAAACGGTTCGCGGCGTCCTTCTTCCTCGACGAGGTGCTGGAGCACGGCACAGAGGGCTGCAACTACCTGCTCGCCGTCGACACGGACATGAACACCGTCGACGGATTCGCCATGTCCTCCTGGTCCGACGGCTACGGCGACTTCGCGATGCGCCCCGACCTCGCCACCCTGCGCCGCATCCCCTGGCACGAGGGATCGGCGCTGGTCATGGCCGATCTCGCCTGGGAGGACGGCTCACCGGTCGTCGCGGCGCCCCGTCAGATCCTCCGGCGGCAGCTGGAGCGGCTCGCCGCACACGGACTGACCGCCCACGTCGGCACCGAACTCGAGTTCATCGTCTTCAAGGACACCTACGAGGAGGCGTGGGACCGCAACTACCGCGGCCTCACCCCTGCCAACCAGTACAACATCGACTACTCCGTCCTCGGCACCGGCCGCGTCGAACCGCTGCTGCGGCGCATCCGCAACGAGATGGCGGCCGCCGGGCTCACCGTCGAGTCCGCCAAGGGCGAGTGCAACCCCGGTCAGCACGAGATCGTCTTCCGTTACGACGAGGCCCTGGTCACCTGCGACCAGCACGCCGTCTACAAGACCGGTTCCAAGGAGATCGCCGCGCAGGAAGGCGTCGCGCTCACCTTCATGGCCAAGTTCAACGAGCGCGAAGGCAACTCCTGCCACATCCACCTCTCGCTCCAGGACGCCGACGGACACAGCGTCATGGCCGGCGAGGACGGCTCGATGTCCCCCGTGATGCGGCACTTCCTCGCGGGCCAGCTGGCCGCCCTGCGCGACTTCTCCGTCCTGTACGCGCCGAACATCAACTCCTACAAGCGGTTCCAGCCCGGCTCCTTCGCCCCGACCGCCGTCGCCTGGGGGCACGACAACCGCACCTGCGCCCTGCGCGTCGTCGGACACGGCCGCTCGACGCGCTTCGAGAACCGCCTGCCCGGCGGCGACGTCAACCCGTACCTCGCCGTCGCCGGCCTCGTCGCCGCGGGACTCCACGGCATCGAGAACGAGCTGGAACTCCCCGACGCCTGCGAGGGCAACGCGTACACCGCGGGATACGACCGGGTGCCCACCACGCTCCGTGAGGCCGCCGGCCTCTGGGAGAGCAGCGAGGTGGCCCGGGAGGCCTTCGGCGACGACGTCGTCGCGCACTACCGCAACATGGCGCGCGTCGAACTGGAGGCCTTCGACGCCGCGGTGACCGACTGGGAGCTCCGCCGCTCCTTCGAACGTCTGTGAGGCACCACGTGACCACCGAACACCGTGTCCTGAACCCGGCGACCGAAGAGCTCGTCGCCACCGTCACCGCCACCACCGCCGACGAGGTGGACACCGCCGTCACCCGCGCCGCCGCCGCCCAGCGCGTCTGGGCCGGCCTCGCCCCCGCCGACCGGGCCCGGCTGCTGCGCCGCTTCGCCGTGCTCGTCGACGAACACGCCGAACGGCTGGCCCGGCTGGAGGTCACCGAGGCGGGCCACACCCTGGCCAACGCCCGCTGGGAGGCGGCGAACGTCCGGGACCTGCTGGACTACGCGGCCGGGGGAGTGGAACGCCTGACAGGGCGGCAGATCCCCGTGCCCGGCGGGGTCGACCTCACGTTCCTGGAGCCGGTGGGCGTCGTCGGCGTGATCGCCCCCTGGAACTTCCCCATGCCGATCGCCGCCTGGGGAGCCGCCCCCGCCCTCGCCGCCGGGAACGCCGTCCTCCTCAAACCGGCCGAGACCACCCCTCTCACCGCGCAGAGGCTGGCAGGACTGGCTCTCGAAGCGGGCCTCCCCGAACACCTCTTCCAGGTGCTGCCCGGCGCGGGGGACGTGGCGGGCAACGCCCTGGTCGAACACCCCGGGGTCGCCAAGATCGTCTTCACCGGCTCGGCCCGCGTCGGCAAGCAGATCATGGCCAGGTGCGCCGACCGGCTGAAGCGGCTGACCCTCGAACTCGGCGGCAAGAGCCCCAACATTGTGTTCGCCGACGCCGACATCGAGGCCGCCGCGGCCGCCGCGCCCATGTCCTTCCTGGACAACGCCGGCCAGGACTGCTGCGCCCGCACCCGCATCCTGGTCCAGCGGTCCGCGTACGACCGCTTCCTCGAACTGCTCGTCCCGGCCGTCGCCTCCGTCGTCGTGGGGGACCCGTCCGACGAGAAGACCCAGATGGGCCCTCTGATCTCCCGGACGCAGCTGGAGCGCGTCCGCGCCCTCGTCCCGTCGGACGCCGACGGCATCCGGGGCAACGCGCCCACCGGACCCGGCTTCTGGTTCCCCCCGACCGTCCTGACCGGCGTCGCCCCCGACGCCCCCGTCGCCACCGAGGAGGTCTTCGGCCCGGTGGCCGTGGTCCTGCCCTTCGAGGACGAGGACGACGCCGTCCGGCTGGCCAACGCCACCGAACACGGCCTCGCCGGATCGGTCTGGACGCGGGACGTGGGCCGTGCCCTGCGGGTCTCGCGGGCGGTCCGGGCCGGCAACCTGTCCGTCAACTCGCACTCCGCCGTCCGCTACTGGACCCCCTTCGGCGGGTACAAACAGTCCGGGCTCGGCCGTGAACTGGGGCCCGACGCCCTCACGGCCTTCACCGAAACCAAGAACGTCTTCATCGGCACGGAGGCCTGAGAACACATGACCACCGACTCCGGGAACATCTGCCGCCGCCTGACCGGCCGCACCGCCGTCATCACGGGGGCGGGCAGCGGCATCGGGCTCGCCACCGCCCGCCGGCTGGCGTCCGAGGGAGCCCACGTCGTCTGCGGCGACATCGACGAGAGCGCGGGCAGGGCCGCCGCCGAGGAGGCGGGCGGCACCTTCGTACGCGTCGACGTCACCGACCCCGGCCAGGTCGAGGCGCTCTTCGCGGCGGCGGACGACACCTACGGCTCCGTCGACATCGCCTTCAACAACGCGGGCATCTCGCCGCCCGAGGACGACTCCATCCTCACCACCGGCCTGGAGGCCTGGAAACGCGTCCAGGAGGTCAACCTCACCTCCGTCTACCTCTGCTGCAAGGCAGCCCTCCCCTACATGCGGCGCCAGGGCCGCGGCTCGATCATCAACACCGCGTCCTTCGTGGCACGGATGGGCGCCGCCACCTCCCAGATCTCGTACACCGCGTCCAAGGGAGGTGTCCTCGCCCTGTCCCGCGAACTCGGTGTGCAGTTCGCGCGGGAGGGGATCCGGGTCAACGCCCTCTGCCCGGGGCCGGTCGACACCCCGCTGCTGCGCGAGCTGTTCGCCAAGGACCCGGAGCGTGCCGCCCGCCGGCTCGTGCACATCCCCCTCGGCCGGTTCGCCGAGGCGACGGAGATCGCGGCCGCCGTCGCCTTCCTGGCGAGCGACGACTCCTCGTTCGTCAACGCCACCGACTTCCTGGTCGACGGCGGGATCTCCGGGGCGTACGTGACACCGCTCGGCTGACGCTCCCTACAGTGGTGGCATGAGCAACGCGACGCCGCCCGGCTGGTACGCGGACGTGAACGCACCCGGCACCGAGCGGTGGTGGGACGGTGCTGCCTGGACCGGTCACGTCCGGTCGTCGGCCGCCACCGCGCCGTTGACCGTGGCGCGTGCGCAGCGGAGTCCCTCCCCGGCCGGCGGCGGCCGCACCGTCAGGGCCGTGGCCCTGACGGTCGCCGGGCTGGCGGTCGTCGCCGCCGCGGTGACCGGATTCCTGGTGATGGGCGCGGACTACGCCGGGACCCGGGCCGGGACCGCGGCCGGCGACAGCCCTCCGCCGCCCACCGCCACGGACGGTGCGAGCGTGTCCGCCCCGCCGCCCGACGCGGGTCCGCAGGACGACCCGGCGGTGCTGGTCGACCAGCTCAACGGGATCACCCTCACGGTTCCCGACGGCTGGGAGAAGCCGGAACACACCCTCGACGACAGCTCCACGATGCGTACCGCCGGCTCCTACACCTGCCCCGGCGACTCGGGAACCTTCTGCCACCACGGCACCGTTACGGTCCGGACGGCGAGCGGCACCGGTCTCACGGCCATGAAGGCACTGGCCGAGGAGGACATCGGGACGGCAGCCGACCGCGCCTACGGGAAGGACCTCGTCGGCGACTCCATCCACGGGGGCATCAGGTCCCAGAAGGAGCTGGCGTCCGGGCCCGTGACCGTGGCGGGACGCACCGGATACCTGGTGCGCCGTCAGGTCACCACGGGCAAGGGCCCCGGCGGCTACGTCCAGTCGCTGGCCTTCCCCTCCCCGCTCGGCAGCGAGACGCCGGTCATCCTGCGCTTCGCGTTCGACGCGGGCCGCCACGAGCTGCCGCTCTCCCTCATGGACACCATCACCCGGGGCGTCCGCCCGATCGGCGACGCCACCGGTGGCGGTGTGGGCAGCACCGTGGCCCCCTGACGCGGCCCGCCCCGATCCACAGCGGGCCCCGCACACCGCCCGCCGGAACGTGCCGCACGGCCCCGGCCCTGCCGTGGCGCCTACAGGAAGGTGCGGCCCTCGCCCCGGTACGTCGGGACGGTCGCCGTGATCCGCTCGCCCTCGATCAGCCGCAGCTCGTCGAAGCGCTCGCAGAGCTCACCGGCCTTGGCGTGCCGGAACCACACCTTGTCACCGATCAGCAGATCGTCCGCGGGGGCGCCCAGCAGCGGGGTCTGGACCTCGCCCGGTCCCTCCTGGGGGTCGTAGCGCAGCCCCTCGGGCAGATACGGCACCGGCAGCCGGTCCGGGCCCGCCGCGCCGGACGCCGGGTAGCCGCCGCCCAGCACCGTCACCACGCCCACGCCCGGCCGCCGCACCACGGGCTGGGCGAACAGGGCCGCCGGACGGCCCGTGAACGAGGTGTAGTTGTCGAACAGCCTCGGCACGAAGAGCCCGGACCCCGCCGCGATCTCCGTCACGGCGGACTCGGCGGCGGTGTGCTGCACGCTGCCCGTTCCGCCCCCGTTCACGAACTCCAGGCCGGGCGCCACCGCTCGGACCGCCCGCACGACCTCCGCGCGCCGGGCCGCCAGCTCCCTGCGGGCCGCCGCCTGCATCAGCCGGACCGCACGCGACCGCAGCGGCCGGCCGGCCACCGAGTCGCCCACACCGGCGACATGACCCTCGTAGGCCATGAGCCCCACCAGCCGGAAGCCGGGCCTGCGGTCCACCGAGCGGGCCATCTCCGCCAGCTGGGCGGGGGTGCGGAGGGGGGAGCGCAGCGCGCCGATCCTGACCCGGCCCCCGAGCAGCCGCAGCGAGGTGTCCAGCTCCAGGCAGACCCGGATCTCCTCCGTACCGCCGGCGCGCGCGGCGTCGATCAGCTCCAGCTGGGCGGGGTCGTCCACCATCACCGTCACGGCGGCGGCGAGCTTGGGATCGGCCGCCACCTCCGCGTACGCGGACCGGTCGGCCGACGGATAGGCCAGGAGCACGTCGTCGAATCCCGCACGGGCCAGCCACAGGGACTCCGCGAGCGTGAACGACATGAGCCCGGCGAAGCCCGGACGCGCGAGCACCCGCTCCAGCAGGGCGCGGCAGCGCACGGACTTGCTCGCCACCCGGATCGGCTTCCCGCCCGCCCGGCGCACCAGGTCGTCGGCGTTGGCGTCGAAGGCATCCAGGTCGACGACGGCCACCGGGGCGTCGAGATGGGCGGTGGCCCGGTTGTAACGGCTCCGGTCAGCGGCGCGGACAGTCATGTCGGCAGCTTGCCAGACGGCCGTACCACTGGGTAGGGGATGTTCGGTGCAGATCGTCCCGCACCCTCCGTCCCGTTCCCACCGGGTGCCCCCCACCCCGTAGAGTGACGGTCACACGATCGACCGGCGGGGCCCGTGTGCAGCGGCGGTCCGTCGGCCGTACGGGGACGTGGACCAGGGGGACGGATGAGTACCGAAGCGCAGCGCGCTCCCGTGCCACCCCGCCCGGCCACCCCGCCGTCCGTGCCGGGTGGTGCCCCGGCCCCGCACATTCCGCCTCCCGCGCCCCCCGCCCGGCCGGCGCCTCCCGTGACCGGCACCGCGCCCGCGCCGCAGGCCCCGGGCGCGCAGCCGGCGCCTCCCGCGCCCCGCGCCGAGCCGGTGCCCGAGACGACCACGCGGCTCCGCCCCGTACCGCCGGCGCCGCCCGCCCACCCCGGCCCGCCGCCCCCGCCCGCGGCCACCCGGCGCAGGCCCGTCGGCGCCGTGGACCTCACTCCGCGCCCGGGTGCCACCCCGGCTCCGCCCGGCGCCTACTACGCGTACGCCGAGACGCCCGCGGAGACCACCACCCGGCTGCGCCCCGTCAAGGCCCGCAAACCCGCCAGGACCGCGGCGGCCGCCGTCTGCGCGGTGCTCGGCCTCGGGCTCATCGGCGGGGCGGTCACCGGCAGTTGGCTCATCGGTGACTCCGCGGCCGATCCGGGCGACGACAGCGCGTACACCGTGACCCGCTCCGTCTGGCACAGCGTGCCCGTCGACACCCTCTTCCCGCGGACCCTCAAGGGCGAGGGCGCGGGCCCGGGAGCCACCGACCGGGCCTGGACCCGGGTCGCCGTCGCGAGCGACAGCGGCTGCGCGGCGGGCCTGGACCCCCTGCTGCTCAAGACGCTCCGCCCGGTCGGCTGCGAACGTCTGGTGCGCGCCACGTACACCGACGCCACCCGCAGCAGCGTCACCACCGTCGGCATGGTCTTCACCGAGGCGGACGCCGGGGCGATGGGCGCGCTCAGCACCCGGTTCACCACCCAGAACCTCGCCGGACGCTCCGACCTGATGCCCCGCACCTACCCGGCCGACGACACCGTGGCCGCCGGATTCGGCGCCCGGCAGCGCGCCAGCTGGACGGTCCACGTCCTGACCGAGGTGCCCGTGGTCGTGTTCGCCGTCTCCGGCTTCGCGGACGGCCGTGCCGTGACCGAGCCGCAGCCGGCCGCCGAGGCCATGGCGTCCGGAGCCACCACGACCGTCGCGCAGGCCGGGCTCGGCCATGAGGCGAAGGGTGTCGCGGACCGGGTGGAGCGCACCCTGCGCAGGACCGTCACCGATCTCGCGGAGAAGCCGGAATGACCCGCCCCCGCCGGCTCCGGGCGCTCGCCGCCGTGGCCACGGCCACCGCCTTCGCCCTGCTGCCCGCCGTCCCCGCCCGGGCGGACGCCATCCGTGACCAGCAGTGGGGCCTGGAGGCCCTTCACACCGGCGCGGCCTGGCAGACCACGAAGGGCAAGGGAATCACGGTCGCGGTGCTGGACACCGGGGTCGACGCCGAGCACCCCGACCTCGCCGGCCAGGTGCTCCCGGGCAAGGACCTCATCGGATTCGGTGCCGGACGCGGCGACAGCTCGTGGGCGCTGCACGGCACGGCGATGGCCGGGATCATCGCGGGCCGGGGCAGCGGACCCGGCCGGGGAGACGGCGTGCTCGGCGTCGCCCCGGAAGCCAGGATCCTTCCCGTCCGCGTGATCCTCGAGTCGGGCGACCCGGCGCGCAAGAAGGCCCGCGCCGCGCGCGGCACCGCGCTCGCCGACGGCATCCGCTGGGCGGCGGACCAGGGCGCCGACGTCATCAACCTCTCCCTCGGCGACGACAGCGAGTCGGCGCACCCGGAACCCGGCGAGGACGCCGCCGTGCAGTACGCCCTCGGCAAGGGCGTCGCCGTTGTCGCCTCCGCGGGCAACGGCGGGGAGAAGGGCGACCGGGTCTCCTACCCCGCCGCCTACCCCGGCGTGATCGCCGCCGCGGCGGTCGACAAGTACGGCACGCACGCCGCGTTCTCCACCCGCCGCTGGTACGCCACCGTCAGCGCGCCCGGCGTGGACATCGTCGTGGCCAACCCCGACGGGCACTACTACATCGAGTGGGGGACGTCCGCCGCGTCGGCGTTCGTCTCCGGGGCCGTGGCCCTGGTGCGTGCGGCGCACCCGGGCCTCTCGCCCGCGCAGATCAAGACCCTCCTCGCGGACACCGCTCGCAACGCCCCTTCGGGCGGCCGCGACGACGCCAGGGGCTACGGCCTGGTCGACCCCGCCGCCGCGATCGCGGCCGGGGCGAAGCTGCGCCCCGACGACCTGGCCGCGCGGGCCGCCGCGGCCGGCCACCACGAGGAGTACTTCGGCTCCGGCCCCACCCCGCAGGCGGACGACGGCGACCCCGCGGGCTGGCTGGCCCCGTCGGCGGGCGGTCTCGGCGCCGTACTCCTCGCCCTGGCCGTGGTGCTGTGGCGCGGAAGGAGCACCGCCGGCCGGAACGCGCGCGGCAGGAATCCCGCAGCGCCCGCGTACAGCCCGTTCCCCGGCGGCCCCCTCCGCTGAGCGGAGCGGTCCCTCGCAGGGCGGGACGGCTCTCCACGCAGCGGTACCGGCTGTCCGCCCGGCGGTGCCGGCTTTCCGTCCAGCGGGACCGGTCCCTCGCCGGGCGGGGCCCGGCTCTTCACGCAGCGGGCCGTCCTCAGTCCTGACCGGTCACCGCGCCCGTCACGCCGGCCGCCGCCCTGGCGACGGACTCCACGAGGGCGATCCCCGCCTCCTTGGTCGCGTGTCCGCGCGACAGCACCGCCACCAGCAGGGTGTGCCCGGCGCTCTCCACCGAGCCGATGCTGTTGATGTCCCACAGGCCCGTCGTGGTCCGGGGCATCCAGCCGTTCTTCAGCACCGCGCCGGTGCCCGCCGCCGACACCCCCCACCGCTGGTCGGCCTCGACCTGCCCCATCAGTTTCGTCAGATAGGCGCGGGAGCCGGCCGACAGCTCCGAATCAGTACCGGACACCGCCTCCAGCAGCCGCACCTGGTCGGCGGCCGTGGTCTGGGTCAGCCCCCACGCGTGGGCGGCCTTCGTGCCGGTCAGCCCCAGCCGCTCGTTGGCCGCGTCCAGCCCTTCCTCGCCGCCGACCGCCTTGAGCAGTTCGGTGGCCGAGGTGTTGTCGCTGCGCCGGATCATGGCTTCCGCGTACGCCTGCTCGGCGCCGTTCAGCTCCCGGTCCTCGTCCTGCGCGAGCAGCAGCAGCGCGGCCAGGATGTCCACCTTGACGATGCTGGCGGTGTCGTACGTCCCGTCGCCGTACGCGGCGCCCGCCCCGCTCTCCGTGTCCAGCACGGCCACCGACACATCGGCCCCGTCGGCCAGGGACGCCAGCGCGTCGGCCAGCTCCGCGTCGAGATCCACCTCGGGCTCCTCGCTCCGGCCCGTCGCGGCGGGCGGGCTCGGAGCGGACGATACGGCGGCCACGGCCGCGTGCGCGTCATCCGGCGACCGAACCACCAGATACGCACCTCCCGCGGCGGAACCGGCCAGCAGCACGGCGGCGGCGGTCACGAGGGCGGACAGCGCGGGCCTGCGCGTTCTGTGACGGGGCATGGGCCGGACGCTAGGCAGCCCACCTGGCAGCAGGCTGTGTCCGACCTGTCGCCCAGGTGAGAGGGACGACCCACTACGCTCGTCGTGTGGCGCTCAAGAACATCCCGGACTCCGGCTTCTCCGACGACGACGGCACTGCCTCGCCCGAACTGACGGCGGCCCTCGCGGCCTGGGCCGCCGACCGGACGGCGGTCGGCCCGGTCCTCGCGGCTCTCCGCGAAGCCCGGCTGCTCGTGCCGGTCGTCGCCGTCCTGGGCGAGGTGGAGGAGGGCGGCGAGGAGGGGCGCGAAGCTCCTGAGAAGGGTGGTGGCGGGCGACGGGGGGACGGGCTGCGCCGCGAGAAGACGAGCGACATGGCGGTCCCGACCCTCCAGGCCGGCGACCGGCGCGCGCTGCCCGCCTTCACCTCCACCGCCTCGCTGGCCCGCTGGGACCCCGAGGCGCGCCCGGTAGCCGTACCCCTGCACCAGGCCCTGCAGGCCGCCGCGCACGAGAAGGCGGACACGGTGGTGCTGGACCTGGCGGGGCCCGTCGCCTTCGAGCTGGCCGGCCCCGCCCTGCTGGCCCTGGCCGAGAACCGCGCGAGCGCGGATCCGCTCGAAGACCCGGCCGTCGTCGCCGCGGTGCGGGAGGCGGTGGCCGCCGAACCCGCCGTGCTGCGGGCCCACCTCGGCCCCGGCCGGGCCGACGGAACCCTCGCCCTCGTCCTCGCCCCGGACGCGGTGGTCGCGGAGACCGCCCGCCGGGTCGCCGACGCCCTCTCGGCCAGCGAGGTGCTGCGCGCCCGGCTCGTGCGCGGCATCGACCTGGCGCTCCTGCCGGCCGGTGCCGAGGCCCCGGGCGACCCGCTGTTCAGCCGCTGACGCACAGGAGCCCGCCGCCTGCGGACAGGCGGCGGGCTCCGAGAGCTGTGGGGTGATCAGCCGTAGACGGGGCCGGTGTACTTCTCGCCCGGGCCCTTGCCGGGCTCGTCCGGGACGAGCGAGGCCTCGCGGAAGGCCAGCTGGAGCGACTTCAGGCCGTCGCGCAGCGGCGAGGCGTGGAAGGTGCTGATCTCGGTGGCGCTCGCGTCGAGCAGCCCGGCCAGTGCCTGGACCAGCTTGCGGGCCTCGTCCAGGTCCTTGTGCTGCTCGCCCTCCTCGGTCAGGCCGAGCTTCACGGCGGCGGCGCTCATCAGGTTGACGGCCACGGTCACGATCACCTCGACCGCGGGAACCTCCGCGATGTCGCGGGCCATGTCGTCGAAGCCGGGGTTCTCGGTGCTGGGAGTGGTCGCGTCGCTCATGCCCCACACGATAAGGCCACGTCGGCGCGGTCCATCCTGCGGGAGCCGCCCGGACAGCGGGTTAGCCGTGGCCCCGGGGAGCTGCTAACCTTGTGTAACGACCGGCCGGACACCTATGTGACCGGCCCACAAGTGGAGGCTCCGATCTCCCACCTGACCGTCCTCAGGGACGGCGGGTCACCGGTCAGGTGGCAACCATCGTTCCGTACGGACGATGGGGCCGCCCGATAGCGCCCCGCGGTTGCACGCGGCGGTGTTCCGGTAGTTCCTGGAGCCCCGCCTGTGTCCCGTCCGGGGCATTTCTGCTTTCCCGGCTCGGTTGGTCTCAAAGAAGACGTTACGCGGCTGTCCGCCAGGCGGTCGCGTGGTGCTACCGAGGAGGATCCATCAGCGCCGAGCCCCGCATCAACGACCGGATTCGCGTTCCCGAGGTGCGACTTGTCGGTCCCAGCGGCGAGCAGGTCGGGATTGTTCCGCTTGCCAAGGCCCTGGAGCTCGCACAGGAGTACGACCTCGACCTGGTCGAGGTGGCGGCGACAGCCCGTCCCCCCGTGTGCAAGCTCATGGACTACGGGAAGTTCAAGTACGAGTCGGCCATGAAGGCCCGTGAGGCGCGCAAGAACCAGGCGCACACGGTCATCAAGGAAATGAAGCTCCGGCCGAAGATCGACCCGCACGACTACGACACCAAGAAGGGTCACGTCGTCCGGTTCCTCAAGCAGGGGGACAAGGTCAAGATCACGATCATGTTCCGTGGTCGTGAGCAGTCCCGCCCCGAGCTGGGCTTCCGACTGCTCCAGCGTCTGGCTTCGGACGTCGAGGACCTTGGGTTCATCGAGTCGAACCCGAAGCAGGACGGCCGGAACATGATCATGGTTCTGGGCCCGCACAAGAAGAAGACCGAAGCCATGGCCGAAGCCCGTGAGGCCCAGGCCGCCCGCAAGGCGGAGCGTCAGGGATTCGCCCCCGACGCCGAGTCCGAAGGTGACACCGCTGAGGCCCCGGCCGCGGCGGACACCGCTGAGGCTCCGGCCGCAGCGGCCGAGGCTCCGGCCGAGACACCTTCCGAGGCGTGACCTCCGGGGGCAGCCACCCAGGCGCCCCCGGGTCCCTCGGAAACCACCCAAAGATCTGACGCCCCTGCAGTCCGGTGCCCGCACCGAGAGGGGCGCCACTGACGAGGAGATAACGGCGCTATGCCGAAGAACAAGACGCACAGCGGTGCCAGCAAGCGCTTCAAGATCACCGGCTCCGGCAAGGTGCTGCGCGAGAAGGCGGGCAAGCGCCACCTGCTCGAGCACAAGTCGTCCAAGAAGACCCGCTCGCTGACCGGCACGGTCGTCGTGGCTCCGGCCGACGTCAAGAAGGTCAAGAAGCTTCTCGGCAAGTGAGGCGCCGTCTCCGGTGAACCCGGAGACGCCCTCGATCCGACCGGGACCAATTCGTTTCCGGGTCGGGTGAGTCTGATACTGCGACCACCCGCCCCCGCTGCAAGGAGTCAAAAGTGGCACGCGTCAAGCGGGCAGTAAACGCCCACAAGAAGCGCCGGGCGATCCTCGAGGCCGCCAGCGGTTACCGCGGTCAGCGTTCGCGCCTGTACCGCAAGGCCAAGGAGCAGGTCACCCACTCCCTGGTCTACAACTACAACGACCGCAAGAAGCGCAAGGGCGACTTCCGTCAGCTCTGGATCCAGCGCATCAACGCGGCTGCCCGCCAGAACGGCATGACGTACAACCGCCTCATCCAGGGTCTGAAGGCCGCCAACATCGAGGTGGACCGCAAGATCCTGGCCGAGCTCGCGGTCAACGACGCCAACGCGTTCGCCGCCCTCGTCGAGGTCGCCCAGAAGGCCCTCCCGAGCGACGTCAACGCCCCGAAGGCCGCCTGATCCAGGCAGGACTTCAGCGTCCCAGCATTCCGAGCCGGACCCGCAGGCGTGTGCCGTCTGCGGGTCCGGTGCGTTGCACGACGTGTCGCGTACGTAGTCAGCCGTACGCAGAGAAACGTACGCAGAGAAGCTGACTCACGCAGAGAGGCTCGCCGCCGACCATGGGCACCCCCGAACTGATCTCCGCCCGATCGCCGCGTATCGCCGCCGCACGCCGGCTGGCCAGGCGCAACTTCCGCGGCAAGGAGCGCAGGTTCATCGCCGAGGGGCCGCAGGCCGTGCGGGAGGCCGCCGCGCACCGCGGCGGCGACGGCGAGCCCACCCTGACCGAGCTCTTCGCCACCGTCGAGGCCGCCGACCGGTACGCCGACATCATCGACGCCGCCCGTGCCGCAGGGGCCCGCGTGCACCTCGCGGACGGCGAGGTGCTCGCCGAGGTCTCGCAGACCGTCACCCCCCAGGGGCTGATCGGCGTCTGCCGGTTCCTGGACTCGCCCTTCGAGGACATCCTCGCGGCGAAGCCCACCCTGGTCGCCGTGCTCGCCCACGTCCGCGACCCCGGCAACGCGGGGACGGTGCTGCGCTGCGCGGACGCCGCCGGCGCGGACGCGGTCGTGCTCACCGACGCCTCGGTGGACCTCTACAACCCCAAGTCGGTCCGGGCCTCCGTCGGCTCGCTCTTCCACCTGCCGGTGGCCGTCGGCGTGCCCGTCGAGCAGGCGGTGCGAGGGCTGCGGGACGCCGGTGTGCGCATCCTGGCGGCCGACGGCGCGGGCGAGGACGACCTCGACGACGAGCTCGACGCGGGCACCATGGGCGGTCCCACCGCATGGGTGTTCGGCAACGAGGCGTGGGGCCTGCCCGAGGAGACGCGCGCCCTGGCCGACGCAGTGGTCCGGGTCCCGATCCACGGGAGGGCCGAGAGCCTCAATCTCGCCACCGCCGCCGCCGTGTGCCTCTACGCCTCCGCGCGGGCCCAGCGCACGCGGCACCCCCGCTGATCCCCACCGATCGATACGGGCCACACCCGGCCGCTGCCCACCCGGAGGGTGTCGCCCGGCTGCTGACGCCTAGTAGGGTGGCGAACTCGGGGGCCCACTGCACCGGTTCGAGAGGTGGGGTACGGGAAGATGGCTGTCGGCATGAGCAGGCCGCGAGCGACACACACGGCCGCCGTGCGCGCCCTCTCCGACGGGGCCGGCACGAGCCCGGCCGTCGGGGACCCCGCGACGGGTATCGACCCGGACGACCTGCCCGACGGACTCGTCGTCGCCGACGAGAACGGCACGGTCGTCTGCTTCAACAGGGCCGCCTCCAGGATCACCGCCACACCCGTGGCCGACGCCCTCGGCCACCCCCTGGACCAGGCGCTGCCCCTCGAGGACCTCAAGGGGCGACGCTGGTGGGACCTGACCGACCCCTACGGCGGGCTCGCCACCCGGGTCGGCCAGCCCGAGCGGAATCTGCTGCTCCCCGGCGGCCGTGAGGTCCTGGTCTCCGCCCGTTACGTACGGGAGGCCCCGACCGGGCCGGTCCGGCGGCTCGTCGTCTCGTTGCGCGGTACGGAGGCACGCCGGCGCACCGAGCTCAGCCACGCGGAGCTGATCGCCACCGTCGCCCACGAGCTCCGCTCCCCCCTGACCTCGGTCAAGGGCTTCACCGCCACGCTCCTGGCCAAGTGGGAGCGGTTCACCGACGACCAGAAGCGGCTGATGCTCGAGACCGTCGACGCCGACGCCAACCGCGTCACCCGGCTCATCGCCGAGCTGCTCGACATCTCCCGCATCGACTCCGGCCGGCTCGAGCTGCGCCGCCAGCCCGTGGACATCTCCGCCGCCGTCGAACGCCACATCCAGGCACTGACCGCGAACGGCCAGGCACCCGACCGCTTCCTCGTGCACACCCGGCAGCCGCTGCCCGCGCTCTGGGCCGATCCGGACAAGGTCGACCAGGTCCTCGGCAACCTCCTCGAAAACGCGGTGCGCCACGGCGAGGGAACCGTCACTATTGAGATCGCCCCTGCGCCCGCACCGGCCAAGAACGACGAGAGTGGAACGGCAGTCACCGTGAGCGACGAAGGTCCCGGCATCCCCGAGGAGTCGATGGGCCGCGTCTTCACCCGCTTCTGGCGGGGGAGCAAGCGCGGCGGGACCGGCCTGGGCCTCTACATCGTCAAGGGCATCGTCGAGGCGCACGGCGGCACCATCACGGTCGACCGCGCACCCGGCGGCGGCGCCGAGTTCCGATTTATCCTGCCCGTGAGCGCGCCGGCCTATCTGGTCTGAGCGGCCCACGGGCTCCTTCGCCCTCCGGCGGCCCGTAGACTCGACTTTTGGCACCTTTGCGTCCTCAGTCGTCCAGCCAGGGTCGCCACCAGCCAATCGGAAGCACGGGAAGAGATGTCGGCACCGAACAAGTCGTACGACCCAGTCGAGGTCGAGGCACTGAAACCGGAAGAGATCGAGCGCATGCGGGACGAGGCGTTCGCCGCCTTCGCCGCCGCCGGCGACCTCGACGCGCTCGCCCAGGCGAAGACCGCGCACACCGGTGGTACCTCGCCCCTGTCGCTCGCCAACCGGGAGATCGGCGCGCTGCCGCCGCAGGCCAAGGCCGAGGCGGGCAAGCGCGTGGGCCAGGCCCGTGGCGCCGTCTCCAAGGCGCTGGCCGCCCGCCAGACCGAGCTGGAGGCCGAGCGCGACGCCCGGGTGCTGGTCGAGGAGGCCGTGGACGTCACGCTGCCCTACGACCGTGTCCCGGCCGGTGCGCGCCACCCCCTGACGACGATCATGGAGCGCGTCTCCGACGTCTTCGTCGCCATGGGCTACGAGATCGCCGAGGGCCCCGAGGTCGAGGCGGAGTGGTTCAACTTCGACGCCCTGAACTTCGTGCCCGACCACCCGGCGCGGCAGATGCAGGACACCTTCTTCGTCCAGGGCGCCGACGGTGCCAGGAGCGACGAGTCCGGAGTGGTGCTGCGCACGCACACCTCGCCCGTCCAGGCGCGTTCCCTGCTCAGCCGCAAGCCCCCCGTCTACGTGGTCTGCCCCGGCCGGGTCTACCGCACCGACGAGCTCGACGCCACGCACACCCCGGTCTTCCACCAGATCGAGCTGCTCGCCGTCGACGAGGGCCTCACCATGGCCGACCTCAAGGGCACCCTCGACCACATGGTCCAGGCGCTCTTCGGCCAGGACATGAAGACCCGGCTGCGGCCGAACTTCTTCCCGTTCACCGAGCCGTCCGCCGAGATGGACATGGTCTGCTACGTCTGCCGCGGCGAGTCCGTCGGCAACCCGGACCGCCCCTGCCGCACCTGCGGCAGCGAGGGATGGATCGAGCTGGGCGGCTGCGGCATGGTCAACCCCAAGGTGCTCGTCGCCTGCGGCGTGGACCCCGAGAAGTACAGCGGATTCGCCTTCGGATTCGGTATCGAGCGCATGCTGATGTTCCGCCACAACGTCGAGGACATGCGGGACATGGTCGAGGGCGACGTCCGGTTCACCCGGCCGTTCGGGATGGAGATCTGATGCGCGTCCCGCTTTCCTGGCTGCGTGAGTACGTCGACCTGCCGGCGACGGAGACCGGCCGCGACGTGCAGGCCGAGCTCGTCTCCGTCGGCCTGGAGGTCGAGACCGTCGAGCAGACCGGTGCGGGCCTCAAGGGCCCCCTGGTCGTCGGACAGGTCCTGACCATCGAGGAACTGGAGGGCTTCAAGAAGCCCATCCGCTTCTGCACCGTCGACGTCGGCACGGCCAACGGCACCGGTGAGCCGCAGGAGATCGTCTGCGGCGCCCGTAACTTCTCCGTCGGCGACAAGGTCGTCGTGGTCCTCCCGGGCGCGGTGCTGCCCGGCGACTTCGCGATCGCCGCGCGCAAGACGTACGGCAAGACCTCGCACGGCATGATCTGCTCCACCGACGAGCTCGGCATGGGCGACGACGGCACGCACGGCATCATCGTGCTGCCGCCCGAGTACGAGCCCGGCACCGACGCGATCGAGCTCCTGGAGCTCGTCGACGAGGTCCTCGACATCGCCGTCACGCCGGACCGCGGCTACTGCCTCTCGATGCGCGGGGTGGCCCGCGAGACCGCCATCGCGTACGGGCTGCCGCTGCGCGACCCGGCGCTCCTGGACGTGCCGCCGCCCAACGCCCACGGCTACCCGGTGAAGGTGTCCGACCCCATCGGGTGCAGCAACTTCACCGCGCGTACGGTCACCGGCCTGCGGCCCGAGGCGCGCTCCCCGATCTGGATGCAGCGCAGGCTGCAGAAGGCCGGGATGCGTACCGTCTCGCTCGCCGTCGACATCACCAACTACGTGATGCTCGAGCTCGGCCAGCCGCTGCACGCCTACGACCGGACCCGTGTCGAGGGCCCGATCGGGGTGCGCCGCGCCCAGCAGGGCGAGAAGCTCACCACGCTCGACGGTGCCGAGCGCGTGCTGGACGCCCAGGACCTGGTCATCACCGACGACCGCGGGCCGATCGGCCTCGCGGGTGTCATGGGCGGCGCCAACACCGAGATCGCCGACGTGGCCGAGGAGACGGCCACCACCGAGGTCGTCATCGAGGCCGCCCACTTCGACGCGATCGCCATCGCCCGCACCGCGCGCCGCCACAAGCTGAGCTCCGAGGCGTCCAAGCGCTTCGAGCGCGGCGTCGACCCGCAGGCCGCCGCCGCTGCCGCGCAGCGCACGGTCGACCTGCTGGTCCTCCTCGCGGGCGGCACCGCCGAGGCGGGCGTCACGGAGATCACCGCCCCGTCGGCACCCCGCACCATCGCGATGCCGGCGAACCACCCCGACCGGGTGGCCGGCGTCGCCTACGGCCGCGAGACCGTCGTGCGCCGCCTCCAGCAGGTCGGCTGCGACGTCTACGGGCAGGACGAGCTGATCGTCACCGTGCCGTCCTGGCGCCCCGACCTCACCGCGCCGAACGACCTGGCCGAAGAGGTCATCCGGCTGGAGGGATACGAGAACCTCCCGTCCACCCTGCCGACCCCGCCCTCCGGGCGTGGACTCACCGACCGCCAGCGGCTGCACCGCCGTGTCGGCCGGGCGCTCGCCGGCGCCGGTTACGTCGAGGCGCTCAGCTACCCGTTCATCGGTGACGCCGTCCTCGACCAGCTCGGCCTGGAGAAGGACGACGCCCGCCGCCGTACGGTCACCCTCGTCAACCCGATCTCCGACGAGGAGCCGGCGCTGCGCACCACGCTGCTGCCGGGCCTGCTCGGCGCACTGCGGCGCAACGACGGCCGTGGCAGCCACGACCTGGCGCTCTTCGAGACGGGCCTCGTCTTCCGGCCCACGGGCGAGGAGACCAAGGCCGTACGGCTGCCCGTCGACCGCCGTCCCACCGACGAGGAGATCGCCGGACTTGACGCGGCGCTCCCGCGGCAGCCGCGCCGCGCCGCCGTCGTCCTCGCGGGCGCCCGCGAGCAGGCCGGCTGGTGGGGCACGGCACGCACCGCCACCTGGGCGGACGCCGTCGAGGCGGCACGCGTGATCGCCGGTGAGGCGGGCGTCGAGCTGACGGTCCGCGCCGACCGGCACGCACCGTGGCACCCCGGCCGCTGCGCCGCGCTGTACGTCACGGTCGCCGGGGAGGAGACGCTCTTCGGCCACGCCGGCGAACTGCACCCGCGGGTCGTCAAGGAGCTCCACCTGCCCGAGCGGACCTGCGCCATGGAGGTCGAGCTCGACGTCCTGGAGCGGGCCGTCGACGGTGCGCTCCAGGCGCCCCGGATCTCCACCTTCCCGGTGGCGACCCAGGACGTCGCGCTCGTCGTGGCCTCCGACGTGCCCGCCGACGCGGTGGAGAAGGCGCTCCGCGAGGGCGCCGGAGGACTCCTGGAATCGCTGCGGCTGTTCGACGTCTTCACCGGCGAGCAGATCGGTGAGGGCAACAAGTCCCTGGCGTACGCGCTGCGGTTCCGCGCTCCGGACCGCACGCTGACCGTGGAGGAGGCCTCCGCGGCCCGCGACACCGCGGTCGCCCTGGCCGCCGAGCGCACCGGCGCGGTGCTGCGCGGCGCGTAAGCACCCGGCACATGAGAAGGGGCGTATCCGGCCACCGGATACGCCCCTTCTGTTCTCGCAGGACGGCGTGGGGACCGCACACGGACCCGGCTGTCATCGGGGCAGTGGGCCGTGCGATCCGGCGCCGACCGTCCTGCCACGGAGTGTCGGGCAGGCCGGCAGGGCGGACGGCGCGGGTGCGGGTCGTCGAACTGTACGAGGGGGAGCCGACGACCCGGCCGCCTCTTGCGAGGCACTCATTCAACCGAGCGGTGCCCCGGCGCGGCAGAGCGCACAGCAGGACGGTTCGGGCATTCCGTTCACACCCCGTGTGAATCGTGCTCCACTAGGCTCATCGCGACACGCACATGGGGGGGCAATGGAGCCCAACGTCCTGCTCGATTCCCTGATCGACGAGGCGGGTGTGTCCCGTGCGGGGCTCGCCGGCCACGTCAACCAGGCAGGCCGCGCCCGCGGGCTGTGCCTGCGTTACGAACACACGGCGGTCTCCCGCTGGCTCAAGGGCCAGCGCCCGCGGGGGCAGGTGCCCGACCTGATCTGCGAGGTCCTCGCGATCCGGCTGGGCCGGCCCGTCACGCTCGACGACGTCGGCATGGGGATCGCAGGACTCCACACGACGGCCCCCGGCGCCGGTCTCTCCGGGTTCGTCGAGCACGCGACGGCCCTGTGGCGCTCCGACGAACAGCAGCGTCCGCACCTCGCCACCGCGGCGGCCGTCACGGGCACGACAGCGGTGATGCCGGTCTGGGAGTGGGAGAACCCTCCCGAGGACGCGGATGTCTCCCGCCCCGGACCGTCCCGCGTGAGCATGGCGGACATAGCGATGCTCCGCGCCGCCCGCGCCCACTACGAGCAGATGTACCGGAAGGCGGGCGGCATCGCGACCAGATCCCGCATCGTCGGCTTCCTCAACGCCGAGACCGCGCCGCTGCTGCGAGGCGGGTACAGCGACGCCACGGGCCGTCAGCTCCACCGTGCGACCGCCGGCCTGGTGGCGGTCGCCGGCATCTGCGCCTACGACTCCGACGCCCACGGGCTCGCCCAGCGCTACTTCCACCAGGCCCTGCGCCTGGCCAAGGCCAGCGGGGACCGGGGGCTCGGCGGCTACGTGATCGCGCTGCTCGTGAACCAGTCGCTGTACCTGGCCGAATTCCGCCGGTCCGTCGCCTTCGCCGAGGCGGCCCTGAGGGCCGCGGGCCCGCACATCACACCGGCGCTGGCCACCGATCTGCACGCGATGCAGGCCAAGGCCTACGCCCAGCTCGGCGACGACCGCAGCGCCCTGGAGTGCATCCGCCGTGCGGAGACCGAGGCCGGACGCATCCGCAGCGGCAGTGAGCCGGACGAGACGGGATACGTCCAGCCCGGCCTCGTCAACGTCCAGGTGGCGGAGGCGCTGCTGAGCCTCGGGGACCTCGCCGGTGCCCGGGAGCACGCCACGGCGGCGGTACGCTCCCCGGCGCACGACCGGGGCACCGTGCACCGGCTCGCGCTGCTCACCCATCTCGAGCTGCTCCAGGGCGAGGCCGACAGGGCGGCCCGCACGGCGTCGGAGATGGCGGAACGCGCCCGGGGCATGGAGTCCCAGCGGCTCCGGGACAGGCTGCGCTCCGTGCGGGAACATCTGGCCGCGAGCGGCTGCGCCGACGCCGAAGCGGCGGCGGGCCTGATCGACGGAGCGCTCCGCGTGCCCCTGTGAGCCTCGTCCCGGAGCCCTGCACGCGTTCCCCTGCGGGGCGGACCCTGCTGCGATGTTGCCATCAACCAGTCGGAAGGTGGCAAAACTGTGCAGTGGACGAACTTAAGCGAACAGACCGTGTACGAGAATCGCTGGTTCCGGGTCAATCTGGCGGACGTCGTACTCCCTGACGGCCGGCACCTGGACCACTTCCTCATACGGCTCCGGGCCGTCGCCGCGGCGACCGTCGTCAACGAGGCCAACGAGGTCCTGCTCCTCTGGCGGCACCGCTTCATCACCGACAGCTGGGGCTGGGAGCTGGCCGCGGGCGTGGTCGAGGACGGTGAGGACATCGCCGCGGCCGCGGCACGGGAGATGGAGGAGGAGACCGGCTGGCGCCCCGGTGAGCTGCGCCCCCTGATGACCGTCGAACCGGCCAACGGCCTCGTCGACGCCCGGCACCACCTCTTCTGGTCCCGCGAGGCGACGTACACCGGACACCCGGCGGACGACTTCGAGTCCTCGCGGCGCGAGTGGGTGCCGCTCAAACTCGTGCCGGACATGGTCGCGCGCGGCGAGATCCCCGCGGCCAACATGGCGGCGGGGCTGCTGATGCTCCATCACATGCAACTGGGCTGACGTCACATGCCGGTGCGGCGGACCCCACCGGAGATTCAGGGGGTCCGCCGCACCGGCAGGACGGCTCAGTCGTACGGGTAGAAGCCCGACCCCGTCTTGCGGCCGAGCCGGCCCGCGTCCACCATGCGCTGGAGCAGCGGGGGAGCAGCGGGGGAGCAGCGGGGGAGCAGCGGGGGAGCGGCGTACAGGGGCTCCTTGTACTCACGTACAACTGGTCGGCGTTGCGATAGCCCTGTGACCTGTGCTTTCGTTGGTTGTTCGGTCGCTGCACGGTGCCGCCCGCGCCGGCGGCCGGGAGAGCCACCTCCCGGCCGCGTGTGATCACGGCAGCGGACTGGTGCTCGCTCAGATGGACGTCGGCGAGAAGACCAACGAGATCACCCGTTTCCAGACCCTCCTGGGCACCCTGCCCGACATGGTGGGAACGGCCGTGACCAGCGACGCGCTACATACCCAGCACGACCATGCCGCCAATCTCCTGGACCGGCGAGCCCACTACATCGTGATCGTGAAGGGTAAGCAGAAGAAGCTCCGCAAGCAGCTCAAGTCCCTTCCCTGAAACAGATTCCGCTCCAGGAGCGGACCCGCAGCACCGGCCATGGCCGCCACGAGATCCGCCGGCTCAAGGTCTATACCGTCGAGGCTCTGCACCACGTGAGGGACGTGACCTTTGCGGAAAATGCCTCCCAGCTGCGGGCGGGCAACGTGCCTCGGGCCATGGCGGCCTACCGGAACCTCGCTATCGGCGCCCTCCGTCCGGCCGGCATCAGCAACATCGCCTCCGGACTCCGCCGGACAGCCCGCTACCAGAACCGCCCCTCGCCCTTCTCGGTCTTAGCTGATCAGAAGGGACAAGATCGAACTACGCCGAAGCCTTGGACTCAGGAGAGCCCGCGTTGCTCCACGAGCCAATGGTCGAATTCGATCGAAGCACGGACCCAGTTGGCTAGGGATGACGCGAAGTGCTCACGGCTCACTCCGGTGCCGATCAGCATCTGGGTTTCTCCGACGAGGCGGACGAAGCCGTCGTCGGAATTGTGGCTGTACACCTTCGGCCACAGCGAGCGGCGGTTCCAATCGGCGATTGTCTCGAGAAGCTGGGGTCTTTCGGCGAGGTTGTACGGGCGGTCGTAGAACGTGCGCACAGAGAAGACCTGCTGGTCATCTTCGCCGCGGAACATGTAGTAGGTGCGGAAATCCTGCCATGGCGTTGTGAGGTCACCCTCGTCATCGACGGCGTAATGCATCTCCATCTCACCGAGGAACTGCTTGACCAGGTCCTGGGTGGGGACGATGGAGCCGGCCGGTGTTGCGGTCTGTGGTGCGGGCTGCTCTGCGAACTGCGGAGGAGGGGCCGGAACCGGAGTCGGGATGATGCTCCCCTTGCTCCTCGCTTGCTGGATCACGGGGCGCCGGATGCCGGGGGCAGTCAGAGTTGTTGCAGGCAGAGGCCTGTCCGGAGACGGCGGGGGTGGGGTGTGAGGGATGGCGGTAGGCGGGTGTGGCATGGCGGTGGAAGGTTGCGCGATGGCGGTGGCAGTGTGCGGCATGGCGGCGGAGGTGTGCTCCCGGACGAGTCGGGCAACCGGGGCGGGCATCCAGCCGGGCTCGGTGAGCAGCAGTGTGGAGGTGCCCGCATCTCCGCCTTCGCTGCCGGAGGCGGTTGTCAGCCTGTCGAGCAGAGCGGCCACGGTGGGGCGTTGCTCGGGCTGCTTGGCCAGGCAAGCGGCCACCACAGAGCGCAGTTCGGGCGGGAGGAGATCCAAGTTGGGCTGTTCGTAGACCGCGCGGAAATGGAGCGCGTGTGACGCGCCGGTGCCAAATGGGCCGACTCCGGTGGCGGTGTAGGCCAGTAGCGCGCCGAAGGCGAAGACGTCGCTGGCCGGTCCGACAGGGCTGTCGGTGAGCTGCTCGGGAGACATGAAGCCGGGGGTGCCGATCGCCATGCCGGTTCCGGTCAGGGCACTGGCTTCACCGGCCACCGAAATGCCGAAGTCGATTACTCTCGGTCCGTCGACGGCGAGGAGTACGTTGGAGGGTTTGAGGTCGCGGTGGACGACTCCGGCCGTGTGGATCGCCTCCAGGGCCTCCGCCAATCCGGCACCCAGGGCGAGTACCGATGGTGTCGGCCAGGGGCCGTGCCCTGTGACCGCCTCGCCCAGGGAGACGCCTGGCACGTAGACTGTGGCCAGCCAGGCTGGGGAGCCGCCCGGGTTGGCGTCGACCACGCCGGCGGTGAAGGCTCCGTTGACCCGGGCGGCCGCGGCCGCCTCGCGGGCGAAGCGGCGCCGGAACTCGCCGTCTCGGGCCAGATCCGGGCGCACCACTTTCACCGCTACCGGACGCCCGCCGGGCGATCGCGCCAAGTACACCCGCCCCATGCCGCCTGCACCCAGCCGGGACAGGATTTTGTAGCGTCCTACCTGCCGCGGGTCCTCCGGCTCCAAAGCCTCTAACATTCCCATGCCACGCCCCTGCTCCGCAGCCCGGCGAGGGCCGCTCGTTGAGATGCCCGCATCATTCCCGACAATGCCTTGCTTGGCTCAACTACGAGCGAAGAAAGGGGATATCGGCGTGCAGCGGGCCGCGATTCGGTGGGGGACCCATCCAACAGCAACTGCCGATTCGGCGCACCCGTGCGCTTACGGCGCATGCCCCGGCGGCGGCCCAGCAGACCCTCGCTCCGGCACAGGCATCCTGTGCCAGAGCGGGCTCGCATCGAGGATGACTGGCACTTCTTTGTCGAGCCCACTGCTACGGCGGCGAGGACGCCGCGGCGTCCGGCATCGCCGACCAGTACTCCAGTCGGCCTTCGGTATATGTCCTGGTCAACGGCTTGATTGAGGGGATTTTGGCGCCGTGGTGCCGAGTGCGGGGCGGGTTCGCCCGGCCTGTCCTGCGAACGGATGACCACGCCGTGTGTAGTGACAGCGGCGGGCCCTGGGCCTGCTGTCGGCGGCGCCAACTGGACCAGTTCATCACGTGGTTGCTCTGTCGAGTAGGACATGGGCGGGTAGTTGCCAGTAGACGGCGGATCTCGGCGGGGGTGAGGTCCACGAGGTCGGGTGTGTCGTGTTCGGATCTCCCTCTTGGCGCTTTTGGGCGGCGGTAAGGCGAGGAATGCGTGGGCGAGCACGGCGAGGGTGATGAGCCGGTGCCAGCCGACTTAGCGGCGGACTTCGTACCGGGCGAGGCCGCATTCGTTCTTCGCGCTCTGCGGCTGTCCGTGACGCCGCCACCGTATGACCCGCCCGGGTGTAAAGCGGCGGACACCGCCTGCGGTGTCCCTGTACCCCGCAACCATCCCCCCCACGGGAGCACCCATGAGCACCCCGAACACGACGCACGACCACACCGGCTGTCCGGCCTTCCCTGCACCGCGTGACTCGCGCTGCCCCCCGACCCGCCCTCGCAGTACACCGCCTGACGCCAGACCGAGAACCTGGAGCGGGCCCTGTGGCACGGCGAGCAGATCTGCGACCGGCACCGGACACCCTCATCGAACGGCTCACCACCGCCTGAGCATCACAGGGAGCCCGGGCCACGTGGCACAGTCCGGAGGCGCCACATCAAGAGGCGACCGGCCGCGTTCCGCCTGCGGCCGACAGCTCGATGGGCACGGGTTCCGGAGTTGAGCAGCCGTCAGAATCGATCTTGGTCCTGGGAGCGCGGGCGCCTGAATCGGTACGTCATCACGGGGTCCTGTCAGCGCATCAAGCCGGTCGTGAGAGAGGTCAGTCCCGATACCGCGGCCCTGGCCGCACCTGGCCGACCCACGTGCCCCGCGGGCCCGGCGGCGTGAGCGCCGGGCCCGCGGACGGGCGGTCAGTCGTACGGGTAGAAGCCCGACCCCGTCTTGCGGCCGAGCCGGCCCGCGTCCACCATGCGCTGGAGCAGCGGGGGAGCGGCGTACAGGGGCTCCTTGTACTCCGCGTACATCGAGTCGGCGACCGAGGCCACGGTGTCCAGGCCGATCAGGTCGGCGAGCTTCAACGGGCCCATCGGGTGGGCGCAGCCCATCTCCATGCCGTTGTCGATGTCCTCGCGGCTGGCGATGCCCGACTCGAACATCCGGATCGCCGAGAGAAGGTACGGGATCAGCAGCGCGTTGACGACGAAGCCCGAACGGTCCTGGGCGCGGATCGCGTGCTTGTCGAGCACGTCCTGCACGACGGCCTCGGCACGCTTTATCGTCTCGTCGGACGTCGTCAGCGCCGGGATCAGCTCGACGAGCCGCTGCACCGGTGCCGGGTTGAAGAAGTGGATGCCGATGACCTGGTCCGGCCGGGAGGTGGCCACGGCCAGCTTCACCAGCGGGATGGAGGAGGTGTTCGAGGCGAGGATGGCGTCCGGCCGGGTCACCACCTGGTCGAGCACCTGGAAGATCTCGGTCTTGACCTGCTCGTTCTCCACGACGGCCTCGATCACCAGGTCGCGGTCCGCGAACTCGCCGAGGTCGGTGGTGAAGCTCAGGCGGGCAAGGGTCTCGTCGCGCTCCTCCACGGTGATCTTGCCGCGTTCGGCGGCCTTGGAGAGGGAGTTGTGGAGCCGGGTACGCCCTATCTCCAGCGCCTCGCCGGTGGTCTCTGCCACCTTGACCTCGAGGCCGCTGCGGGCACACACCTCCGCGATGCCTGCGCCCATCTGGCCACAGCCGACCACTCCGACGCGTGCAATGTCGGCCATAGAGTCCGTCACCTCGTGCCTTTCGCTGATCTTCGTGCGGCAGTTCCCGTTCGGTTCCGGTGCCCGCCTCGACCCCATGACGTTAACCCGCGTTCAGGCTCCGGTGAGCCGCGGGTCGAACGGTCCGGCGGCGGGCATGATCTGCGTCACGCACCGCTGACATGGCATACGGGAACAAGCGATAAGAAAGGTACACAGATGCGTCGTATGGGCCGGAGGTCCTTGGTTCTGGGCGCGGCGAGCACGGTGGCCGCGCTGATGACTGCGGGTGACGCCGTCGCGGCGCGCCGGCCGGGCCCAGCCCGGCACCGGCACCGCAGGGCGGACCAGGGCGAGCTGCGCGGGGTGTGGATCGCCACCGTCGCCAACCTGGACTGGCCCTCGGCGCCGGGGCTGAGCGCCGCTGCCCAGCAGGCGGAGCTGATCGCGCATCTGGACCGTGCGGTCGACCTCCGGCTGAACGCCGTGGTCCTCCAGGTCCGGCCGAGCGCCGACGCCCTGTGGCCCTCGTCGTACGAGCCGTGGGCCCAGTGCCTCACCGGTGTCCAGGGCAAGGACCCCGGCTGGGACCCGCTGGGCACAGCCGTGCGGGAGGCGCACGCCCGCGGCCTGGAGCTGCACGCGTGGTTCAACCCCTACCGGGTCGCGAACCACACGGATCCCTCACGTCTCATCGCCTCGCACCCCGCCCGGCTGCACCCGGAGTGGGTCCTGCCGTACGGCGGGAAGCTCTACTACAACCCCGGGCTCCCCGAGGTCAGGGAGTTCGTCCAGGACGCGATGCTGGACGCGGTGAGCCGTTACGCCGTCGACGCGGTGCACTGGGACGACTACTTCTACCCCTACCCGGTGGCCGGCCAGGTCTTCGACGACGACGCCGCGTACGAGCTGTACGGGGACGACTTCGCGGACAAGGCGTCCTGGCGCCGGGACAACACCGACCGGCTGGTGAGCGAGACGGCCGCACGGATCAAGGAGGTCAGGAGCGGCGTCCGCTTCGGGATCAGTCCCTTCGCGGTGTGGCGCAACGCCTCGACCGATCCGCTGGGATCGGACACCGCGGCCGGCGTGCAGACCTACGACGACCTGCACGCCGACACCCGGAAGTGGGTGAAGGAGGGCTGGATCGACTACATCTGCCCGCAGATCTACTGGAACATCGGCTTCTCGGCCGCCGACTACGCGAAGCTGCTGCCGTGGTGGGCCGAGACGGTCCGGGGTACGGGGGTCGGGCTGTACATCGGGGAGGCGCTCTACAAGGCGGGCGACCCGGCGCAGCCCGCCGCCTGGCAGGACCCGGCCGAACTCTCCCGGCACCTCGACCTCGCGGCCGGTCATCCGGAGGTGGGCGGCCACGTCTACTTCTCCGCGAAGCAGGTGAAGGCCGACCCCATCGGTGCGATGGCCAGGGTGGTGGCCGACCACTACCAGGTCCGGGCCCGCGCCCCCCGCTGACCCCGGAGCCGCCGGGGCACGTGCCCTTCATCTCGGGGGCGCGTGCGCCGGGAGCCGCTCGTGCCCCCGGCGCACGCTCGCTCTACCCCTTCAGGTCCTCGGGGGTGGTGTGCTGGACGACGCTGTCGGGGCCCGGGGACCTGATCGACTCGTGCCCGTCCTCGAAGCGCAGCCGGTACGGGGGACTGCCCCCGTCGCCGAGCACCTCGATGATCTCTGCGACCCGGTCGTGCTGTCCCACGGTCCTGCCGTGCGTCAGCAGCCGGTCGCCCGTGTGTGCCTCCATCGGGAGTGACCTCCTCACGGGTGGCGGTCCATGTCGACAAGTCTATGACCGGACCGGCTGCGCGGCTTCCGCCCGGCACCCACCCCGGCTGCCCTCTTTCCGGCTCCCCGCGCGCTGGGTGACGGCGATGCACACCAGGACGGCCACCGCCGCCACCGGGGCGGCGGCGGACACCTCCTCGCCCAGGGCGAGGAACGACCAGACAAGGGTGAGCAGCGGCTGAGCCAGCTGGAGCTGGCTGGCCCGCGGCACTCCGATCTCCGCCATGCCCCGGTACCAGACGTACAGCCCGAGGAAGGTCGACACGACGGCGACCCAGACCAGGCCGACGACGCCGTGGGCCGTGAGGTGCACGGGTTCGGACGGCAGTGCCACCGCCGCGCCCGCCACCGAGACCGGCAGGCAGAGGACGAGGGCCCAGCCGATCACCTGCCAGCCCGGCATCACCCCGGCCAGCCTGCCCCCTTCGGTGTAGCCCGCGGCGCAGACCAGGAGCGCCCCGAACAGGTACAGATCGCCGCCGGACAGTGTCCCGCCGCTCTGCTGGACCGTGAAGGCGATCACCACGGCCGCCCCGGCCAACGCGGCGGCCCAGAAGGCGCGCGGAGGCCGCGAACCGGTGCGCAGGGCCGAGAGGAGCGCGGTCGTCAGGGGCAGCAGCCCCACCACGACGGCCGCGTGCGAGCTGGTGGAGGTCTGCAGGGCCAGCGAGGTCAGCAGGGGGAACCCCACCACCACGCCGCCCGCCACGACCGCGAGTCCGGCCCAGTGGCGGCGCTCGGGCACCGGGACGCGGGCCGCCAGCAGGGCGCATCCGGCGACCAGGGCGGCGAGCACGCTGCGCAGCGCGACCAGGGACCAGGGGCCGAAGCTCTCCAGCCCCCACACCGTGGAGGGGAAGGTCAGCGAGAAGGCCAGGACGCCGAGACCGGCGAGGAGGACCCCGCTCCCGGGACCGCGGCGCGCGGTGGGGAGGCCGACCTCGACCGCTATCGCCCGTGGTGCAGTAGCGCTATTCTTTGCTGTCATGCATGAGCGTAGCAGCGTGGCCGAACTGGTGCTCTCCTTGAAGGATGAGCTCAACCGCTACTCGCCGGGTGGGAAGCTGCCGTCGAGCCGTGCACTCGTCGAGCGCTTCAGGGTCAGCCCGGTGACCGTCTCCCGGGCCGTGGCGCAGCTCGCCGCGGAGGGCCTGGTCGTCACCCGGCCCGGCTCCGGAGCCTTCCTGGCCGAGCCACGCACCGCCGCTCCCGCCCCGGGCGACACCTCCTGGCAGGAGGTATCGCTCAGTGGCGGGGGCGGGCCCGAGGTCGTGCCGCGCACCGTCGACGCGTCGGGAGTCCTCGTCACCCTCGCCGCACCGCCGCCGGGAGTGATCGAATTCAACGGCGGCTACCTCCACCCCGGTCTCCAGCCCGAGCGGGCCCTGGCCGCCGCGCTGGCCCGGGCCGGACGCCGGCCGGGGGCGTGGGGCAGGCCGCCCACCGACGGCCTGGCCGAGCTGCGCTCCTGGTTCGCCCGGGAGATCGGCCCCTCCCTCACCGCGGCCGACGTCCTGATCACCGCCGGAGGGCAGAGCGCTCTGGCCACCGCGCTGCGGGCGCTCGCCCCGCCCGGCGCCCCCGTCCTCGTCGAATCGCCCACCTATCCCGGCATGCTGGCCGCCGCCCGCGCCACCGGCCTGCGGCCCGTACCCGTCCCGGTGGACACCGACGGGGTGCGGCCCGACCTGCTGGAAGCGGCGTTCCGGGCAACCGGGGCCAGGGTCTTCGTCTGCCAGCCGCTCTTCCAGAACCCGACGGGCGTGATCCTCGCCCCCGAACGGCGCGAGCGGATCGTGCGGGCCGCGAGGGATGCGGGCGCCTTCGTCGTCGAGGACGACTTCGCCCGCCATCTCGTCCACGCGGACACCGGCACCCTGCCCGAGCCCCTGGCCGCGCACGACCCCGACGGTGTCGTCGTCCACGTGCGCTCCCTCACCAAGATCACGTCGCCCAGTCTCCGCGTCGGCGCGCTGGCCGCCCGTGGCCCCGTCCTCGAACGGCTGCGCGCCATCCAGGTCGTCGACAGCTTCTTCGTGCCCCGCCCGATCCAGGAGGCGGCGCTCGAACTCGTCGGCTCGCCGTCCTGGGAGCGCCATCTCCGGGCCGTGGCCGCCGAACTCGCCGCCCGCCGCACAGCGATGACCGCGGCGGTGCGCGGCGGGCTGCCCGAACTCACCCTGCCGCACGTGCCGTCGGGCGGCGGGAGCATCTGGCTCCGGCTGCCCGGCCCGGTGGCCGGCGAGCCCGCCCTGGTCTCCGCCGCCCTGCGGGCCGGCGTCGCCGTGGCGCCCGGCCGGCCGTACCACTGCGCCGAGCCCCCCGCCGGGCACGTCAGGCTCAGCTTCGCGGCCCTCTCGGGCCCCGCGGAGATCGCCGAGGGGGTGCGCAGGCTGCGAAAAGCGCTCGACGAGCTGCGGGTGCCGGGCGATAGCCTCCCCGGATGAACGCCAACGACAGCGCCGGACGGGCCTACGAGATCTCCGACGACCCCACCCGGCTCGACCCGGCCCGCGTCCACCACTGGCTGTCCACGGACGCCTACTGGGCGCTCGGCCGCACCCGGGAACAGCAGGACCGGGCGATAGCGGGTTCGCTCAACTTCGGCGCCTACGACCTCGCTTCGGGCGAGCAGCAGGCCTATGCCCGCGTGGTGACCGACAGCGCCTCCTTCGCGTGGATCTGCGACGTGTACGTCGACCGCGCTGCGCGCGGCCACGGTCTCGGAACCCGGCTCGTCACCACCGTCCGCGACGGGCTGTCCCCGCTGGGAGTGCGACGGTTCCTGCTCGCCACCAAGGACGCCCACGGGGTATACGCGAAGCTCGGCTTCACCCCGCTCGCCGAGCCGGACATGTGGATGGCCCTCCAGGTGGGCTGAGGCAGGGCCGCGTGCGGCCGGGGCGCCCTCTTGACCGGCGCGACGCCGGGCCCCACGATCGCGCCCATGAGTGTTCGGGTGTCCCTGGTCGCCGCAGCGCGCAGCTCCGCCCTCCTCGCCGAGCGTTTCGACGACGACCGGCCGCTCGACCACGCCGGCTGGCGTGAGGTCCAGCTCGCCGCCCACACCCTGGTGCGGCTCGGCGCCGCCGAGCTGCGCTACTGCTCGCCCACCCCGCGCAGCCGTGCCACGGGCGACGCCCTCGGCTTCGCGCCACTCGTCCAGCTCGCGCTGCGCGACTGCGACATGGGCCGCTGGAGAGGGCTGACCCTGGCTGAGGTCGCCGCCCACGAACCGGCCGCCGTGGGCGCCTGGCTCGCCGATCCCCGCTCCGCCCCGCACGGCGGTGAATCCCTGCTCGACTTCATATCGCGGGTGGGTAGCTGGCTCGACACCCGCCCGGTCCAGGAGGGCGCCCTCGTCGCCGTCGCCGAACCGGCCGTCGTCCGCGCGGCTCTCGTGTACGCCCTCAAGGCCCCGCCGTCGACGTACTGGAACGTCGACGTCCGGCCGCTCTCCGCCGTGACGATCACCGGACTCCCGGGCCGCTGGAGCGTGAGCTTCGAAGCGCTCCCGCGCTGACCGGATCACCCGGTCGGAGGAACAGGCCGCACAGCGCCTTCCTGTCAGTCCGACCAGTCGGTATGGTGCGTGGCACCGAGACGAGGAGAGATCCGTGCCGCAGATCCATGGCCACTGTGACGACCGGTTCGCCGCGGTGCGCGAGGCGTTCGAGGCGAACTTCGCCGAGCGCGACGAGCTGGGCGCGGCCGTGACCGTCCTGCTCGACGGTGCCCCCGTGGTCGACCTCTGGGGCGGCTGGGCCGACGGGGGCCGGACCCGCCCCTGGGAGCGGGACACCGTGGTCAACGTCTGGTCGACCACGAAGGGCCCCACCGCGCTCTGCGCCCATGTCCTCGTCGACCGCGGCCTCCTGGACCTGGACGCCCCGGTGGCGGCGTACTGGCCCGAATTCGCCGCCGCGGGCAAGGAATCCGTGCGCGTGCGCCACCTGCTCTCGCACCGCTCCGGCGTCGCCGGCCTGCGCGATCCGCACACCCTGGCCGAGCTCTACGACTGGGAGCTGACCACGGCCCGCCTCGCGGCCACCGAGCCCTGGTGGGAGCCGGGCACCCGCTCCGGGTACCACGCGATCTCGTACGGCTTCCTCGTCGGCGAGGTGGTCCGCAGGATCACCGGTCTGCTGCCGGGGGAGTTCCTGCGGCAGGAGATCACCGGACCGCTCTCCATCGACTTCACCGTGGGCCTCCCGGAGGAGGACGCCGGACGGGTCGCCGAGCTGGTCCAGCCGAAGAGCGTCTCCCGTGAACAGGCCGCCCTGTTCGCGGCGATGGAACCGGTGGCCATCGCCTCGCTGCTCAACCCCGGTACGGGCACCGCCGCCGCGAACACCCCCGGGTGGCGGGCCGCCGAGATCCCGGCGGCCAACGGCCACGGCACCGCCCGCGCGGTCGCCTCCCTCTACGGAATCCTCGCCGGACGCGGCGCCCTCGACGGCCGGCGGATCCTGTCCGAGGAGGCGGCCGAGCGAGTCCGGGAGGGGCAGGGCAGCTGCCGGGACCTGGTGCTGGGGGCGGGCTTCGCCCACGAGACCGAACTCGGCCTCGGCCTCTGGCTGAGCGGCCCGAACGGCTCGTACGGCCCCAACCCGCGCGCCGTCGGCCACGACGGGGCAGGCGGCTCCTGCGGTCTCGCCGATCCCGAGGCCGGGATCGCTCTCGGTTACGTCATGAACCGCATGGGCCCGAACATCGCCGACGACCCGCGCAAGATGGCACTGGTCGACGCCGTGTACGGCGCCCTGCCCACGGCTCAGTAACCGGCGGGGCGCACCAGCCCCGACTCGTACGCGAACACCGCCGCCTGGGTGCGGTCGCGCAGGCCGAGCTTCACCAGGATCCGGCTCACATGCGTCTTCACGGTCTGCTCCGCCACCACCAGGCGCACAGCGATCTCCGCGTTCGACAGGCCCTGCGCGATCAGCGACAGCACCTCCGTCTCCCGTTCCGTCAGGTCGGCGACGCGCTCCCTGCTCGGCGCGCGCGGCCCGGCGCTCACCCGGGAGAACTCGGCGATCAGCCGCTTGGTGATGTTCGGTGCGAGCAGCGCGTCCCCCGCCGCCACCACCCTTACCGCCTGCGCCAGTTCGGCGGCCGACGCGTCCTTCAGCAGGAAGCCCGAGGCGCCCGAGCGCAGTGCCTCGTACACGTACTCGTCGAGGTCGAAGGTGGTCAGGACGAGGACCCTGACGGCCGACCCCGGCACCTCGGTCAGGCGGCGCGTGGCGTCGATGCCGCCGAGGCGCGGCATCCGTATGTCCATCAGGACGACGTCGGGGGCCAGTTCCGCGGCCTTCTCGAGCGCGTCCAGCCCGTCCACGGCCTGACCGACGACCTCGATGCCCGGCTCGGCGTTCAGCAGCACCGTGAAGCCCTGGCGGACCATCATCTGGTCGTCGGCTATCAGCACGCGGATGGTCATGAGGGGTCCTCCAGGGGGAGTGTCGCCACTACTTCGTAACCCCCGCCGGGGGTGGGGCCGTCGGTGAGCTCGCCGCCCAGCATGGCGGTGCGTTCGCGCATCCCGAGCAGTCCGTGCCCCACACCCTCCACTGGTGCGACCGGCGCGCCCGTCGCGGTGTTGGTGACCCGGACCGTGACGGCGGTGGAGTGGTAGCCGACCTCGACCCGGGCACGCGCGCCCGGGGCGTGGCGCAGCACATTGCTCAGGGCCTCCTGCACGATCCGGTAGGCCGACAGCTCCACCCCGGGCGGCAGCGGCCGGCGCCTGCCCGTCGTCTCCGTCGTGACGTCGAGACCCGTGCCCCGTACCTTGCCGATCAGCTCGTCCAGCCGGTCCAGGGTGGGCTGCGGCGCGTGCCGCAGGCCGTCCGCCGCCGCGTCCTCCGCGCGCAGCACACCGAGCACCCGGCGCAGCTCGGCGAGTGCCTCCACGGCGCTCTCGCGTATGCCCGCGAGGTTCTCCTTGAGCTCGTCCGACGGATTCTCGACCAGGTGCGGGGCCACCTGCGCCTGGATGGAGATCACCGACATGTGGTGGGCGACCACGTCGTGCAGCTCGCGCGCGATCCGGTTGCGCTCCTCCAGCAGGGTGCGGCGGGACCGTTCCTCCGCCGTCAGGCCCGACTGCACGACGAGCTGTGTGCGGGCCACCCGCAGGGCGCGCAGCGCCATGCCGATCGCCACAGCCGTGAGGAGGACCGGTGCGGCGATGCCGAGTGAGTAGTGGTGGGGCCTGGCGGTGAAGCCGGCCGTCAGGCCCGCCAGCAGGCTCAGCGCGAGCGCGAGACCCGCCCGGCGTGGACGCACGCGGAGCGTCAGCAGGAACAGGGCCGTTGACTGCAACGCGATCTCGGCGCCGGTCCACGGGAACAGCTCACCGGGCGCCATCACGGACGCCGCGATCCGCACACTGACGACCATCAGGGCCAGCGAGGCCCACCATGCGTACAGCGGCTGCCACATCCCGATGAGCAGTGCCATCGCCTGGCTCACGACCAGGAGCACCGCGTACTCGGGCACGGCGGCGCCGTGCGGGACCAGGTCGGCGACGTGCCAGACGGCGACGGTCGCCACCCCGAGTGTCAGCAGCATCCCGAACGCGGGCCGCCAGACCGGCGATCCGGGCGCACCCGTGGGCGGCACCGGATCGACCGGAGCGGTCCACAGGTCCTCGCGCAGCACGCGGGGCAGCGCCCGCGCCGCCACCACGATCCGGCCCCAGGCCCCCGCCCCCGTCATACCGCTCAGCTTAGACACGGCGCGACTCCGGTGTCCGGGTGGGGGAGCCCGCCCGTACGACGGTCGAACTGCCGCCGCCCCGCTGCTCGTACGCCCCGAACGCGGACCGGCACACCAGCAGCACGAGGGCGAACACCGGCAGCCACGCGAGCCGGGCGAGCACCCAGCCGGGGCCGTCGGGAACCGTGTGGAGGCCGGGCACCGGGCCGCTCAGGAACAGGACGGCCGACGTGACGACGATCATCGCGGTCTGGTGCCACAGGAACACCGTCATCGCGGAGAGGTTCAGCAGGGCGACCGCCGCCCACGCGGCGGGCCGCGCGAGGGCCCGCCGCAGCGGTCCGAGCAGCAGCAGGGCCGCGCCGCACTGGGCGAGGCCGAAGGTGACGGCGGCGAGCGACGGCGGGTCGAGGTTGGAGAGCGCCCCGCCCGGCACCCCGACCATGGAGGCGGGATACCCGGCGAACAGCACCAGCCCCGCCGTCGCCCCCGCACCCCCGAGCAGCAGGACCCACCCGGTCCTGCGGTCGCTCAGCCCGCCCCGTGCCCAGGCCGCCCCCAGGCAGTAGGGGACCAGCCAGCCCGCCACCACGTTCATCCAGCCGAGCGCGGCCGGGCCGTCGAGCCCCAGCCTGAACAGGTCGACGTACAGGACGACGGCGAGCGGCCACAGCGGGTGCAGCCGCGCCACCAGCGGGGTCGCCGCCGTCAGAGCGGCGAACACCAGCAGGAACCACAGGGGCGACCACACCAGCTTGCCCAGGGCGCGTACCGTCCCCTCTTCCACCCCCGAGACCAGCATCACGGCGCCCGCCACGGCCCAGACGGCGGTGACCACGGCGACCGGCCGGAACAGCCGGCCCATCCGGGCCCCCAGCCAGTGCCCGTAGGACTCACCCCTCGCACGCGCCGAGAGGTACCCCTTCGCGCCCACCTGGCCACCCACCAGGAAGAAGACGGAGAGCGTCTGGAACACCCAGGAGACCGGCGTGAGTCCGGGCATGTGCCGGAGCGGACTCGCGCCGTGCACCGTGCCGCTGTCGGCGACCAGCGCGGTCACCAGCCAGTGGCCGCACACCACGCCCAGGATGGCGAGGGCGCGCAGGGCGTCGACCGCGCGGTCGCGGTCCGGGGGAGTGGCCGCGTCGATCCGCCGGACGAGGGGGCGCATGTCCACGCGCCGCACGAGGTCACGCACGACCGGCCCCTGCCGTCCCCGCGACGATCGCGGCGATGCCGCGCAGCGCGACGCTCCCCGGTCTCAGGTAGTCGCTGTGCCCGGCGTCGCCCGCGTCGAAGACCTCCGCGCCGAACTCCGGCGACACCGGGTCCGTCCCGAACCCCACGGCGCCGGACGGCAGCGGGAGAGAGACGTGCGGGACCCCGCCGATCCAGTCGTCGCCGCCCAGCCCCGCCCACACCGTGGCCCGGGTGCGCAGGGCGGCGGAGTCGTCAACGCCGGTGCCGGGGCTGCCGTACAGCACGATGTCCGCCACATCGAGCCCGGAAGCGGCCCGGGCGCAGACCACGGAACCGTAGGAGTGGCAGAGGAGGGAGACCCGGGCGGTGGGCCCGGCACTGCGCACCTCCCGTACGAAGGCCCGCAGGCGGGGAGCGGCCTCATCCGCCCGCCCCACCGTCAGGGAAGAGGGGCTCAGCATGGCGGGTGTCCGGTAGCCGAGCCACGTGATGACGGCGGACCCGGGGCCCAGCTCGTCCAGGAGCGCGTCGGCGTCACGCCGTGAACGCCAGTAATGATCGAGGTCGACGCCGGCTCCCGGCACCAGCACGGCGATCCGTCCGGCCCGCGAAAGGTCCCCGTGGACCTCCGCGACGCGGCCGCCGTCGCGCCCGTCGAACATCAGGAAGGTGCGCCCCGGAGCCGCCATGGCCGTGAGGGCGGCGGCCCGTCGCCGGTCGCCGTGGCGGGCGGCCATGTCCCGCGCCGCCCGGATCTCCTGCCGGCCTGCCGCGTACCTGGCGTCCAGCACCGGGGGCGCCGTGTCCAGCGGGGCGAGGGGGGCGGGGGCGGGTGCGGGAACCGCGGCGGGGCGCGCCGCTCCCGAGACCGGCAGCGCCACGGACGCGGTGACGAGGGCGGCGAGGAGGGCACGCCGCGCGCGGCTGCTCGATGGGCGGGACGCCATGGGAAGTCCTTCCGTACCGGATGGTCTCGTTGAATCCGGTACCGAAGGTATGGACCGACCCGTGTGGTCGGCGTCCCGCCCAGGAGTGCACCTGGCGCGTAGCTCGGAAGTACTACGGGTAGGGGGCGCCCCGCCCGCTACGGCTTGCGGCGGGGCTTCCCGCGCTTGGTGCCGCCCTTGGCGCTCCTGGTCCCTCCGGAGCCGCCCGCGCCGCCGCGGGTCGTCCTGCCCGCAGCCGGCTTGCGGGCGGCGCCGCCCTTCTTGGCGGCGCGCTCCGCCTTGGGCTGCGGCGGTGTCGGGGGGCGTCCCCTGGTGCTGTTGACGGTCCGGCCCCGGACGATCCCGATGAACTCCTCCACCAGGTCGGTCGTCTTCTCCTCCGGCCACGACAGGGCGATCCGCGACTCGGGGACACCGGTCAGCGGGCGGTAGGTGAGGTCCTTGCGGTGGTACAGACGCGCCAGGGACTGCGGAACGACGAGCAGCCCGACCCCTGCGGCCACCAGCTCCACGGCGTCCTCGGTCGTGGCGGGCCGCTCGAACGCGGGCCGGCCCGGGGGCCGCTCCCAGCCGAGGGTGTCGTCGAGGGGGTGCAGCACGATCTCCTCGGCGAGATCCTCCGCCGACATCTCCTCGACGGCCGTCCCCTCATGATCCTTGGGGATGACGACCACGGTCGTCTCGGTGTAGAGGGGGATCGCGCTCAGGTCCGTACGGTCGACGGGCAGCCGCACGAAGCCGGCGTCGGCGCCGCCGTCCCGCAGCAGACCGGCGGCATCGGCGGCGGGCACGCCGACGAGAGTCAGAGGGGTGCCGGGCAGCCGCTCGTTCCAGATCCGCACCCACTTGGTCGGGGTCACGCCCGGGACGTAGGCGAGCCGGAACGCGAGGGGTACTTCCGAGCCTGTCACCCCGCCAGGTTACCGGCCGTGGTCGGAGGCGCCGCACATGCTCGATACCCTGGACACCATGACGTCGCACCAGACCACCCAGACAATGAAGCCCGCCACCGCGGCGAAGAAGCTGGGTGTGTACCTCGAAGCCACCCCCGCCGAGTTCCAGGAGGGGGTCGTCTCGCGCGCCGAGCTGAACGCGCTGCAGTCCGACCCGCCCCAGTGGCTGCAGGACCTGCGCCGCAACGGCCCGCACCCCCGGCCGGTGGTCGCCTCGAAGCTGGGCGTCTCCATCGCCGGTCTCGCGCGAGGCGGTGTCACGGAGCCCCTCACCACCGAGCAGATCGACGCCCTGAAGCAGGACGGCCCCGAGTGGCTGGAGAAGGAGCGCGCCACCCAGGCCGAGGTCCGCAAGGAGACGGTCCGCATCAAGGAGCGCGACGCCGCCCGGGCCGAGCAGGCCGAGCGCGACTGACGTGACCGGGGCCGGCCCGCGGAGGCCCTGCGTGAACGCGCGGCGGCCGTGCGTGAAGCGGAACCGGACGCGGTGAAGCGTCGGGAACGGCCCTGCGCGCGGCGCCCGTGACGGCCGCCTACTCCCCTGTGTAGAAGGCCACCGTGGCAACCGTCGTCGCGGTCACGGTCTCCGGATCCGCACCGGAGGCGGCGAACGCGCGGCCCCATTCCTCGCCCGAGCGTGCCACGAAGGCCTTCGCCTCGGGTGAGGTCTGCCACTCCACGGCGTCCTCTGGGCTCAGCCCGCCGCCCGTCAGGTGCCACCCGAGCCCCAGCAGGGCCAGGTCCCAGCCGATCCCGACGGCGCCCGGCCCGTACTGGCTCCGGAACTCCTCCGGAACCACGGACACGTGCTCCAGTTCGAGCACCGTCCGGTCGTCGCCGTCCGGCGCGAGACGCACCTCGACCTCACTGAAGCCGGGATCGGGGCCGAGCAGCCAGGAGACCCGCAGCCGCTCCGGGGCCACGCACTCGATGATCTCGCCGCTGGCGTTCCCCTCCAGCTGGTACCTCCCGCCGGTCCGGAGATCCCCGGTGACCGGGAGGAACCACCGGGCGATCCGTTCCGGTGAGGTCACCGCGCCCCAGACATCGGCGGCACCGGCGTCGAAGGTCCGCCGCAGCAGGACGCTGCCGGCCTCGTCCCGGCCCACCCGGCGCGTGCCGACCTCCCGGTGCACCCGGCTGATCTCGTCGACGATCTCACTCATGGCCGCTCACTCCGTTCCGCTCGCCCCCACCGGTGCCCCCGTCGGCCATGTAACCGAAGTTCCGCCCCGTCCGCCTCACCACACGCGGGCCGTCCCCCACCCCGCCCGACCGTTCGCAGGACCGGCGGAGAGAATGCGTCCATGCACCTTCCCGCGGGCGTCGTGGACGTCACCGCACTGATCGAGGTCGTGAGGATCTCGGCCCTCCCGGTCGGGCAGGGCGCGCCGTATCCCGGAGCGGTGGTCGCCCACTGGGCCGGGAGCGAGGCCACCGACGCCCTCGCCTCGATCGAGAGCCTGCCCGGCAGCGAGCAGCACCGCTGCGGCTTCTCACCGGGCTGGGGCCTCCGGGCGTACGACGACTCGCTCGGCCTCGCGCTGTTCGAGGCGGCGTTCTGCTTCCGCTGCCATGAGATCCGCATGCACGGTCCTGCCGTGCCACCCGCGTCGGCCACACAGTTCTTCGACGCGGACGCGCCACAGGCCCAGGCACTCCTGCGGCTCTTCCGCGCCTCGGCCGCGCGCGGGTGACGCCACCGCGCCCCGGCGAGTGCGGCCACTGCGGGTCTCCGGGCGGGGTCAGCCGCCCACCCCGGCTTCCCACTTGCGCCGCCGCAGCACGTGGTCACTGAACAGGTGGCGGCTCCGGTCGAGCAGTTCCCCCACGTCCACGTCGCCGTACCGCTCGCCCGGCGACGGATGCCAGCCCTGGACGGACTGCCCTGCCCAGGTGCGCAGCTTCACATCCGGGTCTTCCAGCAAGGTCACCGCCGCCCGCAGTGCCACGACTCCGTCGCGCGCGACGAGCAGCCGGAACGCAGCGAGCCGGACGTGCCGCGGCTGCTCCGGGCCGATGCGCTCCATCAGCCAGTCGGCGGGCAGTTCCTTCGCCGAAGGCAACAGGGCGACGGCAGTCTCGCGCACGACACCGGCGGCGGAATCGTCGAGAAGAGGCCGCAGGGCCTCGGCGTCGGTGCAATCGAGTGCCCGCAGCCCGGCTACCGCCCGAGCGCGTACCCCGGCCACCGGGTGCGCGAGCAACGGCCTCAGCAGTCCGGCGTCCGCGCGGTCCCCGCACTCGGCCAACCCGATGACCGCACCGGGCGGAACCCCGAAGTCGTACGGCGTCGCACACCGCTCCCGGTACCAGGCCACCGGGTCTCCTCCGTGCCGGCGTACGACGTACCGGGCGCAGGCGCGCACCAGCGCGGACCGGTCGCCGAGGAAAGATTCCGCCTGCTCCGGCCGCCCCGCCCGCCGAAGCGCGGTCACGCCGGCCGAACGGGTACGCGGGTTGCGCGCGGTCAGCAGGGGCTGCATCACATCCTCGTACGCCCCCTCGTCGTGCAGGGCCGCGAGCGCCGCTGTGGCACACAGGTCCTGGATCAGGCTGTCCTCGTCCTGAACGGCCGCGCGGGCCAGCTCGGCGGGGCGAAGCAGCCGGCTGTCGACGGCCAGCCGGTAGGTGAACCGCCGCACCACGCGGTCGGGGGAGGAGAGGAGGGCCGCGAGTCGCTCGCGGGACGCCCGCAGCAGTGCCTCCCTGAGCACCTCGACGCCGAACGCCCCTCTGCTCCGGCGACCGACACGCAGGATCAACGGTGCCAGGGCGACGGCGGCATCCACGTCCAGGACCTCCGACAGCAACTCCCGGGCGCACTCGCGCACCTGGCCGGCCCAATCGGTGCAGCGGATCACGATCAACGGCAGCAGCGCCGGGTGCCGGGCCGACCTGCGCACCGCCTCGTGGCGGATCCGTCCGTCGTGGTGGCAGAGGGCAAAGGCGAGCCGGGATTCGCCGAGCCGCGTCAGGTCGCGGGCCGACTGCTGCCACTCCGGCACGAACCGCGAGCGGTACCGCGCCGCCCCGCGCACCGCCGCGTCCAGAGAGAGCCAGTCCTCCGGGTCGGTGGCATCGAGCGTGCTGGAGAGCGGCGCGCCCTCCGCGAGCCGCACCGCCGCAACTGTCCCGTCCACGCCGCCCACACCCGTCTCCGACCTTCTCCGGCAATACCCGAGTGATCGTAGGCCGCGGGGTGCGCGCGAGGCGCGCGATATACGGGCTCCTGAGCCGCCGGGGGCTACTGGCCGGCACGGTCGAGCAAAGCGGCCTTCTCCGCGAGGAGTTGGCGTACGGCCACCCCGCCGAGCGGCCGGTCCCGCACGTCGGGCCGTGAGGTGATCGCGGGGGTCGGGGCGGATGCCTGCTCGGAGTACCATCCCTGCGACGATTCCGGCCGACGCTCCGCAACGTGGCCTTCCGCGCACGCGCTTCGGGATCACGGCGCCCGTGCTCACCGCTTCGACTCCGTGGCGGAGATGCTGACGAGGGTCTCCGATGGAAGCCATCCGGTCTGTGAGGCCGCCGAAGGGCGACTCGTCCGGTCGTGAAACAGGAGATCCCGCGTCGGCCCCCACCGGATGACCGCCGCCCCACCGGAGGCCGCGCACTCTTTGCATAACACTGCATGGTTGCGTATAGTCATGCCATCGATGAGGAGGAATTTCCGATGGTGGTACGTGCGGCAGTGGCAGGGGCGAGCGGTTACGCCGGCGGGGAACTGCTCCGTCTGCTTCTCACCCATCCCCAGATCGAGATCGGGGCACTCACCGCCCACTCCAACGCCGGAGAGCGGCTCGGCGCGCTGCAGCCGCACCTGAGGCCGCTGGCCGACCGTGTGCTCCAGCCGACCACCGCCGAGGTGCTCGGCGGGCACGACGTCGTCTTCCTCGCCCTCCCGCACGGGCAGTCCGCCGCCGTGGCCGAACAGCTCGGCGACGAGGTGCTCGTCGTCGACATGGGCGCCGACTTCAGGCTCGCGGACCCAGCAGACTGGGAGCGGTTCTACGGCTCGCCGCACGCCGGGACCTGGCCCTACGGCCTGCCCGAGCTGCCCGGAGCCCGCGCCGCGCTGGAGGGGACCAAGCGCATCGCCGTCCCCGGCTGCTACCCGACGGCCGTCTCCCTCGCACTCTTCCCGGCGTACGCGGCCGGCCTCGCCGAACCCGAGGCCGTCGTCGTCGCCGCGTCCGGCACCTCCGGGGCGGGCAAGGCGGCCAAGCCGCACCTGCTCGGCTCCGAGGTCATGGGCAACATGACTCCGTACGGCGTCGGCGGGGTCCACCGGCACACCCCCGAGATGATCCAGAACCTCGGGGCGGCGGCCGGTGAGCCCGTCTCGGTGTCCTTCACGCCGACCCTCGCGCCCATGCCCCGCGGCATCCTCGCCACGTGCAGCGCGAAGGCGAAGCCCGGGGTGAGCGCCGAGTCGCTCCGTGCCGTCTACGAGAAGGCCTTCGCCGACGAGCCGTTCGTCGACCTGCTCCCCGAGGGGCAGTGGCCCGCCACCGCGGCCGTGTACGGATCGAACGCCGTGCAGATCCAGGTCGCCCACGACGAGGCGGCCGGCCGGATCATCGTGATCAGCGCCATCGACAACCTCGCCAAGGGCACCGCCGGAGGCGCCCTGCAGAGCACGAACATCGCCCTCGGGCTCCCCGAGGACACAGGTCTTTCCACGATCGGAGTCGCACCGTGAGCGTCACGGCAGCACAGGGATTCACGGCGGCGGGTATCGCCGCCGGGATCAAGGAGAGCGGCAGCCCCGACCTGGCCCTCGTGGTCAACAACGGGCCCCGCCGCGCCGCCGCGGGCGTCTTCACCTCCAACCGCGTCAAGGCCGCACCCGTCCTCTGGTCGGAACAGGTGCTCAGGGGCGGCGAGGTGACCGCGGTCGTCCTCAACTCCGGCGGCGCCAACGCCTGTACGGGCCCCCAGGGCTTCCAGGACACCCACGCCACCGCCGAGAAGGCCGCCGAGGTCCTCCCCGGGCACAGCGCGGGAGAGATCGCGGTCGCCTCGACAGGGCTGATCGGTCTGCTCCTCCCCATGGACAAGCTCCTGCCCGGCCTGGAGAAGGCCGCCGGGGCGCTGAGCGAACACGGCGGCGAGAAGGCCGCCATCGCGATCAAGACCACCGACACCGTCCACAAGACGAGCGTGGCCGGCCAGGACGGCTGGACCGTCGGCGGCATGGCCAAGGGCGCGGGCATGCTCGCCCCCGGCCTCGCCACCATGCTGGTCGTCCTCACCACCGACGCCGACGTCGAGGCACCCGCGCTCGATGGCGCGCTGCGCGCCGCCACCCGCGCCACCTTCGACCGGGTCGACTCCGACGGCTGCATGTCGACCAACGACACCGTGCTGCTCCTCGCCTCCGGGGCGAGCGGGATCACCCCCGCGCAGGCCGAGTTCGACCAGGCCGTGCAGAGCGTCTGCGCCGATCTCGCCCGCCAGCTGATCGGCGACGCCGAGGGCGCCTCGAAGGACATCCGGATCGAGGTGATCAACGCGGCGACCGAGGACGACGCCGTCGAGGTCGGCCGGAGCATCGCCCGCAACAACCTCCTCAAGTGCGCCATCCACGGCGAGGACCCCAACTGGGGCCGCGTCCTCTCCGCGATCGGCACCACGAAGGCCGCCTTCGAGCCCGACCGGCTGAACGTCGCCATCAACGACGTCTGGGTGTGCAAGAACGGCTGCGTCGGCGAGGACCGCGACCTGGTCGACATGCGCTACCGGGAGGTCAGGATCACCGCGGACCTCTCCGCGGGGGACGAGTCGGCCGTCATCTGGGCCAACGACCTGACCGCCGAGTACGTCCACGAGAACAGCGCGTACAGCTCATGAGCGCCGCGAGGAAGCACACCGCGCTGCCCAAGGCGCAGATCCTCATCGAGGCGCTGCCCTGGCTCACCCGGCACAACGGCAGGACCGTCGTCATCAAGTTCGGCGGCAACGCCATGATCGACGAAGGGCTGAAGGCCGCCTTCGCCCAGGACGTCGTCTTCCTGCGGCACGCCGGCCTCAAGCCCGTCGTCGTGCACGGCGGAGGCCCGCAGATCAGCGCCCAGCTCGACAAGCAGGGCCTGGTCAGCGAGTTCAAGGCCGGACTGCGCGTCACCACGCCCGAGGCCATGGACGTCGTACGCATGGTGCTCGCCGGACAGGTCCAGCGCGAGCTCGTCGGGCTGCTCAACGAGCACGGCCCGCTCGCCGTCGGCATGACCGGCGAGGACGCCCACACCATCACCGCGGTCCAGCACCGGCCCGTGATCGACGGTGAGGCCGTCGACATCGGCCGGGTCGGCGAGATCACCGCCATAGACACCGGGGCGATCCAGGCGCTGCTGGACGACGGCCGGATCCCGGTCATCTCCTCGATCGCCCGCTCCGCCGAGGACAACCACGTCTACAACGTCAACGCCGACACCGCCGCCGCCGCGCTCGCCGCGGCGCTGGGCGCCGAGACGCTGATGGTCCTCACCGACGTCGAGGGCCTCTACGAGGACTGGCCGAACAGCGACGACGTCATCAGCCGCCTCACCGCCACCGAGCTGGAGAAGCTGCTGCCCGACCTGTCCAGCGGCATGGTGCCCAAGATGCAGGGCTGCCTCCACGCCGTGCGCAACGGGGTCGAGACCGCCCGTGTCATCGACGGCCGGGTCCAGCACTCGATCCTGCTGGAGATCTTCACCGACGAGGGAATCGGCACCATGGTCGTGCCGGACGCGATCTCCGGCCCGACGGCCGGAGCGAAGGGGGAGTCATGAGCAACGAGGAGTACGCGCAGCGCTGGCAGGGTGCGCTGATGGACAACTACGGCACCCCGCAGCTGCCTCTGGTGCGCGGCGCGGGCGCCCGGGTGTGGGACGCGGAGGGTACCGAGTACCTCGACTTCGTCGGCGGTATCGCGGTCAACGCGCTCGGCCACGCCCACCCCGCCGTGGTCGAGGCGGTCTCCGCACAGATCGCCTCCCTCGGCCATGTCTCCAACCTCTACACCGCCGAGCCCCCCATCGCGCTCGCCGAGCGGCTGCTCCAGCTCTTCGGGCGCACCGGCAGGGTCTTCTTCTGCAACTCCGGGGCCGAGGCCAACGAGGCGGCCTTCAAGATCGGCCGCCTGACCGGGCGCACGCACATGGTCGCCACCGACGGCGGCTTCCACGGCCGGACCATGGGCAGCCTCGCCCTGACCGGCCAGCAGGCCAAGCGCACCCCGTTCCTGCCGCTGCCCGGCGACGTCACGCACGTGCCGTACGGCGATGTCGAGGCGCTCCGGGCCGCGGTGACGACCGACACGGCACTGCTGATCATCGAGCCCGTGCAGGGCGAGATCGGCGTCGTCGTCCCGCCCAAGGGCTATCTGGAGGCGGCCAGGGAGATCACCCGGGCCACCGGCACGCTGCTCGTCCTGGACGAGGTGCAGACCGGGATCGGCCGCTGCGGCCAGTGGTTCGAGCACCAGGCCCACCAAGGCGTCGAGCCCGATGTGGTCACGCTCGCCAAGGGGCTCGGCGGCGGACTGCCGATCGGCGCCACCGTCGCGTTCGGCGAGGCCGCCGACCTGCTGAAGCCCGGTCAGCACGGCACGACGTTCGGCGGCAACCCCGTCGCCTGCGCCGCCGGTCTCGCCGTGCTGGACACGCTCGCCGCCGACGGCACCCTGGACACCGTGAAGCGGCTCGGCGAGCGGATCCGGGACGGCGTCGAGGGCCTCGGGCACCCGTTGGTCTCCCACGTCCGCGGCTCCGGACTGCTGCTGGGTATCGTGCTCACCGGGCCCCTCGCACCGAAGGTGCAGCAGGCGGCTCAGGGAGCAGGGCTCCTGGTGAACGCGCCCGCCCCCGACGTCGTACGGCTGATGCCACCGCTGATCATCGGTGACGCCGAGGTGGACGCGTTCCTGCGGATTCTGCCGGGGGCTCTCGACGCGGCTTACGGGGACGGACGATCCGGGGAGTGATGATCCGGAGAATGAGGCGACGACGATGACCGAGGCGCAGGAAACCGACCACGGCGGGCCGTCGGTGCCACAGACCCGCACGGCACGCCACCGCAGGATCGTGGACATCCTGAACCGCCAGCCGGTGCGTTCGCAGAGCCAGTTGGCGAGACTCCTGTCCGACGACGGGCTGAGCGTCACCCAGGCGACGCTCTCCCGCGACCTGGACGAGCTCGGTGCGGTGAAGATCCGCAACACCGGGGGCGAGCTGATCTACGCGGTGCCGAGCGAGGGCGGTTTCCGCACCCCGCAGGCGCCGCTCGGCGGGTCGGCCAAGGAGGAGCGGATGCGCAGGCTCTCCGCGGAGCTGCTCATCTCCGCGGAGGCTTCGGCCAACCTCGTGGTGCTGCGTACGCCGCCGGGCGCGGCGCAGTTCCTCGCCTCGGCGATCGACCAGGCCGAACTCCGGGCGATCCTCGGCACGATCGCGGGTGACGACACGCTGATGCTGATCAGCCGTGACCCCAACGGCGGTCAGGCCCTGGCCGACCACCTGCTGCGGCTGGCCCAGAACGACCGCGCGCCTCAGTAACGGGTGATCGCGGTCGGGCCGGACGCCGTCCCGACCGCGATGTGCGGACGGCGGTCCGGATCGGCCCAGACCAGGATCCGGTCCATGGCGGCCGCCGGCACGGACACACAGCCGGCGGTCGCGCCCCTCCCGTCGACGTGGAGGAAGATCCCGGCTCCTCTGCCCCGCACCGGCCGGTCGTAGTTGAAGCCGATGACGAGCGCCCGGGCGTACTGGGCCGCGTAGCCGACGAGGTGCTCGGACTCCTCCGCGCGGCAGTCGGCGGGCCTCGGTTCCACCCAGCGGTTGTAGGCCGTGGACGCGTTGTCCTGGCACCACCACGAGTCCTCGCCGATCGGCCGGTACGGGTAACGGGTCCCGGGCGGGGCGGCCCCGGTTCCGAAGGCGTAGGGCAGGCCGTACAGCCCGGTGGGCGTGGTGTTCGTGCCCTGGGTCCGGGAGGAACCCTCGGCCAGACCGTTCGCCCCGAAGCGGGCGGGCGCCGAACCCGCCGCCACCCAGCCGTCCCCCGACCGGTCCCACCAGGTGAGCGTGCCCGTGGTGGAGTCCGTGCCGGAGGCCTCGGCGGTGATCAGCTGTGTACCGCCGCCGGTGTCGGCCAGCCGCTCCGGAAGAGGCGGCGGCCCCGCCGGCCGCGCGGCGAGTGAACCGGCCAGAGCCAGCAGGACCGAGGCGGTCACCAGGAGTCTGCGCATGCTCCGGACCGTACGGGGCGCGGCGGACCGCCCCCACCGCTCCTGCTCCGTACGGCCCAGCGCCTCACCCCGCCGGGGGCGAGGGCATCGCGGGCAGCGGCAGCGGGAGCCCCGGCAGCCCGTCGATGCTGGTCGCGATGTCGGACTTCTTCTCGAAGTACCTGCTCAGGCTCTCGTCGTCCTCGCGACGGAACCGGTCGGCGTGCAGGGAGCGGTCCTCGTCGTAGGACATGAACGGCACCGCGTAACCGCAGGAATCCCGGATCAGTTCAGCCGTCACGACGATGATCGCGCGCAGCCCGTGGGGGGTCGGGTCGATGCCGGGGAAATGGCCGAGCAGCCCGGGGAAGCGCGGATCGTCACGGAAGACGGGCTCGCCGCGGCCGTGCACGCGGACGATGTTCGGCGGGCCCTGGAACGCGCACCACATGAGGGTGATGCGGCCGTTCTCCCGGAGATGGGCGATGGTCTCCGCGGTGCTGCCGGCGAAGTCGAGGTAGGCCACGGTCCGTCCGTCGACGACGGCGAACGACCCGCTCATGCCCTTGGGCGAGAGGTTGACCGTGCCGTCGCCGTCCAGGGGTGCGGTAGCGGTGAAGAAGAGCGGCTGCTCCTCGATGAACGTCCGGAGTCTGCCTTCGATGCGTTCGTGTGTCTTTCCCATGAGGCCATTGTCGGGCGGACCGGCTCGCCGGGCGGGGGCATTTCACAGGTCGGACGGCCTTCGCGCGGCCGTCCGGACGACCGCGGCAGGCACATGTGACGCGTGTGCCGATCGCCGGCCGCGAGGGCGCCACCGCCTCGGAGACAGCCATGTGCACCGTCCTGACCAGCAACTTTGACAAAGCATGCAGACCATCGCATAGTTATGCCATTCGTGATCGCGCCGTGAGGCGGACGCACACCCCTTGCACTCCCGAGGAGCACGCAGTGAGCAACGGCACCGGAAACAGCGACGTACGCCTCTGGGGCGGCCGTTTCGCCGACGGTCCGGCCGAGGCGCTGGCCAGGCTGTCCGCGTCCGTCCACTTCGACTGGCGGCTCGCGCCGTACGACATCGCGGGCTCCCGCGCCCACGCACGCGTGCTCAACAAGGCAGGGCTGCTCACCGCCGACGAGCTGGCCCGGATGATCGAGGGGCTGGACGCGCTCGAAGCCGCGGTGGCCGACGGTTCGTTCACCGGGACCATCGCCGACGAGGACGTCCACACCGCCCTGGAGCGGGGCCTCCTGGAGCGCCTCGGCCCCGACCTCGGCGGCAAGCTGAGGGCCGGCCGGTCGCGCAACGACCAGGTCGCCACGCTCTTCCGGATGTACCTGCGCGACCACGCCCGCGTCATCGGCGGTCTGATCGCCGAACTCCAGGACGCACTGGTGGGGCTGGCGGAGGCGCACCCGGACGTGGCCATGCCCGGCCGTACGCACCTCCAGCACGCCCAGCCCGTCCTCTTCGCCCACCACGTCCTGGCCCATGTGCAGCCCCTGTCCCGGGACGCCGAGCGGCTGCGGCAGTGGGACGAGCGGACCGCCGTGTCGCCGTACGGCTCCGGCGCACTGGCGGGGTCGTCCCTCGGGCTCGACCCGGAGGCGGTCGCTGCCGACCTCGGCTTCGAGCGCGGGTCCGTCGCCAACTCCATCGACGGCACCGCGTCCCGCGACTTCGTCGCGGAGTTCGCCTTCATCACCGCGATGATCGGCGTCAACCTCTCCCGCATCGCCGAGGAGATCATCATCTGGAACACGAAGGAGTTCTCCTTCGTCACGCTCCACGACGCCTTCTCCACCGGTTCCTCGATCATGCCGCAGAAGAAGAACCCGGACATCGCAGAGCTGGCCCGCGGCAAGTCCGGCCGCCTCGTCGGGAACCTCACCGGGCTGATGGCGACCCTCAAGGCCCTCCCCCTCGCGTACAACCGCGACCTCCAGGAGGACAAGGAGCCGGTCTTCGACTCCTGCGACCAGCTGGAGGTCCTGCTGCCCGCGTTCACCGGGATGATGGCCACGCTCACCGTCAACCGGGAGCGCATGGAGGAGCTGGCCCCGGCGGGCTTCTCGCTCGCCACGGACATCGCCGAGTGGCTGGTCAAGCAGGGCGTCCCCTTCCGGGTGGCGCACGAGGTCGCGGGCGAGTGCGTGAAGGTCTGCGAGCAGCAGGGCATCGAGCTCGACGAGCTGACGGACGAGCAGTTCGCGAAGATCTCCGAGCACCTCACCCCGGAGGTGCGCACGGTGCTCGACGTGCCCGGCGCGCTCGCCTCCCGCGACGGCCGCGGCGGGACCGCCCCCTCCGCCGTCGCCGTCCAGCTGGCCGAGGTGAAGGCCGACCTGGTGACGCAGCACGCCTGGGCGACCGCGCGCGGATGATTCGCAGGCATCGCGGGCTACGTTGACGGGAAGGCGTTCGGAACGACCGACCCAGAGGAGCCCGCGATGCCCTTCGCCCGCCTGAACCGAGCGACCACCCCGACCTCCCACATCGGGCTCGGCCTGGCCGCCGTCGGCAGGCCCGGCTACATCACTCCGCACCGTGACCGCGATCTTCCCGGCGATCGCGGTGCGGACGCCCTGCGCGCCCGCACCCACGAACTCCTGGACGCGGCCTACGCCCAGGGAGTGCGCTACTTCGACGCGGCCCGCTCCTACGGCCGCGCCGAGGAGTTCCTCGCGGAGTGGCTGACGGCCCGCCCCGAGGTGACGGACGTGGTCGTCGGCAGCAAGTGGGGCTACACCTACACCGCCGACTGGCGCGTCGACGCCGAGACGCACGAGGTGAAGGACCACGGCCTCGGCACCTTCGAGCGCCAGCACGCGGAGACGGCCGGACTGCTCGGCGCCCGGCTCGATCTCTACCAGATCCACTCGGTGACCGCGGACAGCCCGGCGCTGACCGACAAGGCCCTGCACGCGCGTCTCGCCGAGCTCGCCGCCGGGGGCACCACGGTCGGCTTCTCCACGAGCGGTCCGGCCCAGGCCGACGCAGTCCGGGCGGCCCTGGCCGTGACCGTGGACGGCGAGCCCCTCTTCCGTACGGTCCAGGCCACCTACAACGCCCTGGAGACCTCCGCCGGACCGGCGCTCGCCGAGGCGCACGACGCGGGACTCACCGTCATCGTCAAGGAGGCTTTGGCCAACGGCCGGCTCGCCGGCACCGAAGCGCCCGCCGTGGTCCGGGAGATCGGTGCCGAGGCCGGGCTGGACGCCGACGCCGTGGCCCTGGCGCTCGGCCTGCACCAGCCGTGGGCCGGAGTCGTCCTGTCCGGCGCGGCCACCGTCACCCAGCTGGCGGCCAACCTGCACGCGCCGCTGCTCGACCTGGACCCGGACCGGCTGGACCGGCTGGCCGCCCTGGTGGAGGAGCCCGAGGCGTACTGGCGCCACCGGGCCTCACTGCCCTGGAGCTGAACCGGATCCCACCCAGTCGGCGAGCGCGTCGAAGTCCGTCCTCACCAGCCCCACCCGGGGGTCGATCTGCCGCAGCAGCGCCCGCCCGGGGTGGTGCGCGGCGACCCACGCCGTGTCCAGGTCCGTGACCTCGTCGTCGATCCAGGCGAACGGCCTCCCGTCCGCGTACGCGACGACGTGGTGCGTCTTCCAGTACGTCCCGTCACCGGTGACGCCGTGCATGTCCGGCCAGTCGATGTAGGGCAGCGGCGGCAGGCCCAGATGCGGGGCGATCCACTCGTTCGCCTCGTTCTTCCAGGTGGTGGCCCAGACGAGTTCGTACCGGTCGGTGAGGGTCAGCAGCTCGTCGCCGTGGTCCGGGTTCAGCAGCACGGGCAGGGGCGGCCCCGAATCCCACCCGGTCGGTCGCATCCGGTGCCGCTCGTATCCCTGGGGGGTCCTGCGGCGGGACAGAGCCGCGTAGGGGTTGAGCGGACCGTCGATGTCGATCAGCAGCAGCGGCTTCATGGCGTCATGGTGCCCGTACCGGGCCGGAGAGTCGACGCCATTACGTAACGAGGCAGTGAGACATGCATGTCTCAAATGGTTTACCCTCGTCTCATGACTCTTGATCGTGAGCAGGTGCTGCGGAGCGCCGCCGCTCTGCTGACCCGCAAATCGACGGCGACCATGGACGAGGTCGCCAGGGCCGCGGGGATCGGCCGCGCCACCCTGCACCGGCACTTCGCCGGGCGGGACGCCCTCGTGGGTGCGCTGGAGAACCTCGGGATCCAGGAGTTCGAAGCCGCCCTCGACGCCGCCGGGCTCGACGAGGGGAGCGCGGAGGACGGCCTGCGGCGGCTCGTCGCGGCCGTCGAGCCGAGTGCGGGACTGCTGTCCTTCCTCGTCACGGAGAACCAGCTCTTCGAGGGCGACGACGTCAACGAGGGCTGGAGCCGCCTCGACGCGCGGGTCTCCGCCTTCTTCCGGCGCGGCCAGGAGCGCGGCGAATTCCGGATCGACCTCACCCCGGCCTGGCTGACCGAGGCACTGTACGGCCTGATCGGGAGCTGCGCGTGGTCCGTGCAGACGGGCCGCGTCGCCGCGCAGGACTTCCCCTACATGATCGTCGAGTTGCTCCTGGGCGGAGCACGCCGGAGCGTGGAGAAATGAGCAGCACCAATCAGCGGGCGGGCGTCACGGGCGACCCGCACCACCCGGGCCGGTGGGTCGCCCTCGCCGTCCTCGTCCTCGCCGTGCTGCTGGTCGCCGTCGACGCGACCGTCCTCGGACTGGCGACCCCGTTCCTCAGCGAGGACCTCGAACCGACCGGCACCCAGCTGCTCTGGATCGGAGACGTCTACTCCTTCGTGATCGCCGGGCTGCTCGTCTCCATGGGCAGCCTCGGTGACCGCATCGGCCGGAAGAAGCTGCTGCTGACCGGCGCGACCGCCTTCGGGGCGGTGTCCGTGCTCAACGCCTACGCCTCCAGCCCCGAGATGATGATCGTGGCCAGGGCGCTGCTCGGTGTCGCGGGCGCCACCCTGATGCCCTCCACACTCGCCCTGATCCGCAACCTCTTCCACGACCCGCGCGAGCGCAGTCTCGCCGTCGGCATCTGGGGCGCCATGGCGTCGGCGGGCGCCGCCGTCGGCCCCGTCGTGGGCGGGCTGCTGCTGGAGCACTTCTGGTGGGGCTCGGTCTTCCTGATCAACCTGCCCGTGATGGCGGTCCTCGTCGCCGTCGGCATCAAGATGATCCCCGAGTCCAAGAACCCGGCGCCTGGCCCGTGGGACCTGCTCAGCGTGGGGCTCTCCCTGGTCGGCATGATCGGCGTCGTGTACGCCATCAAAGAGGCTGCCGCACACGGTGTGAGCTGGGAGAACGTCGCGGCTGCCGTGGGCGGGGTGCTGGCGCTCACCTGGTTCGTGCGCCGTCAGCTGAAGCTCCCCGCGCCACTGCTGGACATGCGGCTCTTCCACCACCGGGGTTTCTCCGGGGCGGTCCTCGCCGACCTTCTGACGATCCTCGGCCTGTCCGGGATCGTCTTCTTCCTCTCCCAGTTCCTCCAGCTGGTCCAGGGACGGGGCCCGCTGGAGGCCGGGCTCGCCGAACTGCCCGCGGCGGTCGGCGCGGTGACCGCGGGTCTCCTGGCGGGGAGGGTCGCACGCCGCTACTCCGTGCGCTCCGTGGTCGCCGGCGGGCTCGGCGCCATCGGTGTGTCGCTCGCCGTGGTCACGGTGATCCACAAGGAGACCGGCTACCCCCTGATCGGGGTCCTGCTGCTGGTGGTGGGCGTCGGCGCGGGCTTCGCCTTCACCGTCACCTCCGACGTCATCCTCTCCAGCGTCCCGAAGGAGCAGGCGGGCTCGGCGTCAGCGGTCTCCGAGACGGCGTACGAGCTCGGCGCCGCCCTCGGCATCGCGCTGCTCGGGTCCATCGTCACCGGCGTCTACAAGGGCTTCGGAACCCCCGAGGGCACCCCCGCCGCCGCCGCGGCGGCGGCCCACGAGTCGCTGGGCGGAGCCGTGGAGACGGCCGAGCGACTCCCCGGGCCCGTGGGGAACGAACTCGTCGTCGCGGCCCAGGAGGCCTTCGTCAACGGGCTGCGGGTCTCGGCCGCGGTCGGCGCCGTCGTACTGCTCGCGACCGCGGTCTCCGCGTGGTACCTGCTGCGCGACCAGAAGCTGGAGGAGGGAATCATCCCGGACGAGTGAGTGGCCCGGCGCGTCCGCGCCGGGCCACTCGAAGTGCACTCGTCCGGCTCAGGCGGCCTTGGCCTTCGTGGCGTACATGTCGACGTACTCCTGACCGGACAGCCGCATCACCTCGGCCATCACGGAGTCCGTGACCGCCCGCAGGACGTAGCGGTCGCGGTCCATGCCCTCGTAGCGCGAGAACTCCATCGGCTCACCGAAGCGGACCGTGACCTTGCCCGGGCGGGGCAGACCGGAGCCGCCCGGCTGCAGCTTGTCCGTGCCGATCATCGCGAACGGCACGACCGGCGCGCCGGTCATCAGGGTCAGGCGCGCGATGCCCGTACGGCCCCGGTAGAGCCTGCCGTCGGGGGAGCGGGTGCCCTCGGGGTAGATGGCGAAGGCGTTGCCCTCCTCCAGCACCCGGCGGCCCGTCATCAGCGCGGCGACACCGCCGCGCCCGCCGTCCCGGTCCACCGGGATCATTCCGCAGCCCGTGAAGAACCACGCCATCAGCCGGCCCTTGAGGCCCTTGCCGGTGACGTACTCGTCCTTGCCGATGTAGAACACGGGCCGGTCGCAGCAGATCGGCATGATCATCGAGTCGATGAACGTCAGGTGGTTGCCCGCGAGGATCACCGGACCGGTCCCGGGGATGTTCTCGACACCCTCCACCTGTGGCCGGAAGAGCAGGCGCAGGATGGGTCCGAGCACTGCCTTGATGACCGTGAGTCGGGACAACGCTTCCTCCGGTGTCGTGGCCGGGCGGCCGGGGCGGGAATTCGCGAGGGTCTGTGCAGGTGAGGACGATACTCGCGGGTCCCGCCTCTCCGCACATCGGGTTCACCGGGCCGATACGCAGTGTTGACGTGTGTTTCCGCCATGTTCGTCCACGGGCCGCCCCACCGATGGCGTAGCTGCCTACGATCAAGCCTCCCCCGATGGTGCCGGACATCACACGCGAGGAGCATTCATGACAGAGCGCGCGCAGACTGCACCCGGTCGGCGGACCCTCCTGGGGGCCGCCGTCCTCGGTACGGCGGCCCTGGGAATCACCGGTACGGCGCACGCCGCCGGGCGTGGCGCGCCCGACGGACGGAGCGGCGGTCACGGCTCCTACCGGGACCTGCCCGTGCCCACCGTCATCGGCCACCGCGGCGCCAGCGGCTACCGCCCCGAGCACACGCTCGGCTCCTACCAGCTGGCGCTGGACATGGGCGCGCACATCGTCGAGCAGGACCTCGTGCCGACCAGGGACGGGCACCTGGTCTGCCGCCACGAGAACGACATCACCGGCACCACGGACGTCGCCGAGCACCCCGAATTCGCGAGCCGCAAGGCCACCAAACAGGTCGACGGCATCTCGCTCACCGGCTGGTTCACCGAGGACTTCACCCTCGCCGAGCTGAAGACCCTCCGGGCGAAGGAGCGCATTCCCGGCACCCGCCAGGAGAACACCCTGTACGACGGCCGCTGGGAGATCCCCACCTTCGAGGAGGTCCTGCGCTGGGCGGACAAGGAGGGGCGCAGGCGCGGCAGGCCCGTCTGGCTCTACGTCGAGACCAAGCACCCCTCCTACTTCAGGGGCCTGGGACTCTCCCTGGAGGAGCCGCTCGCGAAACTGCTGCGCCGCTACGGCCGGCACCGGGCGAACTCCGCGCTGATCCTCCAGTCCTTCGAACCGGGCTCGGTGCGGCGGCTGTCGGAGCTCGTCGCCACTCCTCGTGTCGTGCTCCTGTCCGGGCCGAAGGAGCGGCCCTGGGACTTCGTCGAGGCCGGCGACCCCCGAACCGTCGCCGATCTGGTGACGCCCGCCGGCCTGAAGTGGATCGCCTCGTTCGCACAGGGCATCGGCCCCACCCTGGACCTGGTCGTCCCCAGGGATGCCGCCGGACGGCTGACCACCCCCACCACCCTGGTCGCGGACGCGCACGCGCGGGGCCTGGTCCTGCACCCCTACACCCTGCGCAACGAGAACACCTTCCTGCCCGCGGAGTTCCGGCGCGGCACGGACCCGAACGCGTACGGCGACGCGTTCGGCGCGCTCAAGGTGTACTTCGAGGCGGGCATCGACGGGATCTTCGCCGACAACCCGGACACCGCCCTGCTCGCGGCAGCCGACTTCGCCCGGGACTGAGCCCGCGCGGCCGGCCGGGCGTCAGCCGTCCGGCCGGCGTGCCCCGGTCGGGTGGAGCTCCCCGTGTCCGGCAACCGGCCACCCGCGGGGAGCGTTGACGGGGCATGCATCTTCTTGATCATGACCCCGTGACGCAGGCCGGGGCGGCGGGAGACCGCGTGCGGGCCGTCGTCCATGCGCTGCAGGCGCTCGTGCGGGCGGAGGCGGGAGCCGAGGCCCCGGCCGCCGGGACCGAGGCCGCGGACCTGGAACAGGCGGTGTGGCTGCGGCTGCTGGAGCGCGGCGCCGCGTCGGCGGTGCCCGCCGACCCCGCCCGCTGGGTCCGCGCCGCCGTGCGGGCGGAGGCGCGCACAGCCCGCCGCCGGACCCGGCGCGAGCGCTCCTACGCCGCGGACGGGCCCCCGGGCGACTGGTCCGGCTGTCCCGAACGGATCGCGGTGGGAGCCGACGAACGCAGGGCGCTGCGCGCCGCGGTGGGCCGGCTGCCCGGGAGATGCCCGCGCATACTTGAGGCGATGCTGGCTCCTCACGATCCGACGTACCGGGAAATCGCAGGGGAGTTGGGTATGTCACAGGGCAGTTTGGGTCCTATGCGTTCCCGATGCCTTGGATGTCTGCGCAGAATGCTCGCGGCGGAGGTTGTAGCTCCTGAACTGCGGGGAAAGGAGCGGTAGACAACCGGCGGATCAGGTGAGCGGGAGGCATGCACACATGGGCATGAGTGTGACCATCTCGGCGGCGGCGGCACAGGACGTCGAGCAGATCTTCAGACTCCAGTACCTCTGTTTCCAGAGCGAGGCGGAGCTCTACGGCAACTACCGGATCGACCCACTCGTCCAGACCCTCGACTCCGTCCGGGACGAAGTCGCCACGGACCTGGTGTTCGTGGCCCGGCTCGGCGACGAAGTCGTCGGCTCGGTACGCGGCTTCACCGACAAGGACGGCACCGGCCGGATCGGCAAGCTCTGCGTCCACCCCCGGCTCCGCAACCACGGTCTCGGCACCCGGCTCCTGCGTGCCGCGGAATCCGGCCTGGCCGACGGGCGTTCGGCCACCCGCTTCCGCCTGCACACGGGGGAGCGCAGCGAGGGCAACCTCCGGCTCTACCGCAAGGCGGGCTACGCCCGGGTGGGGAACGAGACCGGAGGGGACGGCGTCAAGCTGGTCCTGCTGGAGAAGGACGCCACGGCGTCGGCCTATGCGGCCAGCGCCTGAACGACTCCCGTGACGCCCGCTCTCAGGCGTTGCGCGCGCGGCGCAGCCAGATCATCCCGGTGACCGGAAGGATCACCGGGATGAGCAGGTAGCCCATGCCGAATCCCGACCACACGGTTGAGTCGGGGAAGGCGGACGGCTCCACCAGCGTCCACGTACCGACGATCAGCACGCCCGCGAGCTCGGCGGCGCAGCACATCAGCGCCGCCCTGCGCGCCTTCTCGCCGCCCCGCACCAGCGAGTACGTGATGAAGCCGTACACGACCGCGGCGACGGCCGAGAGGGTGTACGCGAGCGGAGCCTTCCCGAAGTCCAGGATCATCTCGACGATCGAGCGGGACGCGGCGGCCACCGTGAACACCCCGTAGAACCAGACCAGTACCCGGCCCGGCCCGGTGCCGAGCTCGAACTGCTGCTTCTGCCGCGGGGCGGGGGAGGCGGGCGTCCCCGTGCGGTCGGTGTCGCTCATGGTCAGTTTCCCCAGATGTCGTAGAGCCGCACTTCGAGGACGGCGAGCACGACCGCACCGGCCGCCACCGTCACCGAACCCCAGCGGGTCCGCTCCGACAGCGACAGGAATCCCGCCGCCGGCACGGCCGCGAAGGCGCCGATCAGATAGGCGATGAAGATCGTCATGCCCTGTTCGGGCCGCTCGCCGCGTGCCAGCTGCACGATTCCCACGACCAGCTGCGCCAGTGCCAGCACGGAGACGACCGCCATGCCGATGAAGTGCCAGTCCTTCGTGGGCTGGTCCCGGTAGGCGGCGAATCCGCACCAGGCGGCGAGGGCGATCGCGGTCACGGCGACCGCGACCGTCAGGGCGTCAAGCATGAGGTGAGGGTATTACGGGCGGCCGCGGCCGCCGCGTGCGGCCCCGGCCGCGGGTGGGCCCGGGCCGTGTCCAGGAATCGTGGCCTTTGCCACAGGCTCCCCAGGGCATGATCGATCCGCTGTCGGAGAGACCGTCGGGCGGAGCGGGCGTCATCGCAGGTCAAAGAGGTGTGCCGGACGAAAGGTGCGCCCCGTACGCGCTGTCCGCGGACGTCCGGTATGCGGACACCCTGGGTTGGCGGAACGTTACGTCTGTTTTACTTGGGGCATGACCACGACGAGCTACCGCAGCCCTGCGACCGAGGCGATCCCGACGCCCGGTGCTCGTTGTATGTGTCGAATGCGCGCCTTCTGAGGGCCCCTGCCCGAGCCTCGCGCCCCGAAGCGAGGCCGAGCCCGTGCCGTCCGCACCCAGCGGATCCCTCCGGCCCGGGCATGTCCCGCGCCCGGCGTCCCGCCGGGTCCGGACCCTGCCGAGACTCCCACCGGTCGACCACTGAGAAAAGTCTCATCAGACGAATGCCCCGTGCCCGGCGGACACCGCGCCGTGCACTCGACAGTGACGGAAACCCTGTGATCACCACTTCGGGCCTCACGAAGGTCTACCAGTCACGCGGCCGCGAGGTCACCGCCCTGGACGGCGTGGACCTGCACGTCCGCGAAGGCGAGGTCTACGGCGTCATCGGACAGAGCGGCGCCGGCAAGTCCTCCCTGATCCGCTGCGTCAACCTCCTCGAACGCCCCACCTTGGGCACCGTGACGGTCGCAGGACAGGACCTCACCGCCCTCGCGGGCCGAGGCCGCCGCGCCGGCAAGGAGCTCCGCCAGGCGCGCAGCCGCATCGGCATGGTCTTCCAGCACTTCAACCTGCTGGACTCGCGCACCGTGCGGGACAACGTCGAGCTGCCCCTGGAGATCCTCGGATTCTCCGGGCAGGCACGCACGGCCAAGGCGCTCGCCCTCCTCGACCTTGTCGGGCTCGCGGACAAGGCGAAGGCCTACCCCGCCCAGCTGTCCGGCGGCCAGAAGCAGCGCGTCGGCATCGCCCGCGCCCTGGCGGGCGACCCGAAGGTACTCCTCTCCGACGAGGCGACCTCCGCGCTGGACCCCGAGACCACCCGCTCCATCCTCCAGCTGCTGCGCGACCTCAACCAGGAGCTCGGCCTCACCGTCCTGCTCATCACGCACGAGATGGACGTCGTCAAGACCGTCTGCGACTCCGCCGCGCTGATGAGGAAGGGCCGCATCGTCGAGTCGGGAACCGTCGGCTCCCTGCTGGCCACCCCCGGCTCCGAGCTGGCCCACGAGCTGTTCCCCGTCGGAGGCACCGCCTCGGGTCCCGGCTCCACCGTCGTCGACGTCACCTTCCACGGGGAGGCCGCGGCCCAGCCGGTGATCTCGCAGCTGTCCCGTACGTACAACATCGACATCTCGATCCTCGGCGCCGCCATGGACACCGTCGGCGGCAAGCAGATCGGCCGCATGCGCATCGAGCTCCCCGGCCGCTTCGAGGAGAACGTCGTACCGATCGGCTTCCTCCGCGAGCAGGGCCTCCAGGCCGAGATCGTGAACGACGGCCCCGCCGACGCCGACGCTGTGGCCGTCCCCGCCCAGACCCCCGCCCCGATCACCAAGGAGGTGGCGAAGTGACCTGGTCCGAAATGCAGCCACTGCTCACGCAGGGAACCATCGACACCCTCTACATGGTGCTCTGGTCCACGCTCGTCACCGTCGTCGGCGGACTGCCGCTCGGCATTCTGCTCGTCCTCACCGACAAGGGCGGACTGCTCCAGAACACCGCGGTGAACAAGGTCATCGGCGTGATCGTGAACATCGGCCGCTCCCTGCCGTTCATCATCCTGCTGATCGCCCTCATCCCCTTCACCACCTGGGTCGTCGGCACCTTCATCGGCCCGTCCGCGATGATCGTGCCGCTGGCCATCGGCGCCATCCCCTTCTTCGCGCGGCTCGTCGAGACGGCGGTGCGCGAGGTCGACCACGGCCTCGTCGAGGCCGTCCAGTCGATGGGCGGATCCATCCCGACGATCGTCCGCAAGGTACTGCTGCCCCAGGCGCTGCCCTCGTTGATCTCCGGCGTCACCACCACCGTCATCGTGCTCATCGGCTACTCCGCGATGGCCGGCGCGGTCGGCGGCGAAGGGCTCGGATCCAAGGCCGTCACCTACGGATTCCAGCGGTTCGACAACCAGTTCATGCTCATCACCGTCGTGCTGCTGATCGTCATCGTGACCGTGGTCCAGCTGATCGGCGACGGAGCCGGACGCCTGCTCGCCCGCCGGGGCCGGACCACCTCCTGAACCTCATCTCCCCATGAAGCCCGAACTCCTTGTCCGGGCGCACCACCATCACCACCGGAAAGAGGCACTCTTCGTGCGTAAGAACATCAAGATCACCGCGGCTGCCGCCGCCACCGCCGCCCTCGCCCTCGGCCTCAGCGCCTGCGGCACGGACTCCGACCCGGCCTCCAAGAGCGAGACCGGCGCGAAGGCGGACACGTCCAAGGCGCTCGTCGTCGCCGCGTCCCCCGTGCCGCACGCCGACATTCTCGACTACGTCAAGAAGAACCTGGCGGACAAGGCCGGCCTCAAGCTGGAGGTCAAGGAGTTCACGGACTACGTCCTGCCGAACACCGCCACCGAGAACGGCCAGGTCGACGCCAACTTCTTCCAGCACAAGCCCTACCTGGACGACTTCAACAAGAAGAACGGCACCCACATCGTCCCGGTGGTCAACGTCCACCTGGAGCCCCTGGGCCTCTACTCCAAGAAGGTCAAGGCCCTCAAGGACATCAAGGCCGGCCAGACCGTCGCCGTCCCGAACGACACCACCAACGAGGGCCGGGCGCTCCAGCTGCTCGCCGAGAACGGGCTGATCACCGTCAAGGACGGCGTCGGCACCAACGCCAAGCTCAGCGACATCACGGACAAGAAGGGCCTGGAGTTCAAGGAGATCGAGGCCGCGACCGTGCCCCGTGCCCTGGACGACGTCGACGCCGCCGTCATCAACGGCAACTACGCGATCGAGGCCGGTTACCAGCCGGGCAAGGACTCCCTGGCCCTGGAGAAGGCGGAGGGCAACCCGTACGCCAACCTCCTGGCCGTCAAGGAGGGCAACGAGGATGACCCGCGTGTCCAGAAGCTCGCGAAGCTCCTGAACTCCGACGAGGTCAAGAAGTTCATCGAGGACACCTACAAGGGCTCGATCATCCCGGCCTTCGGCGCACCCGCGAAGTCCTGACCCCCGGACGCCACTTGCCGCACGAGCCCCGTACACCCGAACCAGGGTGTGCGGGGCTCCGCCGTGCGGACCCGGCCATGCACATCCGCGGTCCGATGCTGCATGCTGGAGCCTTTACACGGTCTTCGGCATGGAGCTGCGCATGACTACCACCTTCCCGTCCATCTCCATCAGCACGGACAGGTTGGTGCTGCGCCCCTTCGACATGGCGGACGTCCCGGCGTACATCGAGATGATGAACGACGAGCTGGTCACCGCCTGGACCGAGGCGCCCCACCCCTACACCCAGGTCGACGCCGAACGGTGGGTCCGCAGGATCGCCCCCGCCGAGCGCTCCCAGGGCAACGGCATCGTCTTCGCCGTCACCGAGTTCCTCACCCAGCGCCTGGTCGGATCCGTCCGGCTCCTCAACACCGACCGGCGCACCCTGGCCGCGGAGGTCCGCTACATCACCGCCCCCTGGGCCCGCGGCGAGGGATACGCGACCGAAGCCGTGCTGGCCCTCGCCGAGTGGCTCTTCCGCGACCAGGGCTTCGAGCGCATCGAGCTGCGGACCCCTGCCGGGAACACCGCCTCCCAGCAGGTCGCCCAGAAGCTGGGCTGCATCAGTGAGGGAGTCCTGCGCAACGCCCGCATAGCGAGGACCGCGACCGAGGACGGGGGCTGGGCCGACATCAGGACCGACCTCATCGTCTGGGGACTCCTGCCCGAGGACCTGGAGGGCGTCGCCGAGCAGCTGGCCGACGCAGGTGGCTACGGCACGTACAACGACTGGAACTGACGCTCCTCGCCCGGGTGCGGGAGCCCCCGGAAGTGCGTTGGTACGGACCGGATACGCTCACCCTTGCTCCGCCCATCCCGCGGAGAGCTCCCGCCTGCTACACCCCAGGAGACTGACGACGATGGCCGACCGGGTCACGGTGATCGGCTGGGACGGCTCGCCACTGACCAGAGCGGCCACGGCGGCGCTCTCCGCCGCCACGCTCGTCGCCGGTGCCGCCCACCACCTCGCGCTCCCCGAGGTGCCCGAGCGCGCGGAACGCGTCCGGCTCGGCAGCGTCGACCTGGCCGCCCGCAGGGTCGCCGGGCACCGGGGGAGCGCCGTGGTCCTGGCCGACGGCGACCCCGGCTTCTTCGGCGTCGTCCGCACCCTGCGCAAGCCCGAGCACGGTCTCGAGGTCGAGGTCGTCCCCGCCGTCTCCTCCGTCGCCACCGCTTTCGCCCGCGCCGGAATGCCGTGGGACGACGCCGAGGTCGTCGTCGCCCACCCGCGCACCCTGCGCCGCGCGGTCAACGTCATCCGCGCCCACCACAAGGTGGCCGTGCTGACGTCCCCCGGGGCGGGCCCAGCCGAACTGGCCCTCCTGCTCGAAGGCGTCCACCGCACCTTCGTGATCTGCGAGGAACTCGGCACCGTACGCGAACGGGTCACCGTCCTCACCTCCGACAAGACGGCCGACCACACCTGGCGCGACCCCAACGTCGTCATCGTCATCGGCGGCGGCCCCGAGACCACCGTCGACGGCGCCTGGATCGCCGGCCGCCGCCCGGACGGAACCCGGCGGGGATGGGCGCTCCCCGCCGCTGCCTACGGCGGCGCGGGGGAGTACGGCGAGGGGGAGTCGCCCGGCCTGCGCGCCGCACAGCTGGCCCGGCTCGGGCCGCGTACCGGTGATCTGGTCTGGGACATCGGCTCCGGCAGCGGCGCCCTCGCCGTGGAGGCGGCCCGCTTCGGCGCCGCGGTGATCGCCGTGGACAGCGACCCCGACGCCTGCGCGCGTACGGCGTCGGCGGCCCGCGCCTTCCAGGTGGGCGTCCAGGTCGTCAGGGGCACCGCCCCGCACGTCCTGGAACGCCTTCCCGAGCCCGATGTCGTGCGGATCGGCGGCGGAGGCGTCCCCGTCGTCACGGCGGTCGCCGACCGGCGGCCGGAACGTATCGTCACCCATGCCTCGAACAGGGATGAGGCGGAGGCGCTCGGAGGCGCCCTCGCCGAGAACGGGTACACGGTCGAGTGCGCGCTCCTCCAGTCCGTCGGGCTGGACACCTCCGACTGGGCGGAGCGCGAACGCTCCGTCGTGTTCCTGCTCTCCGCGGTGCGTTCCGATCTCGCCCCCTGAGCCGGTCGCTGCGGAGCGCGAGGTAGGCTGACCGATTGTTGTACCGCGCCCGGACGTTCGACATTTCGTTCGTCAATGTCCGGAAAAGTGGACTGTTTTGCTCCGCGATGTGGTACGGCGCAACCGGGGGACGCGCAACGTGGCGCAGTCCACAGCGAGCCGAGGCAGAACTGTCTGTCGCGGCGGCGAACGACCGCGAGAATGTATACCTCCGCGCGCGTTTCGTGCCGCGCGGGGAGCCCGCTCGTTCTTGTTGACGAGCACCGGCGTGCCGTGGTTCGGGCATCCCGGGCGAAGGGCGAAGGAGCACTGACGATGGGCGAGGGGTACGCATGACTGACACCGGCCAGATCCCGGGCGAGGGACTGCCGGAGAACGCAGGCATGGTGGAGCAGCCGGGCATCCCCGCCCCGGACGCCTACACCTACCTCGAACCCTCCGAGCACACCGCCGAGGACGACGACCTCCTCCTGATGCCGGCTCCCCAGGGCGCGTGGAGCGACGCTCCGGCGGCGCCGACGGGCCTGCCCGAGCAGTACCCGGCGTACGACCAGGCGGCGAACGGCACCCACGGATCCGGTGTGGCCGACGTCAACGGCGTACGGATCCCGGCGCACACGGCCGTACAGGTGCCGGTGGCCGCCGCGCCGGCCCGGCGCCCGCTGCACCGCGGCCCCTCGTCCACCGAGGCACCCTCCTACGGGGGGACGCCGACCGGGGGAGTGGTCCGCTCGCTCGCGGACCGGGGGCCGGCCGGCCCGCAGACCCCGATGCCCGTGCGGCACGCCGGTCCGCCGACGACCGGTCCTGAGTACTTCGACATCCCGGCGGACGACGCGGCCGTGCTGCCGGGACCGCAGCTGGGCGAGATCCCGCCGCAGGGCGCCCCCGCGTGGGGCCCGCCCGAGCAGATGGCTGCCCCCGCACCCGCCCCGGTGGCGGAGCCCGAGGCGCCCCTCGCCCCTGCCGAATACGTCACGCCCGTCACGCCCGTCGCTCCCGCCGAGCCGGCCGCTCCCGCCGAGCCCGTCGTGCCGGTCGAGTCCGTCGTACCGGTCGAGCCGGCCGCCCCTGTCGAGCCCGTCGTGCCGGTCGAGTCCGCCGCTCCCGCAGAAACGGTCGCTCCCGAGCCGGTGGCCGCTGAGATGCCCGAGGCTTCCGTAGGGACAGCAGGAGCGGAGACGGCCGAGGTGTCTCCCGCTGAGGCCCTGGCCGGGACTCCGGCAGCCGCACCCGCCGAAGCCCTGGTGACCGCCCCCGCCGACGCTCCCGAAGAGGTGCCGGTCGAGGCCGCAGCCCCGGTCGCCGAGGTGCCGGCACAGTCCGGGCCCGTGGCCGACCCGGTACCGGCCGCCCCGTACCCCGCCCCGACGCCCGTGGCCGACGCGGTCGCCCCCGCCGTCGGGTCCGAGCCGGCCGCAGAGCCCGAGGTCCGGCCCGCGGCACCCGTCGTGGAGCCCGCACCGGCCGTCGCCGAGGCTACGGAGGTGGCCGAGCCGGTCGCGGCCGAGCAGCCCGCGGCGGCGGCCGAGGCCCTGCCCGAGGCCCTGCCCGAGGCCGTCGTGGAGCCCGAGCCGGCTCCGGAGTCCGTCCTGCCGCCCCAGGCCGGTCCTCGGACGCCGGCGGAACCGGAGCCCGGCACCGGGCCCGAGATCATCGAGACCCCGGAGACCGACGCCCCGGAAGCCGTGGCCGCCGAGGCACCGGCTGCGGAGACACCGGAAGCCGGGGCCCCGGCAGCGGAGGCGCCGGCCGGGGAAGCTCCGGAGGTCGCCCGGCCCGTCGAGGCGGCGTCGGAGGACGCCGAGGCTGTGGCTCCGGTGGAGGCCGTGGCTCCCGTAGAGGTCGTGGCTCCCGTCGAGGCCGAGGCCGAAGCAGGTCCTGAGGCCGAAGCACGACCCGAGGCCGAAGCGGCGGACGAAGCAGCCCCCGTCTCCCCTCCCGCTCCCGGCTACGACGACGCCGAGCGCGAAGCCGTCCTGCGCGTGATGCGCGAACGGCGGGACATCCGCAACGGCTTCCGCAGCGACCCCATCCCGCACGAGGTCCTCCTCCGCGTCCTGGAGGCCGCGCACACCGCGCCGAGCGTCGGACACTCGCAGCCCTGGGACTTCGTCGTCATCCGCTCCGCGGAGACGCGCCGCTCCATGCACGAACTGGCACAGCGCCAGCGTGAGGCGTACGCCAAGTCGCTCCCCAAGGCCCGCGCCAAGCAGTTCAAGGAACTGAAGATCGAGGCCATCCTCGACACCCCGGTGAACATCGTCGTCACCGCCGACCCCACCCGCGGCGGCCGGCACACCCTCGGCCGGCACACCCAGCCGCAGATGGCGCCGTACTCCTCGGCGCTCGCCGTGGAGAACCTCTGGCTGGCCGCCCGCGCCGAGGGCCTCGGCGTCGGCTGGGTCAGCTTCTTCGACGAGCGGGAGATGGTCCGCGCGCTCGGCCTGCCCGACCACCTGGAAGTCGTCGCCTACCTCTGCGTCGGATACGTCGACGAGTTCCCCGAGGAACCCGAGCTGATGCAGGCGGGCTGGTCCAAGCGCCGCCCGCTCTCCTGGGTCGTCCACGAGGAGACGTACGGCCGCCGCGCCCTGCCCGGTGAGGAGCCGCACGACCTCCTCCAGGAGACCATCGCCGGAATCCGTCCCCTGGACGCCAAGGCGCTCGGCGAGGCCTGGGAACGCCAGAAGCGGATGACGAAGCCCGCGGGCGCGCTGGGGATGCTGGAGATCATCTCGGCCCAGCTCGCCGGGCTCTCCCGGATGTGCCCGCCGCCCGTCCCCGAACCCGCAGCCGTCGCGATCTTCGCCGGTGACCACGGGGTCCACGCCCAGGGCGTCACGGCGTGGCCGCAGGAGGTCACCGGCCAGATGGTCGCCAACTTCCTCGGCGGCGGCGCCGTCTGCAACGCCTTCGCCGCACAGGTCGGCGCCGAGGTCTGCGTCGTGGATGTGGGAGTGGCAGCCGAACTCCCCGCGACGCCGGGCCTGCTGCCCAGGAAGGTCCGCCCCGGGACGGCCGACTTCACCACCGGCCCCGCCCTCACCCGGGACGAGGTGCTCGCGGCGATCGAGGTGGGCATCGAGACCGCTCGCGACCTGGTGGCGGCAGGCAACAAGGGCCTGCTCACCGGTGAGATGGGCATCGCCAACACCACCGCGTCGGCCGCGCTGATCTGCGTCTACACCGGCATGGACCCGGCGGAGGTGACCGGTCGCGGTACCGGCATCAACGACGAGATGCACGCCCGCAAGGTCGATGTGGTCCGCCGCGGCCTGGAGCTCCACCAGCCCGACCCGGCCGACCCGATCGGGGTCCTGGCCGCGGTCGGCGGCCTGGAGCACGCCGCCATGGCGGGCTTCCTGCTGGGTGGGGCGTCCCTGCGCACCCCGGTGATCCTGGACGGCGTGAGCGCCGGTGCGGCCGCCCTGGTCGCCCGGGCGATCGCCCCCGAGGCGCTCGCCGCGTGCATCGCGGGCCACCGCAGCGCGGAACCCGGTCACGTCGCCGCCCTGAACAAGCTGGGCCTGCGCCCGCTGGTCGACCTCGACCTCAGGCTCGGCGAGGGCACGGGCGCGCTGCTCGCGCTCCCCATCGTGCAGAGCGCTGCCCGCGCGATGCACGACGTGGCGACGTTCGACTCCGCGGGCGTCACGGAGAAGTAGCCGCCGTGCCCGGACGCGCCCGACCCGGGCGCGTCCGGGCACCCGCGGTCTCGTGGGCACACTCCGCGCTCCCGGCAGGATCCCGCGAACCCCGTGGGGGCCGACGAGGCGTGTCCTGAGCGGTCCGTGACCGCCCCGGACCCCGTTCCCGCCACCCCGTATCGTGGTCCCACACGTCACCGCCTCACCAGCCCACGTCACCGCCGCTCCACCGCCGCAGCGGCCCGCAGCACACCGCACCTGCACGAGGAGCCCGCACGACCATGGCCGAGCATGACGATCACCCTGCCTACCCCGTCGGACTGCGCCTGAACGGGCGCCGCGTCGTCGTCGTCGGCGGCGGCCAGGTCGCGCAGCGCCGGCTGCCCGCCCTCATCGCGGCCGGTGCCGACATCACCCTCGTCTCCCCGTCCGCGACCGCGTCCGTGGAGGCGATGGCGGACACCGGTGAGATCCGCTGGGAGCGGCGCAGGTACCGGGACGGAGACCTCGCCGACACCTGGTACGCCCTCGTCGCGTCTTCGGACGCAGCTGCCAACGACGCCGCGTCCGCCGAGGCCGAACGCACCCGGACCTGGTGCGTCCGGAGCGACGACGCCGAGGCGGCCACCGCCTGGACACCCGCCACCGGGCGCAGCGAGGGCATCACGGTCGCCGTCCTCACCACCACCTCGCAGGGCCGTGACCCCCGGCACTCCGCCGCCGTCCGCGACGCGATCGTGGAAGGGCTGCGCGACGGCACCCTCGCCGCCCCGCACCACCGCACCCGTGCCCCCGGCGTCGCGCTGGTGGGCGGCGGCCCCGGTGACCCCGACCTGATCACCGTGCGCGGCCGCCGTCTCCTCGCCGAGGCCGACGTGGTCATCGCCGACCGGCTCGGCCCGCGCGACCTGCTCGACGAACTCCCGCCGCACGTCGAGGTGATAGACGCCGCCAAGATCCCGTACGGCCGCTACATGGCGCAGGAGGCGATCAACCAGGCGCTGATCGACCACGCCAGAGCCGGCAAGTCGGTGGTCCGCCTCAAGGGCGGTGACCCGTTCGTCTTCGGACGCGGCATGGAGGAGGCGCAGGCACTGGCCGCCGAGGGCATCGCCTGCACCGTCGTCCCCGGGATCTCCAGCTCGATCTCGGTGCCGGGAGCGGCCGGGATCCCGGTCACCCACCGAGGCGTCGCGCACGAGTTCACCGTGGTCAGCGGCCACGTGGGGCCCGACGACCCACGCTCCCTGGTCGACTGGGCGGCGATCGCACGGTTGCGCGGGACCCTGGTCCTCCTGATGGCCGTCGACAAGATCGGCGCCATCGCGCAGGCACTCATCGCCCACGGCAAGTCCCCCGACACCCCGGTGGCCCTGGTCCAGGAGGGCACCACGGCCGCCCAGCGCAGGGTCGACGCGACCCTCGCGGACGTGGGGGAGCGGGTCGTCGCGGAAGGGGTGCGCCCTCCGGCCGTCATCGTCATCGGCGATGTCGTCGCCGTCGGCGCGGACCTGTCCGGCCTGCTCCAGGGCTGAGCGGCGCACCGAGCCGCCCGAGCCCGCACGTACCCGCCGCACCCACCCGACAAGGCAGTAGCACCACGTGGCTGAACTCATCACCGTCGAGGACCCGGACGACCCGCGTCTGAGCGACTACACCGGCCTGACCGACGTCGAACTCCGGCGTCGGCGGGAGCCCGCGGAGGGTCTCTTCATCGCAGAGGGCGAGAAGGTGATCCGGCGCGCGGGGAACGCCGGGTACGAGATGCGCTCCATGCTGCTCTCCGCCAAGTGGGTCGACGTCATGCGCGATGTCATCGACGAGGCCACGGCGCCGGTCTACGCGGTGACACCGGCTCTCGCCGAGCGGGTCACGGGCTACCACGTGCACCGCGGCGCCCTCTCGTCCATGCAGCGCAAGCCGCTCCCCGGGGTCGGCGCTCTGCTGGCCCCCGAGCGGGGGAGCGTGCGCCGGGTCGCGGTGTTCGAGGACATCGTCGACCACGCCAATCTCGGGGCGGCCTTCCGCAACGCGGCCGCACTCGGCGTCGACGCCGTCCTGCTCACCCCGCGCTGCGCCGACCCGCTCTACCGGCGGGCGGTCAAGGTCTCGATGGGATCCGTCTTCCACGTCCCGTGGACCCGCCTGACGTCGTGGCCCGAGGACCTCGGTCTCCTGCGCGAGGCCGGATTCACCACGGCAGCGCTCTGCCTCAGCGACCGGTCGATCACCCTGGACGAACTCGTGGCACACCGGCACGAGAAGCTGGCGCTCGTCTTCGGTACGGAGGGCGACGGCCTCACTCCTGCGGCGCTCTCCGCGGCCGACGCCCATGTGCGTATCCCGATGGACGCCGGAGTGGACTCGCTGAACGTCGCCGCGGCTTCCGCCGTCGCCTTCTACGCGACCCGGGTCGGGCCCGCCTGAGCCGCGGCCCGCATCCTCAGGGCCCGTCCACCCGCGTCGGGTGGACGGCCGCCCCGTCGTGCGTATGGGACGTCGTGCCTCCGAGTCCGCGCGCGGGGCCCTGGCAGCCCTGAGCGGCCGCGATCCCCAGTGCCACCAGCAGCGTCACCACGACGAAGACGACGAGGCGCTGACGCAGCAGCCGCGGGTTGGCCGGCCGCCGCTTCCCGCCGTTCCCCGCCGAGGTCGTCCGTACGCCGGGCCGGGAGGCCTGCCGGCCGTTCGTGCCGTTGGGCTGCTGCCCCGAACGCGGGCCGCCACGGGTTCCCCGGGCCTGCGAGCCGCCGGTACGAGGCGCCGCGGGGCGCGCCTGGGCGGGCCGCCGCCCAGGCGAGCGCGGAGCCTGGGAGGGCCCTCCGGCGGAGCGCCGGGTGGACTGCTCGGTGTAGGGCCCCTCCAGCCGGCCGGTGGGCCGGTCCAGCTCCTGCTCGCTGCGCTGCGCGGGCGGCCGGCGCTCCTGGATACCCTGCGCCTCGCGTGCGGCGATCTCCTTCAGCCGCATCGAGAGCTGCAGCGTGCTGGGCCGCTCCTCCGGATCCTTCGCCAGACAGGCCCGTACGAGCGGGGCGAGCGCGTCGTGCACGTCGAACAGGTGCGGTTCCTCGTGGACCACGCGGTAGAGCATCACCTCGGAGCTGCCGTGCCCGAAGGGTGAATCGGCCATCGCCGCATAGGCCAGGGTGGCGCCCAGGGAGAACACGTCCGTCGCAGGGGTCACCGCCGCACCGCGCACCTGCTCGGGCGCCAGGAAGCCGGGCGAACCCACGGCCGTCCCGACATGGGTGAGCGTGCTCGCCCCGGTCGCCCAGGCGATACCGAAGTCGATGATCCGGGGGCCCTTGGGGGAGAGGAGGATGTTTGACGGCTTCAGGTCCCGGTGGACGACACCGGCCTCGTGCACCGCCACCAGGCCCTCCGACAGTGCCGCTCCGATCGAGGCCACCTCGGCGGCCGACAGCGGGCCCTCCTCGACGACCTTGTCGTGCAGCGAGGGGCCCGGCACGTACTGCGTCGCGAACCACGGGCGGTCCGCCTCCAGATCGGCGGCCACCAGCCGGGCCGTGCATCCGCCGCGGATCCTCCGGGCGGCGGACACCTCGCGCGCGAAGCGCGAGCGGAACTCCTGATCCTCCGCCAGATCCGGCCGGATCACCTTGAGCGCCACCCGCTGGCCCCGGCGGTCGGAACCCAGGTAGACGACGCCCATGCCACCCGCGCCGAGCCGCCGGTGCAGTCTGAACGAGCCGACGACACGCGGGTCCTCGCGCCGGAGCCGCATCATCGCCATCGTCTGCCCATCCCCGCTGCCGGTCCGCCTGACGAGGCACAGCTTACGTACCCGTGGCGCGGCGCGCTCAGAGGCCGCGCCCTCGCCCACCCATCGATTGTCAGTCCCCGGTGGGAGAATTGAGGAGTGGTCAGGGAGCCGGAGATCCAGGTTCCCCGGCCCGTGCGAGATCTCAAAGGACCGTCGCAGAAGGGGGATTGGATCAATGAAGGGCGATCGTGTGGAAATAGTCGTGGACGCGGGTGACACGACGAGGACGTACGAAGTGGTGGCCTCCAGGGCAGGCCGCCGGGTGGAGACAGCGGTCCGCCGGGGTGTGGTGGAAGTGAGTGAAGTCACCCGAAGTGGATCAGTTGTCCGTACCGCCCGCTTCATGGCGACCAGGGTGCTCGCCCTGGTCGAACAGCCGGTCCCCCGGGAGGACGCCTCCGAGCGGTCCCTCCGGGAGGACCTCACCGCCTGACCCCCTCCGGATCGTGCCGGCCGAGCTTCCCGGCCCGGCACGATCCGGCTCGGATCCCTCCGCGTGCGGGCCGGGGATCGCCGGCCCCGGCGCGGCAGGCGGGGCACGCAGACCTCCGTCGTGCGGACGCCTCCGCCGCGCCGGGGGTCCTCGCGTTGCCGCAGGTCGGGAACCGGCCCCGCGCGACGGAAACCGGTCCCGCGTGGCGACGTGTACGCCGAGCAGCTGCCGGCCATGGCCTTCCCCGGCTCGGGCTCCCGCCGACCGCCGCTCCGCCCGGAAGCGAATCTCAGGAACACCCTTGACACCCGGTCGACGCGCCCGCATCCTTTCGCCAGAAAACGCAACGGCGTTGCGATTTCCGCACCGAACCTAGTCGTCAGGCCACCGGCCGACACACGAACCACCCGTACGGAACGAAGGAGGCCGGGCCCATGGCGGATCACGGCGACGACACCACTCCGGTCGCGGCCGCACCCCAGGCCCCCGGAGTCCTCCAGACCGTGGACCGGGCCCTCGTCCTCCTGCTCACCTTCACCGAGCAGCGTCCCGAGTGGGGTGTCAGCGAACTCGCGCGCCACCACGGCTGGGACAAGGCAGTGGTCCAGAGGCTGCTCACCACCCTGACCGCCCGCTCCTTCCTCATCTGCGACGACACCAGCCGCCGCTACCGCCCCGGGCCCGCCCTGTCACGGCTCGCCCGGGTCGGCGAACACAGCGGTGTCATGCCGTCCCTCGCCCGCCCCATACTGGCCCGGCTGCTGCGTGAGACGGGCGAGAGCATCGTGCTGAACGTTCCGCACGGCTCCAGCTACCGCTGCGCCGCCGCCGTCGACGGAACCGGCCCCGTCCGCTACACCGCCATCATCGGAGCGGTCATGCCCGGCCACGCCGGGGCGTCCGGCCACACCCTCTTCGCGTACCACCCCGAACGCGAGATCCGGCAGATGTTCGGCCCGACCGGCCTCGCCCGGTTCAACGACCGCACCATCACGGACCTGGACGCGCTGCTCGCCTGCTACGCCCGGGTCCGCTCCGACGGGCACTGCGTCAGTTACGGCGAGTACGACGAAGCCGTCACCGCCGTCTCCGCCCCGGTCCTCCAGGGCGGAGCCGTCGCGGCCTCCCTCACCGTGATCGGCCCCTCCCACCGCGTGGACCGGGCCGTCGACACCCTCGTACCGCTGACACGCGCCGGGGCCGCGGAGATCACCGCGGCCCTCGGCGGCTGAACCGCCCCGAACGCCCACCGCTCGACCCCGCGGCGCCCCGCGCCGCCGGTGCGCCCCGCCCTGCCCGCGCACCGATGGGGGACAGCGCCTCCCCAGCCCTGCTCACCGAAGGGGGTGCCCCGTGGCGCACCACGCCTCCGCCCCGCACCACGAACCGCCGCCGCAGTCCGGATCCCGTCCCCCGGACAGCGGGCCCCATCCCCGTGTCCTCGAACCCGTGCTGCTGGCCGTCCTGGTGGTACTCGCCGCCGTCGGCGCCGTGATCGGCATCGACCTGGTGACCAAGCTCGGCATCTCCGCCAACACCTCGGTCGTCGGCGCGCTCGTCGCCATGCTCATCGGCCGCATCCCGCTCGGGTTCCTGCGCCGCATGAGGTCCGTGCACCGGCAGAACCTCGCCCAGAGCGCCATCTCCGCGGCGACCTTCGCCTCGGCGAACGCACTGCTGACGTCCGTGGCCATCCCCTACGTCTTCGGACGGCAGGACCTGGTCTGGCCCATGCTCGCCGGATCGTTCATCGGCCTGGTCGTGGACGCCTGGGTGCTCTACCGCGCCTTCGGCTCCAGGCTGCTGCCCGCCGACGCCCCCTGGCCGCCCGGAACGGCCGCCGCCGAGACCATCAAGGCCGGCGACCGGGGAGGCCGCCGGGCGCTGATCCTCGCCGGCGGCACCGCCGTCGGCCTGGCGGGGACCCTCCTCAGCCTGCCGCTCTCCGCCGCCGGCGTGGCCTTCCTGGGCAACGTCTGGGCCCTGATGATGTTCGGCGTCGGCCTGATGCTGCGGCAGTACAGCCCCGACCTCTTCGGCACCGACCTCGGGGCCGGCTTCATCCCGCACGGCGTCATGGTCGGCGCGGGCGTCGTCGCCCTGGGGCAGGCGGTCCACATGCTGGTCGGCCGCCGCGCCCGCAAGAAGCAGAAGGAGGAACAGGAGTCGGCCTCCACGCGCGCCGTGACGGACCCGACCGTCGAATACACCGTCGACGAGCGCGCCCTGCGGCTCGCCCTGGTCCGCGGCTACGCGCTGTTCACCGCGGGCGCCGTCGTGCTCGCCGTACTCGGAGGGATCGTCGGCGACATGAGCCCGCTCGGGATCGTCGGCTGGGTCCTCTTCGCCGCCTTCGCCGCGCTGGTCCACGAACTGATCGTCGGCCTCGCCGCGATGCAGTCCGGCTGGTTCCCGTCCTTCGCCGTCACCCTGATCTTCCTGATCCTCGGGCTCGCCATGGGCATTCCCTCCGTACCGCTGGCCCTTCTGATCGGGTACGTCTCCGCCACCGGCCCGGCCTTCGCCGACATGGGCTACGACCTCAAGGCGGGCTGGCTGCTCCGCCGCGACCACCGCCCCTGGGACCCCTACGAGCGCGAGGGCCGCCGCCAGCAGTTCCTGGCCGCGCTCATCGGCTTCGGCGTCGCCCTGGCCGTCGTCGCCCTCGCCTGGCGCTCGTACTTCGGGCAGGGCCTCATCCCGCCTGTCGCCACGGTGTACGCCGACACGATCAGAAGCGGCCTCAGCGACCCCGACGCGGTGCGCACCATGCTGCTCTGGGCCGTCCCCGGCGCGGTCGTCCAACTGGTCGGCGGCACCCGGCGCCAGATGGGCGTCATGCTCGCCACCGGCCTCCTCATCCTCACCCCGCAGGCCTGCTGGCTGGTCCTCGGCGCACTCGTCGTCCGCGTCGTCTACCGCAGACTGCGCGGCCCCGCCGCCGACGAGGAACTCAACCTGATCGGCGCAGGAGTGATCGCGGGCAGCTCGCTCGGAGACTCCGCGCAGATCCTCAAGACCTGACCCCAAGTCACCACCGCACCACCCGCAAGGCAAGGAGAACCCCCACCGTGGACATGTACAGCAGGCTCGAACCGCGTTCCGAGTACCTCAGCTTCGAACTGGCCCTGGCCGCACGCAAGCTCGTCGAGGAGGTCATGCTCGTCAAGCGGGGCGAGCACGTCGTCCTCACCGGGGACACGAGCAGCGACCGCCGGGTGCTCGAAGCCACCGCGCAGGCCGTGGCCGCCGCCGGGGCCCACCCCGTCATCGTCTGGTACGAGACGCTGCCCGGCGCCTCGATGGAGCCGCCCCGCCCGGTGGCCGGCGCGATCGCGGACGCCGACGTGTGGATCGAGTTCGCCGTGTCGTACCTGATGCACTCCGACGCCTTCCGCGCCGCCATGGCCAACGGCTGCCGCTACACCAACCTCACCGCCATGGACGTCCAGATGCTGGTCGCCACGGTCGGGCGGCCCGACTTCCAGGGCGTCATCCGCCTCGGCAAGGCCCTCGTCGCGCTCCTGGAGGCCGCCGACGAGGTACGCATCACCTCCGCCAACGGCACCGACCTCGTCGGCCGCAACGGCGACCGCCCGATCAACCTGCGCGGCAAGCCCGCCGAGAAGCCCGGCGAGACGGTCATGCTCTCCGGCCAGATCTCCTGGAACCCGCTGGAGGAGACCCAGGACGGCGTCCTCGTCTTCGACGGCGCCCTGTGGCCGCCGGACGAGATCGGGCTGCTGCGCTCCCCGGTCCGCTGCACCGTCGAGAAGGGCGTCGTCACCAAGATCGAGGGCGGTGCGGACGCCGACACCTTCCGCCGCTGGATGGAGTCCTTCGACGACCCGAACATGTTCCGCGTGGCCCACTGGTCCCTCGGCTTCAACCCGGGCGTGCTCGCCCCCACGGGCCGCATCGTCGAGGACGAGCGCGTCTTCGGGTGCGTCGAGCTCGGCATCGGCACGAAGGGCGCCTGGATCGGCGGCGAACCCTGGGTCGCCGCCGCGCACACCGACGGCAGCGTGCTCGGCCCGTCCATCTACCTGGACGGTGTCGCGATAGAGGAGAACGGGCGCTACGTGCACCCCGAACTCGTCGAGATCTGCCGCGACCTCGGCGTCGCCGGCTACTGAGCCGGTGAGGCGGCGGGCAGGCTCCGCAAGCCCGCCCGCCGCCCCGGCCGACCACACGTGCGCCACCGCCGGGACGGGTGGCGACCCCGCCCGTGACACGTTGCCGCTCGCGCGTGCCCGGCCCGCCCCAGCCCCTCCCCGCGACAAGGAGCGCCCATGCCCACGCCCCCGCCCGTCACCTACCGCCACGACGGCCTGGTCTGCACCGACCACACTCTGGACGTGCCGCTCGACCACCTCGACCCCGACGGCCCGGCCATCGGTCTGTTCGCCCGCGAGGTGGTCGCCGAGGGCCGGGAGCACGAGGAGCTGCCCCGGCTGCTCTGGCTCCAGGGCGGCCCGGGAGGGAGGGCGGAGCGGCCGAACGCGGCAGGGGCCTGGCTCCGCCGCGCGCTCGCCGGCCACCGTGTCGTCCTCATGGACCAGCGCGGCACGGGCCGTTCCGCCCCTGCCGACCGGCTCACCCTCGCCCGGTTCGGCACCGACCACCGGGCGATCGCCGCCCATCTCGGCCATTTCCGGGCCGACTCGATCGTCCGCGACGCCGAACTGCTGCGCCGGTACTTCCAGGACGAACAGCCGTGGAGCGTTCTCGGGCAGAGCTTCGGCGGCTTCGCCACCCTCACCTACCTCAGCCTCGCGCCCGAAGGACTGACCCAGGCCTACATCACCGGCGGCCTGCCGACGCTGGCCGGCCACGCCGACGACGTGTACCGGGCCGCCTACGCCCGCACCCTCGCCCACAACGAGCGCTACTTCGCCCGCTATCCGGCCGACCAGCGGATCGCCGACGCCGTCGCCGCTCACCTGGAAGCACACGATGTGCGCATGCCCACCGGTGAGCGGCTCACCGTGCGCCGCTTCCAGACACTCGGCATCACCTTCGGCACGTCGGCGAAGTTCGACTCGCTCCACTACCTCCTGGAGACCGCGTTCACAGGCGGCGCCCGGGGCCCCGCGCTCACCGACACGTTCCTGCGGGGTGTGGACGCCGCCGTGTCCTTCGCCGAACGGCCCCTCTACGCGGCGCTCCACGAACCGATATACGCCCAGGGGCCCCACCCCACCGCCTGGTCGGCGCACCGCGTCCGCCAGGAGTTCCCCGCCTTCGAGAGCGGGAGGGGTGGTCCTGTCCGCTTCACCGGCGAGATGGTCTACCCCTGGCACTTCGAGGAGGACCCGGCACTCGTCCCGCTGCGAGGCGCCGCCGAGGCCTTGGCCGCACGCACGGACTGGCCCGCCCTCTACGACCTCTCGCGGCTCGCGGCCAACGAGGTCCCCGTGGTGGCGGCGGTCTACCACGACGACATGTACGTCGACCGTGAGCAGTCCCTCGCCACCGCCGGGGCGGTCCGCGGGCTGCGCGTCTGGGTCACCCCCGATCACGCGCACGACGGTGTCCGGGCCGACGCGGCCGTTTTCGACCGGCTGCTCGCCATGGCGAACGGGGAGGACTGACATGAGAGGAGTCCTCAGCGGTCCGGGTGCCACCGGACCGCCGAGGACTCCTCCGTTGCGGGCGCCGGACGACGGCGGGCCACCGTCTCCGGGCGCACGAGAGGTCTTGAGGGGCACCCCCTAGGTGCCGGGTGCCGCAACCGGCACCGTTTCTCCACCCAGGGGAGTACACCGGAGGCGGCCGGCTCATCCTCCGGGAGGCCCGGCATTCGGTACGCGGGCATGACGCCGGGCGGTTTCCGTCTCCCTAATGTTGAAGGCAAGCGGCGGGCGTGGAACTCGTCCCCCGAGGCCAGACGCCCGCCGCTCCGGAACAGGTCAGGAGAGGAACCATGGCGGACACGGCGACGCGGACCATGATCCGCACGCGAGGGCGCAAGGCGTACGCCTCGTTCGGCGCACGCCCGTCCGGCACACGTCACCCGCTGGTGGCGACGGCCATGGTTCTTCCTCTGGCGGCCCTGCTGGTCGTCGTCTTCGGCGGCTGGGACGCAGTGGTCACACAGGCGTCGTCCGTGGGCGTGATGCTGGGGCGCTGAGCGGCGCCCCGGGTCCGGAAGAGCGGTCCGGACCGGGACATCCGGCCAACAGCCCCGTGGGGACGGGGGTGCGGCGGACGGCAGCGTTTGTCCGGCCAGCTGGGGAGCTGGCCGGACATCGCGCTCTCCGGACCCCTTTTCCGGCCCTGGTGCCCACCGCCCCGGACCGCCCGGCGCCCACCGCCACACCCCCACCGCCCCGGACGGCATCGCACGCCCACCGTCCCGAACCACCCGGCGCGCACCGCCCCGGACCGCCACGTGCTCCCCGTCGCAGGGCCAACCGCGATCGGCCGCCTGCGGGGCCCGCCGGGACCGGCCGCGTACGATCACCGCCGGGGCCCGCCGCGGGGGCCGGCCCATCACCGCAGCGGGAGCCGAGCCGATGACCACCAGCCCTGTCGTCCGCACGCTCGGCCACCTCGCGCACGGCAGTGCCCACGCGGGCGCGGCGGCGTGCGCGTGCGGCCCGCCCCAGGTGCTCGCCGACCGGCCCGACGGCACCGTGGTGCGCAGCGGCCATGTCGTCGCCAAGGCGCACGCCCCCGACACCGAGACCCCCGCTCTGGCGGCCCGCCTGTCCCTGGCCGCGTCCCCCCGCCTGACGGGCATCCTGCTCCAGCCGCTCCGTGCCGCGGCCGGGGCGCACACAGGAGCGGAAGGCCGCACCGTGAGCCTCTGGCCGTACGGCGCGCCCGTCGACCCCGCGGACCCGGGCGCCGCCCCCTGGGAGGAGGCCGCCGTCCTCCTGGCCCGGCTGCACCGCACCCCGCCCCCGCATCCGCTGCCGCCGATGCGCGGACCGGTCAAGGCCGTCCGGGCCGTCGCGCGGATGCGTGCCGCCCGCCCCGGAGATCCGGCCACCCGTCCCGTGCTGGCCGCGTGGCAGGGGCTGCCGGGCTGGGCCCGCGGCGAGGGGCCGACGCCCGGGCACCGTGACGGGTACGTCTGCCACGGAGACCTGCACCTCGGCCAGCTCGTCCGGCACCCCGCGCCGAACGGGCCCTGGCTGCTGATCGACATCGACGACGCGGGCGTGGGCGACCCCGCCTGGGACCTCGCACGCCCCGCCGCCTGGTACGCGGCTGGGCTGCTGCCGCCCGAGATCTGGCTGCGCTTCCTCGACGCCTACCGGGCGGCCGGCGGCCCGGCCGTGCGGGCCGAAGGTGACCCGTGGCCCGAACTGGACGTCGCGGCGCGGGCGCTCACCGTGCAGACGGCCGCCCTCGCCCTGGCGAAGTCCGTGGCGGAAGAACGCAGTCCGGATGAGGTGGAACAGCTGATGATCGACGCATGTGCCCGAATTGCGTCCCTCCCGCCCGAGTTGGTGTCCGAAGGCGCGTCGTAGGGTGAGGCGATCACAGCCGGGCATGCATTCCGGCGACGTCGTCACGACCTGAGGAGTCCACCCGATGATCCAGTGCCCCAAGTGTCACGCCCAGATGCACACGTACAACCGCAACGGTGTGCAGATCGAGCAGTGCAGCGGCTGCCGGGGGATATTCCTCGACTACGGCGAGCTGGAGTCCCTGACCCGTCTCGAGTCGCAGTGGGCCCAGCAGGCCCCGCCCGCGCCGCCCGCCCCGCAGGCCTACCCCGCCGCGCAGGCCCCCGCCTGGGGAGCGCCGCACCAGGGCGGCCACTACGGAGGCCACCACCGTCAGAAGAGCTTCGGCCGGATGCTGTTCAGCTCCTGACCGGTCGTCCGAGCCGGAGTCGCCGCAGGGCGGGTCCGGGCCTGGCGCCCGGACCCGCATTGCATACGGTCGACGGACTTCCGTTCATGATCTAGTCACGGCCATGGCTGATGCCTAAAGTGCGGATCCATGAACTTCCTCGACAGGTCCCGAACTGTCGCGCCCCCGGGGTGGAGCCGCTGGCTCGTGCCGCCCGCCGCGCTCGCCGTGCACCTCTCCATCGGACAGGCCTACGCCTGGAGCGTGTTCAAGCCCCCGCTCGAATCCGCCCTCGACCTCTCGGGCACCGCCAGTGCTCTCCCGTTCCAGCTGGGCATCGTCATGCTCGGCCTCTCGGCCGCGTTCGGCGGCACCCTCGTCGAACGCAACGGCCCCCGCTGGGCCATGTTCGTCTCCCTCGTCTGCTTCTCCTCCGGCTTCCTCGTCGCCGCGCTCGGCGCCGCCACCGGCCAGTACTGGCTGGTGGTCCTCGGCTACGGGTTCATCGGCGGCATAGGCCTCGGCATCGGCTACATATCGCCGGTCTCCACACTCATCAAGTGGTTCCCCGACCGCCCGGGCATGGCGACCGGCATCGCCATCATGGGGTTCGGCGGCGGAGCCCTCATCGCGTCGCCCTGGTCCACCGGAATGCTGGAGAGCTTCGGCACGGACCGCTCGGGCATCGCCACCGCCTTCCTCGTCCACGGAGTCGTCTACGCAGCCTTCATGGCGCTCGGCGTCTTCCTCGTGAGGGTGCCGCCGGAGGGCTGGCTCCCTGAGGGCTGGCAGCCGAAGCGGGAGACCCGCAGCCTCGTCACCAACGCCCAGGTCTCCGCCCGCAACGCCCTGCGCACCCCGCAGTTCTGGTGCCTGTGGGTGGTCCTCTGCATGAACGTCACCGCGGGCATCGGCATCCTGGAGAAGGCCGTGCCCATGATCCAGGACTTCTTCGCGGACACCTCCACCCCGGTCTCGGTCTCCGCGGCGGCCGGCTTCGTCGCCCTGCTCTCCCTGGCCAACATGGGCGGCCGCCTCCTGTGGTCCTCCACGTCGGACCTGATCGGCCGCAAGAACATGTACCGGATCTACCTCGGCGTCGGCGCGCTCATGTACGTGGTCATCGCGCAGCTGGGCAACGACTCCAAGCCCCTCTTCATCTGCTGCGCCCTCGTGATCCTGTCCTTCTACGGCGGCGGTTTCGCGACCGCTCCCGCCTATCTGCGCGACCTCTTCGGCACGTACCAGGTGGGAGCCATCCACGGCCGTCTGCTCACCGCCTGGTCGACGGCCGGAGTGCTGGGCCCCCTCATCGTCAACCGGGTCGCCGACGCGGGGGAGCGTGCCGGTCACAGCGGCCCCAGCCTCTACACGACCTCACTGACGATCATGATCGGACTGCTGGTCGTCGGCTTCGTCGCCAACGAGTGCATACGTCCGGTCCACGCACGTTTCCACGAGGCACCGGAAGGGAGCCCCCGTGTCCACCAGCAGTCGTAAGCCGCTCATGGTGTTCGTCTGGCTCTGGGTCGCCGTACCGTTCGGCTACGGGCTGTACGAGCTCGCCCGGAAGGCCACTCAGCTCTTCACCGGCTGACCCCGCCCACGACGAAGCCCCCGGTCGTCGAGACGACCGGGGGCTTCGGACGGTGCGCGATACTGGGATTGAACCAGTGACCTCTTCCGTGTCAGGGAAGCGCTCTCCCGCTGAGCTAATCGCGCAGGGTGACCCTGCGTGTACTGCGTGCGCGATACTGGGATTGAACCAGTGACCTCTTCCGTGTCAGGGAAGCGCTCTCCCGCTGAGCTAATCGCGCGGGGATCCTTGCGGATCGGTGGACGATACTGGGATTGAACCAGTGACCCCTTCCGTGTCAGGGAAGTGCTCTCCCGCTGAGCTAATCGTCCTTGGAGGTGGAGACGGGATTTGAACCCGTGTAGACGGCTTTGCAGGCCGTTGCCTCGCCTCTCGGCCACTCCACCAGGGGCGGGGGTTCGGGAAGATCCCCCACCTTCTGCGAGCGGACGACCAGGTTCGAACTGGCGACCTCAACCTTGGCAAGGTTGCGCTCTACCAACTGAGCTACGTCCGCTTGTCTTTCCCGGTCCGCTTGCGCGTCCCGGCGACGTGTTGAACTCTAGCGGATTCCCGGGCCAGCACAAAAACGCGTTTGCGCAGCGTGCTGCGGCACCACCGCCCGCCGCAGGTCACCGCGTACCGTCCTAGACTCGGTCACGTGCCCGACCTCACCCCCCTCGCCCGCTTCGGCGGCCTCGTCGCCTCCGGTCTGCGGGACGTCACCAGCGACCCGGCGGCTCTGGAGTCATCCGGTTTCTGGGCGGTATCTGCCGACTTCGAGGGTGCGCTGGTCTGCGCCCGCTTCGACTCCGTCCGACGCGAGGAGGTCCCCCTCCCCGTGCCCGGGGCCTGGCGGGGGCCGGCCCCGGAGGAGTGGACGTCGTCACTCGACGAGGGCGCCTACACGGCCGGTGTGCGGCGGATCCGTGAACACATCGCGGCGGGTGAGGTCTACCAGGCCAACCTCTGCCGGGTCCTGTCCGCGCCGCTGCCGGACCCACAGGCGGACGTGGACGCCCTCACCGCCCTGCTCGCCCGGGGCAACCCCGCCCCGTACGCGGGAACGCTCCGGCTCCCGGCACACGGCGTGGAGATCGCCACCGCCTCCCCCGAGCTCTTCCTCGCACGCGACGGCCGGACCGTCGAATCCGGTCCGATCAAGGGCACCGGGCGCACCGAGGACGACCTGCTGGAGAAGGACTACGCCGAGAACGTGATGATCGTTGATCTCGTCCGCAACGACCTGGGCCGTGTCAGCGTGCCCGGCAGCGTGAGCGTCCCCGACCTCTGCGCCGTGGAGAAGCACCCGGGGCTGGTCCACCTCGTCTCCGCCGTGCGCGGACGGCTCGCCGACGACGCGGGGTGGCCGGAGCTGTTCACCGCCGCGTTCCCGCCCGGCTCCGTCACCGGCGCGCCCAAGTCGAGCGCGCTGCGGATCATCGAAGCCCTGGAGACGGCTCCCCGAGGGCCGTACTGCGGCGCGGTCGGCTGGGTGGACGCGGACAGGGGCACCGCCGAGCTGGCCGTCGGAATACGGACCTTCTGGATCGACCGGACCGGCCCCGCGCCCCTCCTCCGCTTCGGTACGGGGGCCGGGATCACCTGGGGATCGGACCCGGCACGCGAATGGGCGGAGACCGAGCTCAAGGCGTCCCGGCTGCTCGCCGTGGCGTCGGGCGCCTACGAGGAGACAGGAAGGCCAGTGTCATGAGGATTTGGGTCAACGGCGCACTGCACGCCGATGACGCCCGGCTGTCCGTTCTCGATCACGGGCTGACCGTGGGGGACGGCATCTTCGAGACGGTCCGGGTCGCCGGGGGCCGCGCCTTCGCGCTCACCCGGCACCTCGGCCGGCTGACGCGCTCGGCCGGGGGGCTGGGCCTGGCGGACCCCGATCACGACGAGGTCCGCCGTGCGGTCGCGGCCGTGATCGAAGGCAACCCCATGGAGCTGGGCCGGCTGCGGATCACGTACACCGGAGGCCTCTCGCCGCTCGGCTCCGACCGCGGCGACGCGGGCCCGACCCTGGTCGTCGCGATGTCGGAGGCCTCGCGCCGCCCCGACAGCACGGCCGTGGTCACCGTCCCCTGGACGCGCAACGAGCGCAGCGCGGTGGCAGGGCTCAAGACCACCTCGTACGCCGAGAACGTCATCGCTCTCGCGCGCGCCCACGAGCAGGGCGCCTCCGAGGCGCTCTTCCCCAACACGGCCGGACAGCTCTGCGAGGGCACCGGCTCCAACGTCTTCGTCGTCCTCGACGGCCGGATCCACACGCCTCCCCTCACCTCGGGTTGCCTCGCGGGGATCACCCGCGCCCTGGCCGTCGAGTGGACGGGTGCGCAGGAGACGGACCTCCCGCTGGATGTGCTCGAGCGGGCCGACGAGATCTTCCTGACGTCCACGCTCCGCGACATCCAGGCCGTCCACCGGGTCGACGGGCGCGAGCCGGTGAGCGTCCCCGGACCCGTGACGGCGAAGGCCATGCGGGTCTTCGACGAGCGCGCGGCGGAGGACCTCGATCCGTGAGGGGGCCGGGGAGCCGGAATCCGTAAAAGGGGTGACGGCCCGCCGTCCAGCGGATAGAAATCCCTGATGACCACGACCATCCGGCCGGCCGGGCCGGTCCAGCAGGGCGCCGACGGCGCACGGGCACGCACGTACGACGTGTGCGACAACGGACGGCCCGTGGGCGCCGTCAGCATCTCCACCGACCCGGCGTTCGGTACCTCGGCGGGCATACTCCACTCGCTCGGCATCGAGGAGGCCCACCGCAGGCGGGGCCGCGGGACCATCGCCGCGCTGGCCGCGGAGGAGGTGCTGCGCGGCTGGGGCTGCACCCAGGTCCGCCTGGTGGCCCCCGCGGACAACGACGCCGCGCGGTCCCTGGCGACCGTGCTCGGCTACACCGAGCGCAGCCGGAACATGCTGAAGACCCTCCGGAGGACCGCCCCCGCGCTGCCGGCCGGCGTCACCGGGCGGGGTATGACGGAGGAGGAGTTCGCCGCGTGGGCGGCCACCAGCGTCGGGACGTACGCGCAGAGCTGGGTCGAGCGGGGCGTTCCCGCGGAGCAGGCCCGGCGCAAGTCCGAGACCGACCACGCGACGAACCTCGCGGACGGCTTGGCCACCCCCGGCATGCACTTCCACGTCCTGGTCCACGACGGAGCCGTCGTCGGCCACGTCTGGGTGGCGCGGCGTGAGACACCCGGCGGCGACGATCTCGGCCACGTGTTCGACGTCGAGGTCCGCGAGGAGCACCGGGGCCACGGCTACGGCCGCGCGCTGATGCACCACGCGGAGGACATCACGCTCGACGCCGGCCTGGGTCTGCTCGGCCTCCACGTCTTCAGCACCAACACGCCCGCGCTGCGGCTGTACGAGTCGCTCGGTTACGAGGTCACGCAGCACAACCTGGCCAAGGCGCTGTAGCCGCCCGGAACGCCCGCGGTCAGCCCTGGTCCGCGAGCAGGCGGTCGGCGATCTCCTCGATCCGCGCGCGCAGACCCTCCTGGCTCTTCCCGCCGTCCAGCCGCTCGTCACCGATCACATAGGTCGGAGTCCCGGTGACGCCGATCGCCTTGCCCTCGGCCTGGTCCGCGTCCACGATGAGCAGGTGCCGGCCGTCGATCAGAGCCGTGTCGAACTCCTCGGCGTCCAGACCGAGTTCGCCCGCCACTTCGAGAAGCAGCGGCTCGCCCGCACGGGCGAGGTCGGCGGTGCGGGCCAGCACGGCCTCGATGTACGGCCAGCCCTTGCCCTGGACGAGGGCCTCCTCTGCGGCCTGTGCCGCGGCGTACGCGTGCTTGTGCTTCTCGAGCGGGAAGTGGCGCAGCCGCACCTCCAGCCGGTCGCCGTAGCGGGCGCGCAGGGCGTGGACGTCGGACAGGGCCTGGTGGCAGTCGGGGCACTCGAGCTCGCACCAGAGGTCGAGGACGACCGGCGCCGCGGAGGGGGAATCGCTCATGCGGTCAGTCTTCCAGGCCGGACCGGCGCGTCCCAATCGGGACCTGGGGAGGACGGCAGCCCTGAAATGTCCCTGATGTGGGCCCGCACCGTGGCCCCTCCGGGGGCGGCCGGTGCAGGATGGAAGGGACGTATCCCGATTGCTGGAGGCCCCGATGCTTGCCGAGACCATCTGTTCCGCGGTGTCGGCGGCCGGTTTGGGCATCGCCGCGATCACCGCCTACCGGAAGCGGTTCCTCGCGGCGACCCGGATCGCCGCCTACTCGCTGGTGCCCGTCGGGCTGGTGATGACCGGTGTCGTCGAGTGGGTGTCGGACATCGCCTTCAAGCCGAGCGTCTGGCTCGGCTTCGGCCTGCTGGCCGTGGCCTGGCTGCTCTTCATGACCACGCGCGCCGTGGAGCGCCGCAGCGGCTCGACCCGCAAGGAGCGCAGGGCCGCGCGGGCCGCGGAGCGGGACGCCGCCGTGGCGCCGGCTGCCTCGTCGCCCTCGCTCACCTCCGGTCCCGGGGCCGGGTCCACGGCGCCTCGGGCGAAGGGTGAGCCGGGGAGGAAGCCCCGGCAGGCGGCCGCCCCCGGTGACGACTTCAGCGACATCGAGGCCATCCTGAAGAAGCACGGGATCTGACGGAGCGCTCGCACCTCTTCTCGGGATGGGGCGGAGCGCGGGCGGAAATCGGGTGTGAATCGATTCATGTCGAGTCCGGGACAGGAAAAGCCGGCGCTCGGCCCGCACCTCGGTATATTCGGTTGTCGTCGCTCCGATCTTGACGGTGTCCCGTGGATACGGTTAGCGTCCCGGACGGATTGAAACAATTCAATCCAAGGTCGCGGGCCGGGCGGCGACGCGACGGACCACGCCGTCCGTCCAGGGACCAGTGACCCGGCGCCGGCGGGCGGCGGGCCGAACGCATCAGTGGGGCAGGGCAAGTGGGGCGTGTGGCAGGGATCAAGGACGTGGCCCGGCAGGCCGGAGTCTCGGTGGGCACGGTCTCCAATGTGATCAACCGCCCCGAGGCGGTGCTCCCCGACACCCGGGCCCGTGTGCTGGCGGCGATCGAGGAACTCGGATACGTGCGCAGCGAGTCCGCCAGGCAGCTCAGGGCGGGCCGCAGCCGCATCATGGCCCTGCTGGTGCTGGACATGGGCAACCCGTTCTTCGTCGACATCGCCCGGGGCGCCGAGCGCGCCGCCCGCGAGGCCGGACTCGGCGTGATGGTGTGCAACAGCGGTCAGAGTCAGGAGGAGGAGGCCGAGTACCTCGGGCTCTTCGCCGAGCAGCGGGTCTGCGGGGTGCTGGTCACCCCGGCGGACGCCACCGGCGGCAACCTCGAGGCCTTCGCCCGCCACCGGATCCCCTACGTGCTGGTCGACCGGGTGGCGGCGTCCACCGAGGCCTGCGCCGTCTCCGTGGACGACGTGCGCGGCGGCATGCTGGCCGTCGGGCATCTCGTCTCCGCGGGCCACCGCTCCGTCGCCTACGTGAGCGGCCCCGGCGATCTCCACCAGATCAGGGACCGCCGCGAGGGCGCCCTCGCGGCGCTCGCCGAGGCCGGGCTCGGCCCCGGGGCTCTCGTCGAGATCCCCTCCGACCGCCTGGACGTGGCGGCGGGCCGCGACGCCGGGGCCCGGCTGCTCGGCCTCGTGCCCAGGCCGACCGCCGTGTTCTGCGCCAACGACCTGCTGGCCCTCGGCGTCCTGCAGTCGCTGTACGCCGCCGGTGTGCGGGTGCCGCAGGACGTCGCCATCGTCGGTTACGACGACATCGAATTCGCCGCGGCCGCCGCGGTCCCCCTCACCTCGGTCCGGCAGCCCGCCGTGGTGATGGGCAGGATGGCGGCGGAGCTCCTCCTGGAGGAGGCCGACGACGGCGACGGCAGCCACCGGCACCGGAGCGTCGTCCTCCAGCCCGAGCTCGTCGTACGGGCCTCCAGCGCCGCCCCGCGCTGACCCGGAGGACCGTCGACCGCACCGGCGGGACCGCCGACCGCCCGGGTGGGCCGACCGCACCCGTGGGCCGGTCGGCCGGGCAAGGCTCCCGGAAGCGGGGCGTGCGTACCTGCGGAACGTCCGCGCGGTGCGGACCGGCCGCTGGGAGCCGCCTGGGGCGAACGTGTGCGGGGCGTTCGGACGGGGGAGCGAATCCGTCCCTCCCGATGCGAGTGAACCAGCCCTGGAAAAGGGTCTGTTGATCGCCGGCGGGGTCCGCTCTGCGTCATGATCGCTACGAGATGGTGGACACATCCCGGGGCGAGGCCCCCGCATCCCCTGCCGAAGAGCCGCGTGGCTGCCTCTTCGCGCTCTCCCAGCCGCCGCTGATGATCTTCCTGACGGTGGTCGGCGGCCTGCTGCTGATGGCCGCGCTGCACGATCTCTTATTCCTGTGAGCGGCCTGTGAGCCTTCTGCGAGCGGCTGCCCGACCCGATGCCCACTGCCCCGCGGGGCGGTCTTCCGCCCGGGGCGGCCGCCCCGGCGCGCCTGCGGGGCGGCCGGTCGGCCACTCCCCGGTGCAGGGCGGCGGGTCGTCGGCGTGCTGCTTCCCGGTGCCCGGAAGCGGGTGGTCAGCCTGCCGCTTCCCGGCGCCGGGCCCGGTACGCGGCGACATGGAGCCGGTTGCCGCAGGTGCGGCTCGAGCAGTAGCGGCGGGAGCGGTTGCGGGACAGGTCGACGAAGGCGTCCCGGCAGTCCGGTGCCTCGCAGCGCCGCAGCCGTTCCTGCTCGCCCGCCACCACGATGAAGGCCAGGGCCATGCCGCAGTCGGCGGCGAGGTGGTCCGCGATCGAGGCGTCCGGCGCGAAGTAGTGGACGTGCCAGTCGTAACCGTCGTGGTCGGTGAGCTGCGGGGTGGTGCCGGCGGCGGCCACCAGGCTGTTGACCAGGTCCGCGGCCGTACGGGCGTCCGGCGCCGCGAATATCTCGGCGAACCTGCTCCTGACGTCCGTCACGGCGCGCAGGTCCTTGTCGCCGAGGGTTCCGACGCCGCTGATGAGGTGGCGCTCCGCGAAGGCGTAGAGCGCGGTGAGATCCGCGAGTCCGTCGCCCGCGTCCTCCTCCGGTGCGGTGTTCACCAGATCGACCACCGTGTCGAGGGCGATCCGGGTGTCGTGTGGGATCAGCACGCTTCGCTCCCTGGCCTCCGGCGGACGGGCGTCCGCCGATGCCGGCTGACTCTACTGGCTCGGGGAAGCCGCTCACGGCCCGGTGCGGGCTCACGGGGGCGGACCTGCACCTTTCCCGGCCGAGCGCACCGGAGGGGCCTGTGGCGCCCCCTGGCGTCCCTGGAGGCGGTCCGGAGTGGCGGGCGAGGCGCATGGTGCGGGTGAGCCTGTCGGGCAGTCGTGTGCCCTGGCCGCCGACACGGCCGCCCGGACCTCGGGACCCGTCTTCCCGCAGCCCCGCGAGAGCCCCGTCCCGACGCCCCGGAGCCCGCCGCGCGCCCCGGCGCCGCCGCCGCGGTGGGTTCCGCGGCGACGGCGCCGGTGTCTGCCCTATGAGGTTGTCCGCGCGACGCCGTCTCCCCGAGTCGGACGGCGTCCCGCAGCTCTCGGCCTGGCTCAGCTCTCGGCCAGGATGTGTGAGAGCTCCGTATCGAGGTCGAAGTGACGATGCTCGGTGCCGGGCGGGACCGCGGCGTCGGTCCTCTTCAGGAACGACTCCAGGGCCCTTGCCGGGGCTTCCAGCAGGGCTTCGCCCTCCGGGGAGCTCAGTGCGATGCAGACGACGCCTTGGCCGTGACTTCGAGATGGCCAGACGCGGACGTCTCCGGTGCCGGTGGGCCGGTGCAGCCCCTCGGCAAGGAGGTCACGGGCGAAAACCCATTCGACCGTCTCCTCCGCTCCGGTGTGGAAGGTGGCGTGCACGGCATAGGGATCGGCCGTGTCATACCGCAGGCCCGCGGGTACAGGCAGTGAGGACTCGCTCGACACAACGAGGCGCAGGTGCAGCTCGCAGCTGACCGTGGTGTTCATAAGCGCCAGGGCCTTTCGCTCAGTGTGCGCTCGGGGATTCGCACGTCGGCGAAATCGACATGCCACCTACGGTGGCGTTGTAAACCCCTCTGACCTATTTGTGATGCTTCAGGTCGCTCGTACAGCGGTGTGTAACTTTGGGTCATGCGTCCATTCCGGTGACGATCGCCATTCCGGTAGGTTGGGCTTCATGAACGCGGAGAGTGACGAGCGGAAAGAGGTCGCGGCGACGGTGACCGCTGAGTCCGCTGCGGGGGACGGGGCCAGGACGGAGCGGGAGCTGGGCTCACGCGCACCCGGATTCATCCGGGGGTCGCGGGTGCTTCATCTGAGCTGGCAGGTGGGGATCTTCCTCGTCGGTCTCGCCGTGGTCGGGGCCGGCATCGTGATGCTGCCGCTGCCCGGGCCGGGATGGCTGGTGATCTTCGGAGGCATGGCGATCTGGGCGACCGAGTTCGTCTGGGCCCAGCTCGTCCTGCGCTGGACGCGGCGCAAGGTCACGGAGGCCGCCCAGCGTGCCCTCGACCCCAAGGTCCGGCGGCGCAACATCATCCTCACCGCGGTGGGGCTCGTGATCATCGCCGCGCTGGTCGGGATCTACGTCTGGCAGTTCGGCGTGGTGATGCCGTGGAAGATCGATCAGTGACCCGGTGATGGTCCGGAGGCACCGCTGACATGGGGTAATGTTTGCGGTGCGCCGGGGCGATTAGCTCAGTGGGAGAGCACTTCGTTCACACCGAAGGGGTCACTGGTTCGAACCCAGTATCGCCCACCCCGGATCGATGGCCCGGAAGCTTCTGAGAAGCTTCCGGGCCATCGGCGTATCCGCGTGTGCTTGTCGCCTTCGGCGCCGCCGCGCGTTCGGCCCGTCGTCACGCCGCCGAAATTTCGCCCTAACCGTTGACGTCCTCGGTGCTGCTCCTTACTTTTGCCCAGCAAGCGCTTTCTAAAACGATTCAATGCGAACGGTGGGGGCGAGCTATGTCTCGGAACAACGGCATGGACAGGCGGCAGCTGCTGAAGCTGGCAGGCCTCTCGGCGGCCGGTCTCGGGCTGACCGCGGCCGGCTGCGGCTCGGGTGGCAGCGGTTCCGGCGGCCCTGTCACCATCCGTCACTCGTGGTGGGGTGCGGACGACCGGGCCAAGAAGGTCCAGAGCTGCGTCGCCCTCTTCGAGAAGAAGCACCCGAAGATCAAGGTGAAGACGGACTTCCAGCAGTACCCGGACTTCTGGAAGAAGTTCAACACCCAGGCGGCCGGAGGCAACCCCCCGGACGTCATCCAGAACGCCGTGACCTTCCTGCGGAAGTACGAGGCGAAGAACGTCCTCCTCGACCTCGCCCCGCAGGCCGAGAAGGGCAATCTGGACCTCGGCGGCTTCCGCTCCGGGCTGGAGAAGTTCGCGGAGATCGACGGCAAGCTGCTCGGCGTGCCGGTCGGCAGCAACTCGATGGCCCTGGTCATCGACGAGAAGGTGTACGAGAAGGCGGGCGTCACGCCCGAGATCGGCTGGACCTGGGACGACTGGTACGCAGGCCTGAAGAAGATCAAGGACGGCCAGAAGATCGCCGGTGACGCCGGACCGCACGGCGTGATGTACCTCTACGACCTGATACTCCGCCAGAACGGCAAGGCCTTCTTCACCGAGGACGGCATGGGCTTCGGTGAGGCCGAGCTGCTGCCGTACTGGACCGAGGCCCTGGAGCGGGTCAGGTCCGGGATCTACGCCGACGCCGGCAAGGTCGAGCAGATCAAGCCCGCCTCGGCCACCGCCAAGGGTCTGTCCGCCGGAGAGTTCACCTGGGACAACTTCTCGGTCCGCTACAGCGCCGAGGGCAGGAGCAGTTACGGCCTCGCTCCCATCCCCAGCACCGACGGCAGGAAGACCGGCCAGTACCTCGGCTCGCTGATGCTGAGCGGCACGGCCCGCACCAAGCACCCGGCGGAGGTGGCGACCTTCATCAGCTTCATGACGCATGACCCCGAGGTGGCCAGGATCATGGGCTACGACCGCGGAGTGCCGGCCACCACCGCGCAGTTCGAGGCGTTCGAACCCGCCGACGCCCCCAGCAAGGCGATCGGCGCCTACGAGACCGCGATCGCCGACGCGGGTGTCCTGGAGCCCATCACCCCGCACCCGGCCGGCGCGGACGTCATCGAGGCGGCCTTCCTGCGCATCAGCGCCGACCTCTCGCTGGGCAAGAGCTCGCCCGAGGACTCCGTGAAGCAGTTCTTCTCCGAGGCGAAGACCGCCCTCGCCTCGAACTGAGAGGACCGTGGTGACTCACATCCACACCTCGCCGGGCGTACGCACCGCCGGGGACGACCGCTCCGCCGCCGAGCGGAACGGTTCCGGAGGAAGCGCGCCGCCCGTCGCGGGGAAGCGGCGGGGCCGGCGGGAGAACCTGGCCGGTTATCTGTTCATGTCGCCCTGGATCGCGGGCTTCCTGTTCCTGATCGCCGGGCCCATGGTCTTCTCGCTGTACCTCTCGTTCACCGAGTACAACCTGTTCGAGGCGCCCCGCTGGATCGGCCTGCAGAACTTCACCGACATGTTCGCGGACCCCCGCTGGCGCCAGTCCGTCGAGGTCACCTCCTGGTACGTGCTGATCGGTACCCCGGTCAAGCTCGCCGCGGCACTCGCCGTCGCCATGCTGCTCGCCCAGAAGCGGTGGGGGCAGTCCTTCTACCGGGCGGCCTTCTACGCCCCGTCCCTGATCGGCGCGAGCGTCTCGGCGGCCATCGTCTGGCGCGCGCTGTTCTCGGACGACGCGATCGTGGACCGCACGCAGAAGGTGTTCGGCGTCGAGGCCGGCGGCTGGATCGGCGACCCCGGCATGATCATCTACGCGCTGATCGCCCTCACCGTCTGGCAGTTCGGCGCGCCGATGGTCATCTTCCTGGCCGGCCTCAAGCAGGTCCCGCGTGAGCTGTACGAGGCGGCCGAGGTCGACGGGGCGGGACCCTGGCGCAGGTTCTTCCACATCACCCTGCCGATGATCTCGCCGGTGCTGTTCTTCAACGTCCTGCTGGAGACCATCCACTCCTTCCAGATCTTCGGCTCGGCCTACATCGTCAGCAACGGCAGCTGCGGACCGGCCGACGCGACGCTCGTCTACACCTGTTACCTGTACGAACAAGGCTTCGTGAACAGCCGCATGGGCTTCGCCTCCGCCATGGGATGGCTGCTGCTGCTCGCGGTCGGCCTGGTCACCGCCGTGCTGTTCTGGTCCCAGAAACGCTGGGTGCACTACGAGGAGGGCGGCCGATGAGTCTCCTGTCAGCAGCCCTACGCCGTCGGGGACCCGGCGCGCTCGCCTGGCATCTCGGCGCGATCGTCATCCTCGCCGTGGTCCTGTATCCGGTGGTGTGGACGATCGGGGCCTCGTTCAAGCCCAGCTCCGAGATCATCGGAGCCCTGGACCTGTTCCCGGCCGACCCCATCGGTGACAACTACACGCGGCTCACCGAGGGCATCGCGGACATCCCCATCTCGACGTTCTTCCTGAACTCGACGTACATAGCGGTCGGTTCGGTGATCGGCGTGGTGCTGTCGTGCTCGCTGACCGCCTACGCCTTCGCGAAGGTGCGGTTCGCCGGCCGCAACGCCATGTTCGCCATCATGATCGGCACCCTGCTGCTGCCCTACCACGTACTGATCATTCCGCAGTACGTGCTGTTCCAGAAGCTGGAGCTGATCAACACCTTCACTCCGCTGCTGATCGGCAAGTACCTGGCCACGGACGCCTTCTTCGTCTTCCTCATGGTGCAGTTCATGCGCGGCCTGCCCAAGGAGCTCGACGAGGCGGCCAAGCTGGACGGCTGCGGGCACCTGAGGACCTACTGGTCCATCGTCATGCCCCTCTGCCGGCCGGCGCTCGTCACCAGCGCGATCTTCACCTTCATCAACGCCTGGAACGACTTCATGGGCCCGTTGCTCTACCTCAACGAGCCGGACAAGTACACCGTGTCCATGGGGCTGAAGATGTTCATCGACCAGGACGCGGTGGCCGACTACGGCGGCATGATCGCCATGTCCCTCGTGGCCCTCCTCCCGGTGCTGGCCTTCTTCGTGGCCTTCCAGCGCTATCTGATCGACGGCATGGCCACCTCCGGTCTGAAGGGCTGAGGCGCCGTGGCGACCAGGACCCGCACCCCGGCCGGACGTTCGCGCGCCATGGACCGCTTCGCTCTGTTCTCCGAATGCCTGCTCGTCGGAGTGTGGATCACCGTGGCCGCCCTGCCGCTGTTCACGTTCCCCGCGGCCTTCGCGGCGGGGAGCCGGCACCTGCGCCGCTACCTCGCCGGTGAGCACGGCGGCCTGCGCGAGTTCGTGGCCGACGCCCGGACGGCCGCGCGCGGCGGATGGATCGTCGGCGCGGCCGTGTGGGCCGCCGCCGCCCTGCTCCTGCTCGACCTGGCGGCCGTCCGGGCGGGGCTGCCCGGTGGCCCGCTCGTGGGAGCCGTCGGCATCATCGCCATGATCGGCTTCCTGGTCGCCGTCATGCGTGCCGCCTCCTGCTGGGAGCCCGGCGCACACTGGCCCGCCCTGCTGGCCAGGTCCGGCCGGAACACGGTCACCGACCCCGCCGGATCGCTGCTCCTCGTCTGCGGGATGGCCGTCGTCGTCCTGTCCGGCGCCCTGGTGCTGCCGCTGGCCGTCCCCGTCCTCGGGGCCGTCGCCGCCGCGGCCACCGCGGTGCGGCAGCGCGAACTCTCGCGCTGAACCGTCCCTGTCCGTCTCGTCCCCTGTTCCGATCATCCGCACGGAGAGAGGCACACCCATGTCCAGGATGCCCCGCAGAACGCTCCTGAAGGCCGCGGCAGCGGCCGGCGCGGCCGCACAGTTCAGCTGGTCCCTCGGCGCCACGCCCGCGTCGGCCGCCCCGAGCGCGGAGCGCACCGCCGAGCCGGTCTCCCTGACCTGGCTCGAGGCGGGCGGCCTCGGCGCGGCCCCCGGTTCCACCGTGGGTGTGCCCTGGCCGAAGGGGCAGTACGCGAAGGACCAGACGTTCGCGCTGTCCACGGAGGACGGGAGGGACGTCCCCGTGCAGTCGTGGACCACCGCCACCTGGCCGGACGGCTCCGCCAAGTGGACCGCGCACGCCGTCGGCCCGGAAGCCGCGGGTGCGGGGACGTTCGTCCTCGCCCCGGGCGCCCCCGCCGCGCCCGCCCACAAGGTCACCGTCAGGAACACCGGTGGAACCATCAGCGTCTCCACCGGTGTCGTCACGGCGATGATCGGGAAGACCGGCTCCTCGCTCATCACCTCCCTCACCCGCGGTTCCACCGAGATCGCCAGGGACGGCAGGCTCGTCCTGATCCGCCAGGGGGAGATCGAGGACGGCGACCAGGGACGCGAGACGTACGAACGGTTCGAGAGCGCCGTCACCTCCGCCGAGGTGGAACAGAGCGGACCGGTCCGCGCCGTCGTCCGCATCGAGGGCAAGCACCGCCGCGGGAAGCGCTCCTGGCTGCCCTTCTCCGTCCGGCTCTACTTCTACGCGGGCGCGGAGTCGTTCCGCATGGTGCACACCATCACCTTCGACGGCACCCAGGAACCCGGAAAGGCGAGCGGTGACTTCATCCGCGGCCTCGGGGTCCGCTTCACCGTCCCCATGCGGGACGAGGCGTACGACCGGCACATCCGCATCGGCGGCGAGGGCACCGGCATGCTCCGCGAGGCCGTCAAGGGCATCACCGGACTGCGCCGCGACCCCGGGGCCGCCGTCCAGGCGGCCCAGTTCGAGGGCACGAAGCTCCCGGACCCCTCCACCTGGGACCAGCGAGTCACCAGCCGTCTCCACCTCATCCCCACCTGGGGCGACTACACCCTCAGCCAGCTCTCCGCCGACGGCTTCTCCCTGCGCAAGCGCACCAGGAAGGGCCACGGGTGGATCGCCGCCGGCGGTGGACGGCGCGCCTCGGGGTTCGGCTACGTCGGCGGGGCGAGCGGCGGACTCTCCTTCGGGCTGCGCGACTTCTGGGAGAAGTTCCCCGCCCAGCTCGACATCCGCGACGCCCACACCGACGCCGCGGAGGTCACCGTCTGGCTCTGGTCGCCCGAGGCCGAGCCGATGGACCTGCGCTTCTACCACGACGGCCTCGGCCAGGACACGTACGCGGAACAGCTCGAAGGCCTCAACATCACCTACGAGGACTACGAGCCCGGCTTCGGCACCCCCTACGGCATCGCCCGTACGAGCGAACTCGTCTTCTGGGCCCATGACTCCACCCCGGGCGCCACCGCGCTGGCTCAGCAGGCCGACGCCGTCCGCACCCTCCCGCAACTGGTCGCGCCGCCGTCCCAGCTGATGGCCGCGAAGGTCTTCGGCGGACTGTTCTCCCCGGTCGACCGCTCGACCCCGGCGAAGACGAGCATCGAGGACCACCTCGACTTCCTCTTCACGTACTACAAGGACCAGGTCGACATGAGGCGCTGGTACGGCTTCTGGGACTACGGCGACGTCATGCACTCCTACGACCCCGCCCGCCACCAGTGGCGCTACGACGTCGGCGGCTACGCCTGGGACAACTCGGAGCTCTCGCCCGACCTCTGGCTCTGGTACGCCTACCTGCGGTCCGGCCGTGCCGACATCTTCCGCTTCGCCGAGGCCATGACCCGCCACACCGGTGAGGTCGACGTCTACCACCTCGGCGAGTGGGCCGGACTCGGCACCCGCCACGGCATCCAGCACTACGCCGACAGCGCGAAGCAGCAGCGCATCGCCAACACCACCTACCGGCGCTTCTACTACTTCCTCACCGCCGACGAACGCGTCGGCGACCTGATGCGGGCCAACGTCGACTCGGACGAGACCTTCCTCGCCCTCGACCCGCTCCGCAAGATACGCACCGACCCCTACACCCCCGACCGGCACGCGCTCTCCGTCGGCTTCGGCACCGACTGGAGCGGGCTGGTCTCCGCCTGGCTCACCGAATGGGAGCGCGGCGGGCCGCAGGCCGCGAAGGCCAAGGCGCGCGTCCTCGGCACGATGGAGACGATCGCCGCCCAGCCCAACGGCTTCGTCCAGGGCAGCGGCCTGTACGACCTGGACACCGGCAAGTTCGCCGTCGCCGGCGAACCCGTCGTCAGCGTCTCGCACCTCTCGGCGGTCTTCGGCCTCAACGAGCTGTGCGCCGAACTCATCGACCTCGTGGGCGCCGACGTGCCCGAGTTCGAGGGGGCCTACCTCGACTACTGCCGGTACTTCAACGCGACCAAGGCCGAGCAGGCGGAGCGCTACGGCTCCGACTTCGGCAGCCTCATCCTCTTCCAGGGCCACTCACGGCTCGACGCCTACGCCGCCGTCCGGACGGGCGACGAGAAGCTCGCCGCCCGCGCCTGGGAGAAGTTCTACGACAGCGACGGGTACAGGGAGTCCGCCCCGTGGAAGACCGAGAAGGTGACCGGCCCCGTCACCACCGTCCCCGGCACCGAGGCGAACTGGGTCTACACCAACGACACCGCCCTCTACGGCCTCGCCGCCATCGAGAACCTCGCGCTCGTCGGTGACCGGATGCCGGCCTGACACCCGGCCCTCGACGCCGGCCCCGCGGCCGTCACCGCATCCGGCCGAAGCTCTCCCGCACCCGGCGCGCGTCGCGCAGCCGCTGCTCGTAGGTCGCACCGACCGCGAGCAGCAGCAGCCCGGCGAGCGCCGGGGGCGCCCAGCGGGGAAGCGCGTCGAAGACCTGGACCACGTGCGGGGCGAGCTCGTGCAGCCCGTCCAGGGCCAGGACCGAACCGCCCAGCACCAGGGGCGCCCGCAGCCGGAGGCGCGCACCGGCCAGCGTGACCAGCAGCGCCGCGCCACCCAGCAGCAGGGGGCGGAGCCAGTGCGGATCGCCCCACGCCACCACGAGGCTCGGCACCATCGTCATCGACAGGGCGGGACCGTAGGCCACCCACGAGGAGGCGGCCGGATCCCTGCGGCGACGCAGGTACCCCACCACGAACGCGGCCAGGGACACGGGCAGCGTGTACGCCTCGGGGTCCGTCACCCCCGAGGCCGCAAGCCGCACCCACGCCGCCGCCACGAACAGCCCCGCCGCCAGATACCCGGCCGCCCGCCGGCGCTCCGGCCGCAGCGCCGTCGCTGCGGCCAGCACCCCGCACAGCCCGAGCACCAGCGCAAGGAACGCCGGATCCGTCACCGCGAGGCAGACGGCGACCACCGCGGCGAACGCCCCCGCGAGTTCCACCGGGACCGCCACCGCGGGCGTCCGCAGGCGAGCCCCGAGCAGCACCGTCACCGCTGTCACCACCAGCACCAGTGGGGCCGTGTGCGGAGCGCTCCACCCCAGCGACGCCCCCGCGGCACCGGCGAGGCCGAGCGCGCAGAGCACCGCGGCGCAGGCGAGCACCGACCGCACCGCCGCAACCCCGGAGCCGGCCGCCGAGCCGGCGAACAGCACCAGCAGCGCCCCGAGCACCGCGTACGTCGCGGGCTCCGCGGCCAGCCCCAGCAGAGCCACGCTCACCGCCCCCACCAGCGCGCAGACCAGGCAGGTGACCGCGAGCGCGCCGGGCGGCCGGCGAACCGCGACTCCCAGCACCACCCCGGCCAGCAGCAGTTCCACGCCCACCGCCACCGCGTACGGCGCGTCGGCCACCGCGAGCAGCGCCGGGACGGCGCCCCAGCCCAGTACGGCCCCGCCGGCCGCCGCAGCGACGCGCCACCCCCGCTCCGGAAGGAACTGCGGCCACCTGCGGTGCAGCGCGGCCGACATGACCGCCGCCATCAGGAGCACCACCGGGGAGGAGACCGACTCCGGCCACGGAACCGAGTGGCCCAGTGCGGCGCGGAAGCCGTCCGGCGCCCCGGACCACACCTGCGCCGTCATCGTGACCGGCCCCAGCAGCACCACGGCGACGACGGGCACGGCCCACAGCACGGCGGCCGCCACCACCGACGCCGACGCCGCGAGGACACCCCCCGTGACCGGCCGGGGGACCCGCAGGCGCAGCACCACCGACAGGGCCGCACCGCACAGCAGGTACACGACGACCGCCCAGTGCCAGGGCAGCGCGGCACCCGGCACACCACCCACTGCCGCGACCGCCGCGAGACCCGTCACGACGCCCCCGAGCACCGCGAGCTCCTTCGGCGCGCGCCACGCCCCGGACACCGCGACCACCGCTCCGGCCAGCAGCAACGCCCCCGGACCCACGGCTTCGAACGCGCCGTCGGCCGACACGGACATCCCCAGCGCCAGCGCCAGCGAGACCAGCAACGTCAGCAGCGCCCCGGCGCAGGCCGTGACCCGCACCCCGGGCCCCCGCCCCCACCGGGCCACCGCCACATCCGCGGCAGCCGTCACCAGGAGAGCCCAGCCGAAGCCGGTCGCGGAAGCCCCCGCCGCCCAGGCGGTGAACACCAGCGGGAGCTGTCCCGCCACCACCGCCGCGGGCAACGGCGTACGCAGCCGGCCGAGCAGCAGCCCGTACAGGGCCCACACCGCGACCAGCACCGCCGACGCGACCGCGGAGAACGCGATCCCGTCCGTCCGCGGCGCCGCCACCGCGTGCAGCGCGACCGCGTCCAGCACCGTGAGCACCAGGGCCAGGACGGCCACCGCCTCCGCCGTCGAGGGCAGCGAGCGGCCCAGCAGCAGTGCGGGCGCCACCAGCGCGCCTGCCGTCACCGCCGCCAGCACCGCCGAACGTCCGGCGATGCCCATCTCGCCCCAGCTGAACAGGGTGAACGCGATCGCCGCGACCGTCAGCAGCAGACCGCCCAGGACCAGCAGCACGTTCTGTGTGCCGTGCGCGGGCGCCGCCGGGGCGGACGGCCGGGGGACCGGCCCCGGAAACGGCCGGGGAGCGGCGGGCGCCGGAAACGACCGGGGAGGGGCAGGCGCGCGCAGCACGCTCAGCAGCCACGCGCGACGGTTCAGCAGCTGAACCCGGCGGGCGTCCAACCGGACCAGTTCATGATCGAGGAGAGCCAATTCCTCGGCGGGCGGCGGCACATGTCTCATGTACGGGAGTGTGGCGGGCGCCACACCCGCGGGCATGCGCTCGGATACTCAGTTCCGCCACTGAGTAGGAGTTTGAACCCTGGGCGCCGCGCCCTGTATGGTTCAACCCGTTCCCGGGCGATTAGCTCAGTGGGAGAGCGCTTCGTTCACACCGAAGAGGTCACTGGTTCGAACCCAGTATCGCCCACCCGGGAAGAGCCGGTCCGTCAGCATCACCGACGGACCGGCTTTCGCGTACCCGGGTGCGGATCAGGCCGCCGCGGGCAGCTCCGGACGCAGGGGCCACGCAGGATCGACCGCCTCCGGGGCGCCGTTCTTCTCGAACCACGCCTGCAGCCCGCGGGCCTGAGCCGCGTGCCACACCGCCTGCAGTGAATGCACCTCCGCCGGTGACAGCCGCTCCAGCCGGGCGGAGAAGCGACGGCCCACCGCCCGCACCAGTTCGAGCGACGCCGCCGCGTCCGCCGCCGCGTCGTGCGCGCCGTCCAGCGTCACGCCGTACAGCTCGCACAGGTCCGTCAGCGTGCGGCGGCCCTTGCGGTAGCGGTCCAGGTGCTTGTCCAGTACCCGCGGATCCAGCACGCAGAGCGGCTTGTTCCGCAGGTAGCCGGCCAGTGACGACGCCCGGTGACGCCTCAGCTCCCGGTCCAGCAGGGTCAGATCGAACGGTGCGTTCATCACGACCAGCGGCCGTCCCGTCGCGCACTGCTCCGCCAGCGCCCGGGCTATCTCCTCCATGACCGGTGCGGGCCACCGGCCGTTGCGCTGCAGATGGTCGTCGGTCAGACCGTGGATCTCGGTGGCGCCGGGCGGCACCGGAATCCCCGGATTGACCAGCCAGCGGGTGACGCGGAGCCGTCCGCCCGCCGCGTCCTGGACGACGAGGGCGGCCGAAACGATCCGGTCCTCCTCGACGTCCACGCCTGTCGTCTCGGTGTCAAAAGCCGCCAGCGGCCCCTCGAACCAATGCATCATCCCCGAACTCCTCGCGCCTGCTCGGCAGATGGCGGGATTCCTCTGCCCGGTTCGGTGATACCCGCGCCCTATGCCTGATACGCCGTTTACGGCCCGTCTCCTGCGGTGACAACAGAAGTGACGGGCACGGAAGTTGACCAGCCCGCCAGCGGAGACCGGGCAACCGGTCGGCACAGCCCGGAAGGCACGGAGCCATGGCGCTCGCGCAGCCGAACCCAGGGAGTCCCGCCCGCACCGAGGACCACGGGGGAAAGCCGCCGCAACAGCGGAGCACGTCACCGCTGCGCGGCACACTCGCCACCACCGCCTGCATGGAGACACTCCAGGTGGGCTACCTCCACGCGGTAGCGGCCGCGGCGGGCTGCTCGCTCTCGCAGCCCTTTCCCGACAACGGCATCGACTGGCACGTCAGCCACGGCGCCCCCGACCACACCGTCGACGACGAGGTGACCATCAAGGTGCAGCTCAAGTGCACCTACCAGATCCCCCCGCACCCACCCGGCGCCGCGTTCTCCTTCACCCTCGACAACGCCCATCTGGTGAAGCTCGCGCGCACCCCCGTGTCGGTGCACAAGATCCTGGTCGTGATGCTCGTGCCCCGCAGCCAGGACGACTGGCTGCGGGCCGGACACGACCGCCTGGACCTGCGGCACTGCTGCTACTGGACGAACCTGGCCGGCCACCCCGTGACGGGCCGGAACCGGACCACCGTACGGATCCCGACCTCGCGGATCTTCGACGACCGCGCACTCTGCGACATCATGGCCCGGGTCGGGGCGGGAGGGAGACCCTGATGCACCGGTCGACGGACGAGCCCACCGGAGGAACGGTCCCGGCGGGCAGCCGCGCACACCCGTACACCGACGGCCCGGATCCCGGGCGGACGCCGGACCCCGCCCGCGTCGACCCCGCCGTCCTCGGAGCCCTGCTCCGGCGGCACGGCTGGCACCGGCGCGGGGGCGCGCCGGGGCGCTACGGCCGCTGGGTCCCGCCCGGCCCCGCCACGTCGGGCACCAGCCTGCTCGTGCCCGACACCGCCGCCTTCCCGGACAGCGAGGACCTGCTCGCCGAAGCCCTGACCGCGCTCACCCGCAGCGCCGCCCCCTCCGCCCGCGACGTCCTCGTCGCCCTCACCGTGCCCAGCGACGAGATCCACTGGTGGCGTGACGTGCCCGAGGGAGCCGCGGGGACGGCGGGGGCCGCCGACTGGACGGACACGGACCAGCTGCGCACGGCCGCCCGCCAGATCCTGCTCGCCGGAGCCCTCGCCGTACGCGGACGGGCCGGCTACCACGGCGCCCGCCACCGCAGGAAGGCCCGGAGCGCCCTGGACGGCACCCTCGTCGGCCCCGCGGCCGACGGCCGGGCCCTCACTGCCTTCGTGCCCGTCGCCTCGGGCCGGAGCGTCGTCGTACAGCTGTACGCGGCGCTCCACGCGGCCCGCGAAGCCGTCGACTACCAGCGCGCGACCGGCGGGATGGAGGCGTTCGACGCCGCGGTCGCCGCGGGCGTCAGCCGGGAACTGACCGAGGCGGTCGTCGCCCTCGTCCGGGGATCGGAGGGCACCAGGATCACGCTGGCCTGGGCTCCCGCCGCCGGCACTCCCGCGGGCTGCCCGGCCGGCCCCGAGCCCGTCGAATTCTCCCCCGGCGACCTGCCCGCCCTCCGTCTGGCCGGGGCGCGCTACCTGCAGGACGAACCCGCCGTCGCCGTGCGGATCACGGGGGCCGTCGTGCGGCTGCGCCGCTCGGGGCCCCGCGGCCACGGCGTCGTACGGCTGCGGGTCCTGGCGGGGGCGGAGATCGCGCACGTACGGATCGAGCTCGACGAGGAGGCCTACCGGATCGCCGGCCACGCCCACCTGGTCGGGCTCCCGCTGCGCGTGGAGGGCCGGCTGGAGAACCGGGGCGGCTTCCGGAGGCTCACGGGCGCCTCACAGGTCACCCCCGTCCAGGTCGACGAGGCGGAGCGGGACAGGCTCATGAAGTCGCTCCACGAGAACGTCGACTTCTTCGAGGAGGCGTGCACGGGGGACGAGGAGTAGGCGGCCCGGTATCCCTTTCGCGTCGAGGCCCCCCGGCTCGGTACGATTCCCCTTGCGTGCGCGAGAGGAAAGCGACGCACCCCCTCAGTCAGGAGAGACCGGTGTCAGACGTCCGTGTGATCATCCAACGCGATTCCGAGCGGGAAGAGCACGTGGTGACGACGGGAACGACGGCCGCCGAGCTCTTCCCCGGGCAGCGCACCGTCGTCGCCGTGCGGGTCGCCGGGGAGCTGAAGGACCTCGCGTACGAGCTCAGGGACGGCGAGGTCGTCGAGCCCGTCGAGATCTCCTCCGAGGACGGCCTGAACATCCTGCGGCACTCCACCGCGCACGTCATGGCGCAGGCCGTGCAGGAGCTCCACCCCGAGGCCAAGCTGGGCATCGGCCCGCCGGTCAAGGACGGCTTCTACTACGACTTCGACGTGGAGAAGCCGTTCACCCCCGAGGACCTCAAGGCCATCGAGAAGAAGATGCAGGAGATCCAGAAGCGGGGCCAGAAGTTCTCCCGCCGGGTGGTCACCGACGAGGCCGCCCGCGAAGAGCTCGCAGACGAGCCGTACAAGCTGGAGCTCATCGGCATCAAGGGCTCCGCCTCCACGGACGACGGGGCGGACGTCGAGGTGGGCGGCGGCGAGCTGACCATCTACGACAACCTCGACCCGAAGACCGGCGACCTGTGCTGGAAGGACCTCTGCCGGGGCCCGCACCTGCCCACCACCCGGTTCATCCCCGCGTTCAAGCTGATGCGGAACGCGGCGGCGTACTGGCGGGGCAGCGAGAAGAACCCGATGCTCCAGCGCATCTACGGCACCGCCTGGCCCACCAAGGACGAGCTCAAGGCGCACCTGGAGTTCCTGGAGGAGGCCGCCAAGCGCGACCACCGCCGCCTCGGCAACGAGCTGGACCTGTTCTCCTTCCCCGACGAGATCGGCCCCGGCCTCGCGGTCTTCCACCCCAAGGGCGGCGTCATCCGCCGGGCCATGGAGGACTACTCGCGCCGCCGCCACGAGGAGGAGGGCTACGAGTTCGTCTACTCGCCGCACGCCACCAAGGGCAAGCTCTTCGAGAAGTCCGGCCACCTGGACTGGTACGCCGACGGCATGTACCCGCCCATGCAGCTCGACGACGGGGTGGACTACTACCTCAAGCCGATGAACTGCCCGATGCACAACCTGATCTTCGACGCGCGCGGCCGCTCCTACCGTGAACTGCCGCTGCGGCTCTTCGAGTTCGGCACGGTCTACCGGTACGAGAAGTCGGGGGTCGTCCACGGGCTGACCCGCTCGCGCGGCTTCACCCAGGACGACGCGCACATCTACTGCACCAAGGAGCAGATGGCGGAGGAGCTCGACCGGACGCTCACCTTCGTCCTGAACCTCCTGCGCGACTACGGGCTGACCGACTTCTACCTGGAGCTCTCCACCAAGGACCCGGAGAAGTACGTCGGGTCGGACGACACCTGGGAAGAGGCCACCGAGACGCTGCGCCAGGTCGCCGAGAAGCAGGGCCTCCCGCTGGTCCCGGACCCGGGCGGCGCCGCCTTCTACGGCCCGAAGATCTCGGTGCAGTGCAAGGACGCCATCGGCCGGACCTGGCAGATGTCGACCGTGCAGCTGGACTTCAACCTGCCGGAGCGCTTCGACCTGGAGTACACCGGCCCGGACGGCACCAAGCAGCGCCCGGTCATGATCCACCGCGCGCTGTTCGGATCCATCGAGCGCTTCTTCGCCGTGCTGCTGGAGCACTACGCGGGCGCGTTCCCGGTCTGGCTCGCCCCGGTCCAGGCGGTCGGCATCCCGATCGGCGACACCCACATCCCGTACCTCCAGGAGTTCGCCGCCGAGGCGCGCAAGAAGGGGCTGCGGGTCGAGGTGGACGCCTCCTCCGACCGGATGCAGAAGAAGATCAGGAACCACCAGAAGGCCAAGGTGCCCTTCATGGTCATCGTCGGTGACGACGACATGAACGCGGGCACGGTGTCCTTCCGCCACCGCGACGGTTCGCAGGAGAACGGCATCCCGCGCGACGAGGCCATCGCCAAGCTCCTCGACGTGGTGGAGCGCCGCGTACAGGTCTGATCCGTACGGAAGGAGGCCCCCGGAGAGCTACGCGCTCCCCGGGGGCCTCTTCTCGTCCTCCCGCTGGAACACCTGCACCAGCCACGAGGAGAACGAACCCGTCACCGCTCCCAGCAGCGCCAGCCCGCAGGCCATCAGGAAAGCCGCGATCACCCGGCCCACCGGCGTCACCGGCACGGCGTCGCCGTACCCCACCGTCGTGAGCGTCTCGCACGCCCACCACACCGCGTCGCCGAACGTCCGGATCGAAGCGCCCGGGGCTCCCCGCTCCTGGTAGTACACCGCGAGCGCGGCGGAGAAGCCCAGCAGCCCGGCGGTCAGGCCCGCGTACGCCATCACCCGGGCGTACAGAGTCAGCCGCGGCCTGTCGGTGCGCTTCTGCACCGCCGTGTAGACCTTCACCATCCGCAGAGGGCGCAGCAGCGGCAGGAGGAGGACGACCGTGTCCAGCCAGTGGACGTGGACGAAGCGCCTCCCGAGGCCGCTGAGCCGCAGGCGCACGCAGTAGTCCACGGCGAAGAGCAGCCAGGTCGCGGCGACCAGCGCGAGGGCGATGTCGCGCCAGGGCTGGGCGCCGACGGGGGCGAGGACGCGGACCGTGTAGCCGGCGAGGAAGACCAGTGCCCCGGCGAAGAGCGGCACCTCGGTGCGCTGCTCCCACTCCTTGAGCCGGTCGGGGACGGGGGCTGCGGGGCGGTCGTTCATGGCGCCAGCATCGCGGTGCGCGGACGGGGTCCGCCCCGGCGACACGCGCGGTGGGAGCGACGCAATATGCTGACGGGCATGACGAGTGAGCCGGAACAGCAGATCGGAGTGGGGACGCCCGACGCGTTCCAGCGCCTGTGGACGCCCCACCGGATGGCCTACATCCAGGGTGAGAGCAAGCCGAGCGGCCCGGGAGCCGGGGACGGCTGTCCGTTCTGCGAGATTCCGTCGAAGTCGGACGAGGACGGGCTCATCGTCGCCAGGGGCGAGCGGGTCTACGCCGTGCTCAACCTGTACCCGTACAACGGCGGGCATCTGATGGTGGTGCCGTACCGGCACGTGGCCGACTACACGGAGCTGGACGGCCCGGAGACCGCGGAGCTGGCCGACTTCACCAAGCGGGCCATGGTCGCGCTGCGGGCCGCCTCAGGGGCGCACGGCTTCAACATCGGGATGAACCAGGGTGCGGAGGCGGGCGCCGGCATCGCGGCCCACCTCCACCAGCACGTGGTGCCCCGCTGGGGCGGGGACACCAATTTCATGCCGGTCGTCGGACACACGAAGGTGCTCCCGCAGTTGCTGGGGGACACCCGGACGATGCTGGCCCGTGTGTGGCCCGCCGAGCTGCCGTCGGCCTGAGCGGGTTCTCCGCCCCGGGTGGGGGTCAGGCGTCGTAGACGTCGGCCTTCCTCGGGGCGGCGTCCTGGACCATGCCGCTGAGGATCGAGGAGCGGGTGTCGAAGCGGTCGGTGGCGACGCCGTGCTCCGTCAGGACCCGCTTGGCGGCGGAGTGCACCACGCGCAGCACCGGGGTGGCCGCACGCATGGCGTCGTCGGCCATGAAGCGGTGCCCCCACGGCTTGGCCGCCCAGGCGTGGCGCAGGCCGAACGGCTCGGGCAGGACGATCTTTCCGCCCAGGTAGTCGAGCAGGGGGGGATACCAGGTCAGCGGAGCCCGGAGGGCGAGCCGGACGACCTCGCTCGCCTTGATGAGGGGAAGCGCGACCTTCCGCGTCTCCCAGAACCTGACCGCCTTCTTCACCGTCTTGGTCGGCGCCTCCGGCTTGGTGAGGAAGAGCCCGTGGACGGGACCCAGGGCGTGCCCGGTGACCTCGATCCGCAGGGTCTCGTGGAGCACGGTGACGGTGATCAGCATGGTGATCACCAGCTGGCCGTCCCAGAGGGTGAACTGCACGCCCAGGTAGTGCCGGTCGCCGCTGCCGAACTGCTGGTGGTTGCAGATGCGCTGTATCTCGTGGGGCTTGACCTGGAACGTGGCGACGTCCTCGCCCGCGGGGCGGGAGACGGAGTCCGCGTTCTCCCCGATGGGGGAGACGATCCAGTGCTTGACGGACGGCGTGGGGAAGCCGCCGGTGTTCAGCGGGCCGCGCTCCAGCAGCTTCAGCTGGTCGTGGATGGCGCGCACGACGTCCCAGCTGCGGAACTGGTGGATCTCCTTGGCGGGGTCCGCGGGGGTGAGCTCCTCGGCGAGATGCCAGCCGCCCCACCGGGTGCCCATTCCCAGGATGCCCTTGGGGCCGGCGTAGAAGACGGCGTTGGACTGCTGCTCGGCGGCGAGCTTCTCCAGGCTCTGGCGCATCGCCTCGCGTGCGGTCTCGTTGGGACTCCTGGGCGCGGCCTCGGGGATCTTCGCGATGACGCCGGCGCCGGACAGGAGTCCCTCCCAACGGGCCCGCAGGTCGCGCACGGACGTCTCCGCGATCCGCTTGGCGAGCAGCCAGCCGATCACCGGGGCGATCGCCGAGGCGCGCAGATAGAGGGCCGGGAGCCCGGTCAGCGGCATGGCGATCAGGAAGATCGCGGCGAGGCCGCCGAGCACCACCAGCAGGATGCCGCCGAGGGCCTGGAAGAACTTGTCCGTGGACTTGTTGAGGGAGTCGCGCATCCGGAAGGCGAGGACCCAGAAGAGCATCCCGGGCAGGAACAGGACGCCGAAGACGACGGTCACCAGGGTGAGCTTCCGGTCACGGGCCTTGCGCAGACCGTTCGCGGACAGACAGTGTTCGACGACGGTCTGCGGGTCGGTGCCGAAGGACTGGATGAGCGCGGCCCGGCCGCCGCCGAGCATGCGTTCCTGGACGGCGCGGGAGAAGGCCTCGCCCAGATTCGGCTTGAAGTAGTCGGACTTGAACAGCTTCGACTCGCCCGATTTGACCTCGGACTTGTGCCACTCGCTGTTGGCCTTGAGGATCTCCTTCACGTCGCTGTCGCGGTACGCGGCGGAGGCGAGGGCGTTGGTCGCCACCGCCTGCGCTCCCGCACCCTGGAGCGGGATCTGCGCTCCGGGAGAGAAATCGAATCCGTCGTTGGCCACTGTCGCCCCCACTCGCCCGCACGGTCTGCTCCTGCGGCTGTTCCCAACTACCGTACGTCGCACACCTTCTGAGCTGGGCCCACAGCTTATCGTCCGGGCCCGGCGCCCGTCCGGCGATCGGGCCGGGGACGGGCGGAAGGGGGCGATATCCAGTCAAGCGTGGCCTTTCGTCCAGGTCGGACCGCGCCGACCTGGCCTGATCCGCACGGCAGGCCCCTAGCTTCCTGTGCTGTTCTCCCGCGCTTCGCGGATGCGTTCGGCGAGTTGGCGAGGCATCGGCTCGTGCCGGGCGTACGCCCGGTCGAACCGTCCGGCGCCGTGCGTCAGGGACCGGAGGTCGACGGTGTACCTGCCGATCTCGATCTCCGGCACCTCGGCACGTACGAGCGTGCGCTCCCCGGTCGACTGTTCGGTGCCGACGACCCGGCCGCGCCGGGCCGCGAGGTCGCTCATGACCGCCCCCACGTCGTCGTCGGGAACCAGCACACCGATCCGGGCGACGGGTTCCAGGAGTTCGACGCGGGTGTCCGCCGCGGCCTCCCGCAGCGCCAGCGCTCCCGCGGTCTGGAAGGCGGCGTCGGAGGAGTCCACCGAGTGTGACTTCCCGTCGAGCAGGGTCACGCGTACGTCGACGAGCGGATTCCCGGCCGCGAGGCCGCGGGCCGCCTGGGCGCGCACGCCCTTCTCCACGGCTGCGACGAACTGCCTCGGAACGGAGCCGCCGACCACCTTGTCGACGAACTCGATGCCCGCGCCGGGCGGCAGCGGCTCCACCTCGATCTCGCAGACGGCGTACTGGCCGTGACCGCCGGACTGCTTGACGTGCCGGCCCCGTCCCACGGTCCGCGACGCGAACGTCTCCCGCAGCGGGACGCGATGGGGTTCGGCGTCGACCTGGACGCCGTACCTGCTCCGCAGGCGCTCCAGAGCCACTTCCGTGTGTGCCTCCCCCATGCACCACAGGACGACCTGGTGGGTGTCCTGGTTCTGCTCCAGGCGCATCGTGGGGTCCTCGGCGACCAGGCGGGCAAGGCCCTGCGAGAGCTTGTCCTCGTCGGCCTTGCCATGGGCGCGGACCGCCAGCGGGAGCAGCGGGTCGGGCATGGTCCACGGCTCCATCAGCAGAGGGCCGCCGTCGGTCGAGAGGGTGTCGCCGGTCTCCGCCCCGCCCAGCTTGGAGACACAGGCCAGGTCTCCCGCGACGCAGTGGTCCAGCGGCCGCTGCTGTTTGCCGAAGGGCACGGACAGGGCGCCGGCACGCACATCGGACTCATGACAGGGGCGGGCCCCTCCGCCGGGTCCGGTGAGGCCGTGGCCGCACACGTGCACGGTGTCGTCGGGGCGCAGCGTGCCGGAGAAGACACGGACGAGCGCGACCCGCCCGACGTAGGGGTCGGACGAGGTCTTGACGACCTCGGCGACCAGAGGGGCCGCCGGATCGCAGACGGGGGCCGGGCGCGGCACGCCGTCCGGGGTGGTGACGGCGGGCGGCGTGCGTTCCTCGGGGGAGGGGAAGCCGCGGGTGATCAGGTCGAGGAGTTCCATGGTGCCGACGCCCTGGCGGGCGCCCTCGGCGGCGGGGGCCGCGGTGACGACGGGGTGGAAGGAGCCGCGCGCCACGGCGCGCTCCAGATCACGGACGAGCGTCGTGACGTCGACCTCGCCACCACCCAGGTAGTGCTCCATGAGGGTCTCGTCCTCGCTTTCGGCGATGATCCCCTCGATGAGCCGGTCACGGGCCTCCCGGAGAGGTCCCCGCCGGTCACCGGAGGGCGGCGCCTCCTTCCGTTCCCCCGAGGAGTAGTCGGAGACCTGCTGGGTGAGGAGTCCGGAGAGCCCGGTGAGGGGGGCGTGTCCGTCCGGGCCCTCGGGCCCCCGCACCGGGAGGTGGAGGGGGAGCACGGCGTCGGGGTCGTCGCGCCCGAAGATCCGGCCGCAGATCCGGGTCATCTCGTCGAAGGACGTGCGCGCGGTGTCCAGGTGGGTGATGACGACGGCACGCGGCATCCCGACGTCCGCGCACTCCTCCCAGGCCTCGCGGGTTGCCTCCGCCACGGCGTCCGCCTCCTGGGCCGCCGAGACGACGAAGAGGGCCGCGTCCGCCGCGCGCAGACCGGCCCTGAGCTCCCCGACGAAGTCCGCGTAGCCGGGGGTGTCCAGCAGGTTGATCCTGCAGCCGTCCCACTCGACGGGGACGAGCGAGAGCTGCACGGAACGTTGCCGGCGCTGTTCGATCTCGTCGTGGTCGGAGACGGTCGCGCCGTCCTCGACCCGGCCGGCCCGGTTCAGCGCTCCGGCCGTCAGGGCCAGCGCCTCGACCAGGGTGGTCTTGCCCGAGCCGCTGTGGCCGACCAGCACCACGTTCCGTACGGAAGCGGGCCTGCCGGCCGTCGCCGCCCTTCCGGCGGCTCCGGTGTGCGTATGTGTCCTGTCGCCCATGATGCGTGCCTCCCGATCGGTGGCGCAGTGCCGCAAGAGCTGGGGAGCGGATGCACGGGCGGGGCGGAGCCGCCGCGGCGGCTCCGGCGACGCCCGCGGTCATTCGAGCTTTTCACCCGTGCCGGACGCCGTCCACACGTCGCGTGCGGCGAGGCGTGTCTTCCGGGACACCGGGCGGGACGGGGTGCCCGGCCGATGCCGGGCACGGCTGGTGACTACGATGGGCCAGCCGGTGGCCGAAGGGGCCGCTCGGCGCCCACCGAACCTCGGGAAGGCCATGCTGAACAAGTACGCGCGTGCATTTTTTACGCGTGTCCTCACACCGTTCGCCGCTCTGCTGCTCCGTCTCGGGGTCAGCCCCGACGCGGTCACGCTCGTCGGCACGGCCGGAGTGATGGCAGGTGCACTGGTCTTCTTCCCGATGGGGGAGTTCTTCTGGGGCACGATCGTGATCACGGTCTTCGTCTTCTCGGACCTGGTCGACGGCAACATGGCCCGGCAGGCCGGGATCTCCAGCCGGTGGGGCGCGTTCCTGGACTCGACGCTCGACCGGGTGGCGGACGGGGCGATCTTCGCCGGCTTCGCGCTCTGGTACGCGGGCAGCGGTGACGACAACATGCTGTGCGCGGTCGCGATCTTCTGCCTGGCCAGCGGCCAGGTGGTCTCCTACACGAAGGCCCGCGGCGAGTCGATCGGACTGCCCGTCGCGGTGAACGGACTGGTGGAGCGGGCCGAGCGGCTCGTGATCTCGCTGGTCGCGGCCGGCCTCGCCGGGCTGCACGGCTTCGGGGTGCCGGGCATCCAGATCCTGCTGCCCATCGCGCTGTGGATCGTCGCCGCGGGCAGCCTGGTCACGCTGGTCCAGCGGGTGGTGACCGTGCGCAGGGAGTCGGCCGAGGCCGATGCCACCGCGGCGGCCGCCCCGGGCGGGAGCGGGTCCGCGCAGTGAGCGGCACCGGGTCCGACCTGAAGGGACGGCTCAGCGACGGGCTCTACGGCCTCGGCTGGGGCGCGGTCAAGAAGCTTCCCGAGCCGGCCGCGGCCGCGCTCTTCCGCACCCTGGCCGACCAGGTGTGGAAGCGGCGCGGGAAGTCCGTACTGCGCCTGGAGTCGAACCTCGCCCGAGTGGTGCCGGACGCGGACGCGGCGAGGCTCGCCGAGCTGTCGAAGGCCGGCATGCGCTCGTACATGCGCTACTGGATGGAGTCCTTCCGGCTGCCGACCTGGAGTCCGGAGCGGATCAAGGCGTCCATCGACGTCCGTGACGCCCACCGGCTCACGGAAGGCCTGGACGCCGGCCAGGGCGTCGTCCTCGCGCTGCCGCACCTGGGGAACTGGGACCTGGCGGGCGCGTGGGTCACCACGGATCTCAAGGTGCCGTTCACGACGGTCGCGGAGCGGCTCAAGCCGGAGACCCTCTACGACCGGTTCGTGGCCTACCGCCAGGGCCTGGGCATGGAGGTCCTGCCGCACAACGGAGGGGCCGCGTTCGGGACGCTGGCCCGGCGGCTGCGCGCCGGCGGGCTGGTCTGCCTCGTCGCCGACCGCGACCTGTCCGCCTCCGGCGTCGAGGTGGACTTCTTCGGCGACACCGCGCGCATGCCCGCCGGGCCGGCTCTGCTGGCCCAGCAGACCGGCGCCCTGCTGCTGCCCGTCACCCTCTGGTACGACGGCACCCCCGTCATGCGGGCACAGGTCCATCCGCCCGTTCCCGTACCGGAGACAGGTACCCGGGCCGACAAGACGTCCTCCATGACACAGGCGCTGGCCGACGCCTTCGCCGGCGGGATCGCCGAGCATCCGGAGGACTGGCACATGCTGCAACGGCTCTGGCTCGCCGATCTGGACCCCCAGGGGGAAGCTCCGTGAAGATCGGCATCGTCTGCCCGTACTCCTGGGACGTTCCGGGCGGGGTGCAGTTCCACATCCGCGACCTGGCCGAACACCTGATTCGCCTCGGCCACGACGTCTCGGTGCTCGCACCCGCCGACGACGAGACGCCGCTCCCGCCGTACGTCGTGTCCGCGGGCCGGGCGGTGCCCGTCCCGTACAACGGCTCGGTCGCCCGGCTGAACTTCGGGTTCCTGTCCGGCGCACGAGTCCGCCGCTGGCTGAACGACGGCACCTTCGACGTCATCCACATCCACGAGCCCACCGCGCCCTCCCTGGGCCTGCTCACCTGCTGGGCCGCGCAGGGGCCGATCGTGGCGACCTTCCACACGTCCAACCCGCGCTCCAGAGCCATGATCGCGGCGTACCCGATCCTCCAGCCCGCGCTGGAGAAGATCAGCGCGCGGATCGCGGTCAGCGAGTACGCGCGGCGGACGCTGGTCGAGCACCTCGGCGGCGACGCCGTGGTCATCCCCAACGGGGTCGACGTGGACTTCTTCGCCCGCGCCGAACCGAAGGCCGAGTGGCAGGGCGGCACGCTCGGCTTCATGGGGCGGATCGACGAGCCGCGCAAGGGTCTGCCCGTCCTGATGAAGGCGCTCCCCGCGATCCTCGCCGCCCGTCCGGAGACCAGGCTCCTCGTCGCCGGGCGCGGTGACGAGGAGGAGGCGGTCGCCTCGCTGCCGGAGGAGATGCGCTCGCGCGTCGAGTTCCTGGGCATGGTGAGCGACGAGGACAAGGCACGGCTGCTGCGCAGCGTCGATGTGTACGTCGCGCCGAACACCGGTGGCGAGAGCTTCGGCATCATCCTGGTCGAGGCACTGTCGGCGGGAGCCCCCGTCCTCGCCAGCGACCTGGACGCGTTCGCGCAGGTGCTCGACCAGGGATCCGCGGGTGACCTGTTCGCCAACGAGGACGCGGACGCCCTGGCCGCGGCCGCGATCCGGCTGCTGGGGGACCCGGATCGGCGCGAGGGACTGCGGGAACGCGGCAGCGCGCATGTGCGCCGCTTCGACTGGACGACGGTCGGCGCGGACATCCTGGCCGTGTACGAGACGGTGACGGACGGGGCCGCCGCCGTGGACACCGACGAACGCACGGGGCTCCGCGCGCGCTTCGGCCTCGCGAGGGACTGAGGCACCTCGGTCCGCCCGGCCCCGGGGTCCGCCCGGCCCCGGGGTACGCCCGGGCCCCGGGGTACGCCCGGCCTGGGGTACGCCCGGCCCGGGGTACGCCCGGCCTGGGGACGTACCGGCGGCCGGGGTGACTCCGTCCGACGGTAGCCTTGCCGCCCGTGATCGAAATCCTCATCTGGACCGTCGTCGCGCTGTTCGCGATCGGCCTGTATCTCAGCTGGACCGCCGGACGGCTCGACCGGCTCCACGCACGCATCGACGCGGCCCGCGCGGCGCTGGACGCCCAGCTGCTGCGCCGCGCCTCGGTCACCCAGGAACTGGCCACGTCCGGTGTCCTCGACCCCGCCGCGTCGATCGTGCTGTACGAGGCGGCGCACGCGGCGCGGCAGGCCGAGGAGGAGCACCGCGAGGTCGCCGAGAGCGAGCTGAGCACCGCCCTGCGAGCGGTCTTCGGCGAGTCGGCACAGGTCGAGGCGGTGAAGGAGTTCCCGGGCGGTGAGGACGCGGCCAAGGAGCTGGCCGCCGCCGTTCGCCGCGTACCGATGGCGCGCCGCTTCCACAACGACGCCGTGCGCGCCGCCCGCGCGCTGCGCAGGCACCGGACCGTGCGGCTGTTCAGGCTCGCGGGGCACGCGCCGTTCCCGCTGGCGTTCGAGATGGACGACGCGCCGCCGGTGGCCCTGGCGGACCGTCCCGGCAGCTGAGACCGCGCCCTCCGGCAGGGCTGCGCGGGATCGGCCCGGCAGCTGAGACCGGGCGCTCCTGCGGGGCAGTGCGGGATCGGCCGGGCAGCCGTGGACGCACAGAACGATCCACGCGGTACTCATTGGCCCTTGCTGTGGACTGCTTCCGGAGCGTTTGCTCGGGTCTGCAGTGTCCAGCGCCTTTTCACCCCAGTGAGGTCGATCCGTGTCCACGCTTCCCAGCACCCCGCAGTCCGCCGAGACCCCGGCCACCGGCACCGCCCGCGTCAAGCGCGGCATGGCCGAGCAGCTCAAGGGCGGGGTGATCATGGACGTCGTCAACGCCGAGCAGGCGAAGATCGCCGAGGACGCGGGCGCCGTGGCCGTCATGGCCCTGGAGCGGGTGCCGGCCGACATCCGCAAGGACGGCGGCGTGGCACGGATGTCCGACCCGAACATGATCGAAGAGATCATCGAGGCCGTCTCCATCCCCGTCATGGCCAAGTCCCGCATCGGCCACTTCGTCGAGGCCCAGGTCCTCCAGTCCCTCGGCGTCGACTACATCGACGAGTCCGAGGTCCTCACCCCGGCCGACGAGGTCAACCACAGCGACAAGTTCGCCTTCACCACCCCCTTCGTCTGCGGTGCCACCAACCTGGGTGAGGCCCTGCGCCGTATCGCCGAGGGTGCCGCGATGATCCGCTCCAAGGGTGAGGCGGGCACGGGCAACGTCGTCGAGGCCGTGCGCCACCTGCGCCAGATCAAGAACGAGATCGCCCGGCTGCGCGGCTACGACAACAACGAGCTGTACGCCGCCGCGAAGGAGCTCCGCGCCCCCTACGAGCTGGTCAAGGAGGTCTCCGAGCTCGGCAGGCTGCCCGTCGTCCTGTTCTCGGCCGGCGGCGTCGCCACCCCCGCGGACGCGGCCCTGATGCGCCAGCTCGGCGCCGAGGGCGTCTTCGTCGGCTCCGGCATCTTCAAGTCCGGCGACCCGGCCAAGCGCGCCGCCGCCATCGTGAAGGCCACCACCTTCTACGACGACCCGAAGATCATCGCGGATGCCTCCCGCAACCTCGGCGAGGCCATGGTCGGCATCAACTGCGACACGCTGCCCGAGGGCGAGCGCTACGCCAACCGCGGCTGGTAAGCACCGATGACCGACACCCCTGTCATCGGAGTCCTGGCTCTCCAGGGCGACGTACGGGAACACCTGATCGCCCTCGCCACGGCGGACGCCGTGGCCAGGCCGGTCAGGCGGCCCGAGGAGCTCGCCGAGGTCGACGGGCTCGTCATACCCGGTGGCGAGTCCACCACGATGTCCAAGCTGGCCGTGCTCTTCGGCATGCTCGACCCCCTCCGTGAGCGGGTCGCCGCCGGTATGCCGGTCTACGGCACCTGCGCGGGGATGATCCTGCTCGCCGACAAGATCCTCGACCCGCGCTCCGGCCAGGAGACGGTCGGTGGCATCGACATGATCGTGCGCCGCAACGCCTTCGGGCGGCAGAACGAGTCCTTCGAGGCGTCCGTCGAGGTCGAGGGCGTGCCCGGCGGGCCCGTCGAGGGAGTCTTCATCCGGGCACCCTGGGTGGAGTCGGTCGGCGCCAGCGCGGAGGTCATCGCGGTGCACGGCGGCCATATCGTGGCCGTACGCCAGGGAAACGCCTTGGCCACGTCGTTCCACCCGGAGCTGACCGGGGACCACCGGGTGCACGCACTCTTCACCGACATGGTGCGCGCCGTGGGCTGATCCGATCCCGGTAGGATCTCTCGGGTTCGGATCGATTTTGGTGACGCGAAGGAGAAGGCAGATGTCCGGCCACTCTAAATGGGCTACGACGAAGCACAAGAAGGCCGTGATCGACGCCAAGCGCGGCAAGCTCTTCGCGAAGATGATCAAGAACATCGAGGTCGCGGCCCGCACGGGCGGCGCCGACGTGTCCGGCAACCCGACCCTCTTCGACGCCATCCAGAAGGCCAAGAAGAGCTCCGTCCCGAACAAGAACATCGACTCGGCGGTCAAGCGCGGTGCCGGTCTCGAGGCCGGTGGCGCCGACTACGAGACGATCATGTACGAGGGTTACGGCCCGAACGGTGTCGCGGTGCTCATCGAGTGCCTGACCGACAACCGGAACCGTGCCGCGTCCGACGTCCGTGTCGCCATGACCCGCAACGGCGGTTCCATGGCCGACCCGGGCTCCGTCTCGTACCTGTTCAACCGCAAGGGCGTCGTGATCGTCCCCAAGGGTGAGCTGTCGGAGGACGACGTCCTCGGCGCGGTGCTCGACGCGGGTGCCGAGGAGGTCAACGACCTCGGTGACACCTTCGAGGTGCTCAGCGAGGCCACCGACATGGTCGCGGTCCGCACGGCGCTGCAGGAGGCCGGCATCGACTACGACTCGGCCGAGGCCAACTTCGTCCCGACCATGCAGGTCGAGCTCGAGGAAGAGGGCGCGCGCAAGATCTTCAAGCTGATCGACGCGCTGGAGGACAGCGACGACGTGCAGAACGTCTTCGCCAACTTCGACGTCTCCGACGAGGTCATGGAGAAGGTCGACGCCTGAGGCGGCGGCACGCACCGCATCGACGGGCCGACGGGACACACCCCGTCGGCCCGTCGCATTGTCAGCGGGGACCGATAGCCTGCGGGAACAGATGACCGAGCGGCGGAGGGGGCCCATTCATGCGGGTGTTGGGCGTGGACCCGGGGCTGACCCGGTGCGGTGTCGGAGTCGTCGAGGGAGTCGCCGGCCGGCCGCTGACCATGGTCGGCGTCGGCGTCGTGCGGACCCCGGCCGATGCGGAGCTCGGCCACCGTCTCGTCGCGATCGAGCAGGGCATCGAGCGGTGGCTCGACGAGCACCGGCCGGAATTCGTCGCCGTGGAGCGGGTGTTCGCCCAGCACAACGTGCGGACGGTCATGGGCACCGCACAGGCCAGCGCCGTCGCCATGCTCTGCGCGTCCCGCCGCGGCATCCCCGTCGCCCTGCACACCCCCAGCGAGGTCAAGGCCGCCGTGACCGGATCCGGGCGCGCCGACAAGGCGCAGGTCGGGGCCATGGTGACCCGGCTGCTCCGGCTCGACGCGCCGCCGAAGCCCGCCGACGCCGCCGACGCCCTCGCCCTCGCCATCTGCCACATCTGGCGCGCGCCCGCGCAGAACCGACTGCAGCAGGCCGTCGCCGCCCACCGCACGCTGAAAGGCCGTACCGCATGATCGCCTTCGTCTCCGGCCCTGTCGCCGCTCTCGCCCCGGCCACAGCCGTGATCGAGGTCGGCGGCATCGGCATGGCCGTCCAGTGCACCCCCGACACCCTCGCCGGCCTGCGGATCGGCAAGGAGGCCAGGCTGGCCACCTCCCTGGTCGTCCGGGAGGACTCGCTCACCCTCTACGGCTTCGCCGACGACGACGAGCGGCAGGTCTTCGAGCTGCTCCAGACCGCCAGCGGTGTGGGTCCCCGGCTCGCCCAGGCGATGCTCGCCACGCACAGCCCGGACGCCCTGCGCGCCGCGGTCGCCACCGGTGACGAGAAGGCACTCACCGCGGTCTCCGGCATCGGCAAGAAGGGTGCCCAGAAGCTCCTCCTCGAGCTCAAGGACCGGCTCGGCGAGCCGGTCGGCGCACACATCGGCCGGCAGGGCATCGGCACCCCCGTCAGCTCCTCCTGGCGCGACCAGCTGCAGGCCGCGCTGATCGGCCTCGGCTACGCCACCCGCGAGGCCGACGAGGCGGTGAGCGCCGTCGCCCCGCAGGCCGAGGCGGCGATCGCCGGCGGCGGCCAGGCGCCCGTGCCGCAGCTGCTGCGCGCCGCTCTGCAGACACTCAACCGCGCACGCTGACCCCAGGGGCCGCGCGCCCCCGTACCGCCGGCCGGAGCACCGCACGGCCCGGCACCGAAACACCCGAGGCGGGACTGACGAGATGAACTGGGACGAGACCGGATCCAGCACCGGCGACCTTGACGACGAGCGGCTGGACGACCGGCTGGTCGACGCCGGCGCCGACGGCGAGGACACCGCGGTCGAGGCCGCCCTTCGACCGAAGGACCTCCACGAGTTCGTCGGCCAGGAGAAGGTGCGCGAGCAGCTCGACCTGGTGCTCAAGGCCGCCCGCGCCCGGGGCGCCACCGCCGACCACGTCCTGCTCTCCGGAGCCCCGGGGCTCGGCAAGACCACCCTCTCCATGATCATCGCGGCCGAGATGGGCGCCCCGATCCGGATCACGTCGGGCCCCGCCATCCAGCACGCCGGAGACCTCGCGGCGATCCTCTCGTCGCTCCAGGAGGGCGAAGTCCTCTTCCTCGACGAGATCCACCGCATGTCGCGGCCCGCCGAGGAGATGCTCTACATGGCGATGGAGGACTTCCGCGTCGACGTGATCGTCGGCAAGGGGCCCGGCGCCACGGCCATCCCGCTGGAACTGCCGCCGTTCACGCTTGTCGGCGCCACCACCAGGGCCGGACTGCTGCCGCCCCCGCTGCGTGACCGCTTCGGCTTCACCGGCCACATGGAGTTCTACGCCCCCACCGAGCTGGAGCGGGTCATCCACCGCTCCGCCGGACTGCTCGACGTCGCCATAGACACAGCGGGGGCGGCCGAGATCGCCGGACGCTCCAGGGGCACGCCCCGCATCGCCAACCGGCTGCTGCGCCGTGTCCGGGACTATGCCCAGGTCAAGGCCGAGGGGCGGATCGACCGGGACATCGCCGCCGCGGCCCTGCGCGTCTACGAGGTCGACGCCCGGGGGCTCGACCGTCTCGACCGGGCGGTGCTCGGCGCCCTGCTGAAGCTCTTCGGCGGAGGCCCCGTCGGGCTCTCCACCCTCGCGGTGGCCGTGGGGGAGGAGCGGGAGACGGTCGAGGAGGTCGCCGAGCCCTTCCTCGTACGGGAGGGGCTGCTCGCCAGGACGCCCCGGGGCAGGGTCGCCACCCCCGCTGCCTGGGCACACCTCGGGCTGGTGCCCCCGCAGCAGGGCGCAAAGGGACAACAGGGCCTGTTCGGGGCGTGACGGAGCGTGGGTTGGCCAGCAGGGGAACCACGGTGCGATGCTGGACGTTGTTCCAATGATGCGGACTCGCTTAGACTCCGCCGATGCCGCCCTTACAGGTCGGTGTACCCACCCCCGTAGACCAGGCCGCGTGATTCCAGCGTGGTCGTGCGAAGGAAGTTCCGTCCCGTGAGTCTCGTGACCCTCCTCCCCTTCATCGTGCTCATCGGGGCCATGTTCCTGATGACCCGGTCCGCCAAGAAGAAGCAGCAGGCGGCTGCGCAGATGCGCAACGACATGCAGCCCGGCACCGGCGTCCGGACGATCGGGGGCATGTATGCCACCGTCAAGGAGATCCAGGACGACACGGTCATCCTCGAGGTCGCGCCGGGCGTCCACGCCGTCTACGCCAAGAACTCCATCGGTGCCGTCCTGGACGACGCGGAGTACAACCGCATCGTGCACGGCGACGACGAGCTGGAGGACGAGGGCACGGTCGTGCCCGACGACGCCTCCTCTCTCACCGCCGGTGAGGCCACGGACACGGACGGCGACGTCGCGAAGATCGACCTGGGCAAGAAGGCCGAGGACGCCGACGCGCCCAAGGACGCCGAGGTAAAGGGCTCCGAGGCCAAGGCCGACGGCGAGGGCGACGCGAAGTAGTTCCACGACCCAGAGACGCCGGACACCCACGGGTGTCCGGCGTCTCACGGGCCGTGCGGTCTTCTGCGGGGGCGGGTCCCCACAACACTTCGTGGCCGCTCGGGCGCGTACCCGGCGCGGGGCGGTTGGACAGGGAGAAACGAAAAGGTGGCAGCACCGAAGAAAGGCCGGGGCTCAACCGGTGGACAGGGCAGGCCGGGCCGCGCCCTGGCGCTGATCCTGATTGCCATGGTCGCCCTGACCGGCGGGATGTTCCTGTCCGGTCACACCACGCCCCGGCTCGGTATCGACCTGGCCGGCGGCACATCGATCACGCTCAAGGCGAAGAGCCAGCCCGGCAAGCCTGACGCGATCAACGAGACCAACATGAACACCGCGGTCAGCATCATCGAACGCCGTGTCAATGGTCTGGGTGTCTCCGAGGCCGAGGTTCAGACCCAGGGCGCATCGAACATCATCGTCAACATCCCCAAGGGTACGAACTCGAAGCAGGCCCGGGACCAGGTCGGCACGACCGCCCAGCTCTACTTCCGGCCCGTGCTCACGGTCACCGACGGTGGACCGACGCCCAAGGGCTCCGCGAGCCCGTCGGCGAGCGGTTCCGGGAAGCCGAGCGCCACGCCCAGTGCGAAGGCGAGCGACCCGGAGACCGCCTCGGGTTCGAAGGCGACGCCCTCGGCGAGCGCCACCACCCAGGGCCGTGCCGTCACGGACGCCCTGAAGAAGGACGCGACGCCGACGCCCTCCGGTGCGGCGAAGTCGGACGCCCCCGCGGCGACCGAGACGCCCGACCCGGCCACCGCCGCACTCGAGAAGAAGTTCACGGCGCTGGACTGCTCCGACAAGTCCGCCCGCGCCAAGGCCGGAGACGGCGTCAAGCCCGAGGACCCCACGGTCGCGTGCAGCTCCGAGGGTGACGCCAAGTACCTCCTCGGCCCGGCCGAGGTCTCCGGTACGGACGTCGACGACGCGAAGGCCCAGTTCGACCAGCAGCGCGGCATCTGGCTCGTCTCCATGGAGTTCACCGACAAGGGCTCCAAGAAGTTCCAGACGATCACCAAGAAGCTGTCGACGCAGCAGTCCCCGCAGAACCAGTTCGCGATCTCCCTCGACGGTGAGGTCGTCTCCGCACCCCAGGTGAACGAGACGCTCAGCGGCAGCGCCGAGATCTCCGGCAGCTTCACCCAGCAGTCCGCGGAGGACCTGGCCAACGTGCTGTCATACGGTGCGCTCCCGTTGTCCTTCAGCGAGGACACGGTCACCACCGTCACCGCCGCCCTCGGTGGCGAGCAGCTGGAGGCCGGTCTCATCGCCGGCGCCATCGGCCTCGCCCTGGTCGTCATCTACCTGGTGGCCTACTACCGCGGCCTGGCGCTGATCGCTCTCTTCAGCCTGCTGGTCTCCGGCATCCTGACGTACACGATCATGGCTCTGCTCGGCCCGGCCATCGGCTTCGCGCTGAACCTCCCGGCCGTCTGCGGTGCCATCGTGGCGATCGGAATCACGGCGGACTCGTTCATCGTCTACTTCGAACGCATCCGCGACGAGATCCGTGAGGGCCGTACGCTCCGTCCGGCCGTGGAACGCGCCTGGCCCAGGGCCCGTCGCACCATTCTGGTCTCCGACTTCGTGTCGTTCCTCGCAGCGGCCGTGCTCTTCCTCGTCACCGTCGGCAAGGTCCAGGGCTTCGCGTTCACGCTGGGCCTCACCACCCTGCTGGACGTCGTCGTGGTGTTCCTCTTCACCAAGCCGGTCATGACACTGATGGCCCGCACGAAGTTCTTCGGCAGCGGTCACCCGTGGTCCGGCCTGGACCCGAAGCGCCTCGGCGCCAAGCCGCCGCTGCGCCGCTCCCGCCGCATCAACCACCCGAAGGAGGCGTGAGATGTCGCGACTCGGCGATCTCGGCGCCCGGCTCTACCGTGGCGAGGTCGGTTACGACTTCATCGGCAAGCGCAAGATCTGGTACGGCGTCTCGATCCTGATCACCATCACGGCCATCCTCGGCCTGGCGGTCAGCGGCCTGAACATGGGCATCGAGTTCAAGGGCGGTGCCGTCTTCACGACGGACACCAAGGCCAAGGTGTCCGTCTCCCAGGCCCACGAGGACGCGGTCGCGGCCTCCGGCCACGAGGCGATCGTCCAGGAGCTCGGCAACGGCGGGCTCCGGATCCAGATCACCGAGGTCGACACCGCCAAGGCCGACCAGATCAAGACCCAGCTCTCCGAGGACCTCGGTGTCCCCGAGGCGAAGATCAACGCGGACCTCGTCGGCCCCAGCTGGGGTGAGCAGATCGCCAACAAGGCCTGGGCGGGCCTCGGCATCTTCATGGTCCTCGTGGTGGTCTACCTGGCCATCGCCTTCGAGTGGCGGATGGCCATCGCCGCGCTCGTCGCGCTGATCCACGACATCACCATCACGGTCGGTGTCTACGCCCTGGTCGGCTTCGAGGTCACCCCGGGCACCGTGATCGGTCTGCTGACCATCCTCGGTTACTCCCTCTACGACACGGTCGTCGTCTTCGACAGCCTCAAGGAGGGCACGAAGGGGATCACCAAGCAGACCCGCTGGACCTACAGCGAGATCGCCAACCGCTCCATCAACGGCACGCTGGTGCGCTCCATCAACACCACCGTCGTCGCGCTGCTGCCGGTCGCCGGTCTGCTGTTCATCGGTGGCGGTGTCCTCGGCGCCGGCATGCTGAACGACATCTCGCTGTCCCTCTTCGTCGGCCTCGCCGCCGGCGCGTACTCCTCGATCTTCATCGCCACCCCGCTGGTCGCCGACCTCAAGGAGCGCGAGCCGCAGATAAAGGCACTGAAGAAGCGGATCCTCGCCAAGAGGGCCGCGGCCGCCGCCAAGGGCGAGTCCGTCGAGGACGAGCGTGACGACCGGGCGGACGACCTCGACGAGGACGACGAGCGCGCGGGGGCCGTCGTCGGCCAGCGCCGGCAGACCGGAGGCCACGGCCGTTCCCCGAGGAACCGCCGATGACCAGCACGGACGTCGACGACGCCACCCGGGAGCTGCTGCTCAGCCGGATCCGTGACGTACCGGACTATCCGAAGCCCGGAGTGCTGTTCAAGGACATCACCCCGCTGCTCGCGGACCCGGTGGCCTTCTCCGCGCTCACGGACTGGTTCGCGGAGCTCTGCGTGCGCCACGGGGCCACTAAGATCGTCGGCCTCGAGGCGCGCGGATTCATCCTGGCCGCGCCGGTCTCGGTCCGGGCCGGGATCGGGTTCGTACCCGTGCGCAAGGCGGGGAAGCTGCCGGGCGCCACGCTCGGGCAGGCCTACGAGCTGGAGTACGGCACCGCGGAGATCGAGATCCACGCCGAGGACCTCTCCGCCGACGACCGCGTCATGGTCATCGACGACGTCCTTGCCACCGGTGGCACCGCGGAGGCCTCGCTGGAGCTGATCCGGCGGGCCGGTGCCCAGGTCGCGGGGGTCTCGGTCCTCATGGAGCTCGGCTTCCTCGCCGGCCGCGGGCGACTGGAGGCAGGGCTGCGGGACGCCCCGCTGGAGGCTCTGATCAGCCTCTGACCTGCACCGCGCGACCGTAGCGCGCGTAAGGACCTACAGGACGGGTATCCGGGAACATCCGGGTACCCGTCCTGTGTTGTGAGGGGTTCCGCAGTCCCCGGGCGAGGACCTGCCCGGGGGTCGATACCATGGGCTTTCCGGTAGCCCGGATCCGCACGAGGAGCGCTCTTGCCAGACGAGGCCCAGCCCGCCGCCGCCCCGCAGCCCGAAAGGCCCGAGGCGGCCTCCGCCACGCCCGGGAAGGCGCAGTCCGACGGGGCCGCCGAGCCCGGGACCGCCGGCGAGCACACGCAGGGCCCCGCCGAGGCTCCGGCCCCCCAGGCGCCCGCCACACAGGCTAAGCCGACCCCGCCTCCCGGGACGAAGGCCGTGCCCTCCTCCGGGACGAAGCCCGCACCCCCCGCCGAGCCCTCCGGGGCCCCCGCCGCGAAGCCCGTGACCGGAGCTCCGGCACCGAAGACCCCGGCGCCAGCGGCGAAGCCTCCGGCGCCCGCGCCCGTCGCGAAGCCCCCGGCCAGGTCCGCCGCCACCCCGCCGACCGCGCCCGCACGCTCCGGTGGCTCCTCCAACCGCGTCAGGGCCCGCCTCGCCCGACTGGGGGTACAGCGCTCCAGCCCGTACAACCCGGTCCTCGAACCCCTCCTGCGCACGGTGCGCGGCAACGATCCCAAGATCGAGTCCGCCACTCTCCGCCAGATCGAGAAGGCCTACCAGGTCGCCGAGCGCTGGCACCGGGGCCAGAAGCGCAAGAGCGGCGACCCCTACATCACCCATCCGCTCGCCGTCACCACGATCCTCGCCGAGCTCGGCATGGACCCGGCGACCCTGATGGCCGGTCTGCTGCACGACACCGTCGAGGACACCGAGTACGGCCTGGACACCCTGCGCAAGGACTTCGGCGACCAGGTCGCCCTGCTCGTCGACGGCGTCACCAAGCTCGACAAGGTCAAGTTCGGCGAGGCCGCCCAGGCCGAGACCGTGCGCAAGATGGTCGTCGCCATGGCGAAGGACCCCCGGGTCCTCGTCATCAAGCTCGCCGACCGGCTGCACAACATGCGCACCATGCGCTACCTCAAGCGGGAGAAGCAGGAGAAGAAGGCCCGCGAGACCCTCGAGATCTACGCGCCGCTGGCCCACCGCCTGGGCATGAACACCATCAAGTGGGAGCTGGAGGACCTCGCCTTCGCGATCCTCTACCCCAAGATGTACGACGAGATCGTCCGCCTCGTCGCCGAGCGTGCGCCCAAGCGCGACGAATACCTCGCCATAGTGACCGACGAGGTCCAGTCCGACCTGCGCGCCGCCCGCATCAAGGCCACCGTCACGGGGCGGCCGAAGCACTACTACAGCGTGTACCAGAAGATGATCGTGCGGGGCCGCGACTTCGCCGAGATCTACGACCTGGTGGGCATCCGCGTCCTCGTCGACACCGTCCGCGACTGCTACGCGGCGCTCGGCACCGTCCACGCCCGGTGGAATCCGGTGCCCGGGCGGTTCAAGGACTACATCGCGATGCCGAAGTTCAACATGTACCAGTCGCTGCACACCACGGTGATCGGCCCCAGCGGCAAGCCCGTCGAGCTCCAGATCCGTACGTTCGACATGCACCGCCGCGCCGAGTACGGCATCGCCGCGCACTGGAAGTACAAGCAGGAGGCCGTCGCGGGCGCCTCCAAGGTGCGTACGGACGTCCCCAAGAACACGGGCGGCCGCGGCCAGGACACCGTCAACGACATGGCGTGGCTGCGCCAGCTCCTGGACTGGCAGAAGGAGACCGAGGACCCCAGCGAGTTCCTGGAGTCCCTGCGCTTCGACCTCTCGCGCAACGAGGTCTTCGTCTTCACCCCGAAGGGCGACGTGATAGCGCTGCCCGCCGGTGCGACGTCGGTCGACTTCGCGTACGCCGTCCACACGGAGGTCGGCCACCGGACCATAGGAGCACGGGTCAACGGTCGGCTCGTGCCACTTGAGTCGACCCTCGACAACGGCGACCTGGTGGAGGTCTTCACCTCCAAGGCGGCCGGCGCCGGGCCCTCCCGGGACTGGCTGCAGTTCGTCAAGTCGCCCCGGGCGCGCAACAAGATCCGCGCGTGGTTCTCCAAGGAGCGGCGTGACGAGGCGATCGAGCAGGGCAAGGACGCCATCGCGCGGGCCATGCGCAAGCAGAACCTGCCGATCCAGCGCATCCTGACCGGCGACTCCCTGGTCACGCTGGCGCACGAGATGCGCTACCCCGACATCTCGTCTCTGTACGCGGCGATCGGCGAAGGGCACGTCGCCGCGGCGGGTGTCGTCCAGAAGCTCGTCCAGGCGCTCGGCGGCGAGGACGCGGCCAACGAGGACCTGGCGGAGAGCTCGCCGCCCTCGCACGGTCGCAACAAGCGCCGGGCCAAGGCGGATCCCGGTGTGGTCGTCAAGGGCGTCGATGACGTCTGGGTCAAACTGGCCCGCTGCTGCACGCCTGTTCCCGGCGACCCCATCATCGGGTTCGTGACCCGGGGCAGCGGAGTCTCCGTGCACCGCGCGGACTGCGTGAACGTCGACTCGCTCTCGCAGCAGCCCGAGCGGATCCTGGACGTCGAGTGGGCGCCCACCCAGTCGTCGGTCTTCCTCGTCGCCATCCAGGTCGAGGCGCTGGACCGGTCACGGCTGCTCTCCGACGTCACCCGCGTCCTGTCCGACCAGCACGTGAACATCCTGTCGGCAGCCGTGCAGACCTCCCGGGACAGGGTGGCCACCTCGCGCTTCACCTTCGAGATGGGCGACCCCAAGCACCTGGGACACGTCCTGAAGGCCGTGCGGGGCGTGGAGGGCGTCTACGACGTCTACCGGGTCACCTCGGCGCGCAGGCCCTGAGGACGCCGTGTCCGGCAGGCGCTCAGCCTGCCGGACACGGCGGCCCCGGCCGTCTACGCGTCGACCTCGTACCGGCCGTACTCCAGGAAGTAGCGCATCTCCTCGGGCGTGCCGTCGACGGCCTCCTGGACCGCGGCGCGCAACGCGGCGCTGATGCCGGGGCGGTTCAGGATGCTGACGATGGCGACGCGGTCGTCCTCGGCCTGGGCGACGCGGTAGCCGGTTTCGAGCCAGGTGCGCATTTCGTCGGGGGTGCCGTTGTCGAGGAGTGTGTTGATCTCCTTGACGACCCTCCTGCCGGAGTCCGGGTCGGCGAGTATGCGGGAGAGGGCGACGCGGACGTCGTCGTCGGACATCTCGTCCACCGGGGTCTCCAGGACCACGACCGCCGGCGACACAGCCACAGGGGCGGGTGAGGAGACGGGTCCGGCGGCGAAGGCCGGGCCGGCCAGAAGGAGAGCCGGGGCCAGGGCGGTGGCCGCGACGGTCAGGGCGGCACGAGTGGATCTCATGGGTGAACCTGCCCCAAGGTCGTAGCGAACCCGGTGCCGGCACAGTGCGCGTGCCGACGTGGAGATCATCGCGCCCGGGTCTGACAATCACCGGCGGACTCCGGCAGCGCCGCATGGTTCCGCGTTGCCGTCCACATGCGAGAGGGGCTCCCGTACGCCAGGCGTACGGGAGCCCCTCTCGTTCGGGACGGGATCGCCCGGCTCAGCCGCCGAACTCCTCCAGGCCCTTCAGCGCCTGGTCCAGCAGCGCCTGCCGGCCCTCGAGCTCGCGGGAGAGCTTGTCCGCCCGGGCGTTGTTGCCCGAGGCACGGGCCGTGTCGATCTGCGTGCGCAGCTTGTCGACGGCTCCCTGGAGCTGCCCGGTCAGACCCGCGGCGCGCGCCCGCGCCTCCGGGTTCGTCCGGCGCCACTCGGACTCCTCGGCCTCCTGGAGGGCCCGCTCCACGGCGTGCACCCTGCCCTCGACCTTCGGGCGGGCGTCGCGCGGGACGTGGCCGACGGCCTCCCAGCGCTCGTTGATGGAACGGAAGGCCGCCCTGGCCGCCTTCAGGTCCGTCACCGGGACCAGCTTCTCGGCCTCGGCGGCGAGCTCCTCCTTGACCTTGAGGTTCTCGCCCTGCTCGGCGTCCCGCTCGGCGAAGACTCCGCTGCGGGCGGCGAAGAACACGTCCTGGGCACCGCGGAATCGGTTCCACAGGTCGTCCTCGGACTCGCGCTGGGCGCGGCCCGCGGCCTTCCACTCGGTCATCAGGTCGCGGTAACGCGCGGCCGTCGTACCCCAGTCGGTAGAGCCGGAGAGCGACTCGGCCTCGGCGACCAGCCGCTCCTTGACCTTGCGGGCGTCCTCGCGCTGGGCGTCCAGCGCGGCGAAGTGGGCCTTGCGGCGCTTGGAGAAGGCGGAACGCGCGTGCGAGAAGCGGTGCCACAGCTCGTCGTCGGACTTGCGGTCCAGACGGGGCAGCCCCTTCCACGTGTCGACCAGCGCCCGCAGGCGCTCACCGGCCGACCGCCACTGCTCGCTCTGCGCCAGCTCCTCGGCCTCGACGACGAGCGCCTCCTTGGCCTGACGGGCCTCGTCGGTCTGCTTCGCCTTCTGGACCTTGCGCTCCTCGCGCCGGGAGTCGACCGTCGCGACGAGCGCGTCCAGCCGCTTGCCGAGCGCGGCGAGGTCGCCGACTGCATGGTGCTCGTCGACCTGCTGACGCAGGTGATCGATCGCCGCCGTGGCGTCCTTGGCCGAGAGGTCGGTGGTCTTCACCCGCCGCTCGAGGAGGCCGATCTCGACCACCAAGCCCTCGTACTTGCGCTCGAAATAGGCCAGAGCCTCCTCAGGGGAACCGGCCTGCCACGATCCGACGACCTGCTCGCCGTCGGCTGTACGCACGTACACGGTGCCTGTCTCGTCGACACGGCCCCACGGGTCGCTGCTCACAGCGCCTCCTCCACCTGATGCATCGAGGGGGTTCGCCCCCCGTGCATCGTCCACAGTTTCCTGGGGCGGGCAGCGCCCGCCCTGCACAACGCCAATCTAGGCGACCGGCCGCCCGGCTGTCCGCACTCAGCGCGGCTGAAATTCTCCGGTGCGGTCCGTGACCCCGCGCCGGGCGGCCCCGCGCACGGTCAGGCCTTGTCGACCGTCGCCTTCTCGACCGTGACGGTCTTCTTCGGGGCGCCGTCCCCCGCGCCACCGGTGACGCCCGCCTCGGCGACCTTCTTGACCGCCTTCAGACCGGCATCGTCCATGGTGCCGAACGGCGTGTAGCTGGGCGGCAGTTGGGTGTCCTTGTAGACCAGGAAGAACTGGCTGCCGCCGGTGCTCGGCTGGCCGGTGTTCGCCATCGCGACGGTGCCCGCCGGATACGTCACCGAGCCCTCGGCGCCCGCCTTGCCCAGCGCGGTCAGATTCTCGTCCGGGATCGTGTAGCCGGGACCACCCGTGCCGTCGCCCTTCGGGTCACCGCACTGCAGGACGAAGATGCCCTCCGTGGTCAGCCGGTGACACTTCGTGTCGTCGAAGTACCCCTTGTCCGCGAGGGCCTTGAACGAGTTCGTGGTGTGCGGGGTCTTCGCCGCGTCCATCGCGATGCCGATGTCGCCCTGGCTCGTCTTGAGCGACATCGAGTACTTGGCCTTCTTGTCGATCTTCATCGCGGGCTCGGGAGCCTTGCTCTCGCTCTCCGAGGGCGAGGGCGAAGGCGTCGCCGACGGGTCGGCGCTCGCGGCCGCGTCCGCGGAGCTCTTCGAGTCGTCGTCGCCGCGGGCGAGGTAGGCGCCGGCACCGATGACCGCCACCACGGCCACCGACGACGCGATGATCATCGTGAGACGCCTGGTCCTCCGGCGCGCTTCCTCCCGGCGCGTCTGCTGCCGCTCGAACTTCTCCCGGGCGAGCTGCCGCCGCCGCTGATCGCTGCTGACCACCGGATGGTCTCCTTGTGCGTCGTGTGATCGGACCTGGAATGCCCGTACGGTATATGGGTTAGCTGTGGAATGAGGAGCGCCGGTAGTCTCTGGTCTGCCGCATTTCCCTCCGCGGCCCTCCTCGTCGGACGAAACACTAAGGACGATCGTGCTCATTGCCGGGTTCCCCGCCGGGGCCTGGGGGACCAATTGCTACCTGGTCGCCCCTGCCGCCGGTGAGGAGTGCGTGATCATCGACCCGGGCCACCAGGCCGCCCAGGGCGTCGAGGAAACGCTGAAGAAGCATCGGCTCAAGCCCGTCGCCGTCGTCCTCACCCACGGCCACATCGACCACGTCGCCTCGGTCGTCCCCGTGTGCGGTGCCCATGACGTGCCCGCCTGGATCCACCCCGAGGACCGCTACATGATGAGCGACCCGGAGAAGGCGCTCGGCCGGTCCATCGGGATGCCGCTGATGGGCGAGCTGACCGTGGGCGAGCCGGACGACGTGCACGAGCTGGGCGACGGCGCCGTGCTGAATCTGGCGGGCCTGGAGTTCGGCGTCGCGCACGCGCCGGGGCATACGAAGGGGTCGGTGACGTTCAGGATGCCCGAGGCCGCGGATGTCCCGCAGGTCCTCTTCTCGGGCGACCTGCTCTTCGCCGGCTCCGTCGGACGCACCGACATGCCCGGCGGCGACCCGGCCGAGCTGCTCGATTCGCTGGCCCGCGTGTGCCTGCCGCTCGACGACTCGACCGTGGTGCTGTCCGGCCACGGCCCCCAGACGACCATCGGCCGCGAGCGCGCCTCCAACCCGTACATGAACGGTCTGGCAGCGCCCCGCCGAGGAATGTGACGAGAGAAAAACACCGTGAGCACCTTCCAGGCCCCCAAGGGCACGTACGACCTGACCCCGCCGCGCTCCGCGAAGTTCCTCGCGGTGCGCGAGGCGATCTCCGCACCCCTGAAGAACTCCGGTTACGGCTACATCGAGACGCCCGGCTTCGAGGACGTCGCCCTCTTCGCGCGCGGTGTCGGTGAGTCCACCGACATCGTCTCCAAGGAGATGTACGCCTTCGAGACCAAGGGCGGCGACAAGCTCGCGCTGCGCCCCGAGGGCACGGCCTCCGTGCTGCGCGCGGCGCTGGAGGCCAACCTCCACAAGGCGGGCAACCTCCCGGTCAAGCTCTGGTACTCCGGCTCGTACTACCGCTACGAGCGCCCGCAGGCGGGCCGCTACCGCCACTTCTCGCAGGTCGGTGCCGAGGCCATCGGCACCGAGGACCCGGCGCTCGACGCCGAGCTGATCATCCTCGCCGACCAGGCGTACCGCTCCCTCGGCCTCAGCCAGTTCCGCATCCTGCTGAACTCGCTGGGCGACAAGGAGTGCCGCCCCGTCTACCGCGAGGCCCTCCAGGCGTTCCTGCGCGACCTCGACCTCGACGAGGAGACCCGCCGGCGCATCGAGATCAACCCGCTCCGGGTGCTCGACGACAAGCGGGCCGACGTCCAGAAGCAGCTGACCGGCGCCCCGATGCTCCGCGACTTCCTCTGCGACGCCTGCAAGGCGTACCACGAGGAGGTCCGCGACCTGCTGACGGCGGCGGGCGTGGCGTACGAGGACGACGAGAAGCTGGTCCGGGGTCTCGACTACTACACCCGCACGACCTTCGAGTTCGTCCACGACGGACTGGGCTCCCAGTCCGCGGTGGGCGGCGGCGGCCGGTACGACGGGCTGTCCGAGATGATCGGCGGCCCGGCCCTGCCGTCCGTCGGCTGGGCCCTCGGCGTGGACCGCACGGTGCTGGCGCTGGAGGCGGAGGGCGTCGAGCTGGAGACCCCGTCGGCCACCAGCGTGTACGCCGTGCCCCTCGGGGAGGAGGCCCGGCGGGTGCTCTTCGGCCTCGTGACGGAGCTCCGCAAGGCCGGCGTCGCCACGGACTTCGCCTTCGGCGGCCGTGGGCTGAAGGGCGCGATGAAGAGCGCGAACCGTTCCGGCGCCCGTTTCACGGTCGTGGCCGGTGAGCGCGATCTCGCCGAAGGCGCGGTCCAGCTCAAGGACATGGAGTCCGGCGAGCAGGAGCCGGTCGCGCTCGACGCGCTCGTGGCCACGGTGCGCGCGAAGCTGGCCTGATCCGCACCTGTTCCCACCGCTGTGCCCGCCCGGTCCGTCCGGGCGGGCACAGTGCGTCCGGGCGCCGGAGAACCGCCGCTCGACACCGGTGGTCCCCGTACCGTCAACTCCGCGCAAGCGGATTCATCCTCCGGGCCGCTTCGGGTACGGGGCGCCCGCCCTCACCCGGCGCGGTGCCCGTCGCGGGGACGGCGTTCGACGGCCGCGCCCCCTCCTGCCGCGCAGGATCCGCGCGGCGCCGCCTCCGTCCCGTTCACCGGGACCGCGTGCTCCGCGGTGCCGGACCGCCCGGGCGCGGGCGCTGCGCGCGCACATTTATGCCGATCGAACAGCTGGCCGCAACACCGGTGCGGCACAATGACCCTGCCCGGCTGACTACTCAGTGATGGAACGGCGATATGACGATGGCAGCGGTAGATCATCCCTCCTCCCGACAGGACGAGGACAACGGCGCGAAGACATTCGGCGGCAGCCGCGCCCTCGCGCTGCTGCTGGTGATCACCGGCGCGGCCGGGCTGCTGGCCGCCTGGGTGATCACGATCGACAAGTTCAAGCTGCTGGAGGACCCGAGCTTCACCCCGGGCTGCAGCCTGAACCCGGTGGTCGCGTGCGGCAACATCATGAAGAGCGAGCAGGCGGCCGCCTTCGGCTTCCCCAACCCGATGCTCGGCATCGCCACCTTCTCGGTGGTCATCGGCATCGGCATGGCACTCCTCGCCGGCGCACGCTTCCGCTCCTGGTACTGGCTGGGCCTCAACGCGGGCACCCTCTTCGGCGTCGGCTTCTGCACCTGGCTGCAGTACCAGTCGCTGTACAACATCAACTCGCTCTGCCTGTGGTGCTGCCTGGCCTGGGTCGCCACGATCTTCATGTTCTGCTACGTCACCACGCACAACATCAAGCACGGCATCCTGCCCGCACCCGCCTGGCTGCGGAACACGCTCACCGAATTCCACTGGGTGCCGCCGGTGCTCTGGATCGGGATCATCGGCATGCTGATCCTGACCCGCTGGTGGGACTTCTGGACCAGCTGACTCGGCAGGGGGTCCTGTCAGTGGGGTGACATAGGCTTCTGAGCGTGGAGCCCGACCTCTTTACCGCAGCAGCCGAAGACCGCCAGGAGAAGGACCCGTCCAGCAGCCCCCTCGCTGTCCGGATGCGTCCTCGCACGCTGGAGGAGGTCGTCGGCCAGCAGCATCTGCTCAAGCCGGGCTCACCCCTCCGCCGGCTCGTCGGCGAGGGCAGCGGAGGTCCCGCCGGCCCCTCCTCGGTGATCCTCTGGGGCCCGCCCGGCACGGGGAAGACGACCCTGGCGTACGTGGTCAGCAAGGCCACCAACAAGCGCTTCGTGGAGCTCTCCGCGATCACCGCGGGCGTCAAGGAGGTGCGGGCCGTCATCGAGGGCGCACGCCGCGCCACCGGCGGCTTCGGCAAGGAGACCGTCCTCTTCCTCGACGAGATCCACCGCTTCTCCAAGGCGCAGCAGGACTCCCTGCTCCCGGCCGTCGAGAACCGCTGGGTCACGCTGATCGCCGCCACCACGGAGAATCCGTACTTCTCGATCATCTCCCCGCTCCTGTCGCGCTCGCTGCTCCTGACGCTGGAACCGCTCGGGGACGAGGATCTGCGGTCCCTCCTGCGCCGGGCCGTGGCGGACGAGCGGGGGCTGGGCGGGGCCGTCACCATGCCCGAGGACGCCGAAGCACATCTGCTGCGGATCGCGGGGGGAGACGCCAGGCGGGTGCTGACCGCGCTGGAGGCGGCCGCCGGTGCCGCGCTCTCCAAGCACGAGCAGGAGATCACGCTGGAGACGCTCGAGGAGACCGTCGACCGGGCCGCCGTGAAGTACGACCGCGACGGAGACCAGCACTACGACGTGGCGAGTGCCCTGATCAAGTCGATCCGCGGCTCCGACGTGGACGCCGCCCTGCACTACCTGGCCCGGATGATCGAGGCGGGAGAGGACCCGCGCTTCATCGCCCGGCGGCTGATGATCTCCGCGAGCGAGGACATCGGGCTGGCCGATCCGACGGCCCTGCCCACGGCCGTCGCGGCGGCCCAGGCCGTAGCCATGATCGGCTTCCCCGAGGCGGCGCTCACCCTCAGCCACGCGACGATCGCGCTGGCGCTCGCCCCCAAGTCCAACGCGGCGACGCTGGCGATCTCCGCCGCGCAGGAAGACGTGCGCCGGGGCCTCGCGGGACCGGTCCCCGCCCATCTGCGCGACGGCCACTACAAGGGCGCGGCCAAGCTGGGCCATGCCCAGGGCTACGTCTACCCGCACGACGTGCCCGGCGGGATCGCCGCCCAGGAGTACGCCCCGGAAGCGGTCCGGGGCAGGCGCTACTACGAACCCACGCGGTACGGCGCGGAGGCGCGCTACGCCGACGTCGCGGACCGGGTCCGCGAGCGGCTCGGCCGGAGCGAACCGGGTGGTCCGGCCTCTTCGTGACCGTCCCGGGTCAGCAGGACGCCGCCTCGAAGAGGGTGTGCATCGCCCGGCGCAGCTCGCCGATGTCACGTACGGGGTCGGGAAATTCGAACCGGGCGTCGAAGCAGGCGCTCCCGTCCTCGACGAACCGCACCCGGAGGCCGAAGCGGTCCAGCGCCACCGGGACGGCGTCGAGCCGGTGCTCCGCACAGCCGCACTCGGCCCGGTCACCGAGCAGCGCGGAGAGTGTGGCCATCTGCTCGCCGTGGGCGGCGTGCAGGTGCTGGAGCAGCTCGGCCTCGTGAGTGACCAGCGGGTCGGCGACGGCGTCCCGGAAGGCCTCCGGCTCCACCTCCTCGAATCCCCACAGATCGTCGACGGACGCCTCCCCGGTCTCCAGCCGGAGCATCATCCGGCCGGGCTGTGCCAGCCCGGGGACGGCGGTGAGCCAGCCGCCGATCCGGGCGCGGCCGCGGATCCGGTGCGGGACGGAGACGGGCGCGACATCGGTGATCTCCAGCACGGCGGTCAGCTCGTCCCCCAGGGCGCGCGTCGCGGCCCGTACGACCGGGGAATCGGCGGGGAAGCCGAGGAACAGGTCCCCCTCGGGACCGATGCTCCTGCTGTCGGGCATCAGCTGGTCCGGATGGATGACCGACAGCCCCGGTACGAGCAGCACCGCGGAGCAGGTACTCTGTACGAGAGTTCGTGTGCGCTCGGCTGCTGACGGCATCCGAGTGTTTTCAAGCCCGCTGGGACGCGGCTGACCACGATCAGATCGGCCTTCCGTCGTAGCAGCACCTTCAGGTGTGCTGCCGCTGTCTGTGCTGTCCGTGACGTGTGTGGTGTTCCCAGGGCGAGACATGCGATCTCCTTGAGTAAGGTAAGCCTAACCTAACCTACAACGGAGGTCTGGAGAACGTGCCTAACCAGTCGCGTCCCAAGGTCAAGAAGTCGCGTGCCCTCGGCATCGCCCTGACGCCGAAGGCTGTCAAGTACTTCGAAGCCCGCCCCTACCCGCCGGGCGAGCACGGCCGTGGCCGCAAGCAGAACTCGGACTACAAGGTCCGTCTGCTCGAGAAGCAGCGTCTCCGTGCGCAGTACGACATCAGCGAGCGCCAGATGGCGCGCGCCTACGACCGTGCCCGTAAGGCCGAGGGCAAGACGGGCGAGGCGCTGGTCGTCGAGCTCGAGCGCCGTCTCGACGCCCTGGTCCTGCGTTCGGGCATCGCCCGCACCATCTACCAGGCCCGTCAGATGGTCGTCCACGGCCACATCGAGGTCAACGGTGGCAAGGTCGACAAGCCGTCCTTCCGCGTGCGCCCCGACGACGTCGTGATGGTCCGCGAGCGCAGCCGCTCCAAGGTCCCCTTCCAGGTGGCCCGTGAGGGTGGTTACGACACCGACGGCGAGACCCCGCGCTACCTCCAGGTGAACCTGAAGGCCCTGGCCTTCCGCCTGGACCGTGACCCGAACCGCAAGGAAATTCCGGTCATCTGCGACGAGCAGCTCGTCGTCGAGTACTACGCCCGCTGATCCAGGCGTAGCTCTCAACCGAGCTCGGGCCCGCCCCTCCCTGTCGTACGGGAGGCGGCGGGCCTTCGCGTTTCCCCGGACGCCCCGGCTCCGGTGGCCCCCTCCGCGGCCGGGGCCTCGTCCGCCCCGGTCCCGGACGTCGTCTCCCGGCCCGCTCCGCCGTCCGTCCCTGCCCGGAGCGCCCGCGTCACCACGGCGTTCGGGTCCAGCCGGCGCCCGGAGCGCCGCTGCGCGTCGTACCGCGCGTCGCCGAGCTCCGCCCTGGCCCGCTCCTCGCAGTCGGCACGGGGCCTGCCGTAGTGCGCGGACCCGAACAGGGGCAGGCCCACCGACGGCCAGATCCGGTCCGCCGCGCCCTGGAGCACCGCCGCCTCCGCCGCGTCGCCCTCGGTCACCGTGATGAGGGCCAGCAGCTCCAGCGAGAGGACGGTGCCCAGCAGATCGTGGAAGGCGTGCGCGATGGACAGCGACTCCCCGAGCATCCGGCGCGCCCGCCCGCTCAGCCCGGCGTGCAGCGCCGCGTAGCCCAGGACGTACAGCGCGTAGGCCAGGGTCCACCGCTCGCCGTGGTCCTCGCAGATCTCGCGGACCTCGTCGCAGATCGCCGCGGCCCCGTCCAGATCCCCGCGGAACGCCACGGCCATGCCCAGTTCGACCTGGGCCATCAGCACGTTGCTGTTCAGCTCGCCGATCTCCCGGTAGCGCCCGAGCGCCTCGCGCAGCAGCTCCTCGGCCCGGACCGGGTCGTCCGTGACGATCGCGAGACAGCCCGTGCGGTGCACGGCGTAGGCCACCGCCGTGGCGTCCCCCGAGCGCTCGCCCTCCTCGCGGCACTCCTGCAGGGCCGACACCGCGCCGATCGGATCGCCCTGCAGCACCGCGACGTAACCGAGCACCCACAGGGCCTTCAGCCGCGAGTGGTCATAGGGGGTCTCCTCCTCCAGGACGTGGTCCAGCCAGTGGCGGCCCTCGGAGAGGCGTCCGCAGCCCGCCCAGTAGAACCAGAGGGTGCCCGCCAGGTACTGCGCGAGGTGGACCTCCTCCGGGCTCTCCATCGAGCACTCCATCGCCCGGCGGAGATTGGGCAGTTCGCTGTCGATCCGGGCCGCGGCCTCGGCCTGCCGGGGGCTGAACCAGTCGAGCTCGCACCAGGTCGCGAGCCCCAGGTACCAGTCCCGGTGCCTGCGGCGCAGCCGCTCGGCGTCCCCGGTCGCCCGCAGCCACTCGGCGCCGTACTCCCGCACCGTGTCCAGCAGCCGGTAGCGGCTGCCGACGGCGGAGTCCTCGCGCAGCACCACGGACTGCGCCAGCAGTTCGTCCAGTACGTCCAGCACGGAGTCGGCCGGCAGGCCGGGACCGCTGCAGATGTACTCGACGGCCTCCAGGTCGAACTGACCGGCGAACACCGAGAGCCGAGCCCACAGCAGCCGCTGCTCGGGAGCGCACAGCTCATGGCTCCAGCCGATGGCCGTGCGCAGCGTCTGGTGGCGGGGGAGCGCGCTCGGGCTGCCTCCGGTCAGCAGCCGGAAACGGTCGTCGAGACGGTGGAGCACCTGCTCCACCGTGAGGGCCCGCAGCCGCCCGGCTGCGAGCTCCAGGGCCAGCGGGATGCCGTCGAGCCGACGGCAGAGCTCGCGCGCGGTCTCCCGGCCCGAGTCCGTCAGCCGGAACCCGGGCCGGACCGCGGCGGCCCGTCGGGTGAAGAGTTCCAGGGCGTCGCTGTCGGTCATCGGCGCCAGCGGGAAGGTGAGTTCGCCGTCCACCCGCAGCGGACGGCGCCCCGCCGCGAGGACCTGGAGGCCGGGCGCCCGGCGCAGCAACTCCCGGACGAGTTCCGCGCACGCGTCATTGAGGTGCTCGAAACCGTCGATCACGAGCAGGAGCCGGCGTCCCGCGCAGTGCTCGACCAGTATGGCGCGCGGCGGCCTGCTGGTGTGGTCGGTGAGCCCGAGTGCGTCGGCGAGCGCGTGTTCGAGGAGCTCCGGGTCGTGGACGGCCGACAGCTCGGCGAGCCAGACGCCATCGCAGTACCGTTTCTCCATCAGGGCGGCGATCCGGGTGGCGAAACGGGTCTTGCCGACCCCCGCGACCCCTGCCACGGTGACGAGCCTGGACTTGCCCAGGAGCGAACGGAGTTCGGCCAGTTCGGCGTCCCGCCCGACGAAGGCGTTCAGTTCTGCCGGGAGATTTCCGCGCACGGGGACGGGCTCCGGGTCGTCGGGTGCGGGGGAGGGGCGCTGAGGGCGTCGCATGAAACACGCAGAGTACTGGCACGTAAGCTCTCCGTACAATCGCCCCGCGTCCGGGGCCCGCGCCGCACGCCCGTAATGCGGTACGGCGCGCGACGCCCGGCGCGATAGGCTCGGGGGACGACGATCGGCAGTGGCGGCAGGACGCGCCGGCCGAGCGGCGACAGGCAGAAACCGGCCGGGGGAGGTCCCGGCCGACGAGGGCGACGAGCAGAGAGCGGTGCACTGTGTCCGGTGGAGAGGTGGCCGGCATCCTGGTGGCTGTCTTCTGGGCGATCCTGGTCTCCTTCCTCGCCGTGGTACTGGTGAGGCTGGCCCAGACGCTCAAGGCGACCACCGCCCTGGTGGCGGACGTGACGGAGCAGGCGGTCCCGCTGCTCGCCGACGCCTCCGCCACGCTGCGTTCGGCGCAGACCCAGCTCGACAAGGTCGACGCCATCGCCAGCGACGTCCAGGAGGTCACCTCCAACGCCTCCGCGCTCTCGACCACCGTCGCGTCGACGTTCGGCGGTCCGCTCGTGAAGGTCGCCGCGTTCGGCTACGGGGTGCGGCAGGCGATCGGCCGCCGCACCGCCGCGGAGCCGGAACCTCCCCGCCGAGCCTCCCGCCGCACCGTGATCGTCGGCCGAACCGTGCCGTCCGCCCGTGACAGGAAGCGGAACGGCCGAAGCTCCCGCGGACAGAAGGACTGATCCAGCGATGTTCCGCCGTACCTTCTGGTTCACCGCCGGCGCAGCCGCCGGCGTCTGGGCCACCACCAAGGTCAACCGCAAGATCCGGCAGCTGACCCCCGAGAGCCTCGCGGCGCAGGCCGCGGACAAGGCGATCGAGGCAGGTCACAAGCTGAAGGACTTCGCCCTCGACGTGCGTGAGGGCATGGTCAGGCGCGAGGCCGAACTGGGCGGGGCGCTCGGCATCGAGGCGCCGGCCGACCCCGACTTCGTCACCCACCGCACACTCCCCTACAACTCGAACAACCGGAATGAGGACCACTAATGGAGTCGGCTGAAATTCGCCGCCGCTGGCTGAGCTTCTTCGAGGAGCGCGGCCACACCGTCGTGCCTTCGGCGTCGCTCATCGCGGACGACCCGACTCTGCTGCTGGTCCCCGCGGGCATGGTCCCCTTCAAGCCCTACTTCCTCGGCGAGGTCAAGCCGCCCGCACCGCGCGTCACCAGCGTGCAGAAGTGCGTGCGTACGCCGGACATCGAAGAGGTCGGCAAGACCACCCGGCACGGCACGTTCTTCCAGATGTGCGGCAACTTCTCGTTCGGCGACTACTTCAAGGAAGGCGCCATCGAGTTCGCCTGGGCGGCGCTCACGGACTCCGTCGAGGACGGCGGCTTCGGCCTCGACCCCGAGCGTCTGTGGATCACGGTCTACCTGGACGACGACGAGGCCGAGCAGATCTGGCGCGAGAAGATCGGCGTCCCCGCCGAGCGCATCCAGCGCCTGGGCAAGAAGGACAACTTCTGGTCCATGGGCGTCCCCGGACCCTGCGGCCCGTGCTCCGAGATCAACTACGACCGCGGCCCCGAGTTCGGCGTCGAGGGCGGCCCCGCCGTCAACGACGAGCGCTACGTGGAGATCTGGAACCTGGTCTTCATGCAGTACGAGCGCGGCGCCGGCGATGGCAAGGAGGACTTCCCGATCCTCGGGGACCTGCCGTCGCAGAACATCGACACGGGTCTCGGCCTCGAGCGCCTCGCCATGATCCTGCAGGGCGTACAGAACATGTACGAGACCGACACCCTGCGCGTCGTCATGGACAAGGCCACCGAGCTCACCGGCGTGCGCTACGGAGCCGAGCGGGGCTCCGACGTTTCCCTCCGGGTCGTCGCCGACCACATCCGCACGTCGGTGATGCTCATCGGCGACGGCGTCACCCCGGGCAACGAGGGCCGCGGCTACGTCCTGCGCCGCATCATGCGCCGCGCCATCCGCAACATGCGCCTCATGGGCGCCACCGGCCCGGTCGTCCGTGAGCTGGTCGACGTCGTCGTCGACACCATGGGGCAGCAGTACCCGGAGCTGATCACCGACCGCAAGCGCATCGAGACGGTCGCCCTCGCCGAGGAGGCCGCCTTCCTCAAGGCCCTCAAGGGCGGCACGAACATCCTCGAGACCGCCGTCACCGAGACCAAGGCCGCCGGCGGCAAGGTCCTGGCCGGCGACAAGGCGTTCCTGCTCCACGACACATGGGGCTTCCCCATCGACCTCACGCTGGAGATGGCCGCCGAGCAGGGCCTCGCGGTCGACGAGGACGGCTTCCGCCGTCTGATGCAGGAGCAGCGGGACAAGGCCAAGGCCGACGCCAAGGCCAAGAAGACCGGCCACGCCGACCTGTCCGCCTACCGCGAGGTCGCAGACAACTCCGGAGTCACCGAGTTCACCGGCTACACGAGCAACGAGGGCGAGTCGAAGATCGTCGGCCTGCTCGTCGACGGTGTGCCCTCGCCCGCCGCCTCCGAGGGCGACGAGGTCGAGGTCGTCCTCGACCGCACCCCGTTCTACGCCGAGGGCGGCGGCCAGCTCGCCGACCAGGGCCGGATCAGGCTCGACACGGGCGCCGTCATCACCGTCCGCGACGTGCAGCAGCCCGTCCCCGGCGTCTCGGTGCACAAGGGCTCGGTCCAGGTCGGCGAGGTGACGGTCGGTGCCTCCGCCTACGCCGCCATCGACAACACCCGCCGTCGCGCCATCGCCCGCGCCCACAGCGCCACGCACCTCACGCACCAGGCGCTGCGTGACGCCCTCGGGCCGACGGCCGCCCAGGCCGGTTCGGAGAACTCGCCCGGCCGCTTCCGCTTCGACTTCGGCTCGCCCGCCGCCGTACCCGGCACGGTCCTGACCGACGTGGAGCAGAAGATCAACGAGGTCCTCGCCCGGGAACTCGACGTCCAGGCCGAGGTCATGTCCATCGACGACGCCAAGAAGCAGGGCGCCATCGCGGAGTTCGGCGAGAAGTACGGCGAGCGGGTCCGTGTCGTCACCATCGGCGACTTCTCCAAGGAGCTGTGCGGCGGCACGCACGTCGGCAACACGGCCCAGCTGGGCCTGGTGAAGCTGCTCGGCGAGTCGTCCATCGGTTCCGGGGTGCGCCGTATCGAGGCCCTGGTCGGTGTGGACGCGTACAACTTCCTCGCCAAGGAGCACACGGTCGTCGCCCAGCTCCAGGAGCTGCTCAAGGGCCGCCCCGAGGAGCTTCCCGAGAAGATCTCCGGAATGCTCGGCAAGCTGAAGGACGCCGAGAAGGAGATCGAGAAGTTCCGCGCGGAGAAGGTGCTCGCCGCCGCCGCCGGGCTCGTGGAGTCGGCCAAGGACGTACGCGGCCTCGCCCTCGTCACCGGGCAGGTGCCGGACGGCACCACGGCCGACGACCTGCGCAAGCTCGTCCTCGACGTGCGCGGACGCATCCAGGGCGGCCGGCCGGCGGTCGTGGCCCTGTTCACCACGGCCAACGGCCGCCCGCTGACGGTCATCGCCACCAACGAGGCCGCTCGCGAGCGCGGTCTCAAGGCCGGCGACCTGGTCCGCGCCGCCGCCAAGACCCTCGGCGGCGGTGGCGGCGGCAAGCCGGACGTCGCCCAGGGCGGCGGCCAGAACCCGGACGCCATCGGCGACGCCGTCGCCGCTGTCGAACGCCTCGTCACCGAGAAGGCGTGACCCCGGACATGTCGCAGATGCGCCGTGGACGCCGACTCGCGATCGATGTCGGTGATGCCCGTATCGGGGTCGCCTCGTGCGACCCCGACGGGATCCTCGCCACGCCGGTGGAGACCGTGCCGGGACGTGACGTCCCGGCCGCCCACCGGCGGCTCGGCCAGATCGTTCAGGAGTACGAGCCGATCGAGGTCATCGTGGGGCTGCCCCGCTCCCTCGGTGGCGGCGAGGGCCCGGCGGCCGCGAAGGTCCGTGCGTTCGCCCAGGTGTTCGCCGGCGCGATCGCACCGGTTCCCGTACGTCTCCTGGACGAGAGGATGACCACAGTTACGGCCACCCAGGGGCTGCGCGCTTCGGGTGTGAAGTCCAAGAAGGGCCGGTCTGTCATCGACCAGGCTGCCGCTGTGGTGATCCTTCAGAACGCTCTGGAGTCCGAACGGGCGTCAGGCGCTGCGCCGGGTGAGGGCGTCGAAGTGGTTGTCTGATCGCGATACGGTAACGTTCCGCGCGATGCGCCGGTGTTCGAACAGACACCGCACAGCAAAGCGAAGAGACGGAGCGTCGTCTCGCGGCTCAAGGGGATCGATGACTGAGTATGGCCGGGGCCCCGGCTCCGAACCGTGGCATCCCGAGGACCCCTTGTACGGGGACCAGGGGTGGGGAGGCCAGCAGGCCGCCCACGGCCAGGGCCAGTACGACGGCCAGCAGCAGCCCTACGCCCACGACCCGTACGCCCAGCAGCACCAGCAGGACCCGTACCAGCAGCACGACCCGTACGCTCCGCAGCACCAGAACCAGCAGGACCCGTACCAGCAGCAGGACCCGTACGCCCAGCAGCCCCAGCAGGACCCGTACCAGCAGCAGCCGCCGTACGGCGCGCCGCAGGACCCCTACGCCCAGCCGCAGCAGCAGCCGCCGCAGTACGACAACGGCGGCTGGGACACCGGCCAGCAGGCGGCGATGCCGTACGGCGCCCAACAGCACCAGTACGGCAACGACCCGGGCGGCTACGGCGAGCAGGCCGACTACTACGGCACCCCCGAGGCCTACCCGCCGCCGCAGCCCCCCGGCCACCGCGAGCAGGCACCTCAGCAGCCTCAGCAGCGGGGCCAGGACTGGGACCCGGACGCGCCGCAGGAAGAGACGCATCCCTTCTTCACGGGCGCGGACGAGCCGGCCGGCGAGCGCGGCTCTCGCACCCGTTCCCGCGAGGACGACGAGTACGACGACGACCCGCGTGAGTCCGGCCGGAGCGGCGGCGAGCGGCGCGGCAAGGGCAAGAAGAAGAGCCGCAACGGCTGCGCCTGCCTCGGTGTGGCGGCGGTCCTCGTCGGCGGCCTGGGGGGAGTGGGCTACTTCGGCTACTCCTACTACCAGAGCCAGTACGGAGCGGCCCCGGACTACACGGGCAGCGGCAAGGGCTCGGTCGAGATCGAGATCCCTGACGGGGCCCTCGGCAACGAGATCGCGAGCATCCTCAAGAAGGCCGGTGTCGTGAAGTCGTCCGACGCCTTCATCTCCGCGCAGAGGGGAAACCCCAAGGGGAATTCCATTCAGGCCGGTGTCTATCTCCTCAAGAAGGAGATGTCGGCGGACAGTGCCGTCACATTGATGCTGGACCCGAAGAGCCAGAACGCCCTGGTCATTCCCGAGGGAACGAGCGCCAGTGGTATCTACGCTCGGATCGACCGCAGACTGGATCTGAAAGCGGGCACTACGGCCCAGGTCGCGAAAACGAAGGCCGAGAGCCTCGGGCTGCCTGACTGGGCGGACGACGACCCCAAGATCAAGGATCCGCTGGAAGGGTTCCTCTTTCCGGCCGCTTACGCTGTTCCCAAGGGCTCGAAGCCCGAGGATGCGTTGAAGAAGATGGTCACGCGGGCCAACAAGGAATACGGAAAGCTCGACCTCGAGCAGAACGCGAAGAAGTTGAATCTGGACTCTCCGCTCGACCTCATCACCGTGGCGAGCCTCGTCCAGAAAGAGGGAAAGTACAAGCACGACTTCGACAAGGTCGCGAGGGTGGTCTACAACCGGCTCAAGCCGGACAACCTCGAGACCGTCGGAAGGCTCGAATTCGACTCCACAGTCAATTACATTCGAGATGAGAGCACGCTGGACATCGGTGCCGTCGACGACCTGCGGAAGATCGACGATCCGTACAACACGTACAGCATCAAGGGGCTCCCTCTCGGGCCTATCTCCAATCCGGGTGCGGACGCCTTGCATTCGGCGATCAGCCCGGCATCCGGTCCTTGGTACTACTTCGTCTCCGTGACCGAGGACAAGACGCTGTTCGCGGTGACGAACGAGGAGCACGAGCGCAACCGCAAGCAGTACGAAGAGAACAAGGCAGACCAGTGAGTGCTACGCACAGGGCCGCCGTCCTCGGCTCGCCCATCGCCCACTCCCTCTCCCCGGCCCTGCACCGCGCCGCGTACGCGGAGCTAGGACTTGAGGACTGGTCGTACGACCGCCACGACATCGACGAGGCGGCGCTCCCCGGCTTCATCAAGAACCTGGACGCCTCCTGGGCGGGGCTCTCCCTGACCATGCCGCTGAAGCGGGCGATCATTCCGCTGCTGGACGGGATCAGTGACACGGCGGCGTCGGTCGAGGCCGTCAACACCGTCGTGTTCACCGAGGACGGCCGCCGCCTCGGTGACAACACGGACATCCCCGGGATGGTCGCGGCTCTGCGTGAACGCGGCGTCGAGAAGGTCGAGTCCGCCGCCGTCCTGGGGGCCGGCGCCACGGCTTCCTCCGCGCTGGCCGCGCTCGCCGAGATCTGCACCGGGCCCGTCACGGCCTACGTGCGCAGTGCGGCACGGGCCGAGGAGATGCGTGGCTGGGGCGCACGCCTCGGCGTCGACGTCAGGATCGCGGACTGGGCCGAGGCCGACGACGCCCTGCGCGCGCCCCTGGTGATCGCCACCACCCCGGCCGGTACCACGGACGACCTGGCCGGCTCCGTCCCCTCGGCGCCCGGCACGCTCTTCGACGTCCTCTACGACCCCTGGCCGACCGCGCTGGCCTCGCGCTGGGCGGCGACCGGAGCGGGTGTCGTGGGAGGCCTCGACCTCCTGGTGCACCAGGCAGTCCTGCAGGTGGAGCAGATGACCGGCCTGGACGCCCCGCTCGCCGTCATGCGCGCGGCAGGCGAGGCGGCGCTCGCGGCGCGGAGTCACTAGTTCTCGCCGATCGGTGGTGTTCGATCCGCTCCCACCACGCCGGTGCGGCCCAGGGCGGCTCGCTGACGGGGGGAGACGGGACCACGGCGTCCGTCCCGTGGACCGGCGGCAGGGGTTCGTCCCTGTTCGTGGGAGGATCAGGGGCGGCGGGCCAGGGCCGCGCACCCGGTCGCGCCGTTGCAGTTACAGGCGCGAGCATGAGGAGCACCGTTGAGCAGGTTGCGCTGGCTGACCGCCGGAGAGTCGCACGGCCCCGCACTGGTGGCGACGCTGGAGGGTCTTCCCGCCGGTATCCCCGTCACCACGGAGATGGTGGCGGACGCGCTCGCCAGGCGACGGCTCGGTTACGGGCGCGGCGCCCGGATGAAGTTCGAGCGGGACGAGGTCACCTTCCTCGGCGGTGTCCGGCACGGCCTGACCATGGGCTCGCCCGTCGCCGTCATGGTGGGCAACACCGAGTGGCCCAAGTGGGAGCAGGTCATGTCGGCCGACCCGGTCGACCCCGACGTGCTCGCCGCGCAGGCCCGTAACGCTCCGCTGACCCGCCCCCGGCCCGGTCACGCGGACCTCGCCGGGATGCAGAAGTACGGCTTCGACGAGGCCCGCCCGGTCCTGGAGCGCGCGAGCGCCCGTGAGACCGCGGCGCGTGTCGCCCTCGGCGCCGTCGCGCGGTCCTACCTCAAGGAGACCGCCGGCATCGAGATCGTCTCCCACGTCGTCGAGCTGGCCGCGGCCAAGGCGCCCTACGGCGTCTACCCCAAGCCCTCCGACGTCGAGCGGCTCGACGCCGACCCCGTGCGCTGCCTGGACGCCGAGGCGTCGAAGGCGATGGTCGAGGAGATCGACCAGGCGCACAAGGACGGCGACACCCTCGGGGGAGTCGTCGAGGTGCTCGCCTACGGCGTCCCCGTCGGCCTCGGCTCGCACGTCCACTGGGACCGCAGGCTCGACGCGCGGCTCGCCGCCGCGCTCATGGGCATCCAGGCCATCAAGGGCGTCGAGGTCGGCGACGGCTTCGACCTCGCCCGGGTGCCCGGCTCCCAGGCGCACGACGAGATCGTGGCCACTGCGGACGGGATCAGGCGTACCTCCGGCCGCTCCGGCGGCACCGAGGGCGGGCTGACGACCGGTGAGCTCCTGCGCGTCCGCGCGGCGATGAAGCCCATCGCCACCGTGCCCCGCGCGCTCGCCACAGTCGACGTGGTCACCGGCGAGGCGGCCAAGGCGCACCACCAGCGGTCGGACGTCTGTGCCGTGCCGGCCGCCGGCATCGTCGCCGAGGCGATGGTGGCCCTGGTGCTGGCCGACGCGGTGGCGGAGAAGTTCGGCGGCGACAGCGTCGCCGAGACCCACCGCAACGTCCAGTCGTACCTCTCCCACCTCCAGATCCGGTGAGCGGCCCGCTGATCGTCCTCGTCGGTCCGATGGGGGTCGGCAAGTCCACGGTGGGGGAGCTGCTCGCCGAGCGGCTCGGCACCACCTACCGCGACACCGACGCCGACGTCGTGGCCACCGCAGGCAAGTCGATTCCCGAGATCTTCTTCGACGAGGGCGAGGAACGCTTCCGGGCCCTGGAGCGCGAAGCCGTGCGGGAGTCCGTCGCAGGGCACCGGGGCGTACTCGCGCTCGGCGGCGGCTCCGTCCTCGACGAGTCGACCCGCGCGCTGCTCGCGGGCCACACGGTGGTCTATCTCTCGATGGACGTGGACGAAGCGGTGAAGCGGGTCGGGCTGAACACCGCCCGTCCCCTGCTCGCCGTCAACCCGCGCCGGCAGTGGCGCGAGCTCATGGACGCCAGGCGGCATCTGTACGAGGAAGTGGCGGGCGTGACCGTCGCGACCGACGAACGCACCCCCGAAGAGGTCGCCCAGGCGGTCCTCGACGCAACGGAACTGCCGGAGCGCACGGCCGGGGCCGTGCCGTCCGGCCGGGAGAACACACGCATGAGCGAGCAGGGCACCACGCGCATCCAGATCGCCGGCACGGCGGGCACCGACGCCTATGAGGTGCTCGTCGGCCGCCAGCTCCTCGGCGAGCTGCCGAACCTCATCGGGGACCGGGCCAAGCGGGTCGCCGTCCTTCACCCCGAGGCGCTCGCCGAGACGGGTGAGGCGGTTCGCTCGGACCTCGCGGCCCAGGGCTACGAGGCCATCGCGATCCAGCTGCCGAACGCCGAGGAGGCCAAGACCGTCGAGGTCGCCGCCTACTGCTGGAAGGCGCTCGGCCAGACCGGCTTCACCCGCACCGACGTCATCGTCGGCGTCGGCGGCGGCGCCACCACCGACGTCGCCGGGTTCGTCGCCGCGTCCTGGCTGCGCGGGGTGCGCTGGATCGCCGTGCCGACGACCGTGCTCGCCATGGTCGACGCGGCGGTCGGCGGCAAGACCGGCATCAACACCGCCGAGGGCAAGAACCTCGTGGGTGCCTTCCACCCGCCGGCCGGAGTCCTCTGCGACCTCGCCGCGCTGGACTCGCTCCCGGTCAACGACTACGTCTCCGGCATGGCCGAGATCATCAAGGCCGGCTTCATCGCCGACCCGGTGATCCTCGACCTCGTCGAGGCGGACCCGGAAGCCGCCCGGACGCCGACCGGGCCGCACACCGCGGAGCTGATCGAGCGTTCCATCCGGGTCAAGGCGGAGGTCGTCTCCAGCGACCTCAAGGAGTCCGGTCTCCGGGAGATCCTCAACTACGGCCACACCCTGGCCCACGCCATCGAGAAGAACGAGCGCTACAAGTGGCGCCACGGCGCGGCCGTCTCGGTCGGCATGGTCTTCGCGGCGGAGCTGGGCCGGCTCGCCGGACGCCTCGACGACGCGACCGCCGACCGGCACCGTGCCGTCCTGGAGTCCGTCGGACTGCCGCTCACCTACCGCGGTGACCAGTGGCCGAAGCTCCTGGAGAACATGAAGGTCGACAAGAAGTCCCGCGGCGACCTGCTGCGCTTCATCGTCCTGGACGGCATCGGGAAGCCCACCGTGCTGGAGGGCCCCGACCCCGCCGTCCTGCTCGCCGCCTTCGGAGAGGTCTCGGCATGACGACCCGCAGGGTCCTGGTGCTCAACGGCCCGAACCTCGGACGTCTCGGCTCCCGCGAGCCCGACGTCTACGGCGCGACGTCCTACACCGGTCTCGTCGACACCTGCCAGGCCGTCGGCAAGGAGCTCGGCTTCGACGTCGAGGTCCGGGAGACCAACGACGAGGGCGAGTTGATCCGCTGGCTCCACGAGGCGGCGGACGGTTCGGTCCCGGTGGTCATCAACCCGGGCGCGTTCACGCACTACTCGTACGGGATGCGCGACGCCGCAGCCCAGCGCACCGCCGCACTGATCGAGGTGCACATCTCGAACCCGTACGCGCGCGAGGAGTTCCGCCACACCTCGGTGATCGCCCCGGTGGCCACCGGCACCGTGGCGGGGTTCGGGATCGGCTCCTACCGGCTGGCCCTGCGCGCCCTGGCCGACGAGCTGACGGACTGACACCGGGCACTTCGTGCCTTCCCCGCCCGTTCACCGCATGGCGGCCGGGGAAGGTACGGTTGCCGTCCGACCAGCGGCAGTTGCCTGTACGAGACGGAGTGGCACCGGATGCAGCACGCAGTGGGGGCCCCGCTGCCTCCGCCCCAGGGTCCCGGTACCGGGCCGTGGACGCACCAGGCCCAGCACTCAGGCCACCCCGGCCAGGCAGGTCCCCCGCCTCCTCCCGTGGCGCCGGGTCCCCAGCCGGCCTTGCCCGGGCCGCCCGGGCCCCAGCACGCCCCGGTGCCGTCCTCCCGGGAGACCACCGGACACGTCCAGCTGCCGCCCGGGGGCCCCGTCCCGCTGCCCGCTCCGCCCGCGGAGTCGGGTACCGGCGCCGCGACCCTGGCCGTGCTCCTGATCGGCCCCGCCGGTGCGGGCAAGACCACGGTCGCCAAGCTCTGGGCCGGACGCCGCCGGGTTCCCACCGCGCACGTGTCCCTGGACGACGTCCGCGAATGGGTCTGTTCCGGTTTCGCCGATCCGCAGGCGGGGTGGAACGACCACTCCGAGGCCCAGTACCGCCTGGCCCGGCGTACCTGCGGCTTCGCCGCCCGTAACTTCCTGGCCAACGGAATCTCCTGCATCCTCGACGACGCCGTCTTCCCCGACAGGCCCGTCGTCGGCCTCGGAGGCTGGAAGCGGCATGTCGGTCCCGGTCTGCTCCCCGTCGTCCTCCTGCCCGGCCTGGAGGTCGTCCTGGAGCGCAACGCGGCCCGCAGCGGGAACCGCAGGCTCTCCGACGAGGAGGTCGCCCGGATCCACGGCCGGATGGCCGGCTGGTACGGCTCGGGTCTGCCGATCATCGACAACTCCACCTACGACGTCGAGACGACCGCACGGGTCCTCGACGACGTCCTGGCCCGCTCCATAGCCAGCCCGCCCGCCTGGTAGGGACCCCGCGGTTCCCGGTCGGGTGCGCTGACCGGGCGGGGCTCCGCCCGCGCTCGTAGGCTCGGGAACATGTCAGAGGTGTACGCCGTCCGACGCGGGCTGCTGCGTCACCGGTACGCCGCCGCCGGATCCGCGGCCGCACTGGTCTCCCGCCCCGCCAACGTCCGCTATCTCGCGGGTGGGGCCCCGCCCGGCGCCGTGCTGCTGCTCGGCCCCGGCGAGGACGTCCTGCTCTCCCCCCGCGCGCCGACCGGCGACCCCGCCCACGGGCGCCCCGACGAACAGCTGCGGCTGACCGTCCTGTCCGACCCCGACGGCGACCCCGTGGTCGCGGCGGCAGACCTCGCGGGCGGCCTGCACGCCGAATCCCTGGCGGTCGAGGAACACGACCTGACGGTCGCCCGCCACCGTGCCATGGGCTCCGTGGCCCCGCGCCTGCGCCTGGGCGACCTCGGCAGCACGGTGGAGCAGCTGCGCCTGGTGAAGGACGAGGAGGAGATCGCCTGCCTGCGCATCGCGGCGGAGATCACCGACCAGGCGCTCGGCGAGCTCCTGGAATCCATCCTGGTGGGGCGCACCGAACGTCACCTCGCCCTGGAGCTGGAGCGCCGGCTCGTGGACCACGGCGCGGACGGCCCGGCCTTCGCCACCTCCGTGGGAACGGGGCCCCACTCGGGGCTGGGCCGCCACCGGCCCACCGATCGCAGGGTCGAGGAAGGTGATTTCCTGTCCGTCTGCCTCGGGGCGAACTACCGCGGATACCGCTGCGAGATCGGCCGGACGTTCGTCATCGGGACCAGCCCCGCGGACTGGCAGATCGAGCTCTACGACCTTGTTTTCGCCGCTCAGCGGGCCGGACGGGAGGCGCTGGTCCCCGGTGCCGCCTACCGCGACGTGGACCGCGCAGCCCGCCATCTCCTGGACTCGGCGGGCTACACGGAGGGCCTTCAGCCCAGCACCGGGCACGGGGTCGGACTCGAAATCGACGAGGACCCGCAGTTGGCACCGACAGCCATGGGTAAACTGGACGCTTGTGTGCCGGTCACCGTCGAACCGGGGGTCCACCTCCCGGGCCGGGGCGGTGTCCGGATCGATGACACGCTCGTCGTGCGCCCCGAGGCGGACGGCGGACCCGAGCTACTCACCATTACGACCAAGGAGCTGCTCGCGCTCTAGCGCGCATCCTCGGTCGTCCACCAGCTTCAGTCCAGGAGATTCCGCAACCGTGGCTTCCACGAACGACCTCAAGAACGGCCTGGTGCTCAAGCTCGACGGAGGCCAGCTCTGGTCCGTCGTCGAGTTCCAGCACGTCAAGCCCGGCAAGGGCCCGGCCTTCGTGCGCACCAAGCTCAAGAACGTGCTCTCCGGCAAGGTCGTCGACAAGACGTTCAACGCCGGCGTGAAGGTCGAAACGGCCACCATCGACCGCCGCGACATGCAGTTCTCGTACATGGACGGCGAGTACTTCGTCTTCATGGACATGAACACGTACGACCAGCTCATGGTCGACCGCAAGGCTGTCGGCGACGCGGCCAACTTCCTGATCGAGGGCTTCACCGCCTCCGTGGCCCAGCACGAGGGCGAGGTGCTCTACGTCGAGCTGCCCGCCGCCGTCGAGCTGACCATCCAGCACACCGACCCCGGCGTGCAGGGTGACCGCTCCACCGGCGGCAGCAAGCCCGCCACACTGGAGACCGGTTACGAGATCGGCGTGCCGCTCTTCATCACCACCGGCGAGAAGATCAAGGTCGACACCCGTACGGGCGACTACCTCGGCCGGGTGAACAGCTAACCGTGGCTGCCCGGAACAAGGCCCGCAAGCGCGCCTTCCAGATCCTCTTCGAGGCCGACCAGCGCGGTGAGTCCGTGCAGACGGTCCTCGCGGACTGGGTACGGCTCTCGCGGACCGACGACCGCCAGCCGCCGGTCGGAGAATTCACGATGGAGCTGGTCGAGGGGTACGCGCAGTACGCGGACCGGATCGACGACCTCATCGTCACCTACGCCGTGGACTGGGAGATCGACCGCATGCCGGTCGTCGACCGGAGCATCCTGCGGCTCGGTGCGTACGAGCTGATCTGGATGGACTCGACTCCGGACGCCGTCGTCATCGACGAGGCGGTCCAGCTCGCCAAGGAGTTCTCCACGGACGACTCCCCGACCTTCGTGAACGGCCTGCTGGCCCGGTTCAAGGACCTCAAGCCGAATCTCCGCCGGGAGCAGTAGCCTCCGGCGGTGCCGAGCCGAAGAAGGGCCCACGGTCTCCCCGACCGTGGGCCCTTCGGCGTGCCCCACCGCGATCCGGAGGCGGTGCGGACAATCCGGAGGCGGTGCGGACACGAAAACGCCGGGTGGGCGGGGTCCTCGGGACCCCGCCCACCCGGCGGTACCGCGTCTTGGTCCGGGGCCGGTCAGCCCTCGTCGTGCGCCACCGCGCGGCGCGCGTCGGCGTCCAGGACGCCCCAGCTGATCAGCTGCTCGGTGAGCACGGACGGCGACTGGTCGTAGATCACGGCGAGGGTCCGCAGGTCGTCCTGGCGGATGGAGAGCACCTTGCCGTTGTAGTCGCCGCGCTGGCTCTGGATCGTCGCCGCGTAACGCTGCAGCGGTCCGGCCTTCTCCGGCGGCACGTGGGCGAGGCGCTCGAGGTCGAGGACCAGCTTCGGCGGAGGCTCGGCGGCGCCGCCGGGGGTCGTGCCGGGCAGGAGCTCCTGCACCGGGACGCCGTAGAAGTCGGCCAGCTCGGCAAGGCGCTGCACGGTCACGGCGCGGTCGCCGCGCTCGTAGGAACCGACCACGACGGCCTTCCAGCGGCCCTGGGACTTCTCCTCCACGCCGTGGAGGGAGAGGCCCTGCTGGGTGCGGATGGCGCGGAGCTTGGCCCCGAGCTGCTTTGCGTATTCGCTGGACATAAGGCTCCCCGGACGCTGGAACATTCTGCGGCTGGGCCGCGTGGCTGGTAACTCACTGTGAGGTTACGCAGCGTTACTTGGCTGCGTCAAGCCGAAAGGTCCGGACTGCCACCTCTTGGGGGCGGTCCCAGGGCCTCGCACAAGCCCTGGTATCGTGGATGACGCAATTTAGACGTCCTTTAACGTCCGTCCAGTGAGGCGGAGAAGGAGGTCCGTTTCTTATGGACTCACAGCATGACCACACCGGCAATGCGGCACGCCCCGTTCTCGAGGCTCCCGACATCGCCCGGGTACTGACCCGAATCGCCCACGAGATCGTCGAACGCGCCAGGGGCGCTGACGATGTGGTGCTTCTGGGCATCCCGACACGCGGGGTCTTCCTCGCCCGTCGGCTCGCCGGAAAGCTCGAAGAGATCACCGGCCGGAAGACGCCGGTCGGGTCACTCGACATCACCATGTACCGCGACGACCTCCGGATGCGCCCCGCGCGTGCCCTGGGACGCACCGAGATCCCCGGTGAGGGCATCGAGGGCCGCCTCGTCGTGCTGGTGGACGACGTGCTCTTCTCCGGCCGCACGATCCGGGCCGCACTCGACGCGCTCGGCGACATCGGCCGGCCCCGCGCCGTACAGCTCGCGGTCCTCGTCGACCGCGGCCACCGAGAACTCCCGATCCGTGCCGACTACGTCGGCAAGAACCTCCCCACGTCGCTGCGGGAGACGGTCAGGGTCCAGCTCGCCGAGGAGGACGGCCGCGACGCCGTGCTGCTCGGCGTCAAGCAGACCGTCCCGGCAGGCGAGCAGTAGCGGAGTCCCACCCCGTGCGTCCCATCGGCCGCACGGCCGCTCCGGCACGCCCGCCTGCCTGATTCCTCCACCCTTCACGGAGATCCCAGATGCTGCGCCCCCCAGGGGACAACCCCCGGACCCCCCGTCACCTCATCTCGGCCGCAGACCTCACCCGCGACGACGCCGTCCTGATCCTCGACACCGCCGAGGAGATGGCCCGGGTCGCGGACCGGCCGATCAAGAAACTTCCCACGCTGCGTGGACGAACGGTCGTCAACCTTTTCTTCGAGGACTCGACCCGTACGAGGATCTCGTTCGAGGCCGCTGCAAAGCGTCTCTCCGCCGACGTCATCAACTTCTCCGCGAAGGGCTCGTCCGTCTCCAAGGGCGAGTCGCTCAAGGACACCGCCCTGACCCTGGAAGCCATGGGCGCGGACGCCGTCGTCATCCGGCACGGCGCCTCCGGGGCCCCGTACCGCCTCGCGACGTCCGGCTGGATCGACAGCGCGGTCGTCAACGCCGGTGACGGCACGCACGAGCACCCGACCCAGGCCCTGCTGGACGCGTTCACGATGCGGCGCAGGCTGGTCGGGCCCGACGTGGGGATCGGCCGGGACCTCGAAGGCCGGCGGATCACGATCGTCGGCGACATCCTGCACAGCCGCGTCGCCCGCTCCAACGTCCACCTGCTGCACACGCTCGGCGCGCACGTCACCCTGGTGGCCCCGCCCACCCTCGTGCCCGTCGGCGTCGAGCAGTGGCCCTGCGACGTCAGCTACCGGCTCGACGACGTGCTGCCGAAGTCGGACGCGGTCATGATGCTCCGGGTGCAGCGCGAGCGGATGAACGCCGCCTACTTCCCGACCGAGCGCGAGTACTCCCGGCGCTACGGCCTGGACGGTGAGCGCATGGCGAAGATGCCGGAGCACGCGATCGTGATGCACCCCGGCCCGATGGTCCGCGGCATGGAGATCACGGCCGAGGTCGCCGACTCCGACCGCTGCACCGCCGTCGAGCAGGTCGCGAACGGCGTCTCCACCCGCATGGCCGTCCTGTACCTGCTGCTCGGCGGTTCCGAGACCGCGCTGCCCTCCGCCTCCGCCCGTACCGAGGAGAACAAGTAATCATGAGCAAGATCCTTATCCGCGGTGCGAAGGTCCTCGGCGGCGAGCCGCAGGACGTCCTCATCGACGGCGAGACCGTCGTCGAGGTCGGCACCGGCATCGAAGCGGGAGACGCCACCGTGATCGAGGCGGCCGGCCAGATCCTGCTGCCCGGCCTCGTCGACCTGCACACCCACCTGCGCGAGCCCGGGCGCGAGGACTCCGAGACCGTCCTCACCGGTACGAAGGCCGCCGCGGTCGGCGGCTTCACCGCCGTCCACGCCATGGCCAACACCTTCCCCGTCGCCGACACCGCCGGCGTCGTCGAGCAGGTCTGGCGGCTCGGCAAGGAGTCCGGCTACTGCGACGTGCAGCCCGTCGGCGCCGTCACCGTCGGCCTGGAGGGCAAGCAGCTCGCCGAGCTCGGCGCCATGCACGACTCCGCCGCCGGAGTGAAGGTCTTCTCCGACGACGGCAAGTGCGTCGACGACGCCGTGATCATGCGCCGCGCGCTGGAGTACGTGAAGGCCGTCGACGGCGTCGTGGCCCAGCACGCGCAGGAGCCCCGCCTCACCGAGGGCGCCCAGATGAACGAGGGCATCGTCTCCGCCGAGCTCGGTCTCGGCGGCTGGCCCGCCGTGGCCGAGGAGTCGATCATCGCCCGCGACGTCCTCCTCGCCGCCCACGTCGGCTCCCGGGTGCACATCTGCCACCTGTCGACCGCCGGCTCCGTGGAGATCGTCCGCTGGGCCAAGTCCAAGGGCTGGAACGTCACCGCCGAGGTCACGCCGCACCACCTGCTGCTCACGGACGAGCTCGTACGGACCTACAACCCGGTCTACAAGGTGAACCCGCCGCTCCGCACCGAGGCCGACGTCATGGCCCTGCGCGAGGCGCTCGCCGACGGCACCATCGACTGCGTCGCCACGGACCACGCCCCGCACCCGCACGAGGACAAGGACTGCGAGTGGGCGGCCGCCGCCATGGGCATGGTGGGCCTGGAGACCGCGCTCTCCGTGGTCCAGCAGACGATGGTGGACACCGGTCTCCTCGACTGGGCGGGCGTCGCCGACCGCATGTCGTTCCGCCCCGCGGCCATCGGCAGGCTCGAAGGACACGGCCGGCCCGTCTCGGCGGGTGAGCCCGCCAACCTCACTCTGGTCGATCCGGCATACCGTGGAGCTGTGGACCCCGCGGGCTTCGCCTCCCGCAGCCGCAACACTCCGTACGAGGGTCGCGAGCTGCCCGGCCGAGTGACCCACACCATCCTGCGGGGCCGTGCAACGGTCGTCGACGGGAAGCTCGCGTGACAACACTCAACCCCCTCCACCTGCTGGCCGCCGAACAGAAGTCGGCCGAAGTGACGGACTGGTCGGCCCGCGTCAGCTGGGTCCTCGGACTGGTCGTCTTCATCGCGTTCGTCTACTGGCTGATGCGCCAGGGATGGAAGTGGCGGGGGAGCCTGCAGTCCGGGCTGCCTGAGCTCGCGACGACCCCCGCAGGGTTCACCGACGGTGAGACGCTCCTCACGCTGACCGGCCGCTACCACGCGTCCACGACCGCCGGGCAGTGGCTCGACCGGATCGTGGCGCACGGCCTCGGCACCCGCAGCCGGGTCGAGCTGACCCTCACCGCCGAGGGCCTCGACGTCGTGCGTCCCGGGGCGGCCGACTTCTTCGTACCGGCCGCCGCACTGCGCGAGGCCAGGCTCGACAAGGCCCTCGCCGGCAAGGTCCTGCCCGAGGGCGGCCTGCTGGTCATCACCTGGGACCACGGCGGGACGCTGATCGACTCGGGATTCCGCTCCGACCGCGCGGCCGAGCACCAGGCATGGGTCGACGCCGTCGACCACCTCACCGGCACAGCCGGCAAGAACCTCACCGGCACAGCCGGCAACAACCTCACCAGCACGAAGGAAGGCACCGCACGATGACGATCTCCACCCGGGGAGCCGGAAAGGCTCCCGCCGTACTCGTCCTGGAGGACGGCCGCTCCTTCCGCGGCCGCGCCTACGGGGCCGTGGGGGAGACCTTCGGAGAGGCGGTTTTCTCCACCGGCATGACCGGTTACCAGGAGACGCTGACCGACCCCTCGTACCACCGCCAGGTCGTCGTCATGACCGCCCCGCACGTCGGCAACACCGGCGTGAACGACGAGGACCCCGAGTCGAAGCGGATCTGGGTCTCCGGCTACGTCGTGCGCGACCCCGCACGGACACCCTCCAACTGGCGCTCCCGCCGCTCGCTGGACGAGGAGCTCGCGAGCCAGGGCGTCGTGGGGATCAGCGGCATCGACACCCGCGCCCTCACCCGCCACCTGCGTGAGCGCGGCGCGATGCGCGTCGGCATCTTCTCCGGGAACGCCGTCCAGGACGAGGGCGTCCTGCTCGCCAAGGTGCGCCAGGCCCCCGAGATGGCAGGCGCCGACCTCGCCGCCGAGGTCGCCACCAAGGAGGCGTACGTCGTCCCCGCCATCGGCACCAGGAAGTTCACCGTCGCGGCGATCGACCTCGGCATCAAGGGCATGACCCCGCACCGCATGGCCGAGCGCGGCATCGAGGTGCACGTCCTGCCCGCGACCGCCACCCTCGACGAGGTCTACGCGGTCCGGCCCGACGGAGTCTTCTTCTCCAACGGCCCCGGCGACCCGTCCACCGCCGACCACCCGGTCGCCCTCATGAGGGGCGTCCTGGAGCGGAAGACCCCGCTCTTCGGCATCTGCTTCGGCAACCAGATCCTCGGCCGCTCGCTCGGCTTCGGCACCTACAAGCTGAAGTACGGCCACCGCGGCATCAACCAGCCGGTGCAGGACCGCACGACCGGCAAGGTCGAGGTCACCGCGCACAACCACGGCTTCGCCGTCGACGCCCCGCTCGACAAGGTCTCCGACACGGAGTTCGGCCGCGCCGAGGTCTCCCACGTCTGCCTGAACGACCAGGTCGTCGAAGGGCTGCAGCTGCTCGACCAGCCGGCCTTCAGCGTTCAGTACCACCCCGAAGCAGCCGCCGGCCCGCACGACGCCGCGTACCTCTTCGACCGTTTCGTCACCCTGATGGAGGGCCAGCGTGCCTAAGCGCTCCGATATCCAGTCCGTCCTGGTCATCGGCTCCGGCCCGATCGTCATCGGGCAGGCAGCCGAGTTCGACTACTCCGGCACCCAGGCCTGCCGCGTACTCAAGGCCGAGGGCCTGCGCGTCATCCTGGTGAACTCCAACCCCGCGACGATCATGACCGACCCGGAGATCGCCGACGCCACGTACGTCGAGCCGATCACCCCCGAGTTCGTCGAGAAGATCATCGCCAAGGAGCGCCCCGACGCGCTCCTGCCCACGCTGGGCGGCCAGACCGCGCTCAACACCGCGATCTCCATGCACGACAACGGCGTGCTGGAGAAGTACGGCGTCGAGCTCATCGGCGCCAACGTCGAGGCCATCAACAAGGGTGAGGACCGCGACCTCTTCAAGGGAGTCGTCGAGGCCGTCAAGGCGAAGATCGGCTACGGCGAGTCCGCCCGCTCCGTCATCTGCCACACCATGGACGACGTCATCGCCGGCGTCGACACCCTCGGCGGCTACCCCGTCGTCGTCCGCCCCTCCTTCACCATGGGCGGCGCCGGCTCCGGCTTCGCCCACGACGAGGAGGAGCTGCGCCGCATCGCCGGGCAGGGCCTCACCCTCTCGCCGACCACCGAGGTGCTCCTCGAGGAGTCCATCCTCGGCTGGAAGGAGTACGAGCTGGAGCTGATGCGCGACAAGAACGACAACGTCGTGGTCGTCTGCTCCATCGAGAACTTCGACCCGATGGGCGTCCACACCGGCGACTCGATCACGGTCGCCCCGTCGATGACGCTCACCGACCGTGAGTACCAGCGGCTGCGTGACATCGGCATCGCGATCATCCGCGAGGTCGGTGTCGACACCGGCGGCTGCAACATCCAGTTCGCCATCGACCCCGCCGACGGCCGGGTCATCGTCATCGAGATGAACCCGCGCGTCTCCCGCTCCTCGGCGCTCGCCTCCAAGGCCACCGGCTTCCCGATCGCCAAGATCGCCGCCAAGCTGGCCGTGGGCTACACGCTGGACGAGATCCCCAACGACATCACCGAGAAGACCCCGGCCTCCTTCGAGCCGACCCTCGACTACGTCGTCGTGAAGGCCCCGCGCTTCGCCTTCGAGAAGTTCCCCTCCGCCGACTCCACCCTCACCACCACCATGAAGTCGGTGGGCGAGGCCATGGCGATCGGCCGGAACTTCACCGAGGCCCTCCAGAAGGCCCTGCGCTCCCTAGAGAAGAAGGGCTCGCAGTTCGCCTTCACCGGGGAGACCGGCGACAAGGCCGAGCTGCTCGCCGAGGCGGTCCGCCCGACCGACGGCCGGATCAACACCGTGATGCAGGCGATCCGGGCCGGAGCCACCCAGGAGGAGGTCTTCGACGCCACGAAGATCGACCCCTGGTTCGTCGACCAGCTCTTCCTGATCAAGGAGATCGCCGACGATCTGGCCTCCGCCGAGCGCCTGGACGCCGACCTGATCGCCGAGGCCAAGCGGCACGGCTTCTCCGACGCCCAGATCGGCGAGATCCGCGGTCTGCGCGAGGACGTCGTCCGGGAGGTCCGGCACGCGCTCGGCATCCGCCCGGTCTACAAGACCGTCGACACCTGCGCCGCCGAGTTCGCCGCGAGGACGCCGTACTTCTACTCCTCCTACGACGAGGAGAGCGAGGTCGCGCCGCGCACCAAGCCCGCGGTGATCATCCTCGGCTCCGGCCCGAACCGCATCGGCCAGGGCATCGAGTTCGACTACTCGTGCGTCCACGCCTCCTTCGCCCTGAGCGACGCGGGCTACGAGACCGTGATGGTCAACTGCAACCCGGAGACCGTCTCCACGGACTACGACACCTCCGACCGGCTCTACTTCGAGCCGCTCACCCTCGAGGACGTCCTGGAGATCGTGCACGCGGAGTCGCTGGCCGGCCCGATCGCGGGCGTCATCGTCCAGCTGGGCGGCCAGACCCCGCTCGGCCTCTCGCAGGCCCTCAAGGACAACGGTGTGCCGATCGTGGGCACCTCCCCGGAGGCCATCCACGCCGCCGAGGACCGCGGCGCCTTCGGCCGGGTCCTCGCGGAGGCGGGCCTGCCGGCCCCGAAGCACGGCACCGCCACCACCTTCGCCGAGGCCAAGGCCATCGCCGACGAGATCGGCTACCCCGTCCTCGTACGCCCGTCGTACGTGCTCGGCGGCCGCGGCATGGAGATCGTCTACGACGAGACACGGCTCTCCTCGTACATCTCCGAGTCCACCGAGATCAGCCCCACCCGGCCGGTCCTGGTCGACCGCTTCCTCGACGACGCCATCGAGATCGACGTCGACGCGCTCTACGACGGCACCGAGCTCTACCTCGGCGGCGTCATGGAGCACATCGAGGAGGCCGGCATCCACTCCGGCGACTCCGCCTGCGCGCTGCCCCCGATCACCCTCGGCGGCTACGACATCAAGCGGCTGAGGGCCTCCACCGAGGGCATCGCCAAGGGCGTCGGCGTACGCGGACTGATCAACATCCAGTTCGCGCTCTCCGGCGACATCCTCTACGTCCTGGAAGCCAACCCGCGCGCCTCGCGGACCGTCCCCTTCACCTCGAAGGCGACCGCGGTCCCGCTCGCGAAGGCCGCCGCCCGCATCTCGCTGGGCGCGACCGTCGCGGAACTGCGCGAGGAGGGGCTGCTGCCGAAGCAGGGCGACGGCGGCACCCTGCCGCTGGACGCGCCGATCTCCGTCAAGGAGGCCGTCATGCCGTGGTCGCGCTTCCGCGACATCCGCGGCCGCGGCGTGGACACGGTCCTCGGCCCGGAGATGCGCTCCACCGGTGAGGTCATGGGCATCGACTCCGTGTTCGGCACGGCGTACGCCAAGTCGCAGGCCGGCGCGTACGGCCCGCTGCCCACCAAGGGCCGCGCCTTCATCTCCGTCGCCAACCGCGACAAGCGCTCGATGATCTTCCCGGCCCGCGAGCTCGTCGCCCACGGCTTCGAGCTGATGGCCACCTCCGGCACGGCCGAGGTGCTCAAGCGCAACGGCATCAACGCCACCGTCGTGCGCAAGCAGTCCGAGGGCGAGGGCCCCGACGGCGAGAAGACCATCGTCCAGCTGATCCACGACGGCGAGGTCGACCTCATCGTCAACACCCCGTACGGAACGGGCGGCCGGCTCGACGGCTACGAGATCCGCACCGCGGCCGTGGCCCGGTCCGTGCCGTGCCTCACCACGGTCCAGGCGCTCGCCGCCGCCGTGCAGGGCATCGACGCGCTCAATCACGGCGGGGTCGGCGTACGTTCCCTCCAGGAACACGCGGAACATCTGACCGCGGCCCGCGACTAGCCTGCTCCCCAGGGGGACACCGGAAACGGTGTCCCCCTCTTCATGAGGACACCGTGATGTACAAACTCTTCTTCCAGCTGGTCTTCAAGCGGATGGACCCGGAGCAGGCCCACCACCTGGCGTTCCGGTGGATCCGCCTCGCCGCCCGCACCCCCGTGCTGCGCACCTTCGTCGCCGCCGCGCTCGCCCCCCGCCACGAGGAGCTGCGCACCGAGGCCCTCGGCCTGCGGATGCACGGTCCGTTCGGGCTCGCCGCCGGCTTCGACAAGAACGCCGTCGCGATCGACGGCATGTCGATGCTCGGCTTCGACCACATCGAGATCGGCACGGTCACGGGGGAGCCGCAGCCCGGCAACCCGAAGAAGCGGCTGTTCCGCCTGGTCGCGGACCGCGCGCTGATCAACCGCATGGGCTTCAACAACGAGGGCTCCGCGGCCGTGGCGGAGCGCCTCGCCGGCCGCACCCCCGTCTTCCGCACGACCGTCGGCGTCAACATCGGCAAGACCAAGGTCGTCCCCGAGGCCGAGGCCGTGGGCGACTACGTGAAGTCCACCGAGCGGCTCGCCGCCCACGCGGACTACCTCGTCGTTAACGTCTCCTCGCCCAACACACCCGGTCTGCGCAACCTCCAGGCCACCGAGTCGCTGCGCCCGCTGCTCACCGCGGTGCGCGAGGCGGCCGACCGCACCGTCACGGACCGCCGGGTCCCGCTGCTCGTCAAGATCGCCCCGGACCTCGCGGACGAGGACGTCGACGCGGTGGCCGACCTCGCCGTCGAGCTCGGCCTGGACGGCATCATCGCCACCAACACCACCATCGCCCGCGACGGCCTCGGCCTGAGGTCCCCCGCCTCCCTGGTCGAGGAGACCGGAGGACTCTCCGGCGCGCCCCTCAAGGAGCGCTCCCTGGAGGTCCTGAGCCGCCTGTACGCCCGCGTGGGGACCCGGATCACCCTGGTGGGCGTCGGGGGCATCGAGACCGCCGAGGACGCCTGGCAGCGCATCCTGGCCGGTGCCACGCTCGTCCAGGGCTACAGCGCCTTTATCTACGAGGGCCCGTTCTACGCCCGCGCGATCAGCAAGGGCCTGGCCGCCCGCCTGGCCGCCTCCCCGTACGCCACCCTCGCCGAAGCCGTCGGCGCCGAGACACGGAAGGTCATGCAGTGACCCCTGAACCCTTCGGCGCGCGCCTGCGCCACGCCATGGACACCCGCGGGCCGCTCTGCGTCGGCATCGACCCGCACTCCTCCCTGCTCACCTCCTGGGGCCTGAACGACGACATCGCGGGCCTGGAGCGCTTCACGCGCACCGTCGTCGAGGCACTGGCCGACCGGGTCGCCGTGCTCAAGCCGCAGTCCGCGTTCTTCGAGCGCTTCGGCTCGCGCGGCATCGCGGTCCTGGAGAAGGCCGTCGAGGAGGCCCGCGCGGCAGGGGCGCTGGTGCTCATGGACGCCAAGCGCGGCGACATCGGCTCCACGATGGGCGCCTACGCGGCCACCTACCTCGACAAGGACTCGCCGCTGTTCTCCGACGCGGTCACCGTCTCGCCGTACCTCGGTTTCGGCTCGCTGCGCCCGGCGCTCGACGCCGCCGAGGTGTCCGGCGCGGGTGTCTTCGTGCTCGCCCTCACCTCCAACCCGGAGGGCGCCGAGGTCCAGCGCGCCACCGCCGCGGACGGGCGTTCGCTGGCCCAGCTGATGCTCGACCACATGGCCGCCGAGAACGCCGGCGCGACGCCGCTCGGCTCCGTCGGCGCGGTGGTCGGCGCGACGCTCGGGGACGTGGGCGCCGACCTGTCGATCAACGGCCCGCTGCTCGCCCCCGGCATCGGCGCCCAGGGAGCCACGCCGGCGGATCTTCCCCGGGTCTTCGGCGCCGCGGTCGGCAATGTCGTGCCGAGCGTGAGCCGGGGTGTGCTGCGTCACGGACCGGACGTGTCAGGGCTGCGCGAAGCCGCCGGGCGGTTCGCGGACGAGGTCCGATCGGCCGTCTCGGAAGCTTGACCATGCCACGTAACTGCCTGTGGGTGGAATCCTGACCAGAATTCCGGGTTGTTATGGCCGAAATGTCCGGCTCGATCGAGGCTGACCAGGACTTTTCCGCTGTTCTCGCTGACTCAGGCGGCCTTGGCCGCTAGTCTCCGTCGAGAGCCAACGAGTACACGTTGTTCGTTGGCTCACCAGGTGCGGAGCCATCAGGTTCCTCGCCGGTCCGTATCCGACAGATCGACATCCGAGGTGACGTAGGCGTGGCTCTTCCGCCCCTTACCCCTGAACAGCGCGCAGCCGCGCTCGAAAAGGCCGCCGCGGCTCGCCGGGAGCGGGCCGAGGTCAAGAATCGACTCAAGCACTCCGGCGCCTCGCTCCATGAGGTCATCAAGCAGGGCCAGGAGAACGACGTCATCGGCAAGATGAAGGTCTCCGCCCTTCTCGAGTCCCTGCCGGGCGTGGGCAAGGTCCGTGCCAAGCAGATCATGGAGCGGCTCGGCATCTCCGAGAGCCGCCGGGTCCGGGGTCTTGGCTCCAACCAGATCGCATCCTTGGAGCGTGAGTTCGGCGGCAGTGCCGCCTGACGTTCTCAGGCACTCCTGAGAGCGGGGATAATCGCCCCATGGCTGCAACATCCCGGGGGACGTCCCCCGTACCCCCGGACGTACGTCCGCGGCTGACCGTGCTCTCCGGCCCCTCGGGGGTCGGCAAGAGCACGGTCGTCGCTCATATGCGCAAGGTTCACCCCGAGGTGTGGCTCTCGGTGTCGGCCACGACCCGCAAGCCGCGCCCCGGCGAACGCAACGGCGTCCACTACTTCTTCGTGGACGACGAGGAGTTCGACAAGCTGATCGCCAACGGCGAGCTGCTGGAGTGGGCCGAATTTGCGGGCAACCGCTACGGCACGCCCCGCCGGGCCGTGCTCGACCGCCTGGAGGCGGGCGAGCCGGTGCTGCTGGAGATCGATCTGCAGGGTGCCCGCCTGGTCCGCCAGTCGATGCCCGAGGCGCAGCTCGTCTTCCTCGCACCGCCCGGCTGGGACGAGCTGGTGCGCCGGCTCACCGGCCGGGGCACGGAGGCGCCCGACGTGATCGAGCGCCGGCTCGCGGCGGCGAAGATCGAGCTGGCGGCCGAGGCCGAGTTCGACACCACACTCGTCAACACCTCCGTCGAGGACGTGGCACGCGAGCTGCTAACGTTGATGCTGCAGGCTTCCGGCCTCCACGGTACCGACGACTGACCTCACCGGTCCCTCCGCCGGCCCGCGGACGCAGAGCATCACCACTGCGGAACCAGCATGATCAAAGATCTCTTTGATCACTATCCCCTTCGGAAGGCAGAGAGTGTCCTCTTCCATCACCACGCCCGAGGGCATCATCAACCCGCCGATTGATGAGCTCCTCGAGGCCACCGACTCGAAGTACAGCCTCGTGATCTACGCCGCCAAGCGCGCGCGCCAGATCAACGCGTACTACTCGCAGCTCGGTGAAGGCCTCCTCGAGTACGTCGGTCCGCTCGTCGACACCCACGTGCACGAGAAGCCGCTCTCGATCGCGCTCCGCGAGATCAACGCGGGCCTGCTGACCTCCGAGGCCATCGAGGGCCCCGCGCAGTAAGCAGGCGGCACGCAGGAAACGCACCTTCACCACAGGCCCGGCGGTCTTCACCCGCCGGGCCTGTGGTGTGTCCGGCGCCGGACCCGGCGTGGGCCGCCCGGCGCGGTGAGGCAGCATGGGGTCCGTACGTCATGAGGCCGCACGCGAGTGCGCGGAGACACGAGTGCGGGGAGACGCAGTGGAGAAGCCGAGGGTCGTCCTGGGGGTCAGCGGAGGCATCGCCGCGTACAAGGCGTGCGAGCTGCTGCGCAGGCTGACCGAGTCCGGCCACGACGTACGGGTCGTGCCGACCGACGCGTCGCTGCACTTCGTCGGGGCGGCCACCTGGTCGGCCCTCTCCGGGAACCCCGTGTCCACCGAGGTATGGGACGGCGTGCACGAGGTGCCCCACGTCCGGATCGGCCAGGCCGCCGATCTCGTGGTGGTGGCTCCCGCCACCGCGGACATGCTCGCCAGGGCCGCGCACGGCCTCGCCGACGACCTGCTCACCAACACCCTGCTCACCGCTCGCTGCCCGGTCGTCTTCGCCCCCGCGATGCACACCGAGATGTGGGAGCACCCGGCCACCCAGGAGAACGTCGCCACCCTGCGCCGCCGCGGCGCCGTCGTGATCGAGCCCGCGGTCGGCAGGCTCACCGGAGTGGACACGGGCAAGGGCCGGCTGCCCGACCCCGGGGAGATCTTCGAGGTCTGCCGCCGGGTCCTGGCCCGCGGGCCCGTCGCCCCCGACCTCGCCGGCCGTCACGTGGTGATCAGCGCGGGCGGCACCCGTGAGCCGCTCGACCCGGTCCGCTACCTGGGCAACCGGTCCTCGGGCAAGCAGGGCTACGCCCTCGCCCGCACGGCCGTCGCCCGGGGCGCCCGCGTGACCCTGATCGAGGCCAACACCGGGCTCCCCGACCCCGCCGGAGCCGACGTCCTGCGCGTCGGGACCGCCGTGCAGCTCCGCGAGGCGGTGCTGAAGGCGGCGGCCGACGCCGATGTGGTCGTGATGGCCGCGGCGGTCGCCGACTTCCGTCCGGCCGCCTACGCGACGGGGAAGATCAAGAAAAAGGACGGCCAGGAGCAGCCCCCCATCGCACTCGTCCGCAACCCCGACATCCTCGCCGAGGTCGCCGCCGACCGGGCCCGCGCGGGGCAGCTCGTCGTCGGATTCGCCGCCGAGACCGACGACGTCCTCGCCAACGGCCGCGAGAAGCTCCGCCGCAAGGGCTGTGATCTCCTCGTCGTGAACGAGGTGGGGGAGCGCAAGACCTTCGGTTCCGAGGAGAACGAGGCGGTCGTGCTCGGGGCCGACGGTGGCGAGACCGCTGTGCCGTACGGGCCCAAGGAAGCGCTCGCCGACACCGTGTGGGACCTCGTCGCGGCGCGTTTCCGTTAGATTGCGTGAATGCCGTTCCGCGGGTGGGAGCCCACGGCGATGGCGATGTCCCGCACCCGGAAGGAGTGATTGTCGTACTGCTGTCAACAGTGCCGCAGGTCACAGACCTCCCAAGGGGCGAGACGCGTGACCCAAACACCGGAAGCGACCGATAAACTGGTCGACGGAATGTGCCGGGCGCAGCTCCCGGAGTTCCATCAATGATCAGCCAGCAGCCGCTGCAACCCCAGGGAGCGATGTGTCCCGCCGTCTCTTCACCTCGGAGTCCGTTACCGAGGGCCACCCCGACAAGATCGCTGACCAGATCAGCGACACGATTCTCGACGCGCTCCTGCGTGAGGACCCCTCCTCGCGCGTCGCCGTCGAGACCTTGATCACCACCGGTCTGGTGCATGTCGCGGGTGAGGTCACGACCAAGGCCTACGCCGACATCCCCAACCTCGTGCGCAACAAGGTGCTGGAGATCGGCTACGACTCCTCCAAGAAGGGCTTCGACGGAGCCTCCTGCGGCGTCTCGGTGTCCATCGGAGCGCAGTCCGCGGACATCGCCCAGGGCGTCGACACCGCGTACGAGAAGCGGGTCGAGGGTGCCTCCCGGAGGGAAGAGGAGGACGAGCTCGACAAGCAGGGCGCCGGCGACCAGGGGCTGATGTTCGGCTACGCCTGCGACGAGACGCCCGAGCTGATGCCGCTGCCGATCCACCTCGCGCACCGGCTCTCGCGCCGCCTCTCCGAGGTCCGCAAGAACGGGACCATCCCGTACCTGCGCCCCGACGGCAAGACCCAGGTCACCATCGAGTACGACGGCGACAAGGCCGTCCGCCTCGACACGGTCGTCGTCTCCTCGCAGCACGCCTCCGACATCGACCTGGACTCGCTGCTCGCACCCGACATCCGCGAGTTCGTCGTCGAGCACGTCCTGAACCAGCTCATCGAGGACGGCATCAAGCTGGACACCGAGGGCTACCGCCTGCTGGTGAACCCGACCGGCCGTTTCGAGATCGGCGGCCCGATGGGCGACGCCGGCCTCACCGGCCGCAAGATCATCATCGACACCTACGGCGGCATGGCCCGCCACGGCGGCGGCGCCTTCTCCGGCAAGGACCCGTCCAAGGTCGACCGCTCGGCCGCCTACGCCATGCGCTGGGTCGCCAAGAACGTCGTGGCGTCCGGCCTCGCCACCCGCTGCGAGGTCCAGGTCGCGTACGCGATCGGCAAGGCCGAGCCGGTGGGCCTCTTCGTCGAGACCTTCGGCACCGCCGCGGTCGACACGGAGAAGATCGAGCACGCCATCGGCGAGGTCTTCGACCTCCGCCCGGCCGCGATCATCCGTGACCTCGACCTCCTCCGCCCGATCTACGCCCAGACCGCGGCCTACGGACACTTCGGCCGTGAGCTTCCGGACTTCACCTGGGAGCGCACCGACCGCGTGGACGCGCTGCGCCGGGCGGCGGGGCTCTAGCACCGCTTGCCGTCCTTCACGCCGGGGCCCGGACACCGCACCAGGTGTCCGGGCCCCGGTGTGCTGTCCGGCCGTTCCCGGCGGCCGGGGCGTGTCAGTGGTGTCTGGTAGGAATGTGGCTGTGAGCAGCGACGACGAGCGGTCCGACGAGCCCGGGGCCGGGGCACCGGAGCAGCTTGCGCTCATCCGGGAGGCCGTGCGACGGGCCGACGTGCCGCGCGCCAAGCCGCGGACCTGGCGGGGCGCCGCACTCGCCGAAGAGCTGCCGGTCGCCCGCGTCCTGGTGAACAAGGGCGCCCTCCACCTCGATCAGTACTTCGACTACGCCGTTCCCCAGGAGCTCGACGCGGACGCCCGGCCCGGCGTGCGGGTCCGGGTGCGCTTCGGAGCCGGCGGGCGCCAGGTGCGCGGCGGGCGGCGCGAGGGCGGCGGTCTGATCGACGGCTTCCTGATCGAGCGGCGCGCCACCTCGGACTACCAGGGGGCCCTCGCGGCCCTCGCCTACGTCGTGTCACCCGAGCCGGTCCTCGGGCCGGAGCTGCTCGAGCTCTCGCGGGCCGTCGCCGACCGATACGCCGGCAGCCTCGCGGACGTGCTCCAGCTCGCCGTGCCCCCCAGGAACGGCCGCGCGGAGGGCAAGCCGTCGCCCGAGCCCCTTCCGCCGCCCCCCACCCCTGAGCCCGGGACCTGGGTACGGTACGCGCAGGGGCCCGGTTACCTCCGGGCACTGGCCGAGGGCGGTGCGCCCCGGGCCGTGTGGACCGCGCTCCCCGGACCGCACTGGCCCGAGGAGATCGCCCGCGCCATGGCCGCGACCCTGGCCTCGGGCCGGGGCGCGCTCGTCGTCGTACCGGACGGCCGGAGCGCGGGCCGGGTCGACGCCGCGCTCACCGCGTTGCTGGGGGAGGGGCGCCACGCCCTGCTGACCGCCGACTCCGGGCCGGAGAAGCGCTACCGCCAGTGGCTGGCGGTCCGGCGCGGCTCCGTGCGCGCGGTGGTCGGCACCAGGGCCGCGATGTTCGCCCCGGTCGCCGACCTCGGCCTGGTGGCGCTCTGGGACGACGGCGACTCCAGCCACAGCGACGACAACGCCCCCTTCCCGCACGTCAGGGAGGTCCTGGAGCTCCGGGCGGCGCACGGTCGTTGCGCGTTCCTGCTGGGCGGGACGAGCTGCACGGTCGAGGCCGCCCAACTGGTCGAGAGCGGCTGGGCCCTGCCCCTGCGGGCGGAGCGGGAGCAGCTGCGGATCGCCGCCCCCCTCGTGCGCACCGTCGGCGACGGGGAGCTCGCACGCGACGGCGCCGCCCGCTCGGCGCGGCTCCCCAGCCTGGCCTGGCAGACCGTGCGGGACGGGCTGCGCAGCGGCCCCGTGCTCGTCCAGGTGCCACGCCGGGGGTACGCCCCCCGGCTGGCCTGCGAGCGTTGCCGCGAGCCCGCGCGGTGCCGGCACTGCGCGGGGCCGCTCCAGGCCCCGGATCAGCAGGATCTCGACTGCGCCTGGTGCGGGCGGGCCGAGACGGCCTGGAGCTGTGCCGCCTGCGGCGGTGTGCGGCTGCGGGCGCAGATCGTCGGTGCCCGCAGAACGGCCGAGGAGCTGGGACGGGCGTTTCCCGCGGTGCCCGTTCGGACGTCGGGGCGGGACCACGTGCTGGACTCCGTGCCCGACCAGCCCGCCCTGGTCGTGAGCACCCCGGGGGCGGAGCCGGTGGCCGAGGGCGGATATGCGGCGGCGCTGCTGCTGGACGGCTGGGCGATGGTCGGCCGCCCCGACCTGCGGGCGGGGGAGGAGGCGCTGCGGCGCTGGACGGCCGCCGCCGCGCTGGTGCGGGGGCAGCCCGAGGGCGGCACGGTGGTGATCGTGGCGGAGCCGACCCTTCGGCCCGTGCAGGCGCTGGTCCGCTGGGACCCGGTCGGCCATGCCCGCCGCGAGCTCGCGGAGCGGGCGGAGCTCGGTTTCCCGCCGGTGTCCCGCATGGCCTCGGTGACCGGCCCGCCGGAGGCGGTGGCCGCGTACCTCGCGGGCGCGGAGCTGCCCCCCGAGGCGGAGGTGCTCGGCCCGGTGCCGGTGGCGGGGGCCGCCCCCGGCCAGCCCCGCAGGCAGGGCGACGCGCCGCCCGGGGAGACCTGGGAGCGCGCGCTGGTGCGGGTCCCGCCCGGCCGTGGGGCGGCGCTGGCGGCCGCCCTGAAGACGGCTCAGGCGGCCCGGACGGCCAGGGGCACCGGGGATCCCGTACGCATCAGGATCGACCCGCCGGACATCGGCTGACGCGGCCGGGGCCGCGCGGGAGGCACCGGGCGCCGCCGGGCCCCGGCCCCTCCGGCTACAGCCGGGCCCAGGCTCCACGGCGACGGCCGGGCCCACCCGATCACCGGTCCGGGCCCGACCCGGCCGGCCCCGGGTCCGTCTCAGCCGTTGCGCGGGCCGGGGAAGGCGCCGGGGCGGTCGGACGGCTGCGGCGGCATGGAGCGGGCCGCGGGCACCGCCGGCACCGCGGGGGAGGAGCCCGGCCCGGCGGGCACCGTACGGTTCACGGTCTCCGCGACGGCCTCCGCCGTCCCCGGCTGCGGGGTCGAGCGGCGCGCCCCGTAACGGCGGTGCACCGCCTGCTTGGTGACCCCGAGGGCGGAACCCACCGCGTCCCACGAGAAGCCCAGCGAACGGTCGAAGTCCACCGCCGCCGTGACCAGCGTCTCGACACTGTCCCGCAGTTCCTGGGCCAGCCGGACCGTCGGGGCCGGCGCCCTGCCGTAGACGACGAAGCCCGCGGACGGGCCGGAGCGGCGGGGGCGGTAGACATTGCCCAGCTGCGCAGTGAGGGTGCGCAGCGCGTCCACCTGCCGCCGGACCCGCTCGATGTCCCGCACCAACAGGTGCAGACTGGCACGCGCTTGGGCGTCGTGGGTTGCGTGGTCGGCCATGAACAAGCCTCTCGAACCGGCGTTGAAAGGGATCGGACCGCGCGGCGGCGGCCCACTTCGGTCAATCTCACTTGACCAACGCGTCACCCGGCCATGTGGTCACGCAATAGGGGCGTATGTGCATATGCGCGGGGCGCATACGACTGCGTACGCCCCCGGGCCGCCGGGGGCGGGGCGGCCCGGGCGGGACGCGGAGGTCACCCCCTAGACTGGTGTGCTGCTCGCCACGTACGTCCCGCCCGAGAGGCAGTGCGCCACCCATGAAGCTCGTCTTCGCAGGCACCCCCGAGGTCGCCGTTCCCGCTCTGGACGCCCTGATCGCCTCCGAACGCCACGAGGTGGCCGCCGTGGTGACCCGTCCCGACGCACCGGCCGGCCGGGGCCGCAGGCTGGTCGCCAGCCCCGTCGCCGAGCGCGCCGAGGAGGCGGGCATCGAGGTGCTCAAGCCCACCAGGCCGCGTGACGAGGACTTCCTGGCGCGGCTGCGGGAGATCGCGCCGGACTGCTGCCCCGTCGTCGCCTACGGCGCGCTGCTGCCCAAGGTGGCGCTCGACGTCCCCGCGCGTGGCTGGGTCAACCTGCACTTCTCGCTGCTGCCCGCCTGGCGCGGAGCCGCGCCCGTGCAGCACGCGGTGATGGCCGGCGACGAGGTCACCGGCGCGTCGACCTTCCTGATCGAGGAAGGACTGGACTCGGGTCCGGTGTACGGCGTCCTGACCGAGGAGATCCGGCCCACCGACACCAGCGGCGATCTGCTCACCCGGCTCGCCTTCGCGGGCGCCGGGCTGCTCGCGGCGACCATGGACGGAATCGAGGACGGCACCCTGCACGCCGTGCCGCAGCCGGCCGAGGGCGTCACCCTCGCGCCGAAGATCACCGTCGAGGGCGCCCAAGTGCGGTGGACGGAGCCCGCGCTCCGGGTCGACCGCGTGGTGCGCGGCTGCACGCCCGCCCCCGGCGCATGGACCCTCTTCCGCGGTGAGCGCCTCAAGCTGGTCCAGGCCGTCCCCGTCCTGGACCGCACCGACCTGGCTCCGGGCGAGCTGTCGGCCGGCAAGAACAACGTGTACGTCGGCACCGGCTCCCACGCCGTGGAGCTCCTCTGGGTCCAGCCGCAGGGCAAGAAGCCGATGAGGGCCGCCGACTGGGCCCGCGGCGTGCGCATCGCCCACGGCGAACTGCTCGGCAACTGAGGCGCCGGGGCGGGCCACCGGGGCTCGGGACCCGGGGCCCCCGGGCGGCGACGTACGCTGGACGGGTTCGCCCCCTCACCATCAGCGGAGCACCTTTCACGTGAACGACCAGCAGCGTCGACGTCCCGCCAAGCCCCACCGCCGTCCCAAGAAGGACCCGGTCCGGTTCCTCGCCTTCGAGGTCCTCAGGGCGGTCGACGAACGCGATGCCTACGCCAACCTCGCTCTCCCCCCGCTGCTGAAGAAGGCGCGCGCCAAGGGTGACTTCGAGGGCAGGGACGCGGCGCTGGCGACCGAGCTGGTCTACGGGACCCTGCGCCGTCAGGGCACCTACGACGCGATCGTCGCCGCCTGCATCGACCGGCCGCTGCGCGAGGTCGACCCGCCGGTGCTCGATGTGCTGAACATGGGCGTCCACCAGCTGCTCGGCACCCGCATCCCGACCCATGCGGCCGTCTCCGCCAGTGTGGAGCTGGCACGGGTGGTGCTGGGTGAGGGCCGCGCCAAGTTCGTCAACGCCGTACTGCGCAAGGTCTCCGCACACGACCTCGAGGCGTGGGTGGAGCGCGTCGCCCCCTCGTACGAGGAGGATGCCGAGGAGCACCTCTCGGTCGTCCACTCGCACCCCCGCTGGATCGTCTCCGCCCTCTGGGACGCCCTGGGCGGCGGCCGCGCCGGGATCGAGGACCTGCTGGAGGCCGACAACGAACGGCCCGAGGTGACCCTGGTGGCCCGGCCCGGCCGCTCCACCACCGACGAGCTCCTCGACGCCCTCGGCGAGGAGAGCGGCCTCCCCGGCCGCTGGTCGCCCTACGCCGTGCGGATGGCCGAGGGCGGCGAGCCGGGCGCCCTGGCCGCCGTCCGGGACGGCAGCGCCGGTGTGCAGGACGAGGGCAGCCAGCTCGTCGCGGCCGCTCTGGCCAACGCCCCGGTCGAGGGCGGCGACACCCGGTGGCTGGACGGCTGCGCGGGCCCGGGCGGCAAGGCCGCGCTGCTGGCGGCGCTCGCCGCCGGCCGCGGCGCGACGCTGCTCGCCGCGGAGAAGCAGCCGCACCGCGCCCGGCTCGTCGAGCGCGCCCTGGCGGGCAACCCGGGGCCGTACCAGGTGATCACCGCCGACGGGACCCGGCCGCCGTGGCAGCCGGGGTCCTTCGACCGGGTGCTCATGGACGTGCCGTGCTCCGGTCTCGGCGCGTTGCGCCGGCGCCCGGAATCCCGCTGGCGGCGGCGCGCCGAGGACCTGGAGAGCTTCGCTCCCCTGCAACGGGGTCTGCTCCGAGAGGCGTTGAAGGCCGTCCGGATCGGCGGAGTGGTCGGTTACGCGACCTGCTCGCCGCACCTCGCGGAGACCCGGGTCGTCGTCGACGACGTGCTCAAGGGGCGCGGCGGGGCGTCCGTCGAGGCCGAGTGGATCGATGCCCGCCCGCTGCTCCCGGGTGTGCCCGCGCTGGGCGACGGGCCGGACGTCCAGCTGTGGCCGCATCTGCACGGTACGGACGCGATGTACCTCGCTCTCCTGCGCCGGACGGCCTGACCGGGGGGAAAAGGCCGGGATTGCGCGAACCGTAATGATCCCGTGAGGCTTTGAGGCACACCGAGGCGGGGAAGTGGCGCGGAGCATGGCAGGCTTGGGTGCATGGCCCAGATCAACCCCAGCATCCTGTCCGCCGACTTCGCCCGTCTCGCCGAGGAGGCGAAGGCCGTGGAAGGCGCCGACTGGCTCCATGTCGATGTCATGGACAACCATTTCGTGCCCAACCTGACGCTGGGCGTGCCCATCGTGGAGGCGCTGAGCAGGGCCACGGACACCCCGCTGGACTGCCATCTCATGATCGAGGACGCGGACCGCTGGGCGCCGCAGTACGTCGAGGCGGGTGCGGGCTCGGTCACCTTCCACGCGGAGGCCGCGGCCGCCCCCGTGCGGCTGGCCCGGGAGATCAGGGCCAAGGGCGCCCGAGCCTCCATGGCCCTGAAGCCTGCGACGCCGATCGAGCCGTATGAGGACCTCCTCCCCGAGCTCGACATGCTGCTGATCATGACGGTGGAGCCGGGTTTCGGCGGTCAGGCGTTCCTGGACATCATGCTGCCGAAGATCCGCCGCACCCGTGAGCTGATCTCGAAGCACGGCCTAGAGCTGTGGCTCCAGGTCGACGGCGGTGTCTCCGCCACCACCATCGAGCGGTGCGCCGAAGCCGGCGCCGACGTCTTCGTCGCAGGCTCGGCGGTCTACGGGGCCCAGGACCCCGCCGAGGCGGTGCGGGCGCTCCGTGCGCAGGCCGACACGGTCACGGCCTCTGCGCCCTGGGCATGTGGCCACTGAACCAAGCTCAGACGAACGCGGCCCGTCGGGCCTGATCAAGGATCGCCGGATCTGACAGGATGAACGGCGTATCGAGCGTGTGAACAGCAGTGAGGAGATCGCGGTGTCTGGCATCTCGGCGGGTCGGTCAGCCATGCGGATGGGACCCGCGGAGCTGGTCCAGGCGGCGGCCATGGCCCGCCGGTTCTACCTCGAGGGAAAGTCGAAGATCCAGATCGCCGAGGAGTTCGGCGTCAGCCGCTTCAAGGTGGCCCGGGTCCTGGAGACGGCCCTCGAGCGTGATCTCGTACGGATCGAGATCCGGGTACCGGCGGAGCTGGACGCGGAGCGCTCCGACGCGCTCCGCGCGCGGTACGGCCTGCGGCATGCCGTCGTGGTCGAGTCCCCGGCGGAGGAGCAGGACGACGCCGCCGATCCGGAGAACCTCGGTGAGGTGGCGGCCGACCTGCTCGGCGAGCTGGTGAACGAGGGCGATGTGCTGGGGCTGGCATGGGGCCGCTCCACCATCCACATGGCGGCGGCCCTCGACCGGCTGCCCCCGTGCACGGTCGTCCAGCTGACCGGCGTCTACGACGCGGGTACGGCCGAGCGCGGCTCGGTCGAGGCGGTCCGCCGTGCCGCGCAGGTGTCCGGCGGCGAGGCGCACCCCATCTACGCGCCGATGCTGCTGCCCGACCCGGCGACGGCGGCGGCGCTGCGCCACCAGACGGGTATCGCCCGCGCCTTCGAGTACTTCGACAAGGTCACGGTCGCCGCGGTCTCCATCGGATCCTGGGAGCCCGGGATCTCCACGGTCTACGACATGCTCTCGGACGACGAGCGGAACCACTACGCCTCACTCGGTGTGGCGGCGGAGATGTCCGCCCACCTCTTCGACGCGAACGGGCGACGGGTCGGCCGGGACCTCGGCGAGCGGTGCATCACCGTGGAGGCCGACAGGCTGCGCCGGATCCCCGAGGTCGTGGCCATCGCGGGCGGCCAGCGCAAGGCCGCGGCGATCGGCGCGGTGCTGCGCTCGGGGCTGGTCACCAGCCTCGTGACGGACACGGCCGCGGCCGACTTCCTCCTGACGGAGTCCGCCGCCGGCCAGCGGCCCGCCCTGGAGCGGGCCGACCCCGACAACTGACACCGGGACGACCGGCACCGGTCATGACGGAGGCCGGGCACCTGCGCAGGTGCCCGGCCTCCGTCATGACCGGCTCAGCGAAGGCCGCGGCCCGCGCCCAGCCACGCGTCGCCGGCGTCCAGCCGTGCGTCACCCGCGTCCAGCCGCGCGTGGTCAGGGCCGTCCTGCCGTGCGCGGTCCGGGGCCGGGCGCGCCTCGCCGGTGTCCGGCTGTGCGGGCTCCGCGCCCACGCCGAGGACGGACTCCTCCAGATACGCCCCGGGCTCGGCGTACTGGCTGACGTCCGCCGGGTTGTAGCGGGGCGTCTGCCGCGACCAGTCCAGATTCCCGCGCATCCAGCTCCGCATCCCGTCGAGATACGGCACGAGCAGACCGGCCAGCTCCGGGTGCAGGTCGAGCAGCTCGGCCTCGGCGGTGAGGAAGCGCCTCGTCTCGGTGGCTATCTCCGCGCACACGTGCTCGAGCGCCTCCCGCTTCCCGTAGCCGCGGTGGTGGCGGACCAGGTGCACGAGGTTGTGGATCTCGCCCAGCACCTGCTCCTTCTCGTAGGAGTAGACGTCGTTGGCCCAGCACACGACGTTGCAGGACGCCTCCAGCGCGGTGATGAACCGGGCGTCGTTGTGGACCGACTCGGGCGCCCCCGTGCCGGTCACGATCTCTATCAGGTCCATGCATACGTGGATCGCCCCGGTGTGCCGGCGCCTGGCGATGTACGTCTCCTCGGGCGGCACGACACCGGCGGCGCGGTTTCCCGCCTCCCAGGTGGTGGCGGTCGTCAGATACGTCATGAGGTGCCAGGTGAAGCGGGCGCGCCAGTGCGGGGCGGCCTGCGGAGTCGTACGTTCCCACAGGTCCGCCAGGGCGACGAGCGCGGCGGGGGCCTCCTCGCCCGGCAGGGGGCCGGGAGCGGTGCCCTCGACCACGGCGCGCATGCGCTCCACCACGTCGCGTACACGGTCGGGGCTGCGGCCCAGGTGCCCGTCGTCGAGCTGGTCGTCGACGAGGAAGAGCCAGACGAACCAGTCGGCGACCAGATCGAGGTGCTCGCTGTCCGCCGTCGGGTACACCATGCCCACGAAGGCGCCGAAGTCGGCCTGTTCGAAGCGCCGCCGGGCGGATTCGCGGTGGACCAGGCCGGTGCGCCGTGTCCAGGCGTCGAGGTGCTCACGGGTGTGGTCCACATGCGGATTGCTCCGCTGGGGGAAAGGGCAGTAGATGTCGGGCAGTTCGCTCTCCACAGGCGGATCCCCATCCTCTCCGGCCATACGCGCGACAGGTGTTCCGGGCTCGTGGACGGCATGGTGCCCACCGCCGAGACCTGCGGGTTTGAAGCTACCTGAGCCCCCGTCACCCGGTCCAGGGATCGTGATCACGAAGGATCGAATCGTGTTCGGGTAGGGTCCATGGGTAAGGCAGGTTTCCACTTGCCCCGCCCCCCGGCGGCCTCCTTGGAGGAACTGACGAACGTGGGGGCGCATCGTTGTGTCTTCGTGGAAACGACCTGCACCGTTTCGTATGAAAAAATGGGTGTTATGCGTTTTCTTGAGCCCGGTACCGGTCGCTACACGACCTCCCCCTCGGTCCCCTACGACCTCACGTACGACGATGTCTTCATGGTCCCCGGCCGCTCCGCGGTCGGATCCCGGCAGGCCGTGGACCTCTCCTCGCCGGACGGCAGCGGTACCACCATTCCGCTCGTCGTCGCGAACATGACGGCGATCGCGGGCCGCCGGATGGCCGAGACGATCGCCCGGCGCGGCGGTCTGGTCGTGATTCCCCAGGACATTCCGATCGAGGTCGTCACCGAGGTCATCAGCTGGGTCAAGAAGCGCCACCTCGTCCTCGACACTCCGATCGTGCTGGCCCCCGGCCAGACGGTCGCCGACGCGCTGTCCCTGCTGCACAAGCGGGCCCACGGCGCGGGCGTGGTCGTGGACGCGGAGAACCGGCCCGTCGGCGTCGTCACCGACCACGACCTGACCGGTGTGGACCGCTTCACCCAGCTGTCCGAGGTCATGTCCAAGGACCTGGTCGTGCTCGACGCGGACATCGACCCGCGCGAGGCCTTCAACAAGCTCGACGGCGCCAACCGCAAGCTCGCTCCGGCGGTCGACGCGGACGGCCGGCTCGTCGGCATCCTGACCCGCAAGGCCGCGCTGCGCGCGACGCTCTACACTCCCGCGACGGACGCGGACGGCAGGCTGCGGATCGCGGCGGCCGTCGGCATCAACGGCGATGTGGCGGGCAAGGCCAAGCAACTCCTGGACGCGGGTGCCGACGTGCTCGTCGTGGACACCGCCCACGGTCACCAGGAATCCATGATCAGCGCGGTGCGGGCCGTCCGGGCGCTCGACCCGCGGGTCCCGATCGTCGCGGGCAACATCGTCGCCGCCGAGGGCGTGCGCGACCTCATCGAGGCGGGCGCCGACATCATCAAGGTCGGTGTGGGTCCCGGCGCGATGTGCACCACCCGGATGATGACCGGCGTCGGCAGGCCGCAGTTCTCCGCCGTGCTGGAGTGCGCCGCCGAGGCGAAGAAGCACGGCAAGCACGTCTGGGCCGACGGCGGCGTCCGGCACCCGCGCGACGTGGCGATGGCGCTGGCCGCGGGCGCGTCCAACGTCATGATCGGTTCCTGGTTCGCCGGCACGTACGAGTCGCCCGGCGACCTCCAGCAGTCCGCCGACGGGCGCTACTACAAGGAGTCGTTCGGGATGGCGTCGGCGCGCGCCGTCAAGAACCGCACGTCCGAGGAGTCCGCCTACGACCGCGCCCGCAAGGGGCTGTTCGAGGAGGGCATCTCCACCTCCCGGATGTTCCTCGACCCCACCCGCCCCGGGGTGGAGGACCTGATCGACTCGATCATCGCCGGTGTCCGCTCCTCCTGCACCTACGCGGGCGCGTCCTCGCTCGAGGAGTTCGCCGAGAAGGCGGTCGTGGGTGTGCAGAGCGCCGCCGGGTACGCGGAGGGCAAGCCGCTCCACGCCAGCTGGAGCTGATGCCGCGGAGGCCGGTGCGGCCTCGTCGCAGGTGCCCCTTCCGGGTGTTCACACCGGGAGGGGCACTTCCGTGCGCGCCCACCGGACGCCCGGTCCGGCACCCCGCCCACACCCGTGAGCACTCCCGTCACCCCTTCAACTTGGTTGAAGGATAAGTAATATGAGCCGCAATCAGCTGCCCGCCCCTCTGCGGTAAGGGACCTCATGCCTTCCTTCTTCACCGACCTGGCCCAGCAGTACATCGACGGCGAGTGGAGGCCGGGGAAGGGGTCCTGGGACATCATCGACTTCAACCCGTACAGCGGGGAGAAGCTCGCCTCGATCACCGTGGCGACGTCGGGCGAGGTCGACCAGGCCTACCGGGCCGCCGAGCGGGCCCAGCCCGGATGGGCGGACACGAACCCGTACGCCCGGCGGACGGTGCTGGAGAAGGCCCTGCGTGTCGTCGAGGAGCGCGAGGCCGAGATCGGTGAGGCGATCGTCGCGGAGCTCGGCGGGACCCGCCTCAAGGCGGGGTTCGAGCTGCACCTCGCCAAGGAGTTCCTGCGCGAGGCCATCCAGCTCACGCTGCGGTCCACCGGGCAGATACTTCCCTCGCCCACCGAGGGCAAGGAGAACCGCGTCTACCGGCTGCCCGTCGGCGTCGTGGGCGTCATCAGCCCCTTCAACTTCCCCTTCCTGCTGTCGCTCAAGTCGGTCGCGCCCGCGCTGGCCCTCGGCAACGCCGTGGTCCTCAAGCCGCACCAGTCCACCCCGGTCTGCGGCGGCACCCTGATCGCCAAACTGTTCGAGGAGGCGGGGCTGCCCGCCGGGCTGCTGAACGTCGTGGTCACCGACATCGCCGAGATCGGTGACAGCCTGCTGGAGCACCCCGTCCCGCAGGTCATCTCCTTCACCGGCTCGGACACGATCGGCCGCCACGTCGCGACGGTCTGCGCGGCCCACCTCAAGCGCGCGGTGCTCGAACTGGGCGGCAACAGCGCACTGATCGTCCTGGACGACGCCGATGTGGACTACGCCGTCGACGCGGCGGTCTTCAGCCGCTACATCCACCAGGGCCAAGTCTGCATGGCGGCGAACCGCATCCTGGTGGACCGGTCGGTGGAGCAGGAGTTCACCGAGAAGTTCGTCGCCAAGGTCGCCTCCCTGCGCGTCGGCGATCCGGCCGACCCCGCGACACACATCGGCCCGCTGATCAGCTCCTCGCAGGCCGACGCGGTGTCCAAGCTCGTCGACGAGACCGTGGAGGCGGGCGCCACGGCGCTGCTGCACGGGCGGGCCGACGGCAACCTGGTGAGCCCGTCCGTACTGACCGGCCTCGCCGCGGATTCCCCGGTCCTCCAGCAGGAGATCTTCGGCCCGGTGGCCCTGCTCGTCCCCTTCGACGGTGAGGACGAGGCCGTCCGGATCGCCAACGACACCCCGTACGGGCTGAGCGGGGCGGTCCACACCGGCAACATCGAGCGCGGTGTGCGGGTGGGGCAGCGGATCCGCACCGGAATGGTCCACATCAACGACGGCACCGTCCACGACGAGCCGATCGTGCCCTTCGGCGGGGAGAAGAACTCGGGACTGGGCCGGCTGAACGGCGAGTCGATGCTCGAGGCGTTCACCACGCAGAAGTGGATCTCGGTCCAGCACGGGCGCTCGCAGTTCCCCTTCTGACCCGCCGCCCCCTGCGGCGGGCGCGTCCCTCGCGACGCGCCCGTGGTCTACTTCGGGGGCGGCCCGCGCCGCCCCCGAACCCCTCCGCCGCAGAGAAGTGACCCACCCGACGTGCGCCTGAACGACCTCGACGAACGCATCGTCCACGCCCTCGCCGAAGACGCCCGCCGCTCCTACGCGGACATCGGCGCGCTCATCGGCCTCTCCGCGCCCGCGGTGAAACGCCGTGTGGACCGGCTGCGCGCGGATGGCGCCATCACGGGCTTCACCGTGCGGGTCGACCCGGCGGCGCTCGGCTGGGAGACCGAGGGGTTCATCGAGATCTACTGCAGCCGCAACACCGCCCCGGAGGCGATCAAGCGGGGCCTCTCCGCCTATCCCGAGATCGCGGCCGCGTCCACGGTGACGGGTGACGCCGACGCGGTCGTGCAGGTCTTCGCCGCCGACATGCGGCACTTCGAGCAGGTGCTGGAGCGGATCGCCGGCGAGCCGTACGTCGAGCGGACCAAGTCGGTCCTCGTCCTCTCCCCGCTGCTGCGGCGGTACTCGTCGGGTCCGCCGGCCTGACGGGCGCACGTCACCGGCGCCCGGGCCCGCCCGGTGCGTGGCGCGGCAGGGCGCCCGGCCCGCCCGGTGCCTGGCGGGCGCGTGCCGGGGAGACCGAAATCACTCGCCTGACCTGCGAAGACGCCCCACGCAACGAATCGCCGCAAGTGCCGCTCACCACGCAACGGATCGACGGTGTACGCGCAACATTCGCGTCTTGTCGGCCGTGATCCCCGCGCCGTACCTTCGATACGTCTCCCACCCCGCCCGTCCCGCCCGAGGTCAGCCATGCCGCCGTTGCGTACCGCCCTGCTCCAGAGCTCCGGACGGACCGGATCCGTGGACGCCAACCTCGCCACGCTCGACGAGGCCGCCGCGCGCGCCGCCGCCGCGGGTGCCCGGCTGCTGGTCTGCCCCGAGCTGTTCCTCACCGGATACGCCATCGGCGACGCCGTCCCCGCGCTCGCCGAGCCCGCAGACGGGCCCGCCGCGCAAGCCGTCGCCGAGATCTGCGTACGCCACGGCCTGGCCGTCCACTACGGCTACCCGGAGCGGTCCGGGGACGCCGTCTTCAACGCCGCGCAGCTCATCGGCCCCGGTGGCACGGCGCTCGCCAACTACCGCAAGACCCATCTCTTCGGCGGCTTCGAGGAGGAATGGTTCACCCCCGGCGACCGGCCCGTGGTGCAGGCCGAGCTGGACGGCGTACGGGTGGGGCTGCTCATCTGCTACGACGTCGAGTTCCCCGAGAACGTGCGCGCGCACGCCCTGGCCGGGACCGAGCTCCTGCTGGTCCCGACCGCGCTGATGCACCCGTTCCCGTTCGTCGCCGAAGCCGTCGTGCCGGTCCGCGCCTTCGAGAGCCAGCTGTACATCGCGTACGTCAACAGGGCGGGCAAGGAGGGCGAGTTCGACTTCACCGGGCTGAGCTGCCTGGCCGGCCCCGACGGTACCGTCCGCGCCCGCGCCGGGCGCGGCGAGGAGCTGCTCGTCGGTGAGGTCGACCCCGGTCTGCTCGCCGCGTCGCGTGCGGCCAACCCGTATCTCGAGGACCGCGTCCCGGGCCTGTACGGCTCCCTGGCCTGAGCAGCACCCGCCCGCCCCTGTCCCGCGCTTCCCCCGCAAGAGGAGTCCCAGCCCCATGACGTCCACGGTGCCCAACGCCGTCCAGCACACCGACGCGCAGCCGCCGATCACCATGTTCGGGCCGGACTTCCCCTATGCCTACGACGACTTCCTGGCCCACCCGGCCGGTATCGGGCAGATACCGGCCACCGAGCACGGCGCCGAGGTCGCCGTCATCGGCGGAGGGCTCTCCGGCATCATCACCGCCTACGAGCTGATGAAGATGGGCCTGAAGCCCGTCGTCTACGAGGCGGACCGGATCGGCGGCCGGCTGCGCACCGTGGGCTTCGACGGCTGCGACCCGGCGCTCACCGCCGAGATGGGCGCCATGCGCTTCCCGCCGTCGTCCACGGCGCTCCAGCACTACATCGACCTGGTGGGCCTGGAGACCAAGGAGTTCCCCAACCCGCTCTCCCCGGCCACCCCGTCGACCGTCGTCGACCTCAAGGGCGAGTCCCACTACGCCCGGACCATCGACGACCTGCCGCCGGTGTACCGCGAGGTGATGGACGCCTGGAACTCCTGCCTGGAGGAGGGCGCCGACTTCTCCGACATGAACCGCGCGATGCGCGAGCGCGACGTGCCCCGCATCCGCGAGATCTGGGCGAAGCTCGTCGAGAAGCTCGACGACCAGACCTTCTACGGCTTCCTCTGCGGTTCCGACGCCTTCGCCTCCTTCCGCCACCGCGAGATCTTCGGGCAGGTCGGCTTCGGCACCGGGGGCTGGGACACCGACTTCCCCAACTCGATCCTGGAGATCCTCCGCGTCGTCTACACCGAGGCCGACGACCACCACCGGGGGATCGTCGGCGGCAGCCAGCAGCTGCCGCTGCGCCTGTGGGACCGCGAACCGCAGAAGATCACGCACTGGCCGCTCGGCACGTCGCTGGCCTCCCTGCACGACGGCGAGCCGCGCACCGCGGTGACCCGGCTCGACCGCACCGCCGGGAACCGCATCACCGTCACCGACGCCACCGGTGACATCCGCACCTACCGGGCCGCGGTCTTCACCGGCCAGTCCTGGCTGCTGCTCTCCAAGATCGCCTGCGACGACGCGCTCTTCCCGATCGACCACTGGACGGCGATGGAGCGCACCCACTACATGGAGTCGTCCAAGCTGTTCGTGCCGGTCGACCGGCCGTTCTGGCTCGACGAGGCCGTCGACGGCCAGGGCAACCCCACCGGCCGGGACACGATGTCCATGACGCTCACGGACCGGATGACCCGGGGGACGTACCTCCTGGACGACGGGCCCGACAAGCCGGCCGTCATCTGCCTCTCCTACACCTGGTGCGACGACAGCCTGAAGTGGCTGCCGCTCTCACCGAAGGAGCGGATGGACGTCATGCTCAAGTCGCTCGGTGAGATCTATCCGGGCGTGGACATCCGCAAGCACGTCATCGGCAACCCGGTCACCGTCTCCTGGGAGAACGAGCCGTACTTCATGGGCGCGTTCAAGGCCAACCTGCCGGGCCACTACCGCTACCAGCGACGGCTGTTCACCCACTTCATGCAGGACCGGCTGCCCGCCGACAAGAGGGGCCTGTTCCTCGCCGGTGACGACATCTCCTGGACGGCGGGGTGGGCCGAGGGCGCCGTACAGACCGCGCTGAACGCCGTGTGGGGCGTGATGGCGCAGTTCGGCGGCTCCACCGACTCGGTTAACCCCGGACCGGGCGACGTCTTCGACACCATCGCGCCGGTCGAGCTCCCGGAGGGCTGAGAGGACGGCCGAGGGGCCGGGGCACCGCGCAGCCGGGGGACGGGCGAAGCGTTTCAGCGGCACGGTGTGAGCAGGAAACGCCCCACCAGCCCGGCCCCGGCGTCCATCCGCGCCCTGAACTCCTCGGCCAGCGTCGGCACTCCGCGCAGCCGCCACAGCATCCGGGCCGCCGACCACGACGCCTCGCGGGCCCTCTCCAGACTCCAGGCCCCCGCCAGATGGGTGAGCGGATCGGCGACCTCCAGCAGATCGGGACCCGGCATCAGATCTTCGCGGATCTGCTCCTCCAGCAGGACGAGGAGGTCACCCACCCGCTCGAAGTCCTCCTCCAGGTCCGCCGGAGCGCAGTCGAGGGTACGGCAGGTGTCCACGACGGCCAGCGCGAGATCGTGTCCGATGTGCGCGTTGATACCGGCCAGGGCGAACTGCAGGGGGCGTACGCCGGGATGGCGCCGGAACTGGAACAGAGGGCGCCAGCAGGCGGGCGGACAGCCGCCCGAGACGGCCGTGTCGACCGCGCTCAGGTAGTGCCCGGCGAACCGTACGTCCAGCGCGGACACGGCCTCCGAGCTCGGGAACGCACCGTCCGTGATGTGCCGGCCGAGGGCCTCGGTGACCGTCAGGTAGACCTGGTTGAAGACCGCCACACCGTCCCCAGGCGGCCAGCCGGAGCGGAACGCACGCATCCGCTCGATCACCGCGCCGACATCGGTCACCGTGCCGGCCGCGCCGGCCGGACTTGCGAACTGCTCGATCCGGTCCATGCGGGCAGCGTCCCAGTCATAGGCTCGCCACGGCGCCGACCGGCCGGAGACTTCATCGGAACGGACGAACACCGGGCGCCGGGGGAGGGGACGCGGGGTGTCGGGCGTACGTGACGGAGACAGGACCGGGGTGTGGCGACGCACGCGCGACGCACGCCGCCACACCATGGCCGCGCTGGCGTCGGCCGTCGTGGCCGCCGGTGCGGCGACGGGCGTGATGACCGCCGCCGGTGACGACGGGCGCACGACAGCCCGCCCGGACACGAGCGCCTCCCCGGTCCTCCAACCGCTGCCCGCCGTGCCCACCCGCTCCGTCTCCCCCTCGGCGTCCGTGACGCCCTCGCCGTCCCCGAAGCCCTCCCGGACGGCGCGCAGGACCCCGGCCCCCGCCACGTCGTCCGAGCGGCCCGCGCCGAGCGCCGCGCGGCCCACCGCGCTCTACCGCCACCCGCAGTCCCAGGTCCTGGACTGGGTCGGCGCGCACCGGGACGATCCGCGCCGCCCGCTGATCGAGTCCAGGATCGCGGCCGTCTGGTTCCCCGCCTACAACCCCGGGGCCGTGACCGGCCAGGTCAGGAGTGTGACGGCCGCCGCCGAAGCCGTCGGCCGTACGCCCGTGCTCGTGCCCTACGCGATACCCGACCGGGACTGCGGCGGGGCCTCCGAGGGTGGAGCCCCCGGCCTGGACGCGTACGACGCCTGGATGGAGGACTTCGCCGCGGGCCTCGGCGGCGGACCGGTCATCGTGATCCTCGAACCGGACGCGATCGCCCTGTCGGACTGCCTCACGGCCGGTCGACGGGCCGACCGCTTCGCCTCGCTGGCCCGGGCGGGCCGCACCCTGCACGCGGCGAACCCGCGGGCCAGGGTCTACTTCGACGGTGGGCACTCCGGCTGGCACGCCGCCGCGAAACAGGCTGCGCTGCTCCGGGAGGCGGGGGCCGCCGCCGACGGCGACGGCGTCTTCACCAACGTGTCCAACTTTCACAGCACGGCCGACGAGACCGCGTACGCCCGCGGCGTGCTCGCGGCGCTCGGGGGTCCGCCCGGCCTGGGCGCCGTCGTCGACACCAGTCGCAACGGCAACGGTGCGCCGGCGGCGGGGGAGTGGTGCGACCCCTCGGGCCGCGCGCTCGGCAGGGCCCCGACGACGGACACGGGTCTGACCGGGATCGACGCGTACCTCTGGGTGAAGCTGCCAGGGGAGTCGGACGGCTGCAAGGGCTCCGCCGGCTCCTTCACCCCGGACTACGCCTACGAGCTGGCCTCGGGCTGAGCGCCCGCCGGGCACCCGCGTCCGGGGCGACGCGGGCACCCGCCGCGCGTCGCACCGCCATCGACAGCGGTGTGACGTATGTGACCGGATGCCAATTTTCGGACCAGAGTTGTTGTTTTCTGGACTGAATCACTGGCCGTTCTTTACAGGGCAGTCGGCGCCGATCGAAAATGATCGGAAGGCTGACGTCCGTTTCACTGCTCGGTGCGGGTGAGTACCCCGCTCACGTTCACCACCTCGTGGCAACCCTGCGCCCTGCGACCGGTGGCCGGGGTGCCCGGCTTGGCACAGGTCACGTCGATGGTCACGGTGTCGTTCGCGGGGATCTTGATGGGGGTGACCCAGTGATAGTCCTGGTTGCGGAAGGTCTCCAGAGCGATCGTGGTGATCTTCCGGTCGCCGAAGCTGATCGTCATCACTCCTTCGTCACCCTGGAAGTTTGCGACAACGATGTCCGTGACACCGAAGACGCTCTTCTCGGGCACCTTGTAGGTACCGGAGTCGCTCTGCCCGCCGGAGGTCTCCAGGTCGATGGTCGCCGAACTCTGCTGACCGCCCTCGGCCGAGGTGTCGCCCCCTCCTGGGCCCTGACCCTGACCCTGACCCTGACCCTGCCCCTGGCCCGAGCCCGGACCGGTGGGCGAGGAGCTCGCGCCGCCGGAACCGCCCCCCGGTGTCTCCCCCTCGCCGCCGGGCTCCCCCGGGGGCGTGGGGCGAGGCTGGACCACCTGGTTGGCCGCCTCCTTCGCAGCGCTGCGCACCGCCGGGCGGACCAGCGCGAACCAGGCGAGCAGCAGTGCGAGCAGCACGGCGAGCACGGCGAGCAGCCACTTCGGGAAGATCGGTATCTGGACGAACTCCGCGTCGACCGGCGGCCGGCCGGCGCTCTCGTCCGCCCGGGCCTCGTCCTGGTCACCGGTCTCGGTGGTGGTCAGCGTGAACGGCCACACCGCCGGAGGGCCGAACCAGACGGGCTTGCCCGTCCGCACCCGCAGCCCGACCTCGACCGACTCACCGGGCTCCAGCTTCGGCCCGGCCGGACGGAAGACGAACGCCAGCTCTTCGCCCGCCTGGCCGGGAGTGAAGCCCGCCTGCACCGGGGTGTTGCCCTCGTTGCGTACCGCCAGCCGGTAGCGGCCGCGCAGCCAGCCTCGGCGACGGCGTGGCTGCAGCTCGGTGCGAAGTTCGTGGAACTCCTCGACGTGCACCGTCGTTTCGGGAACCCGCACCGCGTCAGGATGCTCGGTCGGCAGGACCCGCACCGCGAGGGGCATCTCGCCGGCCCGGATCTCCGGGGAGCGCGGCGGATCCAGACGGATCGTCACCGTCTCGGAGGTGCCGGGGTAGAGGGAGACCCGTGCGGGTTCCACGGTGGTCCAGGACGCACAGTCCCCGACGACCTCAAGGCTGTAGGCCTCGACGATGTCGCTGTCGTTGCGGATGGTCAGACTGGTCGTGGCGGTGCCGCCCGGGGTCACTGTCACGACCGGGATGTCGAGTCCGGGCGCACCGGGGCCGGAAGAGGCTGGAGAAGGCGTCACACCACCACGGTAGAGACGCCCGCACGGGTGCGCCGAGGGGTGCGAGGGCAGCACCCGGGCAGTCGTGATGCCCGCGAGGCCACCGCCAACCCGCTTGTTGAGACAGGTGGTTGATGTCACCCGACGGCTCCCGCGCGCCGCCTTCCGGTGTTCGTCCCGCCACAGCGATCCTCTCCCACGAATCCCCGAATCCCCGAATCCCCGAATCCCCGAATCCCCGAATCCCCGAATCCACGAACCCACGAACAGGTACCCCCATGTCCCGCGCAGAGGAGAACACCCCGGCCATGTCTCCCTCCCCAACCCACGTGCCTGCCGCCGGTTCCGGGCACCGGGTCCCGCCCACCGGATCGCAGGAGCGGGTGACCGTGGCCGTCTACACCGCCGATCCGATCCTTCGCGTCGGCGTCGTTCAGCAGTTACGCCAGCGCCCCGAGATCGACCTGCTGTCCGAGACCGACGCTGAGGGCGCCCAGGTGTCACTGGTGGTCGTGGACCACGTCGAGGACGACGTGATCGCCTTGTTGCACCGGCTGAGGCTCAACTCCGCCACCCGCGTAGGCCTCGTGGTCGGCACCCTCGGCTCCGGCGCACTGCAACGCGTCATCGAGTGCGGTGTCCCGGCGGTGCTGCGGCGCGCCGAGGCCGACCAGAACCGGCTCGTCCACCTGGTCCTCGCGACGGCCAACGGTGAGGGGGTGCTTCCGGGCGACCTGCTCGGCAAGCTGCTCTCCCACGTCGGCGGTCTCCAGCGCTCGGCGCTGGACCCGCAGGGCCTGTCCCTGTCCACGCTGACCACACGGGAGGCGGACATGCTGCGGCTGGTGTCGGAAGGGCTGGACACCGCCGAGATAGCCCGCAAGACCGCGTACTCCGAACGGACCGTGAAGAACGTCCTGCACGAGATCATCAACCGCCTCCAACTGCGCAACCGGGCCCATGCGGTGGGCTACGCCCTGCGGAACGGGCTCATCTGACGCCGGGCCGGGTACACCGGTGCTGCCCGAAAGCACACCGCACGCTTCCCCGGAGTACGGCCCCGCCGCCCTGCCGCGGCGTGCGAGGCCGTCGCAGGGTGGCAGGGGCACATCCACGTGCCGCACCGGACCGCGAGGGGGACTCCATGGGAACCGCTGGCCGAGGCGGGCGGTACCGCCCCGGGAGACTCGGCATGTCGTTGCTGCTGCTGATCCCGCTGCTCGGGGTGACGGCGGCCTCCGGGCCCGGTGACGCCGGGCCCGCGCCACGGGCCGCGGCGGCGGACACCGCGGACACCCGGATCGCGTACGCCGGCACCCGGCACCGCAGCCTCGGCACCGTGGCCTCCACGACCTCCAGCACCCCGCTGTTCGGCGAGGGCCCGGCCCACCAGGACGTCCAGCCGTCCGCCCTCGGCGACCGGATGGTCTTCGCGAGCCTGCGCGACGAGGCGACCCCCCAGATCTACCTCCGGTCCGCCGACGGCTCCGTACTGCGGCTGACCAGCGGCATGGACGCCGCGCACCCCAGGCTGACCCCGGACGGCGCCTCCGTGGTGTTCGACGCGGCCGAGTCCGGCGGTCCGGGTGGCGGGACGCAGCGCGACCTGTGGCAGGTGCGCACCGACGGAACCGGTCTGACCCGGCTGACCGGCACCCCCGCGAACGAGGAGGGCCCGACCGTCTCGCCCGACGGCCGACGGCTGGCGTACGCGAGCGACGGCGATGCGGCGGCCGGGGAGCAGATCTTCGTACGGCCCCTGAACGGCGGCGCCGCCGTCCGCGTCACGTCCCCCGCGAACGGGACGGCCGGCGAACCGGCGTGGAACCCCGTGAACGACGACGAGAACCGGGACTGGATCGCGTACACCGCCACGACCACCGTCGACGGGCAGAGCGTGCCCCGGCTGCGGGTGACGAACGCGAACGGCACCGGTGACGAGCCGCTGCTCGGGGGCGATCGGGCACAGTGGCGTGCCCACGGGGCAGCATGGCTGCCCGACGGGGACCAGGTGCTGTTCCTGAGCCCCGAGATCACGTGTGAGTGCGAGGGCGACTGGGACCACGTGTTCAGGGCGACCGCCCACGACGCCGGCCAGGTCCCCCCGCTGGTGCTGGACGAGGACCGGGCGATCTCCTCGGTCACCTGGTCCGGTTCGCTCGACGGCGGCGGCGCGGTGGTCGAGCGCACCTCGGCGCCGTCCCCTGACGGGCCGGACTCCGAGAGGAAGCACTCCGGCGCGCACGTGGTGACGCTCCAGGACATCCGGACGGACGGGTCCGACCCCCGCGATCTGGGGGTGCCGGTCCTCAATGAGGATCCGGCGGCCGACACCAACACCGACCCTGCCAAGGACCCGCTGTTCGAGCCCGCGGCCGACTACGACCCGTGGACCGAGCGGCAGAACTACACCCCCGACGGCCGCCGGATCGTGGTAACCCGTTTCGAGGACGGTGACCAAGGCCGGATCGAGCGGATCTGGACGGCGGAGGCCGACGGGACGAACCCCCGGCCGATGGAGCTCAAGGACCGTGGCGCGACGGACCGGGACACCGACCCGACGTTCTCTCCGGACGGCAGGTCCCTCGCCTTCACCCGGACGTCACCCGGCGGCGCCGGCCCCTCCAGCCAGATCCTCGTCGCGGACGCGGCCACCGGTGCGATCACCGGGCGGATCACCCCGCCGGCCGGGCAGCAGACGGGCGGTGACGCCCAGCCCACGTGGTCCTCCGACGGCACCGCCCTCGCATTCACCCGCAACGCGGTGATCGACGGCAACGGCGGCAACAAGCACATCTGGACCGTGCCCGTGAACGACCTCGACGAGCAGCATGACCTGAGTGAGGAGAACTGCCCCGGCGCCTGCGAGGTCATCGACGACAGCCCGGCGTTCTCGCCGGACGGCACCACCCTCGCCTTCAACCGCAAGAGCGGCGGCGGCCAGGTCGACCAGGGCGGTGGCATCCTGCTCGTATCCCTCACGGGCGACGACTGCCGGGTGCTGGCGCCCGCCTCCGTCCTCGACCTGCCCGGGGCCTGCGGCCGGCAGCTGCCGGACCCCCCGGTCACCGGCCCGTTCCAGCCGCGCGACGCCGCGTGGACGGCCGACGGCGAGAGCCTGGTGATCAGCTCGCGGGCCGGGGCGGCGGTCAACAGCCCGGAGGAGCTCGGCCTGTTGGACGTCGAGACCGGCGACCTCACCTCGCTCACCGGCGCGCTCCCCGGCCGGCAGAAGGAGCCGAGTGTCCAGCAGTCCGTGAACCTCGCCGTCGACGCACCCGGCACCACCCCCGAGGTCACGGTCGGCACGGACACCACCGTCCGGATCGGTCTGGTGAACAACGGCCCCGCCGCCTCCCCGGGCACCACCCTGACCATCGCCCCGCCGCCCGGCATACAGATCACCGAGGTGACCCACCCCGGCGGCACCTGCGCCGCCGCCGCCCTCCTGTGCGACGTCGGCGTGGTGAGGCCCGGCACCACCGTCACGGTGGACGTCACCCTCACCGGCCTCACCGCAGGTGACCAGCCCGTCGACTGGCTGGTCACCGGCACGGTCATCGATCCGGAGCCCAGCGACAACGCCGGCCGGACCGTGGTCCCGGTGGGCGAGGCGCCGCCGCCCACCCCGAGCCCGTCGCCGACCCCGACACCACCGCCGCCGAGCCCGGACCCGCCGGCCCCGACGCCCACCGTGCCCGCCGAGCCGCCCGCGCCCGACGCCGGGCCCGGCGTGCGGGTCAGCGCCCAGCCCAACCCGGGCTACGTCGGCGGACGCGTCGTGGTGACCTACACCGTCCGCAACGGCCGCAACGCGCTCGCGACCGGGCTGCGGCTGCGCATCGGCCTGCCCCGGGGCATCCCGGACAACGGCCGGCCGCAGGGCTGCGACCGCTCCTGGGTGTGCGCGCTGCCTGACCTGAGGCCGGGCGCGAGTACTGTCGTACGGATCGTCCTCAGCCCGGACAGGGCGCTGACCGGCCGTGTCACGGGTGAGCTCACCACGACCGGAACCGACGCCGACAGGAGCGACAACACCGCACGGCAGCGGCTGCGCATCCTCCAGCCGCGCATCGTCGCGGTGCCCGACATCGGCAAGCCCGGCTTCGTCACCTCCGTACGCGGCAAGGACTTCCCGCCGGGAGCGCCGGTGCGGTTCAGCTGGAAGCCGGGGATCACCGCGGCGGCGGCGCCGACCGTTCCACTGCCGGACGGCACCTTCATCGGCCAGCTGCTCATCCTCGCCAAGGACCGGACGGGACCGCGCGTCATCACCGCCAAGGGCCGTGGGTTCTCGCCGGTGACGACCGACTTCCTGGTGGTCAGCGGCACCTTCCAGCCGCCGGGCGAGGTGACCCGCCGGTGATCCACGAGGTCGACGAGGGCCTGCGCCGGCTGATCGGCGAGTCCGGCCTGGAGGCGTCGGGCGTCGAGGTGGCCTTCGACGCCCCCACCCGGGACTGGGCGGCGCGCCGCAGCGCCCCCACCGTCTGTGTCTTCCTCTACGACATCCGGGAGGACGCCACCCGGCGAGGCAGCGGCGCCGGCGAGGTCTACGACGCCGACGGGCATCTGGTGGCGCGGCGCACCCCGCCGCGCTGGTTCGAGCTGACGTACCTGGTCACGGCGTGGACGAGCCGCCCACAGGACGAACACCGGCTTCTCTCGCAGGTGCTGGCGACCGTGATCGGAGTAGACACCCTGCCCGCGCGTCTGCTCACCGGCACGCTCGCCGCTCTCGGTCTGACAGTGGGACTGGACGCCGGCGGGGTCGGACCCGACGCTCCGGCCGCCGCCGACGTGTGGTCGGCGCTCGGCGGCGAGCTCAAGGCGTCCCTCCAGGTCCGGGTGCGGGCGCCGCTCGCCGGTGTGGCCACGGAGACCGCGCCGCCGGTCACCGAAGGTCTCGTCGTGCGCACCGCCACCAGGAGCGAGAGCGGCGCGCAGGCGATGCCGGGCCGCCGCCTGCGCTACACGGAGACCACCGACCCGGGCCCGGGCGGCGGCCTCGCCGGCCCGCGCGAACGAGGCCCCGCACCCGCCCGTCGCCGCCGCAGAGGGGACCGCCAGCCGTGACGCACACCGTAGGGCCCGACGTCGTCGCCGGACCCGTGTCCGTCGACGTGGAACCCCTCTGGGACCGGCTCCGGCTCGTCGAGGAACGGGTGCGGCACGCCGTCGCCCTCCGGCGCGCCGCCGACCCCGACCCCGACGACCCGTACCGCGGCCAGTACCTCACTCCGGACGCGGTCGCCCGCATCCTGGACGAGCCCGGCGGACTCGGCGTACCCGCCCACGAGCCGTGGCAGCCCGTGGCCGGTTCCGTACTCGGCGGACTCGCCCGGCACTTCGGCCTGTCCTCGCTGGACCTGGACCTGCTGCTGGTGGCTCTGGCACCGGACCTCGACGCACGGTTCGAGCGGCTCTACGGCTTCCTCAACGACGACCTCACCCGCCGCCGGCCCACCGTCGGGCTCGCTCTGGAGCTGTGCGGGCTGCCCGGGGCGGCGTCCGCCCGCTTCCGGCTCGCTCCCGGTGCGCCGCTCGTCGCGGGCGGCCTGGTGGAGGTCACGGAGCCCGAACGGCCTCCGCTGTCACGCGTGTTGACCGTGCCCGACCGGGTGACCGGACATCTGCTGGGCAGCGCCCGGCCCGATGCCCGGCTCGCCGGAGTGCTCGGCGCCGCGTGGGAGGACCCTACCGCTGAGGAAGCGGACGTCCTGCGGACGGCGGCCGCGGCAGGCACCGGCGTCGGGCTCGTCCATCTGCGCACCCGGGGAGGCGACGCGGCGGGGCTGGCCACCGCGGCCCTGCACGCGGCCGGGCTGCCCCCGCTCGTCCTGGACGCGGTGGCGCTCGCCCGGCGCGCGGGCGACGTACCGGAACTCGCCCGGGTCGCCGCCCTCGAAGCCCGCCTCACCGGTGCCGGAGTCGTCCTCGGCCCTCTGGAGGCGCTCCCCGGCGAACCCACCGAACGCGCCCGCACACTCGGGGCGTTGTGCACGGCGCTGCGGGGGATTCCCCTGATCACGCACGGCACGGTCGGCTGGGCACCGGAGTGGGCGGCCCACACACCCGTCGAGCTGACCGTCGCGGCGCCTTCGCCCGAACGGCAGGCCGCGCGCTGGCGGCACGCCCTCGAACGGGCCTCCGCCGACCCCGACTCCGGTGGAGGCTTCGGGATCGGTGACGCCGACAAGCTCGCCGAGGCGGTCGCCGCGCATCGCCTGGACTCCGGGCAGTTGCGCCGTGCCGCCGACGTGGCGGTACGCACGGCCGCCCTCGCGGGCCGCCCGGTCGGCCCCGACGACCTGCGCAGCGCCGTACGCGCCCAGAACGGCGCGGGGCTCGACCGGCTCGCCCGCCGGGTGGAGCCGGACGTCGGCTGGGACGACTTGGTGCTGCCGCCGGCCACCCACCGGCGGCTGCGCGAACTGGCACTGCGGGCCCGCCACCGTGAGCAGGTGCTCGGGCAGTGGGGGATGCGGCCCGGCGGCGGCCGGGGGCGCGGTGTGATCGCGCTGTTCGCCGGCGAGTCGGGCACCGGCAAGACCATGTCCGCGGAGGTCGTCGCCACCGACCTGGGCATGGACCTGTACGTGGTGGACCTGTCCACGGTCGTGGACAAGTACATCGGGGAGACCGAGAAGAACCTGGAGCGGATCTTCACCGAGGCGTCCGCGGTCAACGCGGTGCTGCTCTTCGACGAGGCCGACGCGATCTTCGGCAAGCGCTCGGCGGTGAAGGACGCGCACGACCGGCACGCCAACATCGAGTCGGCGTACCTGCTCCAGCGCATGGAGTCGTTCGACGGGATCGCGGTCCTGACCACCAATCTGCGGGCCAACCTCGACGAGGCGTTCACCCGGCGACTCGACGTGGTGGCCGACTTCCCGGTGCCCGACCCCGGCCAGCGCCTCGCTCTGTGGGAGCGCTGCCTGGGCGTCCGGCTGCCCCGCGCCGACGACCTGGACCTCGCCTTCTGCGCCGACCGCTTCGAACTCGCCGGCGGTTCCATCCGCGCCTGCGCGGTCACCGCCGCCTACCTCGCTGCGGAGGCCGGCGGCCCGCTCACCATGCGGCAGCTGGTGACGGCGGTCGCGCAGGAGTACCGGAAACTGGGGCGGCTGGTGCTGGAGGGCGAGTTCGGGACGTATCTGGCGGAGGCCGCCCGGGCGTGAGAGCAGAGGGTCGGGCCGCCGTGCCCGGCCCGCCCACCGGTCCTGGGGAGCCCTGCGGCCCGAGACCGTTACTCCTGGAGATCCCTGATCAGCTGGTTCCTGGCGGCGGCGCTGCCATCGGGCTGGTTGAGCGGATGGCCCGCGGAGCGTTCCTCGACCACCACGTGAGGGACCCCGTTGTCGACGGTGACCGGTACACGGTTGCTGGCACGCGGGTGGAAGTGCCGAAGGTCACCGGTGGATGCGCCGGCCGCGTCCAGCACGGGGGAGGAGTGGTCGTTCTCCGTCCCCTTCTTCCGCACCCCCAGTTGCTGCCTTCCCGCGGCCAGCCGCGTGCGCAGGGCCGTGAGCAGATCGTCGACGTCGACGCTGACGCCCTTGGCCGCCACCGCACCGCCCTTCCGGGCGGCCTCCGTGGCCCCGCGGTTCAGCGTCGTCTGCGCGGCGCCCTCCCCCAGCCACGCGAGCAGACCGGCCGCTTCGTCGTCGGTGAGAACGGCCATCGCGACATCCTGCGGGCTCACCTTCAGCATCACATGGAAACGCTGCTTGTCCACATCCCGCTCCGCGCCCTTCGTGATGCGGTGCAGGGCGTACATCGCTTCCTGGAAAACGACCTGTGTGAGCAGGGAGATGACGTTGGGGCTGCCCGCCACCCGCTCGTCGGTGATGCTGTTGGCCGTCGCGCGAGCCGCCTCGAACAGCTGCTTCGCGGTCTTCTCGTGGAAAAGTCCGGCGAAGTCGCCCCTGGCACCGCCCGCCGGCTGTCCGGCCGGCGCCGAGACACTCCCGCCCCGGCCGCGACCGCGCCCGGCCGGGGCGGCGCCCCGCCCGCGTCCGGCGAGCGACCCACCCCGGCCACGGGCCGTCGGCGCATCGGCCGGCGCCGGGGCGGCCCCCACCTTGGAGTAGGGGAGGGAGATGTTGGTCTGGATGTTCTGGTTGATCGTGCCCGCCTGCTTGGTCTTCACCTTTCGGCCCGCGGCCTTCGTCTTCAGCGCGTACCGCGCATCGGCCCCGCCGACGGACCTGTTGTAGGCGGTGATGACGGCCTCCAGCGGGACCGACTTTCCGGCCACCTTCTTGAACTGGTCGAGGAGACTGCGCCGAGCCGCCAGATGAGCGTCCTGTACGTACTCCTCGCGCGGCAACGGCCCGTAGATCAGCTCGATGCTCGGCACCCCGCGGTCCATCCCCTCGACCTCCAGCTTGATCACCGGCAGACCCAGCTCCTTCGCGTCGGACTCGGCCAGCACGTCGCCGTTCTTGAGGGTGCCGACGGCCTTGCCCTTGCTCTTGGAACCGGTGGCCTGAGTCTCAGGGAAGACCTCTTCGAGCGGGACGGTGATCTCGATCTCCAGCCCCACCCGCTTCGCGTCGTCGATCTGCTGGGGCTGCGGCCGGCCGTCCGCCGGGACCGAGGTGTCCTCCTCCTCGGCCTCGCCCGTCACCATGCGCTGGACCGCGCCCTCATGCGCGTGTCCCGTCGAATGCGCGGACTCCTCCTCCCGCTGGACCGGCGCCGGACCCGACAGCACCCGTCGGGCGTTGGCCTCCGCAGCCTGCTCGAAGCGGTCGGACGGATCGGAGAGCCGCAGGCCAGAGCCCTGGTCGGTGCCGGACACCGGACCCTGGCGCTGCTGGACGACATGGGTGAGCTCATGGGCGAGGGTGTGCTTGTCGCCGCCACCGGCGCCGAGGACGACATGACTGCCGGAGGTGTAGGCGCGTGCCCCGATGGCGCGGGCCGAGCGTGAGGCGCCGGCCCCGGTGTGCAGCCGTACGTCGGAGAAGTCGGTGCCGAAGCGGGACTCCATGTCCTGGCGCACCCGCGAGGGGAGGGGTTTGCCGGAGGAATGCAGGACCTCGTCCACTCCGTGGTCCTGCTCGACGACGGGTGCGGGGCGGGCGCGGCGGGCGATCATCGCGGTCACCGCGGCGTTGCCCGCGCCGCGCTGGGCCGCGCGGAGAGCATCCGCGGTGAGGGGCGGCGGTACGTCCGGGGTGCCGGAGGTCTCCTGAGTCTCCTGGCGGGCGGGGCCGCGCGTGGTCTGCCGGTCCTCGTGCTGCTCGGCGTGCGCCCCGGTCGTCCGCAACGTGTTGCCCCCTCGTCGGCGCAGTACTCCTGCGACCTCCCAGTCGAGCGCCTGGCAGAGCGGCGCGTCCAGGCCCGTACGGGCAGATCGGGGGCACGTCCAGGTGGCGGCCGGACGGTTCCCACGGGCAGCGAAAGGCAGCGGTCCTGCCCCTGGCCAGGTCCCCGCGTCCCTGCCGTCCCACCGGCCCTGCGCGCAGACTCGACCTGGACACAGGTGACCGACCCGCAGGACGCGAAGGAGCGAGTATGCCGACGTACCTCACCCCGGGTGTGTACGTGGAGGAGGTGCAGTCCGGTGCCCGACCGATCGAAGGAGTCGGCACCGCCGTCGCCGCGTTCGTCGGGTTCGCCGGGAGCGGTCCGTTCCACGCACCGACGCTGGTCACCAGCTGGGACCAGTACACCCAGACGTTCGGTGGCTTCACCGAGGGCGCCTACCTGCCCCTCTCGGTCCACGGCTACTTCGCCAACGGTGGCGGAGCCGCGTACATCGTGCGGATCGGTGGCCAGGCCGACGCCGCCTCCGCCCCGTCGGCAGACGGCGGCAGCGGCGCGCCCAAGGCGGCGGAGCCGGTTGCCCTCGGCGGCTTCCTCCTCGCCGCCAGGCGGGGTGTCACCGGCGTGTCGGTCGAGGTCGCCGACGCGGAGGGCGAGAACCCGCCGGAGGACCGCTTCAAGGTCCTGGTCCGCCAGGGCGAGCAGGTCGTGGAGACCTACGAGGCCTCCACCCGCAAGAACGTCAAGGGATACCTGGTCAACCAGGCCCGCGCCTCCAAGCTGATCCAGGTCACCGAGCAGCCGGGCACCGCCCAGGCCAGGCCCGCCGCCCAGACCCTGGCCGTGCCCGACGCCCCGGCCGCGTCCGCGCCGAGCAGCTCGGGTGAGATGGCCCGCCTCGACCCGGCGGAGTACGTCGGCGACGCAGCCGCCCGGACCGGGTTCGGCGGCCTGGAGACCATCGACGAGATCACCATGGTCGCCGTGCCGGACCTGATGAGCTCCTATCAGCGTGGCGACATCGACGCCGAGGGCGTGCGCACCGTGCAGCTCGCGGTGATCTCGCACTGCGAGCAGATGGGCGACCGCGTCGCCGTCCTGGACGCCCCGCCCGGCCTGGGCGCCCAGCAGGTGCGCGCCTGGCGCAACGACGAGGCCGGTTACGACTCCCGGTACGCCACGCTCTACTACCCCTGGGTCCGCGTCTTCGACCCGGCCACCGGACGCAACACCACCGTCCCGCCGAGCGGCCACGTCGCCGGCGTGTGGGCGCGCAGCGACGGCGAGCGAGGTGTGCACAAGGCGCCGGCCAACGAGGTCATCCGCGGCGCGGTGGACCTGGAACTCCGGCTCAGCAAGGGCGAGCAGGACCTGCTCAACCCGATCGGCGTCAACTGCGTACGGGCCTTCCCCGGACGTGGCATCCGCATCTGGGGCGCCCGGACCCTGTCCTCCGACCCGGCCTGGCGCTACCTGAACGTGCGCCGACTCTTCAACTACCTGGAGGAGTCCATCCTCCTGGGCACCCAGTGGGTGGTCTTCGAGCCCAACGACGACCGGCTGTGGTCCAGCATCCGGCGCAACGTCACCGCGTTCCTCACCGAGGAGTGGCGCAGGGGTGCGCTGTTCGGCCGCACGGCCGAGGAGGCGTTCTACGTCAAGTGCGACCGGGACAACAATCCGCCGGAGTCCATCGACCAGGGCCGTGTCATCTGTGAGATCGGCGTATCGCCGGTCAAGCCCGCCGAGTTCGTGGTGTTCCGGCTGGCCCAGTTCTCCGACAGCACCAGCCTCATCGACGAGTGACCTCAGGCCGGCAGAACGAACAGCTCCGCAAAGGAAGGTGACAGACAGTCATGGCAACGGGCGATGCTCTTTCCACCCATGTCTTCGGTGTGCAGCTCGGTGGCTACCTGGTCGAGTCGATCCAGGAGATCAGCGGGCTGACCGTCGAGGAGGAGGTCGTCGAGGTGCGCCAGGTCAGCGCGGAGGGCAAGCAGATCATCCGCAAGCAGCCCGGCGCCCGCCAGGCCGGTGAGATCACGATCACCCGGGGGCTCGACCAGAGCAGTGAGTTCACCAGCTGGATCAAGGAGACCCTGAACAACGGTGCCGTGAACTCCGCACGGCAGAACCTCACGATCGAGATCAAGGACACCGAGGGAAGCACGGTCCGCCGCATCCAGCTGATGCAGGGCTGGGCCTCCAAGTGGGAGGGCCCCTCCCTGAAGGCGGGCGAGTCGGCCGCGGCCACCGAGTCAGTGACGATCGTGTTCGAAGAGATCATCGTCGAATGAGGCGCCGTACCGTCACGGCGGGCAACCTGGAAGAGATCCTCCAGGCCACCGAGCCCGCCCCGGCACCGGAGCAGGCGGCGGCACCCCCGGCCCCCGCCGCTCCGGGGCCGGCCCGGGAGGAGCACGGGCTGCGCACCGAGTTCGAGTTCGAGCTGCCGCGCGGCTATGTGGACGAGGCGGGCACGGTGCACCGGCACGGCGCGATGCGCCTGGCCACCGCCCGTGACGAGCTGCGTCCGCAGATCGACCTCAGGGTCAAGGAGAACCCGGCGTACCTCAGCGTGGTGCTGCTGAGCCAGGTGATCACCCGGATCGGCACCGTCACCGATGTGCACGCCGGGGTCGTGGAGCGGATGTACGCCACCGACGTCGCCTTCCTCCAGGACTTCTACCGCCGGGTCAACAGCGAGGGCCACACCCGTGCCGCGGTGACCTGCCCGCACTGCGAGGGCGGCTTCGAGGTCGACCTCTCGGGTGGGCGCCTGGGGGAATCGTGACGTACGCCCTTCCCCGGCTCCGGGAGGAGATCGCGTACATCGCCTATCACTTCCACTGGCAACGCGAGGAGATCCTCGACCTGACCCACGGTGAACGGCAGCAGTGGGTGGCCGAGATCGCCCGTATCAACACTCGCGTGAACGAAGGCGGTTGAACAGATGGGATGGCGGGACAGGCTGCGCCGCCGGGCCGCGACGCCGTCTGCCGCGGCTCCGGTCCAGGGGGTACCCGGCACGCCGGGTGCCGCCGCGCCCGACGCACCGGTCCTTTCGAAGCCCTCCGTACCCGGCGACTGGGACGGGGGCTGGCGCCGCACCGCCGCGCCTGACCTCACCGTGTCCCGCGCCCCGCTGGGCGTCAGCGACGGCCTCGCCTTCCGGGCGGGCCTGGCCGCCTGGCAGAACCCGTCCTTCGGCAGCAGCCTCGGGCATGCCTTGCTGCCCGCCGCTCCGGCAGGCCTGGTGCACGGCGTCACCCGCCCGGCGGCTCCCCGGGTCACGCACCCCGTCGGGGGGCCGCTGCTGCTGAGGGCACTGCGGCCCGAGGGGTCGGAGGACGGGGCGACGGCCGACGGGGCACCCGAGATCGTCCGGCGGCCGGTCGAGGGGGAGCGGAAGCACGGGGCGACGGGATCCCGGTCGGGCCCCTCCGCCGTACGGCCCTCCGGCGGCGGCACGCGTGCGGGAAAGGCGAGTCCGAGCGGCGCGGCCCCACGGTCCCTCGGCCTCACGTCCACGGATTCCACCGCCGTACTCGCCGCCTCGACGGCCACTGTCCAACGAGCCGCCGAGCCGGGTACGAGCCCGGTCGTGGCCCCCACCGGCACCGGTCGTCCGCCGGTCGCCCCCAGGACTCCGCTCGTACGACGGGTGGCGGTCGTGCCGCCCGCAGCGGCGGACGGGGCCGCTGCCCGGCCCTCCTCCGAACCCGGCTCCGGGCGGGCGTCCGCGGACCGGGGCGCATCCGCGGGCCGAACCCCTCCGGGGGGCCGTACGCCCTCGGTCCCGGCAGTCCGACGCGCCACCACGGGGGCGGCCGGGCCGCCCCCGGAACCATCCCGTACGTCTGCCGCCGACGGGCCCCACGCGGCGGTCCGGCCCAGCCCGTCGGGGCCCCGCCTGACCGTCGCCCGCCGCCCGGCCGGACCCGTGCGCCGCGTCGCGGCGGTGCGGCCCGCAACCCCTCCGGCGCCCGCTCGGGAGGCTTCCGGCACCACCGCACCGGCCGGCACGGGCGCGGGCACCTCCGGCACCACCGCACCGGCCGGCACGGGCGCGGGCACCTCCGGCACCGCCGCACCGGCCGGTGCCCGCGCGGACTCGTCCGCTCCTGTGCAGCGCGCCGCCAGGCCTTCGCGCGGTCGCGCTTCTCTCGGCGCTCCGTTGAGCGAACTGCCCTCCACAGCTGCCCCGTCGGGGCCCGGCGCTCCCGCGTCCGGCGCCGGTTCGGCGCCCGGTCCGACCCTGCCCGTCGTCCAGCGCCGGAGCGGCACGGTGCCGTACGACGGCGACACGCGTGCCACCGGGGGAGCGGCGTCCGCGACCCCGGTCGACGACGCCCGGCGCCGGACCCCGGCCCCGGACGGCTCGGGCGCCCGCGCGCGCGGCGGCCTGGGAGCTCCGCTGCCCGAACTGCCGCCGACCGCCGCGCTGCCCGGTTCCGCGGCGTCCCCCGCACCTCGTGCTCCGCGTGCTCCTCGTACGGGACCCGGCCCGGACGTCCAGCGCGCCCCGGGAGCGGACGCCCCGCTGCTGGGCACGGACGACAGCGGGCGCGGCCTCGCGGAGCACTCCGCCATCGGGGGCACCGCCACCGGGATCACTCCCGAGGCCCACGGAAACGGGCCCGCCACGCCGCTGGTGACGGCGCCCCCGGCGGCCGCGCCGGACCGCCCGGAACAGGCGAAGGCCGCAGTCACGGAGCATGCGACAGCGGCAGGAAAGGCGCCAGGCGGGGCGGGCGCGGGCAGGCCAGGCTCAGGCGGATCGCGCGCTGCCGGGCCGACTTCCGGCAGCCCTCGGGCGGACGCCCCGCGCTCCGGCGGACAACGCCCCCGTCGCCCCGCGGGCCCGGTCGTCGTGGCCAGGGCCGTGGCTCCGGGCACCGCCGGCACCGGATCCGCAGACTCGGCCGACCCGCGCCGCCTCACCGTGACCGGCTCCCCGGCACACTCGCCCGCGGCTCCCCGTACCCTCTCGCTGCTGGCGGCCCGCCCGCTCACCCCGAGCTCCCGGCCCCCGGAAGGTGCGGCACCGCCTGCCGCTCCCCGCTCCGGCGGCCGTCCCGTGGTGGCGGCGCGCTGGCCCGGTGCACCGGCCGCCGCGCGGGGCGACACCGCGCCACCGCCCGGGGCGCCCGCACACCGGGCCGGCCCGTCGGCCGTCGCCCCGGCCGCCTTCCCCGGCGGCTTCGGGACACCCGTGCGCCCGCTGTCCGGCCCGTCCGCGCCCGCCCCGGCCGTACCGCGGATCCAGCGAGCAGCGACCGCGTCCTCCGGACCGGGGGGCACTCGGGGCACGCAGGGCGTACCGGGCCGGGACGCAGGCGTGCGTACGTCCGGCTCCACGGCCCCGGTTCAGCGTGTCCCGGTCGTCCGTCCCGCGCCGCCCCGCCCCGTGACCTCGGGTGGGGTCACCGCCGTACCGGCGAGGCCCCTGCCGGTGACTGCCCCGCAGGCGCCGCCGCTCGCCGACCGCCCTACGGGCGTCCCGGCGCCGGTGGGCCCCCTTCCCGCGGTCCGGCCGCGGACGGTCGTCGCGCCGAGCGCGGCCTACCCGGTGCAGCGCGAAGTCACCGGTTCCGCCGGTGCCGGCCCGCTCAAGGGCGTGGAGGCCAAGGAGGTGCCGGCGCGCGGCCGTCCGCGACCGCCGTCCGCGCCCCCCGTCTCCGCCTCGGCTACCGCCTCGGGCAAGTCGGCCTCCCGCCGCCGTCCCGAGCGCTCTCAGGACGACCCCGGCCTCGACCTCGACGACCTGGCGCGCCGCCTGCTCGACCCCGTTTCGCGACTGTTGCGCGCCGAGCTGAGGCGCGGCCGCGAACGTACGGGCCGCCCCTACGACGGACGCCGCTGAGGGCACCCATGGACGACGACCGACCGGACGACGAACGACTGACGGGCGAGTGACGGACCGATGAGCGACAGCATCTTCGCGACGAGCGTGCATTTCCGGCTCGCGATCGGCGGCCACGACCTGGGCGACTTCCACACGTGCTCCGGCATGGGCGCCGAGGTCGAGATGGAGACGTACGCCGAGGGCGGCAACAACGGCTTCACCTGGCAGCTGCCCAGCCGCGTGGCCTGGTCCAACATCACGCTCACCCGGCCCGTCACCGCCGACACCGCGAAGATCGCCCGCTGGCTCGACGAGACGCTGAAGCGGGTGGAGCCCAAGGACGGCGAGATCGTGGCGCTGAAACCGGATCTCACCCCGATCATCAGCTGGCAGGTGTCCGGGATCGTCCCGGTGCGCTGGCAGGGTCCGTCCTTCGACCCCGCCAACTCCCAGGCGGCGGTGGAGACCCTGGAGATCGCCCACCACGGCCTGCGCCCGTCCTGACCCGCCCTCACACACCCCGTCCTCGTCCCGAGTCCCTCGTCCCGCACCCCCGACAGCCGTCCCAGGAAAGGAGGTCCTGCCGTGTCCCCAGCACGCTCCAGCCGGGCCAGGGCCCAGTTGACGCTGAAGGAGCCCCCCACCTCCGTCGGCGCCAAGCCCGGCGGGACCATCGCGCGGCTGAACCTCCAGTTCAACCCCTCCACCCTGGAGTTGCGCAAGAGCACGGAGTGGAGGCGCACCCCGTCCCGGATGGCGGGGCAGTCCGCGCTGCCGGAGTTCGTCGGCAGCGGCCCGCGCACGCTCAGCCTGGACGTGTTCCTGGACGCCACCGCCACCCACGACAACTCCGTGGAGCTGGCGGTGGAGAAGCTGATGAAAGGGTGCGTGCCGACCCCGGCCAGCCTGGGCCGCAAGAAGCCGGCCAGCCCGTGGGTGCGGTTCGAGTGGGGCACGGCGCGGACGACGTCGTTCGACGGGGTGCTGTCGAGCCTGTCGGTGAGCTACACACTGTTCGACGTGGACGGCACACCGCTGCGGGCCACCTGCGCACTGTCCATCGAGGAGGCGAGTGTCGACCCGGCGGGCCAGAACCCGACGTCCGGGGCGCGCACCGCCCGCAGCACGCACACCGTGGTGGCGGGCGACAGCCTGGCCCTGCTGGCCTGGCGGGAGTACGGCGACGCGACGGCCTGGCGGGTCATCGCGGAGGCCAACGACATCGACGACCCGATGGCTCTCGTACCCGGCACCGAACTGGTGGTGCCGGGGCTGCGTGACGCGGGCGCTGAGGAGGACCAGTGAGCACACCCGAGGCGAGGGGAGGCCGGTCGTTCGCGGCCGACCCGGTCATCGAGACACCCGCCGAACTCCCGCGCGTCTGGGCCGCCCAGCTGGTGAACTGCGTGGTCGACGAGAACGTGGGCCTGCCCGACGCGGCCGTCCTCACCTTCCGCGACCCCGACCACGAGTTCCTCCAGAAGACCGGCATCACCATCGGCACCCCGCTGAAGGTGTCGGTCGTGACCGTCTCCGGGCAGGCGCGCGAGCGGCTGTTCAGCGGCGAGGTGACCGCCCTGGAGCTGGACCGGGACCGCACGGGATCGTTCACGGTGGTGCGCGCCTACTCCAAGGCGCACCGCCTTCAGCGGGGCCGCAAGGTCGTGGCGTACCGCAACATGACGGCGGCGGCGATCGTCCGCAAGGTGGCCGCAGGCGCCGGGCTCACCTGCGGGACGGTCGAGGCCGAGCCGGTCACCTACCGGCAGCTGTCGCAGGCCAACGTGTCCGACTGGGACTTCCTGCAGTTCCTGGCGGGGGAGAGCGGCGCGCAGGTGCGGGTCGACGACCAGGGGCTGCTGCAGTTCACCAAGCCGCGGAAGGCGTCCGGCGCGCCCGCCCCGTGGACCCCGGCGACCCGCAGTCCGATGGTGCTGGAGTACGGGCGCAACCTGCTGGCGCTGCGGGCGTCCCTGTCGGCGGCGGACGGCGCGCAGCAGGTGGAGGTGCGCGGCTGGGACGTCGCGAACAAGCAGCCCCTGGTGGCCCGTAAGCCGTCGGTGGACAGCGACACGGTGGTGCCGGGACTGAGCCCGGCGTTCGCCGCCCGGTTCGGCAAGTCGTCGAAGCTGACCGTCACGGACTCCCCGTACCGCACCCACGCCGAGACGAAGGCGGTCGCGGACGCCACGGCCGCCGAAGTCAGCTCCCGATTCGCTGAGCTGGAGGCGCTCGTGGAGGGCAACCCACGCCTGCGGGCGGGCAGACCGGTGGCGCTCGGCAACGTCGGGCAGGCGTTCTCCGGGAAGTACACGGCGACAGCGGTGCAGCACGTCCTCGAACCGCACGGCGGATACCGGACGACGGTGTGGGTCAGCGCCAGCCCGGACCGCTCCCTGACCGGCCTGGTGACCGGCGCGAACGCACCCGGACGCGGACCCCGGATGCCCGGCCTGGCCATCGGTGTGGTGACCGACGTGCGCGAACCCGGCGGCGCCGAGTCGGGCGGCGTACGGCTGAAGTTCCCCTGGCTGGACGACACGTACGTCACCGACTGGGTGCGCTCCGTGCAGTGGGGCGGCAAGGGCGGAGGCGGCGTGTTCAGCCCGGAGGTCAACGACGAGGTCCTGGTCGGCTTCGAACAGGGCCTGCTGGACAGCCCGTACGTCATCGGCGGGCTCTACAACGGCGTGGACAAGCCCTCGCCGCACGACGGCCCACTGGTCGACAAGACCACCGGGAGGGTCAACCGGCGCTCCCTCGTGTCGCGTTCGGGGCATCGGGTGGAGCTGCTGGACGCGCGGGCGCCCGGCCACTCCGGGGTGCGGCTGACGAGCGCCGACGAGCGCCTGGAAGTGTTCCTGGACAACCGGCGGGACCGTATCGAGCTGACCGTCTACGCCGCGAAGGGCCGCCGACGCCCCCTCAGTTCCGTCCTGCTCGACAAGAAGGGCATCACCCTGGACGCGGGGCGCGGCGACGTGAGCGTGTCAGGCCGAAACGTGGACATCCAGGGCCGGGTCGGGGTGAAGATCGGCGGCCGCACGGTAAGCGTCAACGGCTCGTCGAACGTCACCGTCGACGGCGGTCTGCTGGGCGTCCTCAAGGCCAAGCTCATCCGGATCAACTGACCTCCGTCTCCCGACGGTCCCGACATTCCCGAGGAGTCCGCATGCCGGCCGCAGCCCGTACCGGTGATCCCACCAACCACGGCGGCGTGATCGCCCTGCCGACCGGCCCCGCGGCCCAGGCGGTGCTGCGCGTGCTGATCGGCGGCCGCCCCGCGGCCGTGACCACGGGGCTCCCCGGCCCCCCGGGCAGTGTGCACACCTGCTCGATTCCCCCGCACCTGCTCCTGGGGCCCGGCAACGTGGTCCTGCCCGACCCGGCCTCGCTCGCCCGGGGCCAGGTCCTCATCGGCGGGCTGCCGGCCGCGAAGATGCGGGACAAGACCACGTGCGGCGCGATGATCGCGGGCGGTGCCCTGAACGTCCTGATCGGCGGCGTGTGATGAGTGACCGGTTCATCGGCCGCGGGTGGGCGTTCCCGTTGCGCGTCGGGCCGGCCGGCGGGATCGGCATGGTCGAGCGGGAGCGGGAGATCGAGGAGGCGATCCGCCTGGTGCTCGGCACCGCGCCCGGCGAGCGTCCCATGCGCCCCGAGTTCGGCTGCGGCATCCACGACTACGTCTTCGCGCCCGGCGACGGTGCCACCGCCGGACGGATCGCCCAGCGGGTGCACGAGGCCCTGGAGCGGTGGGAACCGCGCATCGCGGTCGACGACGTGGTGGTCGCCTTCGACGCCGTCGAGGACGGCACCCTATACATCGACGTGCACTACACCCTGCGTTCCACCAACGACCGGCGCAACCTGGTCTTTCCCTTCTACACGATCCCCTCCGAGGAGGGGGCCGAGGAATGGGGCGCCGCCTGATGGCCCTGCCCTCCCCGAACCTGGACGACCGGCGGTTCCAGCAGCTCGTCGACGAGGCGAAACGGTATGTGCAGCAGCGTGCCCCGGAGTGGACCGACCACAACGTCTCCGACCCGGGCATCACCCTCATCGAGACGTTCGCCTACCTCGTGGACCAGCTGCTGTACCGGCTGAACCGGGTGCCCGACAAGAACTACACCGCCTTCCTGGACCTGCTCGGCATCCGCCTGTTCCCGCCGGCCGCGGCCGTGGCCGAGGTCGACTTCTGGTTGTCGGCGCCGCAGCCCGACACGGTGACACTGACCCCGGGCACCGAGGTCGCCACCGCGGGCGGCGAGGCCGACGAGGCCGTGGTGTTCACCACCACCGACGAACTGCGCATCATGCCGAGCGAGTTGATCCGCCTGGTGACCGCGTCCCGCGCCGGTGCGCAGACCGACCGGACCGGTGAGCTCACCGAAGGCCGCGACATCCCCGCCTTCCAGGCGGCACCCCAGGCCGGTGACGCGCTGCTGTTCGGCCTGCCCACGGCGGTGCCGCGCTGTGTGGTCGCGGTGAACCTGGACAGCAGAGTGGAGGGCATCGGCGTCGACCCGCGCCAGCCCCCGCTGGTGTGGGAGGCGTGGGACGGTGGCGGCTGGCAGGTGTGCGACACCGGCGAGGACTCCACCGGCGGTCTGAACCGGCCCGGCGAGATCATCGTGTACGTACCGGCCGGGCACACCGCGTCGGTGATCGGCGGGACCCGCGCCGGCTGGTTGCGCTGCCGGGTCACCGAGGCGGAGCCGGGCCAGCCGTTCTACTCGGAGTCCCCGACGGTGCGCGAGGCGTCCGTGTTCACCGTGGGCGGCACCATGACCGCGGAGCACGCCGAGAGCGAGACCGACGTGCCGCTCGGCACCTCGGAGGGCGTGGCCGGGCAGACGTTCCGGCTCGGCCGCCCGCCGGTCCTCCTCGACCGCGAGCCCCCCGTGGTGGAGGTGTCCTCGGCCGAGGGCTGGCAGCGCTGGGACGTGGTCGAGCACTTCGGCCGCTCCGGCCCTGCCGACCGCCATGTCCGGGTCGACGCCACCACCGGCGAGTTCGCCTTCCCGCCGGCGCTGCGCGAACCGGACGGCACCCTGCGGCAGTGCGGCGCCGTGCCGCCCAAGGGCGCCCAGGTCCGGGTGGCCCGTTACCGCACCGGCGGCGGCCCCGCGGGCAATGTGGCCCGCGGGGCGATCTCCGTACTGCGCAGCTCCGTCCCCTATGTCGCACGGGTCGCCAACCGCGAGTCGGCGGCCGGTGGCGTCGCCGGCGAGACCCTCGCCAACGCCAGGCTGCGGGCACCGGACGCCCTGCGCATGCAGGAACGCGCCGTCACCGCCGAGGACTACGAGATCATCGCAGGTCAGGCCGCGCCCTCGGTACGGCGTGTCCGCTGCCTCCCCGCCGCCGAGGGAGCAGGCGCGGTACGGGTGCTGGTGGTCCCGGACGCGGTGGCCGACGAGAGGGACGACCGCCTCCGCTTCGAACAGCTCATCCCCTCCGACGAGGTCCTGCGGACGATCACCACGAGCCTCGACGAGCGCCGTCTGATCGGCACTCGCCTGGTCGTCGAGCCGCCGGTCTACCAGGGCGTCACCGTGGTCGCCAGGCTGGCGGCGGCCCCCGCCGACACCGACCGCGTCCGCGACACGGCCCTCGCCGCCCTGTTCCGCCATCTCAACCCGCTGGTCGGGGGCCCGGACCGGACCGGCTGGCCCTTCGGACGACCGGTCCAGTACGGCGACGTCTTCGGCGTCCTCCAACGCGCCACCGGCAACGCGCTGATCGAGGAGATCCTGCTGTTCCCCGCCGACCCGGTCACCGGGCGGCGCGGCGCGCCGACGGACCGCGTCGACGTGGCCGCGGGCGCGTTGGTCTTCTCCTACCAGCACCAGGTGGTCGTCACGGCTCTGGAACCGGAGGCACGGGGATGAGCCGCGCCGCGATACCCGGTCTGCCGAGCCGGCACCCGATCGGCGGTCAACTGCCCGCACTGTACGCCGACGACGACTTCGCGCAGCGCTTCACCGCCGGACTGGACACCGTCCTCGCGCCGGTGTTCGCGACCCTCGACAACCTGCCCGCGTATCTCGACCCCCATGTGGCCCCGGTGGACTTCCTGGCCTGGCTGGGGTCATGGGTGGGCGCCGACGACGACCCGCGGTGGCCGGTGGAGCGGCGCCGCGAGACGGTCGCCCGCGCGGTGGAGCTGCACCGCTGGAGCGGTACCCGGCGTGGCCTGGTCGAGGCACTGCGGCTCGCGCTCGGCGTGCACGCCGAGGTCGTCGGGGACGGCGGCGCGGTGTGGTCGAGCACCCCCGGAGCCGACCTGCCGCCGGAGCCCCCCGCCGAGGTCCTGGTGCGGGTGTGGCCGGAGCAGGTGGCCCGGATCGACCCGGTCAGGGTCCACAAGGTCGTCCGGGCCATGTGCCCGGTGCACACCGTCTGCCGGGTGGAGGTCCTGCCCGGCCCACCCACCGACGAAGGGAGGTGACGCCGTGCGCGCCTGTCCCGCCTGTGGGGCGTCCAACGGCCCCACGGACGACTTCTGCGGCAACTGCGGGGCGTACCTGGGGTGGTCGGACGGTCCGGCGCCCTCGGGCACGTCTCCGGAGCCGCCGCCGAGTACGTCTGCGGAGCCGCCACAGCCGAGTACGCCCGCGGAGCCGCCGTCGATCGCGCCTGCGGAGCCCTCGTCGCGTACGCCCGCCCGGCCCGCGGCCTCCGTCACCTCCTCGGCACCGTCGGCCACGCGCGCACCCGGCCCCACGGCTTCGGAGCCTCCGGCACCCGGCCCGGCCGTGGGAGCCCCACCCGCCTTACCGCCTGCCGCATCGCCCGCCACCGCCCGCCCGGCAGCCGCTCCGGCGCCGCCCCCGGCCCGCGCCGGCGACCCCGCCGCCACGGCCGAGGCGCCCACGGCACCCGCCCCCATCCAGCCCGTACGCCCCGCGAAGGCCGTGGCCCCCCGCCCGGTCGTGCGCCCCGTGGAGGCGCCCGACGAGGTGGTGGGCGCGCCCTGCCCCTCCTGTGGCACCCCCAACCCGCCCGGCCGCCGGTTCTGCCGACGCTGCGCGACCCCGCTGAACCCCGCCGCGAAGCCCGAGGCGCTGCCGTGGTGGCGGACGGTGTGGCCGTTCCGCCGCCGGGTGCGGGCGAGTTCGGGCGGGGCGGTGCGGCTCCTGGTGATCCTTGCCGTGGTGGTGGCGCTGTGCGCGGGTGCTTTCCTGCTGCTGCCTGCCGGACGCGCCCTGTTCGAGGACACCCGGGACAAGCTGGGCAAGGCCAAGCCCATCACCCCGGTGAGTGTCGAGGCGAGCGCCGCATCGCCCCGGCATCCGGCGAAGAACGCCACGGACGGGCTGAGCAACACCTACTGGGGCGCACCCACTGAGGGCGCCTCGGTGACGTACACCTTCCGTCAGCCGTTCCGCCTGGTCGACCTGATCATCACCAACGGCCCCTCCCGCAACCCCGAGGTGTACACCAGCGAGGCACGCGCGCTCAGGATCGACCTGGAGGTGACGACGGCGGACGGCGAGCGTCAGCACAAGGAGCTGGACCTCAGTGACAAGCCGGGCCCGCAGACGATCCACACCGCTCTCAGCGACGTGAAGACGGTACGCCTGGTCCTGCGCGAGCCGGTGGACCTGTCTTCGGGGCGCCGACTGGCCCTGGCTGAGCTGGAGTTCTTCCAGCGCGGCTGACCCGCCGGCGCGGCGACCGGCCCCGCGGGGGCTGGCCCCGGCCGGTCCGCCGGTCCGTCCGCGGGCCGGCGGGCGCGGGTCGGGCAGTCGTATGCCGCCCGGGCTGCGGCGGGCGCGGCTGGGCAGTCGTACGCCGCCCGGGCTGCCGCCCGCAGAGCTCCGTGGAAGGGGTCAGGAGCTGCCGGCGTCCTCGCCGGCCGGGGGCTTCTCGTCGTACTGTGACGTGCCCGAGTCCAGCAGGGGCTCCTGGGTCTTCAGGTGTGCGGGGGCGAACGCGCGCAGCGCGTGGTAGCCGGTGATCACCACGAGCGTGCCGAGGGCGATGCCGCTCAGCTCGAAGTTGTCACTGATCTTCAGGCTGACCCCGCCGACCCCGATGATGATGCCCGCGGCGGCCGGGACGAGGTTGAGGGGGTTGCGCAGGTCGACCTTGGCGTTGAGCCAGATCTGGGCGCCCAGCAGGCCGATCATGCCGTAGAGGATGACGGTGATCCCGCCCAGCACCCCGCCGGGGATCGCGGCGACGACCGCACCGAACTTGGGGCAGAGACCGAAGAGCAGCGCGAAGAACGCGGCGGCCCAGTACGCGGCGGTGGAGTAGACCCGGGTCGCCGCCATCACCCCGATGTTCTCGGAGTAGGTGGTGTTCGGCGGGCCGCCCACGGCCGTGGAGAGCATCGAGGCGGCGCCGTCGGCCGCGATGGCGGTCCCCAGCTTGTCGTCGAGCGAGTCGCCGGTCATCTCTCCGACGGCCTTCACATGCCCGGCGTTCTCGGCGATCAGGGCGATGACGACGGGCAGCGCAACCAGGATCGCCGACCATTCGAAGCTCGGCGCGTGGAAGGACGGCAGCCCGATCCAGTCCGCGTCCGCCACGGCCGAGAGGTCCAGCCGCCAGTGGTCGACGGCCTCGGCGCCCCCGGCCGGGGAGTGGATCTTCCCGAAGACCAGGTCGAGCACCCAGGACAGCACGTATCCGAAGACCAGGCCGAGGAAGATCGCGATACGGGAGAAGAACCCGCGCAGGCAGACCACGGCGAGACCGGTGAAGAGCATCACCAGCAGGGCCGTCCACTGGTCCTGGGGCCAGTACGTCGACGCGGTGACCGGTGCGAGGTTGAAGCCGATCAGCATGACGACGGCGCCGGTCACCACGGGAGGCATGGCCGCGTGGATGATCCGCGCGCCGAAGCGCTGCACCATGAGCCCCACGAGGAACAGCACGGCGCCGACCACCAGGACCGCGCCCGTGACGGTGGCACTGCTGCCCCCGCTCGCACGGATCGTGGCGGCCACCCCCACGAAGGAGAGCGAGCACCCCAGGTAGCTGGGCACCCTGCCCTTCGTCGCCAGGAGGAAGATGGCGGTGGCGACGCCGGACATCATGATGGCGAGGTTCGGGTCGAGACCCATCAGGACGGGCGCCACGAAGGACGCGCCGAACATGGCCACCACGTGCTGGGCGCCGAGACCGAACGTACGCGGCCAGGTGAGCCGCTCGTCCGGGCGTACCACGGCCCCCGGTGCGGGGGTCTTTCCGTCGCCGTGCAAGGTCCAGCGCACGCCGAGGCCCATGGTCGCTCCCTGATTGGTGTGTGCGGTGCGCCCTGGGGGTCCACCCGCGGTAAAGATCAGAGCCATGGTAGTGCCGCAGGCCGGTGGCCCCGCGCTCGCCCCCGCCGCGAGCGGAATCTGTCGCTCCGCTGCCTTGCCCGCGGCGCTGTCCGGATGCCCGCGGCGCCGTCCGGACGTCGGCCCCGCTGCCCCGACGGCCGTGTCGCCGCCGGGGGTCAGCCGCCTGCCGGGCTCCTGGTCGGCGCGGGTTGCGCGGCGCCGCCCTCCGCGACCTTGCGGTCGCCTGCGCGCAGCACCCCGGCCCCGAGGACCAGCCCGAACGCCAGCACCGTGACCAGCCCGAACGAGGTGAGCAGCGAGGTCGCCTCCGCCAGTGAACCGATCGCGGACGGGGCGATGAGTCCGGAGGTGTAGGTGATGGTGGCGACGCCCGCGATGGCCCGGCTCGGGTTCGTGCCGCTGCGTCCGGCCGCGGCGAAGGCCAGCGGTACGACGACCGCCACGCCGAGCCCGAGCATCCCGAAGCCGCACAGTGCCAGGGCGGGGCCCGGTGCCATGACCACGAGCAGTCCGCCCGCCGTGGCCAGGACGCCTCCGACACGCACGGTCCGCACCGCTCCGAAACGGTCGACGACCTTGTCTCCGGCTATCCGGGCGATGGCCATCATGAGGGCGAACGCCGTGGTCGACGCCGCGGCGAGACCGGCCGAACTGTCCATGATGTCCCGGAGGTAGACGGCGGACCAGTCCATGCTGGCCCCCTCGGCGAACACCGCGCAGAAGCCGACCGCGCCGATGACCAGCGCGGACTTCGGCGGCAGGGTGAAGCGCGGCGGGGGCTCTTCGTCGGGTTCGCTGCGCAGGTCCAGGACGCCCTGGCACGCGGCCAGGCCGAGGGCCGTCAGTGCCAGTGCGGCCAGGGTGTGGTGCAGCCGCGCGTCCGCCCCGATGTGCGCCGCGACCGTGCCGGCCGCCGAACCGATCAGGGCGCCCACGCTCCACATGCCGTGCAGCCCGGACATGATCGACCGGTCGAGGCGGTTCTCCACCTCGACGCCGAGCGCGTTCATCGCCACGTCCGACATCCCCGCCGACGCCCCGTACACGAACAGCGCGGCGCAGAGGGTGAGCAGGTTCGGGGCCAGCGCCGGGAGGATCAGGGCCAGGGTCCAGAGTGCCAGCAGTCCCCGCAGCGCGGTCCGGGCGCCGAACCGGTGGCTGACGCGTCCGGCCAGCGGCATCGCCAGTGAGGCGCCGATGGCGGGGAAGGCGAGGGCGAGGCCGAGCTGGCCCGCGCTCACCGAGGCGTGGTCCTGGATCCAGGGGACCCGGGTCGCGAAGCTGCCGGTCACCGCCCCGTGCACGGTGAAGACTGCGGCGACCGCGTATCTGGCCCGCCTGACCTGCTCCGTGCCGAAGACCGGGACCGCTGAGTCCTTTGTCATGCGCCGTGCCCTCCCCTGGGAATCCTGGCCCGCCGTCTCTCCGGCAGGCGTCGCGCGGTGCGGGCCGTAAACTATCAGGAACCCTGCCTGATAAATAACCCCATGGCGGCGGACCGTCAGTGATCTGGAAGGATCCCGGCATGCCCGCATCCCCGAGCACCGCCCGGGCCATCAACGACCGGCTCGCCCTGCGACTGCTCCAGCAGGACGGCCCGCTGACGGCCACTCAGCTGAAGACCCTGACCGGCCTGTCCCGTCCCACGGTGGCCGATCTGGTGGACCGCCTGCAGGACGCCGGCCTGGTCCGGGTCGTCGGGGAGAGCGGCGCGGACCGCCGCGGACCCAACGCCCGGCTGTACGGGATCGTCGCCGACCGCGCTCACCTGGCGGCCCTCGACGTACGGACGGACAGCGTCGCCGTGGCCGTCGCGGATCTGCTCGGAGTCACGCTGGCCGAGGCCACCCTGCCGATCGGCAGCGACACCGGGACGCGGCCCGCCGTCGAGAAGGCCGTGGCGATGCTGGAGCGCACCGCCCGCACCGCGGGAACGGCGCCGCTGCACAGTGTCGGCATCGGTGCCCCCGGTCTGATCGACCCGGTCACCGGTGAGCTCAGGAACACCGCCGGGCTCCCCGCCTGGCACGGAGGGCTGGTCAGGGAGCTCCAGCGGCGGCTGCCCGCCACCGTCCTCGTGGAGAACGAGACCAATCTCGCCGCGGTCGCCGAACACCGCATCGGGGCCGCCCAGGACCACGACACCTTCGTCCTGCTCTGGCTCGGCCACGGCGTCGGCGCCGCCGTCATGCTCGACGGAAAGCTGCGGCGGGGTGCGTCGGGCGGCGCCGGGGAGATCGGCTTCATGCCGGTGCCCGGCACCTCGGGCGTCCCCTCGGCGGTCAACTGCGACGGGGGGTTCCACTCCCTGGTGGGCTCGGCCGCCGTCTGCGGGCTGGCCGAGGAGCACGGAATCAAGGCGTGGGGCCCTGCGGCGGACGCCGCACAGGAACAGGACCCCGCCGCCGCGTTCGCCGTCCGGGCCGCCCTGCGGGCAGGCGGCGGCGGGGAGTCCTTCCTGGCGGCGCTCGCCGACCGCCTGGCGCTCGGAGCCGCCTCCGTCGTCTCCGTCCTGGACCCCGGCTGCCTCGTCCTGGCGGGCGAGGTCGGCCGCGCCGGCGGCGACGCGCTCGCCGCGCGGGTGGAGGAGCGGCTTGCCCGGATGTCACCCCTGCGTACGGAGGTCAGGGCGGGCACGCTGGGCGGCGGCGCGGTACTGCGCGGCGCGCTGTTCGCCGCCCGCGAGGCGGCCCAGGACGCTCTCTTCGCGCCGGGGGCGGCCCACGGCCTTCTGTGACCTGTCCCACAGAAGTCACCCGTATGGACCGTTGACCGACGTGGCAGAATGAGACCTGTACCAGCAGCAGCGCACTCCGGGGTCGGTGTAATTCCGAACCGGCGGTTATAGTCCGCGACCCGTCCGCATCCAGCGGCCGGTTGACCAGGTGAGATTCCTGGACCGACGGTGAAAGTCCGGATGGGAGGCAGTGCGCGGCGGGCCGTCACAGGTACGCCGCCGTAGGCGGATGCGTTCCGGGAGGTTCCGGGACGGTCACATCCGTTTCTTCGGTTCCCGGCGTTCCCCTGTTGCGTTCCGCTTCATCTGTCGTCATCGACAGGCCCCGGAGTCCGTGCCCGAAGAGGCAGGAGGACCCGGTGGCACCCGTATCGACACGAACCGCCATGCGGCGGGCGATCATGCTCGCAGCCCGCGGGCTCGGCGCCACCAGCCCCAACCCGGTCGTCGGCTGCGTCATTCTCGACGCCGACGGGGAACAGGCCGGCGAAGGCTTCCACCAGCGCGCCGGCGGGCCGCACGCCGAGATCCACGCCCTGCGCGAGGCCGGCGGGCGCGCCCGGGGCGGCACCGCCCTCGTCACCCTCGAACCCTGCAACCACACCGGACGCACCGGTCCCTGCGCCCAGGCCCTCGTCGAGGCCGGCGTCAGCCGGGTCCTGTACGCGGTGGGCGACCCGAACCCGCAGGCCACGGGCGGTGCGGACACGTTGCGTGCCGCCGGTGTCCAGGTGGAACAGGGCCTCCTCGCCGACGAGGCGGAGGCCGGCAACGCCGCGTGGCTCACCTCGGTCCGCCTCGGCCGCCCGTACGTCCTGTGGAAGTACGCGGCCACCCTCGACGGCCGGATCGCCGCCGCCGACGCCACCAGCCGCTGGATCACCTCCCCCGAGGCCCGCGCGGACGTGCACCGGCTGCGCGCCGAGGCCGACGCCGTCGTGGTCGGCTCCGGCACCGCCCGCACCGACGACCCCCAGCTGGGCGTACGCGGCATCGAGGGCGCCACCCAGCCGCTGCGGGTGGTCGTCGACACCGGCGCCACCGCCGTCCGGCCCGGAGCCCGGGTCCTCGACGCGACGGCGCCCACCCTGATCGCGGTGGCCGACGACGCGGAGGCCGGCCACCTTCCCGAGGACGCCGTCCTGCGCCTGCCGCGCGCGGCCACCGGCCCCGGCCTCGACATCCAGGCCCTGCTCGCCGCGCTCCACGGGCGCGGCATCCGCTCCGTACTCCTCGAAGGAGGGCCGGTCCTGGCCGGCTCCTTCGTCGCCGCGGGGGCGGTCGACACCGTCGTCGGCTACCTCGCCCCGGTTCTCCTCGGCGCGGGCCCGGCAGCCCTCGCCGACGCCGGAATCTCCACCATCTCCCAGGCGTTGCGCCTCGACGTGACCGAGACCGTCCGTATCGGCCCCGATCTGCGCATCACCGCCGTCCCCGTTCCTGCTAGGAAGGGAAACTGAGTGTTCACCGGAATTGTCGAAGAACTGGGTGAGGTCACGGCCGTCGAGAAGCTCGACGACGCCTCCCGCTTCCGACTGCGCGGCCCCGTGGTGACCGAGGGCGCCAAGCACGGCGACTCCATCGCCGTGAACGGCGTCTGCCTCACCGTCGTGGACCTCGGGGAGAACGAGTTCACCGCCGACGTCATGGCCGAGACGCTGGACCGCTCCAGCCTCGGCGCGCTCGCCGCGGGCTCCCGGGTCAACCTCGAGCGCCCCATGGCGCTCGGCGGCCGCCTCGGCGGGCACATCGTCCAGGGACACGTGGACGGCACCGGCCACATCGTCGAGCGCAAGGTCTCCGAGAACTGGGAGCTCGTCACGGTCTCCCTGCCCGCCGGTCTGGCCCGCTACGTCGTGGAGAAGGGCTCGATCACCGTCGACGGGGTGAGCCTGACCGTCGTCGACGCGGGGCCCGACTTCTTCACGATCAGCCTCATCCCCACCACCCTCGCGCTGACCACGCTCGGCCTCAAGGGGCCCGGCGACCCGGTCAACCTCGAGGTGGACGTCCTCGCGAAGTACGTCGAACGGCTGCTCGGCCACGGCGGCGCGCCCGCATCCGGGGAGCCGGTCGCATGAACGCCCTGGACTGGCTGAACTCGGAGGCGTTCACCGCCTTCGGCCAGCACATCATCTGGTCGGACATGATCGGCAACACGATCGGCCTGATCGCCCTGGCCCTGGGCTGGCTCCGCTCGGTGTGGACCTGGCCCACCCAGCTGCTGTCCGGTGTGGTCCTGGTCGCCGCCAACGTCTCCGTGCAGCAGGCGGGCAGCGTCGGCAAGCAGCTGATCGTCATCGCCGTCGCCGTCTGGGGCTGGCAGCAGTGGACCCGCGGCAGGCAGCAGGCGCAGGACGGCTCCATCGCTGTGCGCTTCGCCACCTGGCGCGAGCGCGGATTCCTGGTGGGCGGCGCGGCCCTCGGCACTCTCGCCGTCGGCGGGCTGTTCACGGCCTTCCCGTCGCTCTCCTGGAGCCCCTGGGCCGACGCCTACATCTTCGCCGGCACCCTCGTGGCGATGATCGCCCAGGCGCGCGGCATGGTCGAGTTCTGGTTCGCCTGGCTGCTCGTCGACCTCGTCGGCGTACCGCTCAACTTCCACAGCGGACTCGCCTTCTCAGGTCTCATCTACGTCGTCTACGGCGCCCTCGTCCTGTGGGGCATGCGCGACTGGTGGCTGCGTACGCGGACACCCGCTCTGGAAGGAGCCACGGCATGACTGCCCAGCCCACCTGGTTGCACGACCGCACCCGTGAGGACCTCTCGCTCGACCCCGTCGAGCAGGCGATCCGCGACATCGCCGCCGGACGGCCCGTCGTCGTCGTCGACGACGAGGACCGGGAGAACGAGGGCGACCTCGTCATCGCCGCCGAGAAGGCGACCCCCGAGATCATCGCCTTCATGATGAGCGAATGCCGCGGTCTGATCTGCGCGCCCATGGAGAACGACGAGCTCGAACGCCTCGAACTCCCGCAGATGGTCGCGCACAACACCGAGTCCATGCAGACGGCCTTCACCGTCTCCGTGGACGCCTCCGCGGAGCACGGTGTGACCACCGGTATCTCCGCGGCCGACCGGGCCACCACGCTCCGGCTGCTCGCGGGCGGCAAGGCGGGCCCCGGCGACTTCGTACGCCCCGGCCACATCTTCCCGCTCCGCGCCAGGACCGGGGGTGTGCTCGTCCGCAACGGCCACACCGAGGCCGCCGTCGACCTGGCCAGGCTCGCCGGACTGCGCCCCGCGGGCGCCATCGTCGAGATCGCCGGCGAGGACGGGGTGATGCTGCGGCTGCCCGAGCTCGTCCCGTTCGCCCGCAAGCACGGCCTCACGATCATCTCCATCGAGGACCTGATCGCCTACCGCCGCAGCTCCGAGCCCACGGTCCGCCGCGAGGCCGAGGTCCGGCTGCCCACCACCTTCGGCGCGTTCACCGCGTACGGCTACCGCTCCACCGTCGACGGTGTCGAGCACGTGGCACTCGTCCACGGCGACATCGGCGACGGCCGGGACGTGCTCGTCCGGGTCCACTCCGAATGCCTGACCGGCGACATCTTCCAGTCGCAGCGCTGCGACTGCGGTCCGCAGCTGCACACCTCGATGGAGCGCGTCACGGCCGAGGGCCGGGGGATCGTCGTCTATCTGCGCGGCCACGAGGGCCGGGGCATCGGGCTGCTGTCCAAGCTGCGCGCGTACGAACTCCAGGAGCGCGGCTCCGACACCCTCGACGCCAACCTCGAACTCGGCCTCCCGGCCGACGCCAGGGACTACGCGGCGGGTGCCCAGATCCTGCGGGACCTCGGGGTGCGCTCCCTGCGGCTGATGACCAACAACCCGGACAAGACGGCCGCGCTCGTGCGCCACGGGCTCGAGGTCACCGAGCGCGAGCCCATGCCCGTCCAGGCAGGCGAGCACAACCTCCGGTACCTGCGCACCAAGCGCGACCGGATGGGCCACGACCTGCCCTGGCTGGACGCCACCGCGTCCGCCTGCGGCAACCAGTAAGCACCGACGAACACACAGGAGAGACATGAGCGGCAAGGGCGCACCCGAACTGTCCGTACGCAACTGCGGAGACCTGCGGGTGGCGGTGATCGCGGCCCAGTGGCACGAGCAGGTCATGGACGGACTCGTCGACGGGGCCCTGAGGGCGCTGCGCGATCTGGGCATCGACGAGCCGACGCTGCTGCGGGTCCCCGGCAGCTTCGAGCTCCCGGTGGTGGCCAAGGTGCTCGCCGGCCGCGGCTACGACGCCATCGTGGCCCTCGGAGTGATCATCCGCGGCGGCACTCCCCACTTCGAATACGTGTCCCAGGGCGTGACCAACGGCCTCACCCAGGTCACGGTCGACACCGGGGTCCCGGTGGGCTTCGGCGTGCTCACGTGCGACAACGAGGAACAGGCACTGGACCGGGCCGGGCTCGAGGGCTCCAACGAGGACAAGGGGCACGAAGCGGTCACCGCGGCCGTGGCCACCGCGGCCACACTGCGCACCGTCAGCGAACCCTGGCGCTGAGCAGCGGTCCGGGACCCCGTATTCTAAGGACCATCATGGCGAACAAAACCTTCGAAGAGCTCTTCGCCGAGCTCCAGCTCAAGGCCGCCGACGGCGACCCCTCCACCTCCCGCACCGCCGAGCTGGTGGGCAAGGGCGTGCATGCCATCGGCAAGAAGGTCGTCGAGGAGGCCGCCGAGGTCTGGATGGCCGCCGAATACGAGGGCAAGGAAGCCGCCGCCGAGGAGATCTCGCAGCTGCTCTACCACGTCCAGGTGATGATGGTCGCCCGCGGGATCTCCCTCGACGACGTCTACGCCCACCTCTGAGCCGCACCCCACCCGTTCCCGAACATCCCTCCGCACAAAGGAAACCCGACCTCATGCTGCGCATCGCCGTTCCCAACAAGGGTTCACTCTCCGGACCTGCGATGGCGATGCTCCATGAGGCCGGCTACCAGCAGCGCAAGGAGTCGAAGGAACTGGTCCTGGTCGACCCGACGAACGAGGTGGAGTTCTTCTACCTGAGGCCGCGGGACATCGCGATCTACGTCAGCTCGGGCCGCCTCGACATCGGCATCACCGGCCGCGACCTGCTGCTGGACTCCGGTGCCGATGCCGAGGAGATCCTGCAGCTCGGCTTCGCGCGCTCGACCTTCCGCTACGCCACCAAGCCCGGCACGGCCGACGGCCCGCAGGACTTCGACGGCATGACGATCGCCACGTCGTACGAGGGCATCGTCGCGGCCCACCTCGCCGAGGCCGGCGTGAAGGCCTCCGTCGTCCACCTCGACGGCGCGGTCGAGACCGCCATCGAGCTCGGCGTCGCGCAGATCATCGCCGACGTCGTCGAGACCGGCACCAGCCTGCGCAACGCCGGCCTCGAGGTCATCGGCGAGCCGATCATGAAGTCGGAAGCCGTCGTGATCCGCCGCAAGGGCGCCGACACCGAGGACTCCAAGGTGCAGCAGTTCCTGCGCCGCCTGCAGGGCGTCCTGGTCGCCCGCACCTACGTGATGATGGACTACGACTGCCGCGTCGAGCACCTGGAGCGCGCCGTGGCCCTCACCCCGGGCCTGGAGTCGCCGACCATCTCCCCCCTGCACCACGAGGGCTGGGTCGCCGTCCGCTCCATGGTCGCCTCCAAGGAGGCCCAGCGGATCATGGACGACCTGTACGAGCTGGGTGCGCGCGCGATCCTCACCACCGCCATCCACGCCTGCCGCCTCTGACGGCCGGACCACCGCACACCTGAGGACGACACAGCCGCCATGTCCGCCCCCGCGCCCAGGCCGACCGAACTCCCCGCTCTCCCGGCCACCTTCAGGCCCACCCTCACCCGGGTGGTCCTGCTGGCCGTGGGGGCGGCGATGTTCGTCGTCATCACGGCGGTCGCACTGGTCCTGGAGAACCTCGGCGCGGGGGAGCGGACCAGCTTCGTCTTCGTCGCCCTGCTCTTCTTCGGCGTCCTCGCCCTCCTCAGCAGGGTTCGGATCACCGCCGACGAGACCGGGGTCACTGTCGTCAACATCACCCGCACCCGCCGGCTGGCCTGGGCGGAGATCCTCCGGGTCAATCTGCGCGCGGGCGACCCGTGGGTCTTCCTCGACCTGAGTGACGGCACCAGCCTGCCCGCGCTCGGCATCCAGCCCGGAATCGCCAGGAAACAGGCCATCCGTGACGCCCGCGCACTCCGCGCTCTCACCGAATTCCACGGCAGCGGAGTGAACGACGCCACGGAGAACGGCTGAGCCCCCTGCCCCGTTCGGCCGGATCCCGATTATTCTGGGAACGGCGGCGCACCCGGTGCGCCCCGCCCCGCACCAGTAGGCCCCTAGGCCCGCGGGGCCTTTTCCTGCGACCCAAGGAGTGACTCCCTCCAGCAATGGACGGATCGTCCGGTAGTACCTGCGCCGCCCTCTCCCCGGAGGCGGCGGCATGACCACCCCCCTGTTGCTGCTCCTCGCGGCATTCCTTCTCATCCTCGCCAACGGGTTCTTCGTGGCAGCCGAATTCGGGCTCGTCACGGTGGACCGGCCGGACGCCGAACGCGCCGCCGCCGAAGGCGACCGCCGGGCCCGTACCGTCGTCGCCGCCCTGCGCGAACTCTCCTTCCAGCTCTCCGGCACCCAGCTCGGCATCACCATCACCTCGCTGGTCGTCGGCATGCTCGCCGAACCGGCGCTCGCCCAGCTGCTCGCCGGACCGCTCACCGCCACCGGACTGCCCAGCGGGGTCGTCCCCGGGGTGAGCGTCGTGATCGGCATGCTGTTCGCCGCAGCCGTGCAGATGGTCATCGGCGAGCTCGTGCCGAAGAACTGGGCGGTCTCCAGGCCGCTCCAGGTCGCACGGTTCGTCGCCGGCCCCCAGCACCGCTTCTCCACCCTCTTCCGGCCGGTGATCACCGTCCTGAACACCGTCGCCAACCGGCTGGTCAGGCTGCTGGGCGTCGAGCCCACCGACGAACTCGCCTCCGCCAGGACCCCGGGCGAGCTCGTCTCGCTGGCCCGGCACTCCGCCGAGGCCGGGACCCTGGAGCAGGACACCGCCGATCTCTTCGTGCGGACCCTGTCCCTCGCCGGTCTCACCGCGCAGCACGTCATGACCCCCAGGGTGAGGGTCAGCGCGCTGCAGGCGTCGGCGACCGCGGCCGACGTCCTCAACCTCACGCGGGCCACCGGCCTGTCCCGCTTTCCCGTCTACCGTGACCGCATCGACGAGGTCGTCGGCATGGTCCATCTCAAGAACGCCCTGGCCGTCCCCTCCCAGGACCGGCTGCGCACCCCGGTGAGCCGGATCGCGGTGGCGCCGCTCCTGGTGCCGGAGACGCTGCCCGTCGAACAACTGCTCCAGCGGCTGCGCAGTGAGCAGCCGATCGCCGTCGTGGTCGACGAGTACGGCGGCACCGCGGGTGTCGTCACCCTCGAGGACATCATCGAGGAGCTCGTCGGAGAGGTCAGGGACGAGCACGACGCGGAGGGTGCGGACCGCCCCGAGCTGACGCCCGTCGTCGCCGACGACGGACGGTCCGGCTGGGACGTGGAGGGCAGTACCCGGGTTCTCACCCTGCACCGGATAGGCCTCGACGTACCCGAAGGCCCGTACGAGACCGTGGCGGGGCTGGTCGCCGATCTGCTCGGACGCATCCCCGCCCCCGGCGACCGGGCCGAACTGCCCGGCTGGCGCATCTCCGTCCGCCAGGTCGGCCACTACCGTGCCGAACAGGTCCGCTTCGTCCGTCTGACGGACCTCCCGCCCCCTCCGGCGGAGCCGCTCACGCAGGACCTGCTGGAGGCTGTGCGATGAGCCTTGTACAGCTGGTCCTCGCCGGTCTCCTCGTGCTGGCGAACGGCTTCTTCGTCGGCGCCGAATTCGCGCTCGTCTCCGTACGGCGCAGTCAGGTCGAACCCCTCGCGGCGGGAGGGTCGAGCCGGGCCAGACAGGTCCTGTACGGCCTGGAGAACCTGCCGCAGATGATGGCGGCCGCACAGTTCGGGATCACCGTCTGCTCCCTCACCCTCGGCGCCGTCGCGGAGCCGACCGTCGCCCACCTCCTGGAGCCGGTCTTCCACGCGGCGCACGTGCCCGAAGGGTTCGTCCACCCGCTCGGCTTCGCCGTGGCCCTCGTCTCCGTGGTCTTCCTCCACCTCGTCATCGGCGAGATGGTCCCGAAGAACCTGGCGATGGCCGCCCCGGAGAAGACGGCGATGTGGCTCAGCCCCGGCCTGGTCGGCTTCGCCCGGCTCTGCCGGCCGGTCACCTCGGCGCTCGGGGCCTGCGCCAGGCTCGTCCTGCGTCTCTTCAAGGTCGAGCCGAAGGACGAGGTCGAGGCCGTCTTCACCAGCGAGCAGCTCAACCGGCTGGTGGAGGACGCCGGCCTGGCCGGCCTGCTGGAACCGGAGGCGCAGGAGCGGCTCGGGGACGCCCTCGAGCTGGGCAGCAGGCCCGTCACCGATGTGCTGCTGGACCGGGCTTCCCTGGTGACGGTGGACCCCTCCGTCACCCCGCGCCGCGTCGAGGAGCTGACCGTGCGGACGGGCTTCTCGCGCTTCCCCGTCTGCGCGGAGGGCGGCGGCGCGTTCATGGGGTACCTGCACGTCAAGGACGTCCTGGAGCTGGAGGACGGCGAGCGGGCCGTTCCGCAGCAGGTCTGGCGCCCCATGGCGACGGTACGGGCGGAACTCCCCCTGGACGACGCGCTGACGGTCATGCGCCGCGCGGCCACACACCTCGCGCAGGTCGCCGACGCGTCGGGCAAGGTGCTCGGCCTGGTCGCCATGGAGGACGTCCTGGAGAAGCTCGTGGGCGAGGTCCGCGACCCGGCCCACCGCGTGTCGGTGCCGCGCCGCACGGTGGAGGTGCCGAAGGCCATGGCCCCGCTGGGCTGATCCACTCCGCCGGGCGGTCCCGAGGGGCCGCCCGGCGGAGTCCCGCACCCGGGCCTCCGCTGCGGGGCCGCGAGCGCGGGGCCGTCACAGCGCCCCGGGCTCCTGCGTCCCACGGTCCACCGGGCCCCGTCCGGACAGGACCTCGCCGTACGCCTGCATCAGGTCCGGCAGTCTCAGGGTGGCCAGATCGTCCCGGGTCGGCACGGCGGCGTAACCGGACAGCCGCAGGTCCCGGTAGGCGCAGCTCTTCTCGTACAGGGTGCGCAGGAAACGGCCGTTGCCCAGCTCGTCGATCCAGCCCTGGTCGATCACGTGCCCACTGATGCTGCGCAGCTCGTCGAGGGACTCCTCGTCCCAGGTGTCGCCGTTCTCGGCGGCCAGCACCCCGCCGATCGCGGTGAGTTCGAGGGGGCGGTAGCTCGGGAAGTCGACCCGCGTGGTGAAGCGCGAGGACAGCCCCGGGTTGGTGGAGAGGAGCCGGTCCATGCCCTCCGGGTAGCCGGCAAGGATGACGACCAGGTGGTCCCTGTTGTCCTCGGCCCGCTTGAGGAGCACCTGCAGGGCCTCGTCCCCGTACGCGTCGCCTTTGCTGTAACCGGAGTTGGAGAGGCTGTACGCCTCGTCGACGAACAGCACGCCACCGAGCGCCGAATCGATCAGCTCATTGGCCTTCACCGCCGTCTGCCCGAGGAACTCACCGACGAGGTCGGACCGTTGGGCCTCCACCAGGTGGTCGCCGCCGAGGAGCCCGAGTGCGTAGAACACCCTGCCCAGGATGCGGGCCACCGTGGTCTTGCCCGTCCCTGACGGGCCGGAGAAGACGAAGTGGCGCTTCGGCGGCTGCACCGGCAGCCCCTGCTCCGCCCGCAGGCGCGCCATGTTGAGCTGCGCGGACAGGGCCTTGACCTGACGCTTCACGGGCTCCAGCCCGACCATGCGCTCCAGCTCGGCCAGGGCCTCGGCGAGCATCACCGGGTCGCTCGGTCCTGCGGGCAGGACGGTGGCCCGCGGGCTCCCCGGCTTCGTCCGTACCCCGTCACCGCCGGGCCCGGACGGCGGCAGCGCGGTCCCGGGCAGGACCTGCGGATCGCCGCCGAGCCAGGGCTCCCGGCCCTCCGCCAGGTCGGTGCCGAGCGCCATGTCCCCGTCCGCCTGGGCCCCCGTGCCCGAGCCGTCCGAACCGAAGCCGGCCAGCGAGACCGCGGCGAGGTCGGCGGCCTCGTCGTAACCGTCCCCCTCGGAGATCGCCGCGAGCCGGGCCGAGGTGTCCATGAACGCCGGATCCACCCGGTGCACCGCCCGGTACAGAGGCAGGGCCGCCGCGCTGCGCCCGGTGCCCTCGTGGGCGCGCGCCAGCCAGTAGCGCAGCTCCTTGCGCTGCGGCTGCTCGCTGCGACAGCGCATCAGTGCGGCGGACAGGAGGGGCTCCGCCTGCCCGTACATCTCCAGGCGCACCCGCGCCATGCCGCCGAAGAGCCCCGCCTCGATGCCGAGCAGCGGATCGTCGATGAGCTGCTCGGTGGTGCGCACGAGCTGGTCCCAGTCCTTGACCAGATAGGAGCGGCAGGCGTGGAGGAAGCGAACCTGGGGATCGGCGTCGACCGGCGCCAGGCCCGCCAACGCCCGGTCCAGCTCCGGCACATGGCGTCCGTCGAGCCAGTGCGAGGCGTGGGCGAGCAGCAGGTCGCGCGGACTCTCCAGCACCGGCTGCACCCACCACCCCAGCCAGTACCACGAGTTGAGCGTCCGGCGATGACGTCCGCGCTGCTCGCCGAAGCGCTCGCGGTGGCGGTACATGCGTAACAGGGCCGTGGTGGTGTCGATCCGTAGCGCGTGGAGGCCGAGCCAGCCGTCCGCCATCCCGGGATCGAGGCGCACCGCGGCCCTGAACTCCTCCTCGGCCTGGGGGTACGCGCCCATGGTGTAGGCGTCCACCCCGCGCAGCCAGGCAAGGTCGGCCGGGGCCTGCATGCCCGGCGTGCCGATGTCCATCAGGTCCCCCACAAACCGTGCCCCCAGAATGTCCCGCCCGCACAGCATGCCCAGCGTGGCGCACCTAATCACCGCGCCCAGGACGGGAATTGCCCACACCCGAGACGCATCGTACCTGCACAGGGAGTGAGCGGTTAAGTGCGATACCGGCGCTTCGACGGTGGTGACCGAGGGTGAGTGAGGGTCCGGTCCGAGGGCGCGGGAGGGCAGAACGAAGCCCCCGATCACGGGGGAACAACCGGGGGCTTCGCGACTGCGGGGGGCTCCGAAAAGCCGCACATTCAGAACGTAAGACCAGTACGGCCCCCCGGTCAAGCCGAGTTGGAGCACCTCCGGAGCTTTTTCCGGCGGGCCGGTACGGAGTCCCTCAGGCTTCACCGTCCGTGACGAATCGACTCGCCCCCGCTGTCGATCGAGGTCCTTCCAGCCACACGTACCCCGTGGGTGTCCGGCGTACCACCACGTCCGCGAAGGGGTACGAGGGGTCGTCGGCGAAATGCCGCTGCTCCGCCACGGTCCAGCCGTCCCAGAAGCCGGAGAGGCCGGGGCCGTCGCGGAGCCTCCCGCGCTCCCAGGACGCCTCGCTGTCCCCCTCCATCCACAGCAGTCCCGCGAGACACGGCCGCACCGCGGCCCGGCCCGCTCCCACGCCCTCGATCAGCGTCACGGGGGCGGGGTCCAGCGTCCTCGGCGGGCCGAAGCGCCGGGCCGTCCAGTCGTAGGGGGCGTACCGCGCGGGCTCTCCCCGGGACAGCGGCTCCAGGACCTGCGCCCGGAGCCGGTCCGTCCAGCCGAAGAGCTCCTCGTGCGTGGCCAGGTCGTCGAGGTGCAGCACGGGGGCACCGCCGAGCGCCGCTGCCAGGCGGCCGGCGAAGGTGCTCTTGCCGGACCCCGCGTGGCCGTCGACCGCGAGCAGACGTACGGGGCCGCAGGACGGGGGCAGGGTGCGCAGCCGGCGCGCGTGGTCCGCCAGGTCGTTCATGCCTCCACCCTACGAGAGCCCGTCGGCCCGTCCGCGGCCCGCGCAGCGACGCCCTTCTTGACCGCATTCTCGGCCTCCGCCCAGGTCACGCCAGTGGACCAGACCAATATTGCTGCCGCGGCGCGGGCCGAATCACTGGCCGGATGCCGCCCCGACCCGCGATAGTTGGCCCACCGATCGGCACCCGCAGCCCCATTCCGCTCTACGACCGGGGGTCTCGCCCATGACCAGACCGACATCACGCAGGACCGTGCTCAGCGCCGCGCTCGCGGCAGCGGCCGGGGCGGGCGCCGTGGCCTCCGCCGGCCCGGCGACCGCCGCCCCCTCCCGCACCTCCACAGCACCGGCGGCCTCACTCGTGGACAACCGCTTCTGGACCACGTACACCGACTGGCGCTTCGGCTCATCGGCCGGCACCCGCGCCGTCGCGGGCCGCCGGCCGGGGCTGGTGATCTCCGCCCCCGCCGGAAGCACCGACTACACCGACCCGCACACCGGCACCACCAGTGCCTGGGAGTACGCGACCTGGACCTCCCCGGTCCACCGCCCTGCCGTGCCCGCCACCGAGGTGATCGCCTCCTGGAACGCCCACACCCCGCAGGGCACCTGGATCCAGATCGAGCTGCGGGGCAGCTACTCGGACGGCACGGACACGCCCTGGTACGTGATGGGCCGCTGGGCCGCCGGTGACACGGACATCCGCCGGACCTCGGTGGACGACCAGACCGACGGCAGAAGCACCGTCTGGACCGACACCTTCTCCCTGGACGACGCCGCGAGCGGGCTGCGGCTGGTGTCGTACCGCCTGCGGCTCACCCTCCACCGCACCCCGGGCACGCGCCTCACGCCGACGGTCCACCGGGTCGGAGCCATGGCCTCGGACGTCCCCGACCGCTTCACCGTGCCCGCCACCACACCGGGCACCGTCCGGGAACTCGCCGTGCCCCGCTACTCGCAGAACGTCCACGTGGGGCAGTACCCGGAGTACGACAACGGCGGCGAGGCGTGGTGCAGCCCGACCTCCTCGCAGATGATCATCGAGTCCTGGGGGCGCAAACCCACTTCCGAGGACCTCGCCTGGGTCGAGCCGGGCATCGCCGACCCACAGGTCTGCCATGCGGCCCGTCACACGTTCGACTACCAGTACGACGGGTGTGGCAACTGGCCCTTCAACGCCGCCTACGCCGCGACCTACGAGGACATGAGCGCCGTGGTCACCCGGCTCGGATCGCTGGCCGATCTGGAGAAGCTGATCGACGCGGGCATCCCGGTCATCACGTCACAGTCGTTCGTCAAGGACGAACTGACGGGGGCGGGTTACGGAACATCGGGCCACCTGATGACCGTCATCGGCTTCACGGCCGACGGCGACGTGATCGCCAACGACCCCGCCTCACCGTCCAACGACGCGGTGCGCCGGGTCTACCGGCGCCGCGAGTGGGAGAACATCTGGCTGCGCACGAAGCGGTACGACGCGAACGGCGCCGTCAGGGGCGGCACGGGAGGGGTCTGCTACGTCTACTGGCCGGCGGCCCCGACCGCACGGCAGCGCCGGGTGCTCCGTTCGCTCGGCCTGGTCTGAGGACGCAGGGACCTGCGGCCGCCTCCACGACCTGGCGTCAGCGCTCCTGACCGTCCTGCGTGAGGTGGCCGTACCGGTCCACCGTGACCTCGACCGAGCGATGTCCGAGCCGAGATACCTCGGGATGGACGCGCCTTTGGTCATGGTCACGGTCGTCCACCCGGGCCGACCGGCAGGTCGGCACCTGGACGCGGACCGCGGCGCCGGGCGGCCACGACGGGCCGTCGCCGCCGTCCAGGGTCGACGGCGTGGCGACCCGCAATGACGGCGAGGGGCGACCGGGTCGTTCCCAGGGCGTGCCCCCGCCGCCTCGTCGCAGGCCAGGGGCCCGGTGCGGACCAGGCCCCTGATGGATTTGTCCGCATGGTCCGATCGTCCCGCGGCGAGGCGAGCCCCGGGATGTGGCGGCGCGAGGCGGGCACCGTGGTGCGCCGGGCGGTGGCGCTCCCGGAGCAGGCGGCAGCCCCTTTCACCATCATCGCCGGGCTCCACATCCCCCGCGTCCCCACCGAGTGGGCGCCGCACGCGCACCCTCTGCACGAGCTCGTCTGGGTACGCGGGGGGACACTGACATCCCGCGTGGAGGACCGCGTCTTCACCGTGTCCGAGGGGCACGGGCTCTGGATGCCCGCCGGGGTGGTGCACGGGGGCCGGGCGACGGCGGGTGCGGAGTTCTACGACGCCTTCTTCGCCCCCGACCGAACGCCCTTCGCGTTCGAGGAGCCCAAGGCGATCGCGATGACTCCGCTGCTCGAGTCGCTGCTGACCCACCTGTCCCGCCCGGACCTCGACGCGGAGGCCAGGGCGCGGGCGGAGTCGGTCGTGTTCGACGTGCTCCGGCCGTCGGAACGCCAGCTCGCGCTGCAACTGCCGGGCGACCCCCGGATCGACGCGATCGCCGAGGCCCTGCTGGACGACCCCTCCGACAGCCGTTCGCTGGAGGAGTGGGCGCGGTCGCTGGGGATCAGCGACCGTACGGTCACCCGCGCGTTCCGCCAGGCGACGGGTCTGTCCTTCGCGCAGTGGCGGCAGGTCCTGCGTGCCCATCGGGCGCTGACGCTCCTCTCCGCGGGGTTCGACGTGCTGACCGTCTCCGAGACGCTCGGTTACGCGCAGCCCAGCTCCTTCATCGCCGCCTTCCGGCGGGTCATGGGAACGACGCCCGGCGCCTTCTTCGACTCGGCCGACGGCACTCCGGCGGATGTCCGGAATTCCGTATCGCGTGTCCAGAACTCCTGATTGCCGACGTCGCGGGCGGAATATAACCTTCCCGGAGTTAGGTAACCCTTAGTTGGTGCTCGCCGCGAACGGTGCTCCCGTGCGTGGCGGAGCCTGCTGCCCGGTCGGTGAAAGTCCGGACGGAGGGTGCCGCAGACCCTGCCCCTCCGACCGTCCGGACCCACCGATGATCAGAAGTCCTCTCCGGCACGCCGGTCGCCCCCAGGCCGGCCCCACCACGCAGGTGGCCGCCCTCAACGGACACGGCCTCGTGCTGAGCTACAGCGGCAAGCCGGTCGTCCACGGGGTCTCGCTCTCCCTGCGGCCGGGCCGCGCGACCGCCCTGGTGGGGCCGAACGGCAGCGGGAAGTCCACGCTCCTGCGCTCGCTCTCCCGGCTGCACCGGGTGGACGGCGGCCGGGTCACACTCGGCGCATCCGACGGACAGCCCGAGCGCGACGCGGCGCTGCTCAGCCCCCGCGTGTTCGCTCGCGAGGTCACGCTCTTCTCCCAGTCGCGGCCCGCGCCCCAGGGGCTGACGGTCAGGGAGGTCGTGGCGTTCGGACGCCACCCCTACCGACGTGGCTTCGCCGGACCGACCGCCGAGGACCGGACCGCCGTCGACCACGCGATGGGCGTCACCGGCGTGCGGGACATGGCCGGCCGGCCGGTCGGGGAGCTGTCCGGCGGTGAGATGCAGCGTGTCTGGCTCGCGGCCTGCCTGGCCCAGGACACGGGTGTCGTGCTGCTCGACGAACCGACCAACCACCTGGACCTGCGCTACCAGATCGAGACGCTCGACCTGGTGCGCGACCTCGTCGAGGAGCACGGCATCGCGGTCGGGATCGTGCTGCACGACCTCGATCAGGCGTCCCGCGTCGCGGACACGCTGGTTCTGATGCGCTCGGGCCGCGTGCACGCGGTGGGCGCACCCGCCGACGTCCTCACCGCCGAGAACATCGCCGAGGTCTACGACATCCGCGTCGAGGTCGGGGTCGACCCCCGCACCGGCCGTCTCCGCATCGACCCACTCGGGCGTCACCCCGCCTGAACACTCACCCGGCCTGAAGACCTACCCGGCCCGAAGACCCACCCGGCCGGGACACCCACCCGGCGGGAAGAGCACGGCCCCAAAAGCCACCCCGCCCGAACGGCACCCCGTCCGAAGGGGCACCCAGCCGGTAGACGGACACGCCCGCAGCGGCACCTACCCGCAGCGGCGCCCACCCGCATCGGCATCCGCCGGGAGCGGCACATCCGCCGCTCCGGCACATCGTAAGAAAGAGGCCTTTCATGAACCGTGCCCGTCTCCTGGCGGCGTCAGCCTCCGCAGGGCTCGTCGCCCTCGTCGCAACGGCGTGCGGCACGACCACCGTCGACGAGGCGGGCAGCAGCACCAGTGCTCCGCCCGCGTCGAAGAGCTGTGCCGACGACACCACCATCACCTCGACCAAGCCGGTCTCCTTCAAGGACGGCGTGGGCCGGCAGGTGAAGCTCGACAAGCCCGCCCAGCGGATAGCCGTGCTGGAGTGGCAGCAGGTCGAGGACGCCTTGACCCTGTGCGTCACCCCCACCGCGGTGTCCGACGCGAAGGGATACAGCACCTGGGTCAGTGCGGAGAAGCTGCCCGGCGGAGTGACGGACATCGGCACCCGTGAGGAGCCCGACCTCGACACCCTCTACGCGGCCGAGCCCGACCTCATCGTCGTGGAGGCGTTCGACGCCGACGACGAGACCATCGCGAAGCTGGAAAAGCGGGGAGTCCCCGTGATGGCCACCCGCGGCGCTAACCCGAAGGACCCGATCGGGAACATGCGGGACGTGTTCAGCATGATCGGAGAGGCGACGGGGCGCACCGAGCGCGCCGACCAGGTGCTGGAGGAGTTCGACGAGCACCTCGCCACGGCGAAGAAGCAGGTCACCGACGCGGCTCTCCCGACGAAGGACTTCCTGTTCTTCGACGGATGGCTCGAAGGGGGCAACCTCACCGTCCGCCCCTACAGCAAGGGCGCGCTGTTCACCGAGATAGGTGAAGAGCTCGGCATGCGTTCCGCGTGGACCGACGACGTCAACAAGGCCCACGGGGACGGTGGCGTCGATCCCGCCTACGGCCTCGCGCAGACCGACGTGGAGGGGCTCACCGCTGTGGGGGACGCCAACCTCTTCTACGCCAACGACGAAGGAGCCGGCGGGTACGTCGGGGCCCTGGGCAAGAACCCGATCTGGAAGACGCTCCCCGCCGTGAAGGAAGGCCGCGCGCACGCGTTCCCGGCGCGGGTGTGGGGCGCCGGCGGTCCGCGCTCCTGCGAGCAGGCGATCGACGCGTACGTCGACGTACTCGACAAGAAGTGAGCACACCGCAGACATCGACAGCCGGTGAGGAGGCGCTGCCGCGTGCCGAGCGCGGCGGCGGCCCCACCGGGGTGGCCGTCCTGACACTCCTTCTCGTCGTCACCGCCCTGGTGGGCATGTGGCACCTGACGCAGGGGACGTCGGGCGTCGGCGTCGGCGACCTGCTGCGCCATCTCGCCGGGGAACGGGAGAACGCCGGTGGGCCGCCGGTCGGCGAGATCATCTCCGGCTCTCGCGTCCCGCGGCTGCTCGCCGGCGTGGCCGTGGGCGTCGCCCTCGGCTGCGCCGGCGCGCTGCTCCAGTCCGTCACGCACAACGCGCTCGCCTCCCCCGACACCCTCGCGGTCACGGCCGGGGCCTACTTCACGCTCACGCTGGTCGCGGCCTTCGGCCTCACCGTCCCGCTGTGGGCGTCCGGCGCCGTCGCCTTCGCGGGCGGGCTGGTAGCGGCGGCGCTCGTGCTGCTCCTCGCGGGCCGGGCCGCGGGCACCGCGGGCACCCGCCTCATCCTCGCGGGTTCGGCGACCGCGATGGCCCTGGACGCGGCGACCGGGATGCTGCTCATCCTGTTCGACCAGAAGACGACCGGTCTCTTCGCCTGGGGGAGCGGTTCGCTCGCCCAGCTGAACATCGACGCCTCCCTCCGCGCGATTCCCCTCGTGGCCGTGGTGCTGTGCGTCGCTCTGGCGCTGTCCCGGCGGCTGGACGTGATGAACCTCGGTGACGACGCCGCGTCCACCCTCGGAGTGCCGATCCGGACCACCCGGGTGACCGCCGTGATCTGCGCGGTGCTCCTGACCAGCACGGCGGTCACACTCGCGGGCCCGATCGCCTTCGTCGGCCTCGGCGCCCCCGTCCTGGCCCGCCTGGTCGCCGGGCGGGTACGGGCGCTGCGCCGGCACCTCTTCCTGGTGCCGGCCGCCGGACTGCTCGGAGCGCTGCTCATCCTGCTCGCGGACGCGACCCTGCGCGCGGTGCAGGGCGCGGACGGGGCCGCCTCCATCCCCACCGGCGTGCCGACCGCGCTGCTCGGCTCCGTGGTGATCGTGGTCCTCGCCCTGCGCCTCCGGGACACGGGCCAACTCCGGCAACCCCCGGGTGCGAAGGTCGCCGCACGGTCACCCCGCGCCTTCCTCCTCGTCGTGTTCGGCGTGCTGGTCCTCCTGGCGGGGGCGGTCCTCGTCGCAGTCCTGGCGGGAAGTCTCTGGCTTCGTACGGGAGACATCGCCCTCTGGGCCCGGGGCGCCGCCCCCGGCCTGATCGGCCAGGCGCTCGACGACCGGGTCCCGCGTGTGGCCGCCGCTGTCCTGGCCGGCGCGGCGCTCGGGCTGGCCGGATGCGTCGTACAGGGCGCGGTACGCAATCCGCTGGCGGAGCCGGGCGTGCTCGGCATCACCGCGGGCGCCGGGCTCGGCGCGGCGAGCGTCGTCACCTCGGGTGTGTCCGGAGGACGGCCCGTGCTCATCGTGGTCGCGGTCGCGGCGGGGCTCGCCACGTTCGCGGTGATCGCGCTGCTGTCGTGGCGCGGTGGCTTCCTGCCCGACCGGTTCGTCCTGATCGGCATCGGCTGCGGCTACGGCCTCAGCGCCGTCACCACCTTCCTCCTGCTGCGCGCCGACCCGTACAACACGCCCCGGATCTTCACCTGGCTCTCCGGCACGACCTACGGGCGCACGCTGCCCGACGTGGTGCCGGTCGCGGTGGCCCTGGCGGTGGCCCTGCCCGTGCTGTTCGCCATGCGCGCCAGGCTCGACCTGCTCGCCGTCGACGAGGACACCCCCCGCATCGTCGGCGTCAGGCTGGAACGCACCCGCTTCACCGCCCTGGCCGTCGCCGCGGTCCTGGCGGCGCTCAGCGTGATCGCCGTCGGCGTCGTCGGCTTCGTGGGGCTCGTCGCCCCGCACCTCGCCCGGTCGTTGGTCGGCGCACGCCACGCCCGCGCCATCCCGGTCGCGATGCTGCTCGGCGCGCTGCTGGTCTGCGTGGCCGACGCGCTCGGCCGCACGCTCGTCGCCCCCGCCCAGGTGCCCGCGGGTCTCATGATCGCCCTGGTCGGAGCCCCGTACTTCATCCGGGTGCTCCGGAACTCCCGCGCATGACCGGCGGCAACGCGCCGGTCCCCCCCTCGCCCCTCCGATCCACAAGGAGTGCCGGAATGTCCCTCGACCGGGGAACACCCGTGAGAAGCATCGTCGTCCCGTTCGAGTCCGACACCTCGCCGGGCGGGCTGGGGCGGCTCGGACACCACGAGGTGACGGAGCGCTGGCGGGCGGTGGACCGCTCCGCCCATTCCCCCCACATCGTGGCCGTCCCGAGTGACGACGGCGAGGAATGGACCGCCGCCGCGCTCGTGACGTCCCGCCCGCACACCGCCTACCTGAAGATCGTCGACGCCGTCGGCGACGTGCCCGCGGCCGTGGCAGCTGTCGTCGCCCACGCACGCGGTCAGGGGCTCGCGCAGGTCAAGTGGGAAGGGTGGACGGCCGGCCACGAGACCGCCGCTGCCGCCGGCTTCACCGAGCTGCGCCCTCCGCTGGCGCAGTCGGAGGGCGCGGACGGGCCCGCCGCCGGATACGTCCGCTGGCTCTGCGACGGCGCGGTGAGCGAGCCCCCGTACTACGGGCAGAGCACGCACTTCACGTGCGGCGCCGTCACCGCCCTGGTCGCACAGACGCAGGCGGGGGCGCTGGAGGAGGAGGAGTTGGACCGCTCGGCGGAGCTGACGCTGTGGCGTGACGCGACCAACTTCTTCGCCTGCGAACCCGTCGGTCTGGGCGTCGCCGTGCGCCGGGCGTGGCCGTCGTCCCCCGTCACGGTCCACCTCGACGCGGACCGGCCCGTCCTGCTCGACCACTACCCGGAGAGCGAGCAGGAGTGGCGGGCCCTGCTCCAGCACGCGTCGCGTACGGACGCAGGACGGATCGGCGTCCCGGTCGATCCGGATCACCTCTCCCTGGCCGCTGTCCGGAGCGCGATCGGCCGGGAGGAGCACGTGCTGCTCCTGGTCTCGCTCGCCCGGATGCAAGGATTCGACGTACCGCACTGGGTCCTCTGCCACGGCGCAGTCCCCGGCGCCCTGGTGATCGAGGACCCGTGGGCCAACGCGGCGGCGGGGGACACCTGGGTCGACGCCCATCTGCTGCCCGTCCCCGACCCCTCGCTCGACGAGATGTCGACGCTCTCGGAGGACCGCTTCCGCGGTGCCGTGACCATCGGCCGCCCGCAGCGGCACGGTGTCTCCTCCTGCGAACCGGCCGCCGGGTAGCCCCTCGGCCTCCCTGGAGCGCCGTCAGGTGCGGCTCCGCGCCGGGTCCGGCACGGAGAGCCGCCCGGCCGCCCGGCGGGGGAGCAGCAGCGGGGTCGCCAGCAGGAACACGCCGGCCAGGCCGATGGCGGTACGGGGACCGAGCGCACCGCCCAGCACGCCCCAGACGGCCGTCATGAGCGCGGTGGTGGCCTTGGTCGTCACCGCCCAGGCGGACAGCGTGCGGGCGACCCGGTCGGTCGCGGTGCGTTCGAGACGGCAGGTCGCCTGGACGGGGTTGAAGACCGCGCAGCAGAAGATGAGTCCCAGTTCGACACCGATCACCAGCAGCAGCCCTCCGGTCCCCGGCCCCACGAAGGCGAGGCCGACGGGCCAGACGGCGCGCAGGGCCCCGGCCGTGACGAGGACCCGGTGCTGTCCGAAGCGGGTGACGAGCGGCCGGGCCAGCCGCGCACCGAGCAGCCCGCCGACCGAGGGCGCGGCGAAGGCGAGGCCGTACTGCCACGGTGCGAAGCCGAGCCGGCCCAGCATCAGGACGGTGAGCAGGGGAGTGGTGGCCATCAGCAGGCCGTTGAAGAGAGCGGTGTTGAGGAACAGCGGACGCAGCGTCGCGTCGCCGAGGATGTACCGCCAGCCGTCGAGCAGGTCTCCGGCCCGCATGCGGACGGCCTCGCGGCGCTCCGGCGGCGGATCTTCCCCGCCCATGGCGCGGATGCCCAGGGCCGAGAGCAGATAGCTGACCGCGTCGGCCACCACCGTCGCCACGGGCCCGAGGAGCCCGATCGCCGCGCCGCCCAGCGGTGGTCCGACGACGGTGGTGGTCCAGGCCGTGGACTCGAACCGGGCGTTGGCGACGAGCAGGTCCTCGGCCGGCAGCAGCGTCTTCAGGTAAGCCCCGGAGGCGGCGCGGAAGGTGATGTCGGCCGCCGCGACGACGACCGAGACCAGCAGGAGCTGAAGGAAGGTGAGGACGCCGAGCGTGAACGCGGCGGGGATCGTCAGCAGCGCGGCGGACCGCACCAGGTCCATGGAGATCAGCACGGACCGCTTGCGGCGGAACTCCACCCAGGGGCCGAGCGGCACCGCCACGACCGCGCCCACCGCTGCCCCCGCCGAGGAGAGCGCGGCGACCTCGGCCGGACCGGCGTGCAGCACCTGGACGGCGATCAGCGGGAAGGCGCCGAAGGCGAGCCACGTACCGAGCGCGCTGGTCCCGTACGCCCCCCAGAGCCACCCGAACCGCCGCCCCAGCCGGTGCCCGCTCCCCATGCCCGACACCCTTCTTCCGTACAACCGATTCGCGATCGGAAGCATCAAAGCGAGCGCCGCGGCCTGGGATCAAACAACCGCACGGTCGCCAGGCACAACCAACGGTTGTGTCCGTAGGGTAGGGGCATGGACCTCGACACCGTCCGGACGTTCGTCGCCGCCGCTGACGCGGGGCAGTTCCAGGAGGCCGCCGCCGAGCTCGCGGTGACCCAGCAGGCCGTCTCCAAGCGCATCGCCGCGCTGGAGCGCGATGTCGGGGTCCGGCTGTTCACCCGCACCCCGCGCGGCGCCGAACTCACCATCGACGGGCAGGCGTTCCTGCCCCACGCACGCGAGCTGCTGCGCGTCTTCGAGCGCGCGGTCGCGTCCGTGCGGACCGGCCGCCGCCCGCTGCGCGTCGACATCATCGCCTCGCGCGGCGCGGCGTCGGGACTGATGCGAGGCTTCCACCGCGCGCACTCCGAGATCGAACTCGACGTGGTGATGGTGCACGACATCGAGACGGCCGTCACCGCCATCCGGTCCGGGGAGATCGACGCGTCCTTCCGCGCCGTGGCCGCGCCCGGCAGGCCCCTCCCCGAGGACATGGCGTCGGTCCGGGTGCTCGACGAGGAGCTTCAGCTCCTCACCGGCCCCGCCCACGCGCTCGCGGGCGCCCGGTCGGTGACCATGGCGCAGCTCGCCGGGCACCGGATCTGGATGCCCGGCATCGTCCCCGGCACCGAGTGGGCCGCCTACTACGACGACCTCGTCTCCGAGTTCGGCCTCACCATCGAGGCGACCGGCCCCAACTTCGGCTCGGACGCTCTCCTCGACACCGTCGCCGACACCCCGGCCCTCGCCACGTTCATGGGCGGGCATACGCGCCTCGTCTGGCCCTCCGGCCACGGCCTGCGCCGCATCCCGGTGACCGACCCGGTGCCCGTCTACCCGCACTCGCTCCTCTGGCACCGCGACAACCCCCACCCGGCGCTCGCCGGCCTCCGCTCCCACCTCGCCGTCACGGCGTCCGGCCACGGCGCCGCCGGGACCTGGACGCCTGACTGGGTGCGCCCGCACTGAAGGCCGCCGTCAGGCTCCCCGGCCCGCGCTGGACAGCGCCCCGAACCGGCCGCACCGGGCTTTTCCCGGGCCAGGCGCCCATGACGGCGAGGAGGGGCGGCGAGGAGGGGCGGCGGGGAGGGACGGCGCGGCGTCGACGGGCCGTGTGCGCGACGGCTTCAGGCGGCGGGCCCGCCGGCCAGTATCCGTTCCCAGAACACTTCGTCGCGCCACGCGCCGTCGGCGTAGAAGTGGTCATGGGCGATCCCCCACGAACGGAACCCGTGCCTGCGGAGGACCGCCTGGGACGCGTGGTTCTCCAGCTGGGTGTGCGCCTCCAGGCGGTGCAGGTTCAGCTCGTCCTCGGCGATCCGCAGCGCGAGGCCGACGGCACGGCTCGCGTGCCCCGTTCCCTGGTGCAGGGAGGAGACCCAGTAGCCGAGGAATCCCTTCTGGAACGGGCCGCGCAGGATCGAGCTGATGCCGACCTGCCCGACGACCGTCTCGTCGGAGACCACGACGCCGGGCCAGGCGAGTCCCTTGCCGTGCGAGGCCAGGAGGGACTCGATGGCCGAGGCCTGCCCGTCGGGCGTGTAGAACTCCGCAGGCCTCGCGGGCAGCCAGCGCGCGTAGGCCTGCTTGTCCCGGGAGAGCAGCCCTGCGAGCGCAGGGGCGTCGGAGGGCTCGATCAGGCGAATCGACGTGCAGTTCACGGGTGCTCCGCTGTCTTGTCGGGTGCGGCGGTCGGCAGGTCGCGCGGGCGTTCCGCGAAGCCGGGCCACGGTACGCCGCCGTCCGCCCGGTCGCTTCGGCGCGGTGCGCCGGCGAACGTGCCCCCACTCGCCGCGGGCTGACGGACGCGACGAGAATACGATGGGCGCATGGCTTCGGGCGCGGGTTCAGCAGGTGCACTTCATCTGCAGGAAGACAGGGCGGCGGAGCGGCTGGACGTCGCCGCCTCGGTCCTGGCCCTGCTCGCGGACCGTACGCGCCTGGCCCTGCTGCAGCGGCTCGGCCAGGGCGAGGCCGACGTGACCACGCTGACCGAGGCGTGCGGTGCCGCCCGGACCTCCGTCAGCCAGCATCTGGCCAAGCTCCGTCTCGCCGGACTGGTCGCGACCCGCAAGGACGGGCGCAGAGTCGTCTACTCCCTGCGCCACGGCCACCTTCGCCGCCTGGTCGACGAGGCGTTGAGCGTGGCCGATCACCAGATCAGGGCCCTGCCGCCCCACGACTGACCGGGATCACCCCCTGAGGTGCCGGCCGCAGCCCGACGACAACATGTGCTCAGGTGTGCACATGTTGTCTAATAAGACAGCCTGCCACGCCGACTCCTCACGCCGACCAGGGACGGGGCCGATGCTCTCCGTGATGCGCAACCGCACCTACCGCCACTTGTTCACCGCGCAGGTCGTCGCACTGGTGGGCACCGGGCTGGCCACCGTCGCGCTCAGCCTGCTCGCCCACGACATCGCGGGCCGTGGCGCCCCGGCCGTCCTGGGGACGGCTCTGGCGATCAAGATGGTCGCCTACGTGGGAATCGCCCCGCTGGTGGGCGCAGTCGCGGACCGCCTGCCGCGCCGCGCCCTGCTGGCGGCGACGGACGTCACCCGGGCCGGTGCCGCGCTCGCCCTGCCGTTCGTCACCCAGGTCTGGCAGATCTACGTCCTCATCTTCGTCCTCCAGGCGGCGTCCGCGGTGTTCACCCCCGCCTTCCAGGCCACGATCCCCGAAGTGCTGCCCGAGGAACGCGACTACACCCGGGCTCTGTCGTTCTCCCGGCTCGCCTACGATCTGGAGAGCCTGTTCAGCCCGGCGCTCGCCGCAGGCCTGCTGACCCTGATCTCCTACGACTGGCTGTTCGCCGGGACGACGGCAGGCTTCCTGGCCTCCGCCGCCCTCGTCGTCTCCGTGGCGCTGCCGAAACCCGCGGTGCCGGAACGCCCGGCGGGTGCCCGCGCCAAGGCCGCCTTCGGGGCACGCCTGTTCTGGGCGACCCCGCGGCTACGAGCCCTGCTCGCTCTCGACCTCGCCGTAGCGGCGACCGGGGCGATCGTCTTCGTCGACACCGTCGTCCTGGTGCGGGACCACTTCCACCGCCCCGAGAGCGCCCTGTCCCTCGCGCTCGGTGCATACGGCGCGGGCTCCGTCGCCGCGACGCTCCTCCTGCCCCGCCTGCTGGACAAGGCCGGCGACCGCACCGTCATGCTCGCCGCCGCCCGCGCCCTCCCCGTCGCCCTCGCCGCCGTCGCGGCCCTCGGCGCCGCCCCGCCCAGCACCTGGTCCTGGGTGGCGGTCCTCGTCGTCTGGGCCCTGATCGGCGCAGCCTGCTCCGCCGTCCTCACGCCGGGCGGACGCGTCGTCCGCCGGTCCGCCACCGCCCCCGACCTGCCTGCTGCCTTCAGCGCCCAGTTCTCCCTCTCCCACAGCTGCTGGCTGCTGACCTACCCGCTCGCGGGATGGCTCGCCGCGGGCGCGGGTCTGCCGGTCACCGCCGTCGTCCTCGGCGCCGTCGCACTCGCGGCGACCCTTGCCGCCACGGCGATCTGGCCGGCGGGCGACCCCGCCCAGCTCGACCACGTCCACGCCGGACTGGAGCCCGGTCACCCGCACCTGGCCGGAGCCCGTCCCACGCGTGACGGCTGGCGGCACCGGCACCACTACGCCATCGACCGCAACCACCACACCTGGCCGGCCTCGGGAAGAGCGCCGTCCCGGTCCTGAGGGCGAAGACCGGACCGGGCCCTCGCACGAGGCCCGGCTCCTACGCGGCGTTGCTGCCCGCCCCGAGGTCCAGCCACAGCTCGGTGAATTGGTCGAGCAGGCCGGCCGCCGCCGTCACGTCGTTTGTCAGCGGCCGGTCGGCCACCTCCGCGTCGAGTGCCGCGTCCGCAAGCTCGAAGGCGCGCCCGACGGGCAGCTCCGGGTCGAGCCGCATGTCCCGCTGCCGCAACGCCCGTACGGCAGAGATGAGTTCGCAGCCCACGACGAGCCGGTACGCCTCGCACGCGCGCAGCGTCTGGCGAGCCGCGAGCGAGGCGAAACTGGCCTGCTCCTCGACGCCCCGCGAGAGCACCGCGTGGCCGAGCGATGCGGGCGCGGAGAAGGCCCGCAGGTCGCCGAGCGCCGCCCCGGCCGCGTATTCGAGGATCATCACGCCGGACGACGCCGGTTCGCCGTCCGCGAGGAACGGCCGCAGGCGGGTGAAGCCCGGCTCGTTCAGCGTTGAGAGGCGGGAGGTCGACAGGCGTGCCGCCTGCGTCACCGCCAGCCTGAAGTGGTCCAGGGACAGTGCGAGTTGGGCGAGGTAGAAGCCGCCGTGGTGGTAGGCGGCCCGGTCCTCCGCCGAGATCAGGGGATTCTCGGCCGCCGCGTTGATCTCGACCGTGAGGACGTCTTCGAGCGCGTCCGCCGCATCGTGCGCGGGTCCGTGGATCTGCGGCACGCAGCGGAAGCCGTACGGGTCCTGGATCCGGCCGAGCGGCGGCGTGGGGCGGTCGGGTGCGCCGAGCAGCTGCCGCATCCGTTCCGCGACCGCGTACGAACCCGCGTGCCGCCGCGCCTCGTGCACGGGCAGCGCGTACGCCTCGTACGAACCGTCGATCGCCATCAGGGACAGCGCGGCCACCACCTGTGTGGCGGCGATGAGGCCGCGGAGCTCGTGCAGGGCGAGCGCGGACTGGCCGAGGGTGAGGGCGTTGCTGCTGATCAGGGCGAGGGCGTCGTTGTTGTCGAGGGGCTGCGGGCCGGGGGCCGTCCCCGGCCCGCACCAGGGGTGTTCGCCGGCCAGCGCGAGGCCCATCTGCGCGAGCGCGGCGATGTCGCCGGTGCCGACCGAGCCGAATTCGTTGACCTTCGGGTAGGCGCCCGTCTCCAGGGCCTCGCAGAGTGCCGTGACGACGGTCGGGCGCAGGCCGGCGCCGCCGGCGAGCAGCTGGTTGGCGCGGACCGCGAGCATGGCGCGGACCTGTCGCGCGGGCAGCTCCTCGCCTATCGCCCCGGCATGGCTGCGCAGGAGCCGCAGGCCGTGGTCGGCTGCCGCCTCCGTGGGCACGGACTCATTCCGGTTGGCGCCCACGCCGGTGGAGCGGCCGTAGACGCGGCCCCACGAGGCGATCTCCCGCGCGGCGTTCCACGAGGCCTCCACGCGTTTCATCCCGTCCCCTCCCGGAACGGGTTTTGCGGTGGATTCGGCCATGCGTACGACATCTGCGACCATCAGTCCGCGGCCGTCCAGGATGACGGTCGCACTGGTGTCGCCGGCCGCCCTGTTCGCCATACGAGACGACATCACTCGTAATTCCTCCTCAACCGGACGCTCCGTCTTGCTCTGCGGCCTTATGTAACCAGGGATTTACGCCTGAGCGGCCACGAACTATTGACAATCTATTCAGTCACCAAGAAGTCTGCATGACGATATACAGCCGGGCAAGGGACTCCTCATGATCCAATTCGATACGGTCCACAAGCGCTTCCCGAACGGCACAACCGCGGTGCACGATCTCACCCTTGAGATGCCGGAAGGGGGTGTGACCGTCCTCGTGGGATCTTCCGGTTGCGGCAAGACGACGACGCTGCGCATGATCAACCGGATGGTCGATCCGACCTCCGGGACGATCAGGGTCAACGGCAAGGACGTCCTGGAACAGGACGCCGCCGAGCTTCGCCGCTCCATCGGTTACGTGATCCAGCAGTCGGGGCTCTTCCCCCACCGCACGGTCCTGGACAACATCGCGACCGTGCCGCTCCTGCTCGGCTGGGGCCGGAGGAAGGCGCGGGCGCGGGCGTCGGAGCTGCTGGAGACGGTCGGCCTCTCCGCCGACGCGGGGAAGCGCTATCCGCACCAGCTCTCCGGCGGCCAGCAGCAGCGGGTGGGAGTGGCCCGTGCGCTCGCCGCGGACCCGCCGGTGCTTCTCATGGACGAGCCGTTCGGGGCCGTCGACCCTGTGGTCCGCACCCAGCTGCAGGACGAACTACTGCGACTTCAGCGGGAGTTGAGCAAGACCATTGTCTTCGTCACGCACGACATCGACGAGGCCGTTCGGCTCGGAGACCGCATAGCCGTGTTCCGCACCGGCGGCCACCTCGTCCAGTGCGCAGGCCCCGCCGAACTCCTGGCCCGGCCTTCGGACGCGTTCGTCGCCGACTTCCTCGGCGCGGAGCGCGGCCTGAAGCTGCTGTCCCTGACGACGCTCGCGGAGGTCCCCCAGGGGCCCGCCCCCGAAGGCACCCGCTGGCGGCTGACCCTGGACGCCGCCCGCAAGCCGCTGGCCTGGCGCGACACCGAGACGGACGCCGAGACCCCGGTCCGGCCCCTGCGGGACACGGACTCGCTCCTCTCGGCGCTCAACGAGTCGATCGCCGCACCGAGCGCACTGGTCGCACGGGTCGACTCGGAGGGCGTCCTCACGGGAGTGACGTCCCGCGAGGACATCCACGACCACGCGGGACACGTGCACAGCGAGGCAAGCACGGTGGCCGCGTGACCGTCGACTGGTCGTGGATATCCGACCACACCGGCGATCTCACCACCCTGGCCCTCTCCCACCTCCAGGCCGCGCTCACCGCCGTACTCCTCGGCCTGATCGTCTCGCTCCCCCTGGCCGTGGTCGCGCACCGGGTGCACCCGCTGCGCGGTCTGCTCCTCGGCCTGTCGAACGTCCTCTTCACCATCCCGTCCATCGCCGTGTTCGTGCTCCTCCTGCCGGTCAGCGGGCTCACCCGCACCACCACCGTCATCGGCCTGACGATCTACACGCTCGTCGTGCTCCTGAGGAACACCGTCGAGGGCCTGGACTCCGTCCCCGCCAGGACGAAGGAGGCCGCGAAGGCCATGGGCGCCAGGCCGATGCGCACCCTGCTCACCGTCGAACTCCCCCTGGCCCTCCCCGTGATCATGGCGGGGGTGCGGATCGCGACGGTGATGGCCATCTCCCTCGTCTCCGTGGCCACGTACATCGGGGACGGCGGACTCGGCCAGCTGTTCACGGACGGCTTCCAGCGCAACTTCCCCACCCCCGTCATCGTCGGCGTCGTCCTGACCCTGCTCCTCGCGCTCGTCGCGGACGCGGTCCTCGTCGCCCTCCAGTACGTGCTGACTCCCTGGACCCGTCGGCAGAAGCAGGGGGCCTGACCCGTGTACGAACTCCTCAAGGACCTCGGCGCCTGGCTGGTCAGCGGCGAACAGTGGGCCGGGCCCGACGGCATCGGGCACCGCCTCGCCGAGCACCTCCAGTACTCGCTGCTCGCCACCCTCGTCGCCGCTGCCATCGCGCTGCCGGTCGGCCTGCTCATCGGGCACACCGGGCGCGGCGCCTTCCTCGCCATCAACCTGTCGAGCTTCGGAAGGGCGCTGCCCACGGTCGGGCTCGTCGTCCTGGTCTTCCTCGCCAGCGGACTGTCGATGTGGCCGGTCTACATCGCGCTCGTGGCACTCGCCGTGCCCTCCATCGTCACCAACACGTACGCCGGGATGACCGCCGTCGACCCCGAGGTGCGGGACGCGGCGCGCGGCCAGGGGATGCGCCGGCACCAGGTCCTCCTCCAGGTCGAACTGCCCCTCGCGCTCCCGCTGATCATGACCGGGCTCAGGCTCGCGCTCATCCAGGTCGTCGCGACCGCCACGATCGCCGCGTACGTCTCCTTCGGCGGGCTCGGCCGCTACGTCTTCGACGGCCTGGCCCAGCGCGACCTCGTGCAGGTGCTCGGCGGAGCCGTGCTCGTGGCGGTCGTCGCCGTCGTCCTCGATCTCGCGCTCTCCGCACTCCAGCGCGTCCTCTTCCGCCACCGTCCCGCCACGTCGGCCTAGGAGCCAAGCAGATGAACCGCAGAACTCTCCTCGGCGGGCTCTTCGCCGCCGCATCCGTCCCCGCGCTCGCCTCCTGCAGCAGTGGCATCACCTCCCTCGACGGGCAGGGGTCCGGCGGCGGGGGCGGGGGCTCCAGCAAGGGCGGCGTCACCATCGGCACCGCCAACTTCACCGAGAACCAGGTCCTGGGACACCTGTACGCCGCGGCGCTCGAAGCGGCCGGTGTGAAGACCACCGTCCGCCCCAACCTCGGCACCCGCGAGATCCTCATCCCCGCCCTCGAAGGCGGCGACATCGACCTCCTGCCCGAGTACCAGGGCGCCCTCCTGCACTACCTCGACGCCAAGGCCGCGGCCACCGAGGAGGGCGAGATGCAGAACGCCCTCGCCATGGCCCTGCCGCGGGGCCTGCAGATCCTCCCGTACGGCAGGGCGGAGGACTCGGACGCCTTCGTCGTCACCCGGGAGACCGCCGCCACCTACGGCCTGAAGTCCCTCGCGGACCTCGCGAAGCACAACGGGAAGCTCGTCATCGGAGCCGCCCCCGAGGTCAAGAAGCGCACCGTGGGCGCGGTGGGCCTCAAGGACGTCTACGGCGTGGAGTTCAAGGAGTTCAAGTCGCTCGACTCCTCGGGTCCGCTGGTGAAGGGCGCCCTGAAGAAGGGAGACGTGGACGTCGCGAACCTCTTCACCACCGACACCGACATCGCCGCAGAGAAGTGGGTCGTGCTCACCGACCCCAAGAACCTGATCCCCGGCCAGCGAGTCGTCCCGCTCATCGCCGACCGCAAGGCCGACTCGACGGTGCGGGCGGCGCTCGCCCGGCTGGGCAACGCCCTGACCACCGAGGACCTCACCGAGCTCAACCGCCTGGTGGACAAGGACAAGAAGGACCCGGAGGACGTCGCGAGCGACTGGGCGGCGCGGCACGGGATCAGCAAGAAGTAGCCCACCCCCAGCAGCAGGGAGCTCACCGGATCATGGCAGACACTCTCGTGGAGCGGCGCTCCATCGACGTCGTCCCCGACGACGAACGGCACGGCACCGCCTTCAGCCAGTTCACCCTCTGGCTCGGCGCCAACCTGCAGATCACCGCGGTCGTCACCGGCGCCCTCGCCGTCGTGTTCGGCGGCGACGTGGTGTGGTCGGTGGCCGGCCTGCTGCTCGGCAATCTGCTGGGCGGCGCGGTGATGGCGCTGCACTCGGCGCAGGGGCCGAAGCTCGGCCTGCCCCAGATGATCCAGTCCCGCGCCCAGTTCGGGGTGCGCGGCGCGGTCGTGCCGCTGCTCCTCGTCATCCTCATGTACGTCGGCTTCTTCGCGAGCGGCAGCGTCCTCGCGGGACAGGCCACGGCGAAGCTCACGCACACGAACGACACCACCGGCATCATCGTCTTCGCCGTGGTCACCGCGGTGGTCGCGACGGTCGGCTACCGCGTGATCCACGCACTGGGCCGCGTGGCGAGCGTCATCTGCGCCCTCGCGTTCGTCTACCTGGGCATCCGGCTGCTGGACCGGGCGGATCTCCCGGCCCTCCTGGGCGACGCGCACTTCGACCTGCCGATGTTCCTGCTCGCGGTGTCGCTCTCGGCCTCCTGGCAGCTCGCCTTCGGGCCGTACGTCGCGGACTACTCGCGCTATCTGCCACGTACGACGTCGGGGCGGTCCACGTTCTGGTGGACCCTGTCGGGATCGGCGCTCGGCTCGCAGTGGTCGATGACGTTCGGGGTCCTCGTGGCGGCGACCGCGGGCGAGGCGTTCCTCGCCGACCAGGTCGGATACGTGGTCGGCCTGGGCGGCACGGGCCTGATCGCCTCGGTCCTGTACTTCGTGATCGCGCTGGGCAAGCTCACCATCAACGTGCTCAACACCTACGGCGGATTCATGTCGATGGTGACCGGCATCAGCGGATTCCGCGGCCAGAAGACGCTCTCGCCCCGTGGCAGGACCGCGTACATCGCCCTGATCATGGTGGCGGGCACCGCCGTGGCGCTGCTGGGCAAGGACAGCTTCCTGACGTCGTTCAAGGACTTCCTGCTGTTCCTGCTGACCTTCTTCACCCCGTGGTCGGCGATCAACCTCGTCGACTACTACCTGATCTCGCGGGAGCGGTACGACATACCGGCGCTCTCCGACCCCGGAGGCCGCTACGGCGCCTGGCGCGGCGACGCCCTCACGGTCTACGTGGTGGGCATCCTGGCCCAGCTCCCGTTCCTCGCGACGCACTTCTGGACGGGCCCGATGGTCGATCCGCTGGGCGGCGCGGACATCTCCTGGATCGTGGGCCTGGTGGTCCCCGCGGCCCTGTACTGGCTGCTGGCCCGCCGCGACACCTCGCACGTCCCCGAGGAGACGCGGTACACCCTGGCCGCCCCGAAGAAGCCCTGACAGGGGGCCCGGCGCGGGGCGTGGGCGGCGGCAACGCCGTCCTCGCCGAGCACCTGCACCACCGTTACGGGGCGCCCTGCGACCTTCGGCTCAACCGCACCCAGTCGCTGGATCCGGCCTTCCTGCCGACAGGGATGTACCGGGGCCCGTCGCCCCGCCCGACCCCCACGACCGGGTGATGACACCGAACGGTGGGGCGTCCGCGAGGTAGAAATGCCCCCCCGGCACGGTGTGCACGGCGAAGCCGGCCCGAGACGTCACCCCCCAGTGGGCAGCCTGGTCCGCGGTGAACCGGGGGTCGTCCTCACCGACGAGCACGGTGACCGGGCAGTCGAGGAGGGCCGGTTCACCACCCGCGTAGGCGGCCAGCATCCGGAAGTCCGCCTTGATGTACGGCATCATGACCTCCGCGAAGACGGGATCGTCCAGAAGCCCGGCATCCGTGCCTCCGAGAGCGAGTATCGCCGCCCGGACGGACGCGTCGTCCCATCTCCGCCGTGGATCCGCGGCGGGAACCATCAGATGCGGGGCGCGAGCAGCCGAAGCGAAGAAGTGGGAGAGGCCGATTGTGTCCCGCCCCAGAGCCAGGGCCGTCTCGAAGGCGACCGCGGCGCCCATGCTGTGACCGAAGAAGGCGGTGGGCCGGTCGTCCGCCGACGAACGGATCTCCTCGGCTATCTCGCCCGCCAGGGCTCTCAGGTCTTGCGGGGGCGCCTCCGCGATCCGATCCGCCCGCCCGGGATAGCAGACCGTGTACACCTCGCAGTCGTCGATCCCGTTCCCCCAGCCGCGGAAGGCGAAGGGCGATCCCCCGGCGTGCGGGAAACAGATCAACCGCCTCCGGGCGAAGGGCCGATGCTCCACATAGCGAACCGACACTGCTCATCGCCCTTCCTCACCCGGCACGGCCGTGGGCCAGCCTAGTGGCCCCGCGCCGACAGGGGGCTGACACGGCGGCATTGGTTCTCCGACCCCGTGTTCCCGTGCCGGCACACCTTCACGGTGGACTCCTCGGTCGTGGCGACCGGCTGCGGCGGGCTCCCGGAACTCCGCGTGAGGGGATGGCGCCGCGAATCCGGTCGTCCGCTTCCTCCCCGTGACCGCGCCGCACCGCCCGGTGACTGCCGCTCGCGGCCGCCACCGCCCGAGGACCGGACAGAGCCGGCGAGCGGGCGTGGCATGGACCACATCCGGTCCGTCCGCGCCGTACGCCCCGTCCCGCCGATCCCCTGCGGGAGCGGGGTTGCGCACCCGGGGCCGGGTTCCGCCCGCCGGCCGCTGTGACCCGGATCTCTACCGCGCCGCCCGCGCCCACTGGCACTGTGGTCGGGTCACGGGGGACCCCACTGCCGACCGACCGAGCGAGATGCCATGACCGCGACCACAGCAGAGAACCGGACCCGCACCCGCGCCCGCACCGGCGGCCCGAAGGACGGGCCGAAGGTCCTGGAGCACATCCTGGGCTGGACGCTCGTCGTCGTCCTCGCCATGTTCGTCACCCAGGCAGGGCTCATGTGACCTGCGGTCCCCCCTGACGACGGGTGGGGTGGGGCGCCCGCCCGGCACCCCACCCCTGACCCGCCCTGCGGTCCGTGTACCCCGTCAGGGCTAGTTGATGGCCTTGATGAGCTCACCGTTCGCCGTGTCGCCGCTGAGCTCCCAGAAGAAGGTGCCTCCCAGGCCCTGCTGGTTCTTGTAGTCCATCTTCGTGGCGATGGTCGCCGGGGTGTCGTAGCTCCACCAGTTGGTCCCGCAGAGGGCGTACGCCGTGCCGGCGACGGTGCCCGTGGCGGGGCAGGTGCTCTTCAGGACCTTGTAGTCCTCGATGCCCGCCTCGTACGTGCCCGGGGCCGCCCCGGTGGCCGCGCCGCCCGGCTCCTCCTGGGTGACGCCGGTCCAGCCGCGGCCGTAGAAGCCGATGCCCAGCAGCAGCTTCTCCGCGGGGATGCCCAGGCCCTTGAGCTTGGAGATCGCCGCGTCGCTGTTGAAGCCCTCCGTCGGGATGCCGGGGTAGGAGGTCAGCGGTGAGTGCGGGGCCGTCGGTCCCTGTGCCGCGAACGCGCCGAAGAAGTCGTACGTCATCGGGTTGTACCAGTCCAGGTACTGCGCCGCTCCCGCGTAGTCCACCGCGTCGATCTTGCCGCCGTCGGACCCGTCGGCGGTGATCGCCGAGGTGATCAGATTGCCGGTGCCGAACTTCGACCGCAGCGCCGACAGGAGGTCGCCGTACGCGTCGCGCCCGCTCGTGTCGCAGGTGAGACCGCAGGAGTTCGGGTACTCCCAGTCGATGTCGATGCCGTCGAACACATCGGCCCAGCGCGGGTCCTCGACCAGGCCGTAGCAGGACTCGGCGAAGGCGGCGGGGTTCCGGGCGGCCTCGGCGAAGCCGCCGGACCAACTCCAGCCGCCGAAGGACCAGATGACCTTCAGATCCGGGTGCAGCTTCTTCAGCTTGCGCAACTGGTTGAAGTTGCCCCGCAGTTCCTGGTCCCACGTGTCGGCGACGCCGTCCACCGACTGGTCGGCGGTGTAGGCCTTCTCGTAGTCGGCGTAGCTGTCGCCGATGGTGCACTTGCCGCCCTGGACGTTGCCGAAGGCGTAGTTGATGTGCGTCAGCTTGTCCGCCGAGCCGGAGGTCTCGATGTTCTTGACGTGGTAATCGCGCTGGTAGACGCCCCAGTTGGTGAAGTATCCGACCACCTTGCCGCCGGCCGCTGTGGGGGCGGCCTCGGCGGCTGCGGGCGCGGAGACGCCGGATGCGGTGGGAGCCGCACCCGCCGACGACGTGCCGGCGACGCCCAGGAGGGCGGCTCCGAGCGCGGCGGTGCAGAGGGTGGCGGCGAGCGCCCGGAGGCGGGCGCGAGGACGGTGAAGTCCGGTCATTGTGGCTCCTCGTGGGGGAGGGCTTGGACGTGGTGGGGGCCTGCCCCGTCCACCTGAAAGTTGGCATGGACGCGATGAGGCATTGGGGCAGACCGTAGAAGGACTAGACCAGTTGGGTCAATGGTTCGGACCAATTTCGCTGATCACGCCGGCCGTCACCCGGTGACGCGTGCGCTCCGATCGGGCATACTCGACGCGCCACAGCCGCTGGCCAGCGCCTCCCGTGATCCGGGAAGGCAGGATCGGCTGCGGAGCCGTAGATTTCCGGGCAACGCCCGGGACCACCCGGCGGTGCCGCGCACACCCCGCGCGCGACCGTCGTCACGCCCGACAGGGAGGAGAGCGCCGTCATGTCCGACCGTGCCCCGCAGCCGGTGGAACGCCGTCTGCCCACCGAGGAGTCCCGGCAGCTCGTCGAGCTCGTACGCGACATCGTGTCGAAGGAAATCGCTCCCCGGGCGGCCGAGGAGGAGGAAGCGGGCTTCTTCCCGCGCCCGGTCTTCACCCTGCTCTCCGAAGCCGGGCTGCTCGGACTGCCGTACGACTCCGCCCACGGCGGCGGCGACCAGCCGTACGAGATCTACCTCCAGGTGCTCGAGGAACTGGCCGCCGCCCGTCTCACCGTCGGCCTCGGCGTCAGCGTCCACTCGCTGTCCTGCCACGCGCTCGCCGGATACGGCACCGAGGAGCAACAGGCCGCCCACCTCCCCGCGATGCTCACGGGCGGCCTGCTCGGCGCCTACTGCCTCTCCGAGCCGTCCTCGGGCTCCGATGCCGCGTCGCTCCGCACGAAGGCCGTACGGGACGGCGAGGACTGGGTGCTCACCGGCACGAAGGCGTGGATCACGCACGGCGGTATCGCGGACTTCTACACGGTCCTGGCCCGTACCGGGGAGGACGGCCCGCGCGGTATCACCGCCTTCCTCGTCCCCGGTGACGCCGAAGGGCTCCACGCGGCCCTGCCCGAGAAGAAGATGGGGATGAAGGGCTCACCCACCGCCCAGCTGCACTTCGACGGGGTGAGGGTCTCCGGCGACCGCCGCATCGGTGAGGAGGGCCAGGGATTCGCCATCGCCCTGTCCGCACTCGACTCGGGGCGGCTGGGCATCGCGGCCTGTGCCGTCGGGGTCGCCCAGGCGGCCCTGGACGAGGCGGTCGGGTACGCCACCGGACGGCATCAGTTCGGCCGCCCCATCGCGGACTTCCAGGGGCTGCGCTTCATGCTCGCCGACATGGCCACCCGGATCGAGGCGGGGCGGGCGCTCTACCTGGAGGCGGCAAGGCTCCGCGACGCGGGCCTGCCGTTCTCTCGGCAGGCGGCGATGGCGAAGCTGTTCTGCACCGACGCGGCCATGCGGGTGACCACCGACGCGGTCCAGGTGCTCGGCGGCTACGGCTACACCCTCGACTTCCCCGTCGAACGGCTGATGCGCGAGGCCAAGGTGCTGCAGATCGTCGAGGGCACGAACCAGATCCAGCGCATGGTCATCGCCCGTCACCTCGCGGGTCCCGAGACGCGCTGACCCGGACCGGACGGTCCGACCAGACGGGTGTCGTCATGATCCGGTTCCACTCCTGGTCATGGCGGCCCGGCAGGGTCCGGCCCGTGCTCTCCCAGTGGCGCAGCATGGCCCGGTAGATCGGCGGGTCGGTGGTGAGCGGGACGGACTGCCGTGCGGGCTCCCGGGGCGGCCCGGGCTGCGGAACCGATTCTCCGGACGTCGGTGCGGCGAGACGGCGGCGTACGGGCCCGGCCGTTGAATGCAGCGTGGTCATACAGAGCCAACGCTGCCACCGGCCCCCGGGTCACTGCCCGGCCGATTCGCGCGCCCGTTCCTCGGGTGCGCGGCCACCGGCCGGCCGGTGGACTGCCCGCACCACGCCGGGCCGGCCGTCGTGGTGCGCGCGGTGGTGACGCCCTGGGTGTCAGGCGGCCCGGGGCCGTGTCTGCGGGATGTACCGCAGGGGGCGTGAACCCGCGCCGCCCGCGTGCGAGAAGGGCTGCATCCGCCAGTCGAGTCCCTGAGGAAGCGTCAGCAGCAGCGCCGTCTCCTGCTCCTGGGGCGCGGCGGACTCGTCCGCCGGGCGGGCCAGGGAGGCGTCGCGATCGGTGCCGGGGCACACGGTGAGCACGAACGGGTTCCACGGGGTGGGGCACAGCGCGTGCTCGGGGAGTACGTCCTCGTCAGCCAGCAGGCCGATCGTCTGGGCGCAGTCCGGGCAGATGACCCGGTACATCTCGAATGTGTCGTACGCGTCGGGGACGGCGTCCTCGTCCGGATCGGCGTACGCGTCGGACTCCGGTCCGGTACGTCCGGTGAGCTTCAGGCTCTGCATGGGTGGTTCCCCCCTCGGGTGGGCCGGCAAGGCGCCACGGCCTCGGCCAAAGCAAGCACTTCCCGTGGGGAGTCGGCCGTAATCGCGAGGTCGTCGGCTACCCGCACGTAAACTTGTGGCATTCGTCACATGACCCCCGAACGTGGCCTTCCAGGCCTCCCAGGACTGTGCCCCGAGGGACCCGGGGCCATAGGTTGATCCGCATGGAGGAGCTGGACCGTCAGATTGTGGAGTTGCTCGTCAAGGACGGGCGGATGAGCTACACCGACCTGGGCAAGGCCACCGGCCTGTCCACGTCGGCCGTTCATCAGCGCGTCCGTCGGCTGGAGCAGCGCGGGGTGATCCGGGGCTACGCCGCGGTCGTCGACCCCGAGGCCGTCGGCCTGCCCCTCACCGCGTTCATCTCGGTGAAACCCTTCGACCCCAGCGCGCCCGACGACATCGCCGAACGGCTCGCCGGTGTACCGGAGCTGGAGGCGTGCCACAGCGTCGCGGGTGACGAGAACTACATCCTCAAGGTCCGCTGCTCCAGCCCGCTGGAGCTGGAGCACCTGCTCACCCGGATCCGGACGCTGGCGGGCGTCTCCACGCGTACGACCGTCGTCCTCTCCACGCCCTACGAGGCGCGGCCGCCCCGCATCTGAGGTGTCCCGCCGGGCGTGGCGGAGGGGGCGGGGGAGGAACCGGTCGCGGCAGGCGCGAGACTGGTCCCATGACCGAGAGCACCGCCCCCCAGAGCGAACACCGCACCGTGCTGCTGCGCGGTGGAGAAGTCCACAGCCCCGCCGATCCGTTCGCCACCGCGATGGTCGTCGAACGCGGCCATGTCGCCTGGGTGGGCTCGGAGGGCGCGGCCGACGCCTTCGCCGCCGGTGTCGACGAGGTGGTCGACCTGGAAGGGGCCCTGGTCACCCCGGCTTTCACCGACTCGCATGTGCACACCACATCGACCGGACTCGCTCTGACGGGGCTGGACCTCTCCGGTGCGCGCACGCTCGCCGACGCCCTCGGCCTCGTGCGTGCGTTCGTGAACGACAGGCCGGCGGAGGGGGTCGTCCTCGGCCACGGATGGGACGCGGCGCGCTGGCCCGGGCAGCGGCCTCCGTCGCGCGGCGAGCTCGACGAGGCGGCCGGCGGCAGGGCCGTCTATCTGCCCCGTGTCGACGTGCACTCCGCCGTCGTGACCACGGCCCTCCTCGACCTCGTCCCGGGCGTCACCGCGCTGGCCGGCTACCACCCCGACGCCCCCCTGACCGGCGACGCCCATCACGCGGTGCGGGCAGCCGCCCACGGCGCCGTCACGCCGCGGCAGCGGGCGCAGGCGCAGCAGGCCGCCCTGCGGCACGTCGCCTCGCTCGGAATCGGCACCGTGCACGAGTGCGCGGGCCCGGAGATCTCGGACGAGGAGGACTTCACCGGGCTGCTGAAGCTCGCCTCCGAGCAGCCCGGCCCCAGGGTCTTCGGCTACTGGGCCGAACACGTCGACGACGCTGAGGGAGCCCGCCGGATCCGTGAGCTCGGTGCCGTCGGAGCGGCCGGCGACCTGTTCGTCGACGGCTCGCTCGGCTCGCACACCGCCCTCCTGCACGAGCCCTACGCCGACGCCCCGCACACCGGCACCGGGCGGCTCGACGCGGCCCGGATCGCCGCGCACGTGACGGTGTGCACCGAAGCGGGACTGCAGGCCGGTTTCCACGCCATCGGCGACGCGGCGGTCTCCGCCGTGGTGGCGGGCGTCCGCGCCGCCTCCGAGACCCTCGGGCTCGCCCGGGTCCGTGCCGCCAGGCACCGTGTGGAACACGCGGAGATGCTCACCCCCGAGACCGTCGCCGCCTTCGCCGAACTGGGACTCACCGCCTCGGTGCAGCCGGCCTTCGACGCGGCCTGGGGCGGTCCCGACGGCATGTACGCCGCGCGTCTGGGCGCGAAGCGCGCCGCGACCCTCAATCCCTACGCCGCGCTGCTGCGCGCCGGTGTGCCCCTCGCCTTCGGCTCGGACAGTCCGGTCACCCCGCTGGACCCCTGGGGGACCGTCAGGGCCGCGGCCCATCACCGCACACCGGAGCACCGTGTCTCCGTACGCGCCGGCTTCACCGCCCACACCAGGGGCGGCTGGCGGGCCGTCGGCCGGGACGACGGCGGTGTGCTCGTCCCGGGAGCCCCGGCCGACTACGCCGTCTGGCGTACCGGTGAACTGCTGGTCCAGGCCCCGGACGACCGGGTGGCCCGGTGGTCGACGGATCCTCGTTCCGGTACCCCCGGCCTGCCCGATCTCACTCCGGGAACGGACCTTCCGGTCTGCCTGCGCACCGTGGTCTTCGGACAAACTGTCTACGTACGGCCGAACGAGTGACGTCCGTACATTTCGTACCGCCGATCGAAGGCGCGGTGACTCTGCCGCGACCTGCTCGTCCTCGGTGCTGACCAGGCGTTTTCGGGAGAAACCGCAGGTCGAACGAGTATTGACAGAAAGCAGCCACGGGCCGGTAGGTTCGGCCGGGTCCACCACTGGACGTCCGACCGGTCAAACCTCCACGCAGTCGTCGAACGCCGCTGGGTCATGGGGCGGTGTGCCGCACCGGCGCACCACCACTGACAGCCAGGTTCAGCGCCCGCGCCTCGGGGGCGAGGGAAGGTTTCGTCCGGACGGCAGGTGCGACCCGGGTGGGGCCCGGAGTTCAGTAGACAACGGCTCTCGGTCGATCCGCAGCCAGCGGGTCCCAGGTCGGCCCGAAGGACGCCGGGCCCCAGATCCGCAGTGCTGTGCTTCTGTCCCCAGTTCCATGCTTCTGTCCGGGCCGCACACGCCGCCTCGTGACCGCGTCGGAGTTCGGCCGCGGCGCGCTCGATATGGTGTGCACCTGCGTACGGACTTTAAGGGGCAGTAGTGAACGACGGCGGCGGTCAGAGGCAGTTCGGCCCGCTCGGCAGAGTCTTGGTGATCATTCCGACCTACAACGAGGCCGAGAACGTCAAGCTGATCGTCGCGCGTGTGCGCGCCGCCGTTCCCGAAGCGGACATCCTGGTCGCCGACGACAACAGCCCGGACGGCACCGGCAAGGTCGCCGACGAGCTCGCGGTGGGCGACAGCCAGGTGCACGTCCTGCACCGCAAGGGCAAGGAAGGCCTGGGCGCCGCCTACCTGGCGGGCTTCCGCTGGGGCTCCGAGCACGGCTACGGCGTCCTGGTCGAGATGGACGCGGACGGCTCCCACCAGCCCGAGGAACTGCCCCGGCTCCTCACCGCCCTGAAGAGCGCCGACCTCGTCCTCGGCTCGCGCTGGGTCCCCGGCGGCCGGGTGGTCAACTGGCCCAGGCACCGCGAGATGATCTCGCGCGGCGGCAGCGCCTACTCCCGGGTCCTCCTGGGCCTCTCGGTGCGGGACGTCACCGGTGGCTACCGGGCCTTCCGCACGGAGACCCTGGACGGACTCGGCCTCGACGAGGTCGCCTCGCAGGGCTACTGCTTCCAGGTCGACCTGGCGCGGCGCGCCGTCGAGGCCGGCTACCACGTCGTCGAGGTGCCGATCACCTTCATGGAGCGGGAGATCGGCGACTCCAAGATGAGCCGCGACATCCTCGTCGAGGCCCTGTGGCGGGTCACCGGCTGGGGCATCACCGGCCGGGCCAACAAGGTCCTGGGGCGCAAGGCTCCCTGACCGTCCTGGCCCGGGGGACCCCGGAGGCCTCATGATCACCCCCTTACGCCGCTTGCACGCCCGTACAGGCACACTGGGGGCATGACGACCGGCACACCGCCTCCGAACCGTCCACGGCGTTCACGCGCCCGTACCCTCTTGCCTCTGGGCATCGCCGCCTGGCTGGTGCTGGAGATCTGGCTGCTGACCGTGGTGGCCGGTGCGGCGAACGGCTTCACCGTGCTGCTGATCCTGGTCGCCGGCGCCGTCCTCGGCGCCGCGGTGATCAAGCGCGCGGGCCGGCGGGCCTTCCGCAACCTCACCGAGACCCTCCAGCGGATGCCGGGGCAGCCCGGCGCCTCCGCCACCCCGCCCGAGGCCCCGGCCGGCAGCAAGGGCAACGGCCTCCTCATGCTGGGCGGCCTGCTCCTGATGATCCCCGGCATGATCTCCGACGTGGCGGGACTCCTGCTCCTCCTGCCCCCGGTCCGCTCCGTGCTCGGACGCTTCGCGGAACGCTCCCTGGAGCGCCGCATGAGGGACTCGACGCCGGGCGGCCTCTCGGACGCCTTCCAGCAGGCCCGCATCCACCGGCCGGACGGCAAGGTGGTCCAGGGTGAGGTCATCCGTGACGACGGTGCTCCGGCGCGGCCCCGACCCGACGACGGTCCGGGCGCCGACCGTCCGCCGCTGACTCCCTGACCCCCTGACTCCTGTGCGGCCTGAGGCCCCCTCCGACCTCTCGGAGGGGGCCTCAGGCCGCCGCTGGTTTCCCGGACGGCTCACACGTGCGACATCCGCACGCCCGGCATCCGCACGACAGAGAAGAGCCGCGGGCCGTGACACATGTTCTGTGTCACGGCCCGCGGCTCTTGATCTGTGCGGTGATACGCGGTCAGGCAGACTTCCTGCTGTCACGCGGGTGCACGGCGATGTTCATGGCACCGGAGCGCAGAACCGCCAGCCTCTCGGCCAGCACCTCTTCGAGTTCCTCGCGGGTACGCCGCTCCATGAGCATGTCCCAGTGCGTACGCGCGGGCTTGCCCTTCTTCTCCTCGGGGCCATCCCCGTCCACAAGGAGTGCCGTGGCGCCGCACGCCTTGCACTCCCACTCCGCCGGAATTTCCGCCTCTACCGAGAACGGCATCTCAAATCGATGTCCGTTCGGGCATGCGTACTCCACCGCCTGGCGCGGGGCCAGATCGATGCCGCGGTCCGTCTCGTAGCTGGTAACCACGAGTCGCGTACCGCGGAGAGCTCGCTCACTCATGAATCGTGCCTCCCGGGCTTGTCGCCCACAGGACAGGTGTCGCTGTCGTCGTCATCCGGTCAACGTCCGGTCGGCGGTAAAGATTCCCGTTGCCGGACATGCGTCGCCCGTCGTGCCGCTGCTTGGTCTGGGTTTACTACCCGCCGATGCCCGGTTTGTTACCTCTGGTCGAAGATGTCACCCAACGGTTTGACTTCTTCCACTCGCAGTAACGGTCCTCCGGGCATGCCAAAGGCGTACACTACCGGCCTTTCACTTCAACGTCTAAATCCGCTCCGGCACGGGATTGCCCGCGGCGGCCACCGCGGCCCGTACGGGGACCCTCGCCAGCAGCACGGAGCCGAGCGCGAAGAAGAGCACCAGGGACAGGATCGCGTCCCGGTAACTGCCGGTGAGCTGGTAGCCGAGTCCGAAGACCAGGGGCCCCAGCCAGCTCAGTCCCCGGTCGCTCATCTCGTAGGCGGAGAAGTACTCCGCCTCCTTCCCCCGCGGTACGAGGTGCGAGAACAAGGACCGGGAAAGGGCCTGGCTGCCGCCCATCACCAGCCCGATCGCGGCCGCCAGGATGTAGAAGAACACCGGCGCGTCGGCGGGCAGCACGTACGCCGCGGCGAGGATCAGGGTCCAGACGGCCAGGGAGACGAGAATCGTGCGTTTCGCTCCGTACGCCCGGGCGAGTCGCCCCATTCCCAGCGCCCCCGCCACCGCGAGCACCTGGACCAGCAGCACCGCCGTGATCAAGGTCGTCTGGTCGAGGCCGAGCTCCTCGGAGCCGTACAGCGAGGCCTGGGAGATCACCGTCTGGATGCCGTCGTTGTAGACCAGGTAGGCGAGCAGGAAGGCCAGGGTGAGCGGATGGCGGCGCATGTCGCGCAGCGTCGCCCGCAGCTGCCGCCAGCCGGATCCGACCGCGCCGTCGCCGCCGGGGGCCACCCGGCGGTCGCGCAGCCGCCGCAGCGGCACGATCGCGAAGGCGCCCCACCAGACGCCGGCCGAGGCGATGCAGATCCGGACGGCATCGGACTCGGACAGGCCGAAGGAGTCGTGGCCCGTGTAGAGGACCAGATTCAGGACGAGGACGAGCGCACCCGAGGTGTACCCGAAGGCCCAGCCGCGCGAGGACACCGCGTCCCGTTCCTCGGGTCCGGCGATCTGCGGCAGGTACGCGTTGTACAGGGCCATCGACACGGAGATCGACGCGTTCGCCACGATCAGCAGGAAGGCCCCCAGCAGATAGCGGTGGCCCTCCAGGAAGAACATGCAGGCCGTGGCCGTCGCGCCCGTGTACGCGGCCGCCGCGAGCAGCGGCTTCTTGCGCCCCGTGCGGTCCGCCGCAGCGCCCACGACCGGCATGACGACGACCGCGACCACGATGGACGCCGACACGGCGTACGCGAAGAGCGAGCCGGCCCGCACGGGTATGCCCAGCGGGTGCACGAACCCGTCCGCGTCGGCCGCCGCCTTGGCTATCGAGGTCAGATAGGGGCCGAGGAAGACCGTCAGGACGGTCGTCGAGTACACGGAGCACGCGAAGTCGTAGAAGTACCAGCCGCGTTGCTCCCGCCGCCGCTCGGCGGCCCCGGCCGGGTGTCCGGGTGGATCGGCCTTGTCCGCGGTACCGGTGCTCACGCCGCGCCCCCTCGTTCGTCCCGTACGGACGCGGCCGGTTCCGGCGTCAGGCCCAGGCCCCCCGCTCGCTCAGCACCGTGCGCAGCGTCTCGATGTGATCGGTCATGATGCCATCCACCCCGAGGTCCAGGAGCGCGGCCATCCGATCCGGTTCGTTGACCGTCCAGACGTGGACCTGCAGGCCGCGCGTGTGCGCCGCGCGCACGAAGCTCCGGTCGACGACGCGGATGCCGTTCTGGCTCTCCGGGACCTGCGCGCAGACCGCGCCCGCCCGGAGCGCCGCTGGTATGCCGTACGACCGCAGCCTCAGGGCGAGCACCCCGCGCACCCCGTAGGAGGTCGCCAGGCGCGGGCCCGCGAGGCGGTGGGCCCGCGCCACCCGCCTCTCCGAGAAGGAGCCCACGCACACCCGGTCCCAGGCGCCGGTCCTGCGGATCAGGCCGATGAGCGGGGTGAGGGCGGGCTCCGCCTTGATGTCCACGTTCCAGCGGGCGTCCGGGAACTCCTCCAGCAGCTCCTCGAAGAGCGGCAGCGGCTCGCTGCCCGCCACCCGCGCCCGGCGCACCTCGCTCCACGGCAGCTCCGCTATCCGGCCCCGGGAGTCCGTCACCCGGTCCAGGGTCGGGTCGTGGAAGGCGACCAGGCGGCCGTCCGACGTGGCGTGCACATCGGTCTCGAAGTAGCGGTAGCCGGCGCCGGCCGCGCGCCGGAACGCGGCCGCGGTGTTCTCCACCCCGTCCGCCGCCCCGCCCCGGTGGGCGAAGGGGATCGTCGAGGGATGGTCCAGATAGGGGTGGCGCCCCGGAGTCGCTGCGTTCACCGCGGAAGTATCGCCCCTCCGGGTGTCCGCCCGGCAACGGGCACCGTGCGGGCCCCGGGCGCGGGGAGGTCGAAGAAACGCAGGAAGAACTGGGCGAGCGGGCCGATGGCCAGGGCGTAGAGGACCGTGCCGACGCCCAGCGACCCGCCGAGCAGGAAGCCGGTCAGGACCACGGCGACCTCGATCGCCGTACGCACCACCCGGATGGAGCGGCCGGTGAGCCGGTTCAGGCCCGTCATCAGGCCGTCGCGCGGCCCCGGGCCGAAGCGTGCGGAGATGTACAGACCCGTGGCGACTCCGTTGAGCACGATGCCCGCGGCCATCAAGGGGATCTGCGCGCCGAGGCCGTGCACGTCCGGGATCAGGGCGAGCGTGCCGTCCATCGCGACACCGACCGCGAAGACGTTGGAGACGGTGCCGAGCCCCGGGCGCTGCCTGATGGGGATCCACAGGAGCAGGACGACCGCCCCGACGATGATCGAGACGACCCCGATGGAGATACCGGCCCGCTCCGAGAGTCCCTGGTGCAGCACCCCCCAGGGTTCGAGCCCCAGCCCGGCGCGTACCAGGAGCGCCGAGCTCGCTCCGTAGAGGGCCAGGCCCACGTACAGATGGGTCAGCCGCCGGGTGAGCCGGGTGCCGCTCCGGGCGGTGCTGTCGGACAAGTGGTGCCCCCTGTGTGGTGGTAGTGGACTGCTGCATGTCACTCTGTGGCGGGGGATTGGCCGCAAACTACGGCCAATCCGAGAAAGGTGGACTGATTTACATGGCCCAGTGGACTTCGACCGTCGGCGCGGCGCAGCTCGCCCGTCAGCTCCAGGGCCAGCAGGCGCGTCCCCTGCCGCCGGGCGTACGCAAGCCTCCCGCCTACCGCGCCCTCGCCGACGGTGTGCGCCTCCTCGTCCTGGAGGGCCGGGTCCCGGTCGCCGCGCGCCTGCCCGCCGAGCGGGAGCTCGCGCTCGCGCTGTCCCTCAGCCGGACCACCGTCGCCGCGGCGTACGAGGCGCTACGGGCGGAGGGCTTCCTGGAGTCGCGCCGCGGGGCCGGCAGCTGGACCGCGGTCCCCGCGGGCAACCCGCTGCCCGCCCGAGGTCTCGAACCCCTGCCCCCGGAGTCGCTCGGCTCGATGATCGACCTGGGCTGCGCCTCTCTGCCGGCCCCGGAGCCCTGGCTGACCCGGGCCGTCCAGGGCGCGCTGGAGGAGCTGCCGCCGTACGCCCACACCCACGGCGACTACCCGGCCGGTCTCCCCGCGCTGCGGCAGATGATCGCGGACCGCTACACCGGGAACGGCATCCCCACGATGCCCGAGCAGATCATGGTCACCACGGGGGCGATGGGCGCCATCGACGCGATCTGCCACCTCTTCGCCGGGCGCGGCGAACGCATCGCCGTGGAGTCCCCGAGCTACGCCAACATCCTCCAGCTCATGCGGGAGGCGGGCGCCAGGCTGGTGCCCGTGGCGATGGAGGAGGGCCTCGGCGGCTGGGACATGAACCGCTGGCGCCAGGTCCTGCGGGACGCGGCGCCGAGGCTGGCCTATGTCGTCGCGGACTTCCACAACCCCACCGGGGCGCTGGCCGACGAGCAGCAGCGCCGCGCCCTCGTCGAGGCCGCCCGGTCGGCGGGCACGGTCCTGGTGGTCGACGAGACCATGCACGAGCTGCACCTGGACGCGGACGTCGAGATGCCGCGCAGGGTCTGCGCGTTCGACCCGGCCGGCAGCACCGTCCTGACCGTCGGATCGGCGAGCAAGGCCTTCTGGGCGGGCATGCGCATCGGCTGGGTGCGGGCGGCGCCGGACGTCATCCGGAGCCTGGTCGCGGCACGCGCCTACGCGGACATGGGGACCCCCGTGCTGGAGCAGCTCGCCATCAACTGGCTGCTGCGGACGGGCGGCTGGGAGCAGGCCGTGGCCATCCGGCGTGAGCAGGCGAGGGAGAACAGGGACGACCTGGTGCGGGCGCTGCGCCGGGAGCTGCCGACGTGGGAGTTCGAGGTCCCGCGAGGCGGTCTCACCCTCTGGGTCCGCACCGGCGGGCTCTCCGGATCCCGGCTGGCCGTGGCGGGCGAGCGGGTCGGCGTACGCGTCCCCTCGGGGCCCCGGTTCGGCGTCGACGGGGCCTTCGAGGGCTATGTGCGACTGCCCTTCACCGTGGGCGGCCCGGTGGCGGACGAGGCGGCGCTGCGGCTCGCCGCGGCGGCCGGACTGGTCGGTTCCGGGGCGAGCGCGGGTGCCGAGGCGCCCCGGACCTTCGTGGCCTGAGGCGTCCGGGGCGCACCGGCCGGGGCCGGTGCGCCCCGGAGGTCACCCCTCGGCGGCGGCGGGAGCCCCGACCAGGGGTTCGCCGGGCACGGGCGGGAGTTCTCCGCCGGCCTGGGCCTCTGCCCGTTCCACCACCGGGGCGCCACCGGGCAGCAGGTCGAGCACCGCCCGCCGGTGCGCCTCGCTCGTGGCCTCGTCGTAGGGGTCCGGGGTGGCCGGTACCTGGAGCCGCAGCACCTCCCCGGTGCCCAGCCGGGTGTAGCCGCGGCCGGGCGGGACGTCCTGGGTGGGTGTGGTGTGCGGCCGGGTGCCCAGGACCGACTCGACCTGCTCCCGGTCCGCCGGGCCGAGGACGACCCGGGCCCTGGTGTGGGTCCGCACGGTCTCGGTGAGGGCGTCCAGGCTGTCGAACTGGTCCGCCACCACGACCGTCACGCCGGCGGCACGACCGTGCCGCAGCGGCACCTGGAGGTGCTCCTGCGGGTCCTGCCGCCCGTCGGCGGCCGCCAGGTGCCCGAGCGCGCTCGGGCGGTCCAGCAGGATCCAGAGAGGCCGCTTGATGTCCTCGGGCTCGGGATGCCCGGCCTGGCGGGCACGGTTGGCGGCGATGAGCCGCCGCTCGGTCTCGTGCGCGGCCCATTCGAGCGTCGCGAGCGCGCCGGCCAGCCCGCACTCCACGGCCAGCACGCCGTCGCGGCCGGTCAGGAACCCGTACTCGCCGGTGCCGCCGCCCTCCACGACGAGGACGTCGCCGTGCTGGAGGGCCTGCAGGGCGAGGGAGCGCATCAGTGTCGTGGTGCCGCTGCCGGGGTGCCCGGCGATCAGCAGATGGGGTTCCGTCGAACGGGCGCCGGTCCGCCAGATCACCGGAGAGGCGTCACGCGTCGCGTCCCCGTCCTGGACCGGGACGGTGCGGCGGACCGCGTCGGCGTCGGTGAAGCCCAGCACGGTCTCGCCGGGCGCGGTGACGAAGCGCTGGGCGGCGATGGTGGTGGGGAGTGCGGCGAGCACGGTCATGAGGAGGTGGTTGCCCTCCTCGTCCCATGCGAAGTGGTACTCGCGGCCCCGGCCGGACTTGGCGTGGAGCACCTGCTCGACCCGTTCCCGTGACGCGGGGTCGCCGTCGGTGAAGTAGGCCGGGTAGGTCACCTGGAGCCGGGTGAGGCGGCCGTCGCCGTCGAAGACGTACGAGGTGCCGAAGGCCTTCTCCCAGTCGCCTCCGTGGGAGAAGAGCGGACCGGGGTCGTCGGCCACCGAGAAGTGCGGAACCAGCGCCTCGTACAGCGCCCGGAGCCGTGCGGTCTCCGCCTCGTCGGGGCCGGTCTTCGCGGGGGAGCGGTCGCGCCCCCGCCATGCGGCGGCGCCCATCACCGAGACGAGGGCCAGCAGGGGCCCGTAGGGGATGAGCGCCAGCGCCAGCACGCAGGCCGCGACGAGGAACAGCACGTGTCCGCGCCGGTCCCTGGGCGTCGCGGCCCACTTCTGCCGCCCCGCTCCCGCCAGCAGCCGCAGTCCACGGGTGACCGTGATCAGCGGGTGGAGGACGTCGGTGGCGTTGTCGGCGGCCGTGCGCGCGATCTCCCGGCTGCGGGTGATCGAAGCGCTGCCGCCCGTGAGGATGCGGGGGAGTGGTCGCCGGGCCACGTCGGTCTCCTGAAGAGGTGGGAGCGGATTCGGAGCGTCAGAACTTGATTCCGCCGAGCATGCTGGCGAGGCTCGCCCCGCCGGCCGTGATGCTCGGGGCGATGGCGGTGCCGGCCAGGTAGAAGCCGAACAGGGCGCAGATGAGTCCGTGGGAGGCCTTGAGTCCGTCCTTCTTGAAGAAGAGGAAGGCGATGATGCCGAGCAGGACCACGCCGGAGATGGAGAGGATCATGAGCGGTTCTCCTGGTTGAGGGGACAGTCACCATGAGTACTTCCAGGATCACAAGATGTACCTATACGATAAAAGGTGCAACTGAGTGAATACCGTTTTATTTCACTCGACCGGTGGGCGAGAAGTCGTTGCCAGGGAGCTTCCTGGGTCCCCGCGGACCCTGCCCCCACCGGAGAACGACGCCGTGGCCGTGATCTTCCGCCGCCGCTGGGCAGGCTGACGACTGCCCCGGAGCAGTACCCTGTCGATTCACTCGTACGGCCCTCCCGCCGTACCTCCCACCAGGTCGGTAACGGCTACAAAGGCAATGGAAGGCGGTCCGTCCGATGAGCGAAACCCCCGATCCCGAGGTGGTCGAGCTGGCGACCAAGGTCTTCGACCTGGCCCGCCGCGGCGAGAGCGGCACGCTCGCCGCCTACGTCGACGCGGGAGTCCCCGCGAACCTCACCAACGACCGGGGCGACTCCCTGCTGATGCTCGCCGCTTACCACGGGCACGCGCCCGCGGTGACCGCTCTCGCGGACCGCGGTGCCGACCCGGACCGGGCCAACGACCGGGGGCAGACCCCGTTGGCCGGAGCCGTCTTCAAGGGGGAGCGCGAGGTGATCGACGCGCTGCTCGCCGCAGGGGCCGATCCTGCCGCCGGGACACCCTCCGCCGTGGACACCGCGCGCATGTTCGGCAAGGACGACCTGCTGGAACTCTTCGGTGCGCGCTGAGACGCCGCCCGGACCGCCGGCGGGCCGTTGCGCCGTAAATGTGGTCGCGTCGGCGAAATGGCTGGGTCATCATGACGTCGCGGGTCCGTTCCGGACCACCGACGAGAGGCAGAGGAAGATGAGCACCAGGCAGAAGACGGCAGTCGGCCGATCATGTTGCTGCGCGGCCTAGGGGATGTCACCCCGGCACATGGAACAGCACAGTCCCGGTTGCGTCGACAGCTTGATGTGAGGCTTTCCCCATGTTCGATCCGTTCATAGCGCCGAGCGGCACGCTGCTCGGCCTGCTGCAGAGGGGCCGCGGAGACGGCACGCTTCACGCGCTCGCCGCCCCCCGTCCCGAGGCGCTCGCGGCTCTCAACCACTGCGTCCTGAGCGATCCGCGTCACGACTGGCAAGTCGAGAACCGCTCCCTCTACTACGCGCGCCTGTACCTCGATCTCGACGGCGGCACCGAGGAGATCGAGCGCCACCTGTGGGATGCCGAGGACCACCTCGACACCGACGACTCACGCACGGGCCTCGCGCTCGCCGTGCTCGGGCACCTCGCCTCCTACGGGCGCGACGACGCCCTCGTGCTCCTGCGCCGTTACGCCGCGACCGGGGCCAACTGGGCATGGGCGCTCGACGAGCTGGCCCTGCGCGACGACGACGCGGGGCTGCGCTCCCTCGCCGACGCGGTGCTCGACCGGTTCCCCGCCACCACGGAGGGCTCGGCCGACCTGGCCGCCGCCGTGCGCGACGCCTTCGAGCCCCGTCCCTGGCGGCTCTGGGCCGACGACCCGCGCGAAGCGGTCGGCGGCCGGGTGAGGGCGGCCTCGGAGCAGGGCTCCTTCGACCGATGGCAGCGGCAGATGCGGCCGGGCGGACCACGGCCCGGGTGGAGCGTGCAGGCCGTCTTCGACTGGGCCCAGGAGGGACTGGAGCGCGGCAGCGCGCTCCACGTCCCCGCGGCCCGCTGCCTCTCGGCCGTCGCGGGGGCCGAGGACCGCCCCCTGATCGTCGAGGCCGCCCGCAGCGGATCCGAGGGCGCGCGCTGCGCCGCCCTGCACTATCTGGCCGAGGTCCGCGACCCCGCCGTGCTCGACCTCGTCGAGCAGGCCGCGGTGGGCCCGTCCCGTACCGTCGCCGAGGCGGCCGTGGCCGCCTTCGAGCGCATGTGCGGGGACGCGGCGGTCGACCGTGCCCGGCGCTGGGCCCACCGGCCCGACGCCCTGGGAGCCTCGGCGGCCGGGGTGCTGGCCTGCCGCGGTACCGCCCAGGACGCGTCGCTCGTCCTCGCCGCGCTGCGCGAGGCGGTCAGGGGCGAGGGCCCCGACGCCCCGCGCCTGTGGACCCTCGTCGACGGCACGGGCCGGCTGGGCATCGCCTGCGCCGCACCCGTACTGCGCCACGTGTACCGGGAGACGTCCTCCTCGCACCTGCGGGGCAGGGCCGCCCGGGCACTGGCCGCCACCGACCCGTCCTTCGCCAGCGGATTCGCCGTCGAATGCCTCTGGGACTGCGAGGAGACCACCCGGGAACTGGCCGCGCACCACGCGGAGACCGGTGACATCCGGGTCGCCGAACGGCTGAGGCGGCTCGCCGCCGACCCCGCCGAGGAGGCCGAGGTCCAGACCGCTGTACGCAGCCGGATCGGACCCGACACACCCGCTGTCTGAACCGGCGCTCCGACGACACGAGGAGCCCGGACGCCGCGCGCCGGGGGCGCGCGGCGCACACGCTCATAGGACGTTCCCCGGGCGAAAAGAGCCAAGTCGACAAGGGAACACCCGGCGCGGTGACAACACCCGTACGCGTGTCGCCATCGTCACCGAATCCTTCCCGCCCGACGTCAACGGTGTGGCCCACCGCACCCTCCGGACGGCGCGGCACCTCGTCGCCCGCGTTCACCAGCCGCTCGTCATGGCCCCGGCCGGGGCGACGGGCTCCGCCGACTCCTCGTACACGGACGATCCCTGCCCCGTGGTGCGCGTCCCCTCGCCGGGCTCGGCGCCCGGGCCGACGACGCGCCGTGCGGGGCACTGGACGCTCTGCCCCGTACGCCGCATCTGCGGGGGTCCGTCCCCGACGCCAGAATGGAGGGATGACCGGACGCTGGGAGTTCTGGATCGACCGCGGCGGCACCTTCACCGACGTGGTGGGACGCGACCCCGGCGGCCGGCTGGTCTCCCGGAAACTGCTGTCGCACGACCCGGACCGCTACCGCGACGCCGCCGTCGCCGGGATCCGGCTGCTGCTCGGCCTCGGCCCTCGCGACCCGGTTCCCGCCGACCGGGTCGCCGACGTCAAGATGGGCACGACCGTAGCCACCAACGCCCTCCTCGAACGCCGGGGGGAGCCGACGGTCCTGGTCATCACCGAGGGCTTCCGGGACGCCCTGCGGATCGCGTACCAGAACCGGCCGCGCCTCTTCGACCGCCGCATCCTCCTCCCCGAGGCCGTGTACGACCGCGTCATCGAGGTACCGGAACGCACCGACGCCCGGGGCGGGGTCGTGAAGCGCCTCGACCGTGCCGTCGTGGCGGAGCGGCTGAGGGAGGCCGCCGAGGACGGCCTCCGCAGCGCGGCCGTCGTGCTCATGCACGGCTACCGCCACCCGGACCACGAGCGGGACGTCGCGGAGGAAGCCAGGGAGGCGGGCTTCACCCAGGTCAGCTGCTCGCACGAGGTCAGCCCACTGATCAAGCTCGTACCACGCGGCGACACGACCGTCGTCGACGCCTACCTCTCGCCGATCCTGCGCCGGTACGTCGAGGAGGTGGCCGGTGAACTCGCGGGGATCCGCCTCATGTTCATGCAGTCCAACGGAGGGCTGCGCGAGGCCGCGCACTTCCGGGGCAAGGACGCGGTGCTCTCCGGCCCCGCCGGGGGCGTCGTCGGCATGGTGCGCACATCGGAGCAGGCGGGCCACGACCGGGTCATCGGCTTCGACATGGGCGGCACGTCCACCGATGTCTCCCACTACGCGGGGGAGTTCGAGCGCGAGCTCGGCACGCAGGTGGCGGGGGTGCGGATGAGCGCGCCCATGATGAGCATCCACACCGTGGCGGCGGGCGGCGGTTCCGTCCTGCACTTCGACGGCCGCCGCTACCGGGTCGGCCCCGACTCGGCCGGGGCCGACCCCGGCCCCGCCTGCTACCGGCGGGGCGGGCCGCTGACCGTCACCGACGCCAACGTGATGCTCGGGCGCATCCGCCCGGAGCACTTCCCCGCCGTCTTCGGACCCGCGGGCGACCTGCCGATCGACGCCGCGCTCGTGGCGGAACGCTTCGAGGAGCTCGCCGATGAGGTGTCGGCCGCCACAGGACTCCGGCGGACAGCCGCTGAGGTGGCCGCCGGCTTCCTGGAGATCGCCGTGCTGAACATGGCGAACGCCGTCAAGAAGATCTCCGTCCAGCGGGGGCACGACATCACGCGCTACGCGCTCACCGGTTTCGGCGGCGCGGGAGGACAGCACGTCTGCGCAGTCGCCGACGCCCTGGGCATCGACACCGTTCTCGTACCGCCGCTCGCCGGCGTGCTCTCCGCGTACGGGATCGGTCTCGCCGACGCCACCGCGATGCGCGAGCAGTCCGTCGAGGCCCGGTTGGACGAGAGCACCGGAGTCCGGGTGGGCGGCATCTGCGACGGCCTCGCCGAGCGCACCCGTGCAGAACTCCGGGCCGACGGCATCCCCGACGGCGCCATCGGCACCCGGGCGCGGATCCTTCTGCGCTACGAGGGGACGGACGCCGCCCTGCCCGTCGCCCACGGCCCCGTCGCCGCCATGACCGAGGAGTTCACCGAGGTCCACCGGGCCCGGTACGGATTCACGGCGGACAAGCCCCTGGTGGTCGAGGCCGTCTCCGTGGAAGCCACCGGAGCGGCAGGACCGCACACCCCGCCCCGGGCGGTGGCGGGTGCGAGGGACGGACCGCTCCGGCCCCTGGGCACCGTCACGATGTTCACCAGGGGCGACCGGCGGGACGCCGGTCTGTACCGCCGCGAGGCACTGCGCACCGAGGACACCGTCACCGGCCCCGCGGTCGTCGCCGAGGACGATGCCACCACCGTCGTCGACCCCGGCTGGCAGGCCACGGCGGGGCCTGCCGGACACCTCGTGCTGCACCGGGCCGACCCGAGACCCGAACGAACCGCCGTAGGCACCCGGGTGGACCCGGTCATGCTCGAGGTGTTCAACAACCTGTTCATGTCGATCGCCGAACAGATGGGCGTGCGACTGGAGAACACGGCGCACTCCGTCAACATCAAGGAGCGGCTGGACTTCTCGTGCGCGCTGTTCGACGCGGACGGCAACCTGGTGGCCAACGCCCCCCACATCCCGGTCCACCTGGGCTCGATGGGGGAGTCCATCAAGGAGGTGCTGCGGCGCAACGGGAACTCCCTGCGCCCCGGGGACGTGTACGCCGTCAACGACCCCTACCACGGCGGTACGCATCTGCCCGACGTGACCGTCGTGACCCCCGTGTTCGACGTCGACGAGCCCATGGACGGGCGGGAGCCCGTGCTCCGCTTCCTGGTCGCGTCACGCGGCCACCACGCCGAGATCGGCGGCATCACCCCCGGCTCGATGCCCGCCTTCAGCCGTACGGTCGACGAGGAAGGCGTCCTCTTCGACAACTGGCTGCTGGTGCGCGACGGAACCCTCCGCGAGGAGGAGACCCGGAGCCTGCTCACCACCGCCGCGCACCCCTCGCGCGACCCGGACACCAACCTCGCCGACCTGCGCGCCCAGATCGCCGCCAACGAGAAAGGCATCACGGAACTGCGACGCATGACCCGGCAGTTCGGGCAGGACGTCGTCGAGGCGTACATGGGCCACGTCCAGGACAACGCGGAGGAGTCCGTCCGCCGGATCGTGGCCGGTCTGCGCGACGGCTCCTGCCGCTACGAGACCGACGACGGGGCCGTCATCGCGGTGCGCGTGACCGTGGACCGCGACGCACGGCGTGCCGTCCTCGACTTCGAGGGCACCTCCCCGCAGCAGCCCGGCAACTTCAACGCGCCCACCTCCGTGGTCATGGCCGCCGTCCTCTACGTGTTCCGGACCCTCGTCGAGGAGGACATCCCGCTGAACAGCGGCTGCCTGAAGCCCTTGGACATCCGCGTCCCGGAGGGATCGATGCTGGCCCCGGTCCATCCGGCCGCGACCGTCGCCGGCAACGTCGAGACGTCCCAGGCCGTGACCGGCGCCCTCTACGCGGCCCTGGGCGTCCAGGCCGAGGGGTCCGGCACCATGAACAACCTCACCTTCGGCAACGACCGGGTCCAGTACTACGAGACGGTCGCGAGCGGTTCCGGCGCCGGTGACGGCTTCGACGGGGCGGACGCCGTGCAGACCCACATGACCAACTCGCGGCTCACCGACCCCGAGGTCCTGGAGTGGCGCTACCCGGTGCTGCTGGAGAGCTTCGGTGTACGGGAGGACAGCGGCGGCCCGGGCCGGTGGCACGGCGGAAACGGGGTGGAACGCAGGCTCCGCTTCCTGGAACCCGTCACCGTGGCCCTCCTCTCGGGACACCGCAGGGTCCCCCCGTACGGCATGGCGGGGGGCGGCACCGGAGCCCTCGGCGAGCAGTACGTCGAACGCGCGCGCGGGGCGTCGGTCACCCCGCTCGAAGGGTGCGACACCGCTGAGCTGGAGGCCGGGGACGTCCTGGTGCTGCGCACCCCCGGAGGCGGCGGTTACGGGCGTCCGTGACCGGTCGCTTCTGCGCCGTTTCGACCGTTGTCGGTGTGAGGACCTAATCTGTGCAGCGTGACTTCGCCTGCCGACACCCACACCGCTGCGCCGCAGCTCAGCGCGGGGCCCAGGCCCGCTCCGGGCCCCGCCGCCGATGAGGGGCTCTCGCGTCGGCTGCGCGCGCTCGCCTGCACCGCTCCGCTGCACGACCTCGACGTGCGCAAGGCCAATCTGGCGGGCGAGTACACGGTCTACGCGATGGCCGAGGTCGCCCTCGCCGCGATCGACCTCGTCACCCTCAACATGGACTTCGACACGGGCGCCGACCACGACCAGATAGTGGCCAGGCTCCTCCCGCGGGTCGCGGCCCAGGCGCCGCGCCGGCCCGTCACCGAGCACGAACGGGTCGCGCGCTGGGTCCTGGAGAACCTGATCAACGTCGGGAGCGTGGACCGCGGCTTCCGCGCGGTGTACGGCACCTTCGGCCCCGACGGCGTCTACGTCCGCAGGGACTACGACTTCAAGCTCATCGAGGAAGTCCCCGGGCACGGCGGCAGCGTCTACCTCCGCGCCACCGACGAGGCGGTCAACGTCCTCGTCGGCGCCCTCGACACGGACGTCACCAGCGCCCAGATCGCCGCCGAGGTGAAGCTGGAGGTCCTCATCAGCAGGGGCCGCCTCGCCGACGCGCAGCTCGCCGCCGAGCAGGCCCGCTACCGCACCGTGCAGTACGCCGAGACGCTTCGCAGGACGCTGGAGGCGACCCGGCGCAACGTCCGCGCCGTCGACTGGCTCAAGGCCGTCCCCGACATGATCGACGAAGCGCTGGACCACGTCGCCGACCGCTACCGCCACGAGAACGCGATCCTCACCAACATCCGCAAGGCCAGGGACGAGGCGGAGGAACCCGAGAACAAGCGCCGTGCCGCCGAGCTCGTCGACATCGTCAAGGACTGCATCCGCCGACACACCCAGCTCCAGTCGAGACTGCTGGAGGCGGGGCCGCTCTTCCGCGCCGAGCAGGACCGGCAGGCCTTCGCCGCCCCTGCCGCGCAGGCGGGCCTCGACCTGTACGGACAGCTCGTCGTCCCCCTGCTGCCGCTCCCCGTCGAGCAGGCCACCCGGGCCACCGACGCGTTCTTCGCACACGGCACCGGGCTGCGCACGCCCACCTCGGTCCGGGTCGGCGACCTCGTCGACCTGCTGCTGATGCCCCCGGTGGAGCGGGAGCACCTGGGCGCCGAGATGCCCGAGCCCGACCTCATCGCCACCCCGGACGACAGCCGGTTCAGCGAGGAGCAGCTCGGACACGCCATGGAGTTGCTCGATCTGGAGCACGACGCCCCCCGCCGACTCTCCGGACTCCTCGCCGAGGCCCGGCTGCGCGATCCCGAGCTGCCCTACCTGGTCGCCCTGCTCGCCGTCCACGCGGCGAGCCCGCCGGTCGGTACGGCCTACCGCCAGGGCGAACGCAGACTGCTCTTCGCCGTCGACGACGGCACCCCGCTCGAGGACCACGAATTCGGCGGGGCCGACCTGATAGTGGGCATGGCCCTGCTGGACGCGGCGGGCATGGCCGCGGACCGCAAGGACGCCTCGTGAGCGTCCACGGCCCGACCGACCGTCCGCTGCCGCCCGGGAGCGGCACCCGTACCGAGGAGTCACCGAGTTGAGCGAGCAGCACGCCGAGCACACCGACGCGTGGGGCGATCCGTCCCCCACGCAGGCGGCCGACGCCGCACGGCCCGCCGCTCCCGCCGCCGTCACCCCCGCCGACGCGGCCGACGCGGCCAGACTGGTCTCCTTCGGGCTGCAGCCCAAGCTGATGCCGGCCCGCGACGCCGAATACGGCGAGCTGCTCCGCCGCTACCGCGAGGAGCCCGCCTTCGCGCGGCTCGCCGACGCGGTCGCCACCGGACTCGGACTCATCGTCCTGGAGGTCTCCACCCGTGCGGGGATGGCCGTGACCGCGGGCGAGGACTCGGTCTTCGCCGTACGCATGGGCGACTACGCCCGGCGTGCCTCCTCCGACTCCGCCGACCGCTTCCTGCACGGCCTCGCCCACCTCGCCGTGGCCGCCATGGCCTTCCCCCGCCCCGAGGACCTGGCCGACGACTCCTACATCGGCCGCCTCACCGTCAACGGTGTGGACGCCTTCGTCCGCCAGGCCTGTCAGCGCCTGGAGGAACGGGCCGAGGAGCAGGGCGACAACACCGACCCGGCCACCGACGCTCCCGGACTGGAATCGGGGTGGCGGATCTACGCACGGCGCAGCGCCACCGGAGCCACCAAGGACGCCCGCCGTCTCGCCGGATCCACCACGGGCATCATCGGCAAGGCCGTCGCCTTCCTCACCGACTCGGGCTTCCTCCAGCGCACCGGGGACGACGCGGGCGGCGCCTACCGCACCACCGCCCGCTACCAGCTCCAGGTGCGCGACATGGCGGGCAGCGCCGCCATGGCCGAACTGCTGGAGCTCGGCGTCGTCCCGGTCACGGACGGCTCGGCCACCCTGCTGCCACCGCCCGACGCCGAGGGCCTGGAGCTGGCCGCCGACGCGGGACTTCCCTTCCATTCCTGAACCCCGCCCGCACCGCTGCCCCACCAGCTGCCCGCCCGCCGCCTGAACGACGAGAGTCCGCCGCCATGTACGAGTTGTCCCGGGTCCGCCTCTACTCCATCGGGCCCGCCGGTGCGCGCTACGCCGACACCGTGCTCGACCTGCGCGGAGTCGGCGCGCCCGTGCCCACGCCCGCGCCGGCGCAGGCGGAGTTCTTCGAGGACGAGCCCGTCGGCCCCCCGCGCCGCCCCGCGCCCGCCGGCGTGCTGTTCCTGGAGAACGGCGGCGGCAAGTCCGTCCTGCTCAAGCTGATCTTCTCCGTGATGCTGCCGGGGCACCGCAACACCCTCGGCGGCGCCAGCTCCGGCGTCCTGCGCAAGTTCCTGCTCGCCGACGACTGCGGGCACGTCGCTCTGGAATGGCAGCACACCCTCACCGGGGAGTGCGTGGTCGTCGGCAAGGTCAGCGAATGGCGCGGCCGCCAGGTCTCCAACGACCCCCGCAAGTTCGCCGAGGCCTGGTACTCCTTCCGCCCCGGACCCGGACTCAGCCTCGACAGCCTCCCCGTCGCCGAGGCCACCACGGTGGGCCGCCCCGCCGAAGGCGTGTCTGGAGCCCGCGGCAGGCGCCGCACGATGAAGGGCTTCCGCGACGCCCTCACCGACGCCGGCAAGTTCTACCCCCACCTGGACGTGCACTGGGAAGAGATCCACGACCGCTGGAACGAGCACCTCGGCGACCTCGGGCTCGACCCCGAACTCTTCCGCTACCAGCGCGAGATGAACGCCGACGAGGGCGAGGCGGCGGGTCTCTTCGCCGTCAAGAAGGACTCCGACTTCACCGACCTGCTGCTGCGGGCCGTCACCGACACCCGCGACACGGACGGCCTCGCCGACCTCGTCAGCGGCTTCGGCAACAAGCTCGGACGCCGTGCGGAGCTCACCGCCGAACGCGACTTCACCGCCGGCTCCGTCGACCTGCTCGGCCGCATCGTCGAAGCCACCGCGACGCGGGCCCGCAGCCGGGACGTCCACGCCGGTGCCGAGCGTCGCACCCGCACGCTCGCCCGCCGGCTCTCCGGCCGCGCCGCCGAGGAGCGCGGCCGTACCTCCGAGCTCGCCGAGCAGGTCACGGCCACCGCCCACACCGTCACCGAGGCCGAGAACGCCCGTGGCCGGCGGGACCTGATCGCCGCCGAACTCGCCTACCGGCACGCCTCCCTGGCACTGACCGCGGCAGAGAAGCGCGCGGCGGCCCAGCGCCGGGAGCTGGGCGAGGCACGCACCCTGCACGCCGCCTGGCAGGCCGCCGAAGCGGTCCTGCGCCACCGTGCCGCCGCCGACCGCTCGGCCCGCGTAGCCGTCGCCATCCAGGAGGCCGAACGCGACGCGGCTCCCGCCCTCGCCGCACGCGCCACGGCCGCCGCCGACCTCGTCCGCGCCCTGCACACCGCCGCCGAGGCGGGAGAACGGGTCGCCGACGAGGAGGAGGAGCGCTCCGCGACCCTGCAGTCCACCGGAGAGACCGCCCACCAGGACGCCACCACCGCCGCCACCGAGGCCCAGCGCGCCCGCAGCGAGGCCGGCCACCTGCGCCAGCGCCTCGCCGAGGTCGAGCAGGAGACCGCCGAAGCCGTACGGGCGGGCTGGCTCGACGACACCGCCCCGGACGCCGACCCGGCCCGTGCGGCCCTCGCCGCCAACGACGCCGAACAGACCGCCGTCGCCGCCTGGGACACCGCGCGGGAGGCCGCCCGGGCCACCGCCGACCAGGCCCGGGAGGCAGCGGCGGCGGAGAGCCGCACCGAGCTCGCCGCCGCCCGCGCCGCCGACGCGGCGGGAGCCGCCGAACAGTCCTACGAGGCCGAGCGCAGAGCCGCGGAGTCGATCGCCGCCGACCACCGCCTCGCCGACCTGCTGGGGCTTCCGACGGCGGGGGGCGCCGGCGTCCCCCGACCCCGCCGGGGCGCGGCGGGGACGGACGACGCCGCGCAGGAGGGAGCCTCCGGTGACCTCCAGCTCCTCACGGCCGAGGAGTTCGACGGCAGCGCCGACGAGCTGCGCGAGCTCCTCGACCAGGGCGTCGCCACTGCCGAACGCAGGCTCTTCGACCTGCGCACCGCCGCCGCCGACGACTCACGCATCCTCGGGGCGCTCGGAGACGGCGGGCTGCTGCCCCCGGGGCCCGACGTCCTCGCCACCGTCGAGTACCTCGGTGAGCACGGCATCCCCGCGCTGCCCGGCTGGCGCTACCTCGCCCAGGCGGTCGACCCCGCCGACCACGCCGCGGTCCTGGCCGCGCGGCCCGAGCTCGTCGACGGCGTCGTCATCACCGACCCGGACGCGCACACCCGCGCCCGTGAGGTGCTCGGCGCCGCGGCCCTGCTGCCCCGGTCGGCCGTGGCCGTCGGAACCACCGCCGCGCTCCTCGCTCCCGTACCGGCACCCGGCGGTGCGGGCGCCGGTACCGATGACGTGTTCCTTGTCCCGCCGAACCCGGCGATGCACGACGAATTCGCCGCTGACGAGGAGCGCCAGGCGCTCAGGGCCCGGGCCGCCGCGCGCGACGAGGACATCAGGACGCTCGCTGCCCGGCTCACCGCCGACCGCTCGCTCGCCGCCCGCATCGGCTCCTGGCGCGCCGACTGCCCGCCCGGCATGCTCGCCGAGCTCGGTGACGCCGCCCGCACCTCCCGCGCCGCCGCGGAGACCGCGCAAGCCGCCCTCGCCGAGGCCCGTACCGCGCGCGCCGAGGCGGACGAGGCCGCCGCCGACGCCGCGCGTGTCCGCGACGAGCGGCAGGAGGCGGCCCAGCGCGCCCGCCGTGCCGCCGACGCGCTCGCCGGCCTCGCCCACCGCCTCCGCGACCGTGCGGGCTGGCAGGCGCGACTGCGTGAACTGACCGACGAGGCAGCCGAGTCGGAGGCACGTGCCACGGTCTGCCTGGAGCGGGCACGCGCCGCCGACGAGGACCGCAGGGCCGCCCAGCGCGCCGCGGACGACGCCCACCGCACCGCCCGGGCCCTGCGTGCCGAGCGCGCGGAGATCGCGGGCGTCCCGGAGAAGCTCCCGGAGCCGGACGACTCCGCGCCACGCACGTCCCTGCCCGCTCTCCGCGAGGCATACCGGGCCGCCTCCCGGCTGTACGAGAAGGTGGGAGTCGGAGCCGACCTCCGGGCCGAGCAGGCCCGCGCCGAGAGCGACGAGAGCGCCGCCCTGGCCGAGCTCGACCGCCTCACCAACAAGGTCCGGACCCGTGCGGCCCAGCTCCTGGAGGGCACGGACGGCGCCGACGGGCCGTCACGGCAGGCGGCCTCGGCCCGCGCCGAGTCCCACGTCCAGCTCCTGGAGACCCGGGCCTCCACGGCCAGTGAACAGCTCGGCCGGCTGCGAGGCGAAGCCGAACGCCTCGCCCCCGCCGACGAGGCGCCCCACCACACCGAGCTCGCCGCCGACCTGGCCCCGGCCGACGCCGACCAGGCCCAGGCCCTGCTCCGTACGGCCACGGCCGAGCTGGCCTCCGCCACCGCCGCGCTGGACACCGCGCGCGCCGCCCACGCCGAACTGCTGCGCGCCCACCGCACCGCCGAGGACTCGGCGAGTGGCTTCGACGAGACCGCCGCCCTCCTGCGCGACCTGCTCAGGGACCACGGGGCGGAGGACGAGACCGAAGCCACCGACCCGTACGCCGGCGGCCTGGAGGAGGCCAGGCAGTCCGCCACCGAGGCCCGCCGCTCACTGCGCGGATGCGCCACCGACCTGTCGGCCGCGGAGAGTTCGGTTCGGGAGGCGAGCGACGTGCTCGTCCGGCACGCCAACTCCACCCGCTACGAACAGGTCCGCACCCCGGCCCGGCAGCAGATCAGGGAACTCCCGGCAGCCGCCCTGCCGGACCACGCCGAGAAGTGGGCGGCGGCCTTCGCACCCAGGCTGCGTGTGCTCACCGACGAGCTGGCCCAGCTGGAGCGCAACCGGGACTCCATCGTCGACCGGCTCCGTGGGCTGGTGGAGTCGGCCCTCACGACGCTCCGTTCCGCCCAGCGGCTCTCCCAGCTGCCCGAGGGGCTGGGGGAGTGGTCCGGCCAGGAATTCCTCCGGATCCGCTTCGAGGAACCCGACCAGGCGACGCTCACCGAGCGGCTCGGCGAGGTCATCGACGAGGCCACGCACGCCGCGCTCAAGAAGAACTCCGACCTGCGCAGGGACGGGATGTCCCTCCTTCTGCGAGGCGTGCAGGCCGCGTTGCAACCCAAGGGCATCGCCGTGGAGATCCTCAAGCCGGACGCGGTGCTCCGCGCCGAGCGCGTCCCGGTCGGGCAGATGGGCGACGTCTTCTCCGGTGGCCAGCTGCTCACCGCCGCCATCGCGCTGTACTGCACGATGGCCGCCCTGCGCAGCAACGACAGGGGTCGCGACCGGCACCGTCACGCGGGCACGCTCTTCCTCGACAATCCCATCGGGCGCGCCAACGCCACGTATCTGCTGGAGCTGCAGCGCGCCGTCTCCGACGCGCTGGGTGTCCAGCTGCTCTACACGACCGGCCTGTTCGACACGACGGCGCTCGCCGAGTTCCCGCTGGTCATCCGTCTCCGTAACGACGCGGACCTGCGGGCGGGGCTGAAGTACATCAGCGTGGAGGAGCACCTGAGGCCGGGGCTGCCCCAGCAGGACCCCGGGGGCGAGACCGTCCACGGGGAGATCACCGCGACCCGCATGTTCAAGCGGAGCGGCACCGCGAGCGGCGCGGGCTCCGCCGTCCCGGAGATGCGCACCGAGATGACGGACGCGCGGAGCGGACCGGCCAGGGCACCGGAGAAGCCGTAGGGGCCCCGGGGCGACGGCGGTTCACGGGGGCCTTCACGCCCGCGAGAGCCTGCCTTCGCCCCGGCGTCGTATCCGGGCCTCCCGTCGCACCTGGGCCTTGGCGGCGCGCCGGGCCGCCCGCCGCTCCCTTCGCATGCGGCGCGCCGTGCTGCTGGGTACGGACACCACGCCGTGGCGCTGGTTCCACACCTGCCGGGTCACCCAGACGTCCAGCACCGACCACGTGGCCACCACCGTGCCCGCCACCCCGCTCAGCACCATGGGGAAGGCGAGCCACGACCCTGCCAGGGTGCACAGGAACGCCACCACGGCCTGAATGAGGGTCAGGGACAGGATGAGGACGGCGCGCACGGCGGCCGTCCGCACCGGGTCCGGCATCCTGCGCCGTATCGCGGGTTCCTCCACCCACAGCTGCTGCCGCGGGATCCGGGCGCCGGCCGAGGGCGCGGCCGTCCGCGGGGTGCCGGGCGCCGACGTGCCCACCCGCGACGCGCCGCCCTCCGGCGGTGTGTCCGTCACCGGTGCCGCGGCCGGCGGTGCCGCCGCCCCCCGGCGCTCGTCCGTGTCCAAGAACCTTCAACTCCCCACCACTGTCCGACTCAAGGGTGGCTGCCCTGCTCGGGCCCGTTCTACGCGGGCGGAGCCGCTCGCCTGTCGCACGTACCCCCGTGAGGTTCTTCTGCCCCGTACGTACGGACGAACGCCAGGGTGCGAAGATTCCCGCCGAGAGGCCTCAATCGGCCCCGAAAGGTCACGGAACGAAGAATTCCAGCCAACTGCCGTGTGCGGATGCACCGCGTTCGGCCTGGAGTTCTCTGTCGCTTTCGCGAATTTCTTCGCAGGGAATACCAGGACAACTGGTGAGTAACTCGCGTCGGAGCGGCCGGAAATCGACCGGACAGGTCTTCGAGTTACCCGTAGGTCAGTAGTAGGCTCGCGCCGTTTGTTGACGGAACACCGGCCGACGCGCGGTGGACCGCGGCAGGAACGCCGGAACGACCGGGCGGACCGGGCGACCGGAACCACCGGGAACACCGGCACCATCACCCCCGCGACGCGGGGCCGAGCAGGGGGAGGCCATGCGCTTTCGCGGGAAGTCCATCCGCAGGAAGATCGTGGCGTTGCTCCTGGTGCCGCTCGCCTCCCTCACGGGTCTCTGGGTCTTCGCCACCTACGTCACCGGCCGTGAGGCCGGGGAGCTGATGGGCGCGAGCGCCATCGTCGAGCAGGTCGGCCACCCGCTGGAAGACACCATCCGCGCCGTGCAGGGCGAACGCCGCCAGACCCTCGTCTACCTGGCCGACCCCCGGGCCTCGGACGCCCTGCCCCTGCTGCGCAGCCGGCGCGCCGCGACCGACCGGGTCGTGGCCGACGTCAGGCAGAGCGCGAAGAGCAAGGACATCCGGGACAAGCTCAGTCCGGAGTCGGAAGCCCAGCTCGACTCGATCCTGAGCGAGATCGACGGCCTGGACGCGCTGCGCGGCTCCGTCGAGAAGCGCACCATCGACCGGACCAGGGCCCTCGACTTCTACAACGGCCTCGTCGACCCCTGCTACCGCTTCCTGAACGGTCTCCACACGATGGAGAACGTGTCGATGGACAAGCAGGTCCGGGCCCTGGTCGGCATCTCCCGGGCCCGCGAGATGCTGTCGCGGGAGGACGCCCTGATCGCGTCGGGCCTCATCGCCGGCCGGCTCGGCGCCCCCGAACTCCGCGTCATCTCCGACCTCGCCGCCAGCCGCACCCTGCTGTACGAGGTCAACCTCGAGCTCCTGCCGGGCAGCGAACGCGGGCGCATGGAGCAGTACTGGCGCAGCCCCGACACGGAGCCGCTGCGGACGACCGAGCAGAAGCTCATCGCCGCCGGACCGATCACGGAGCCGGGCGCCGTCGACTCCGAGCGCTGGGAGGAAGTCGCCCCGCCGGTCCTGGAGCACCTGGCCAACGACAGCACCGAGATGTCCAACCGGTTCCAGGACCGCGCCGAACCCGCCGGCTACCGCGTCCTGATCCGGGCGGGCGTCGCCGGCGTCCTGGGATTCGTCGCCCTGCTCGTCTCCGTCTTCGTCTCCGTACGGGTCGGACGCGAACTCGTCCGCGACCTCTCCCGGCTGCGCAAGGACGCCCACGAGGTCTCCGGGGTGCGGCTGCCCAGCGTGATGCGGCGCCTCGCCGCCGGTGAACAGGTCGACGTGGAGACGGAGGCCCCTCACCTCAGCTACGAGCGCGACGAGATCGGCCAGGTCGGGCAGGCGCTCAACACGCTTCAGAGGGCCGCCGTCGAGGCCGCGGTCAAGCAGGCCGACATGCGCCGCGGCGTCTCCGAGGTCTTCGTCAACCTCGCCCGCCGCAACCAGGTGCTCCTGCACCGCCAGCTGACCCTCCTGGACGCCATGGAGCGGCGCACCGAGAACAGCGACGAGCTCGCCGACCTCTTCCGCCTCGACCACCTCACCACCCGCATGCGGCGCCATGCGGAAGGCCTCGTGATCCTCTCGGGGGCGGCCCCGTCCCGGCAGTGGCGCAAGCCGATCCAGCTGATGGACGTGGTGCGTGCGGCGGTCGCGGAGGTGGAGGACTACGAACGGATCGAGGTGCGGCGCCTGCCGCGCATCGGCGTGGGCGGCCCGGCCGTCGCCGACCTCACCCACCTGATCGCTGAGCTGCTCGAGAACGCCACGGTGTTCTCGCCCCCGCACACCGCCGTCCACGTGCACGGTGAGCGGGTGGCGAACGGCTTCACCCTGGAGATCCACGACCGCGGCCTCGGCATGGCACCGGAAGTCCTCCTGGACGCCAATCTCCGGCTCGCCGAGACCCCCGAATTCGAGCTCTCCGACACCGACCGGCTCGGCCTCTTCGTCGTCAGCCGGCTCGCGCAGCGACAGAACGTCAGGGTGTCGCTCCAGACCTCGCCGTACGGAGGGACGACCGCGGTCGTCTTCATCCCGGCGCAGCTGCTCACCGACGCCCCCGACACCCACGGCACCGGCTTCCGACTGGACCGCCGGGCGGAGAAGGCGATCGGCAGCGGACGGCCGGGCGGCGCCGTGCCCGGCAGCGACAAGGCCCGCAGGGACGGGGTCGCGGACACGAACATCCCGGGCAGGCCCTCCGGCCTCGCGCCTGTCCCCACCGGCCTCACCGACCCGTCCGTGCTCGACGGCCCCGTCGAACTCGAAGGTCCGGTGGGAACCCTCGGGTTCACCGACCCCGCACGCGACCGGGAGCTCGACCCGGCGCTCGCCCCTGTCCTCGACGGCGTATCCGATCTCGAGGACACCGAGAGCGAGCGGGGCGGCATCTTCCGGGCGCGCGATCTGCCCAGGGGAGCCGACCGGGACCAGCACCAGCAGGCCTTCGACGCGGCGGACGGCCGCACGGCGGACGTCCGCCCGATGCGACCGGCCGGCCCGGTGCCGCTGCCCCGCCGCAAGCCGCCGACACTCGTCGCCGACCAGGGCCGCCGGATCGGGGACGGGGCACGTTCCCACCGGAGCGAACCCGACCGGTTCCCCGCGGCCTCCGGCGCCGACTCCGCCCCGGGCGCGTCCCCCGTCGACGAGGCCCGGGCACGGACCGGGTCCGCCTCCCGGCCGTCCGCACCGGACACGGTCGGCGGCCTCCCGCGCAGGGTCAGGCAGGCGAATCTCGCCCCACAGCTCCGGGAGGACTCCGCAGGACGGACTTCCGGCCACGCCCCCGCAGACACCGACGACGACCTCGAACGTGACGCGGACGACGTACGCAATCGCATGGCTTCGCTTCAACGCGGCTGGGAGCGCGGCCGTCGGCAGAATGCCGAGGACGCGCCCGGGCCCGGCGAGACAGCACCAGGAACCACTCCGGGAGGGGACGGTCGATGACCGCACCGAACGCCGCAGCACACAACGCCGCACGCCAGGGATCCGGTGAGCTCAACTGGCTCCTCGACGAACTCGTCGAGCGAGTCGCGAGCATCCGCAAGGCGCTGGTCCTGTCCAGCGACGGCCTCGCCACCGGCACGTCCCAGGACCTGACGCGCGAGGACAGCGAGCACCTGGCGGCCGTCGCCTCCGGATTCCACAGCCTGGCCAAGGGCGTGGGCCGCCACTTCGACGCCGGCCGGGTCCGCCAGACGGTGGTCGAGCTCGACGAGGCCTTCCTCTTCGTCACGGCGGCCGGCGACGGCAGCTGTCTCGCCGTCCTGGCCGACTCGGACTCGGACGTCGGCCAGGTGGCGTACGAGATGACCCTGATGGTCAAGCGCGTGGGGGTCCACCTGGCCAACGCCCCCAGGACCACCGGTCTGCCCGCCGGAGGGTGAGGCGAGGGGATGAGCGCAGACTCCGTCCGGGACACCGCGTCCGGATCACCGCCCGCTCCCGCAGAAGCGGGCTCCTCGCGCTGGTACGACGCCGAGGCGGGTCCGGTGGTCCGGCCCTACGCGATGACCCGAGGGCGAACCAGCAGCGCGTCCCGCCATCGTCTCGACCTGATCGCGATCGTCATCCCCGAACCAGCGGCCGACGATCCCGGCCGGGATCAGACCCTCTCCCCGGAACACGTGGAGATCGTCGAACTGTGCAGCGACATGCCCCAGTCGATCGCCGAGCTCGCCTCCGGACTGGACCTCCCCGTCGGGGTGGTCCGTGTCCTGGTCGGTGACCTCGTCGAGGACGAGCTGGTGCACGTCACCCGACCCGTTCCGCCGGCCGAGCTGCCGGACGAGAGCCTTCTCCGCGAGGTGATCAATGGCCTTCGGGCGCTCTAGCCGCAAGAGGCGGCACGTCGAGCCCGTCACCCTCAAGATCCTGGTGGCGGGGGGCTTCGGGGTGGGCAAGACGACCCTGGTGGGCGCGGTCAGCGAGATCAGACCGCTGCGTACGGAGGAGAGGCTGAGCGAGGCGGGCCGCCCCGTCGACGACGTCGCGGGGGTCGAGGGCAAGAACACCACCACGGTGGCCATGGACTTCGGCCGGATCACCCTGCGCGAGGACCTGGTCCTCTACCTGTTCGGGACCCCCGGGCAGGACCGCTTCTGGTTCCTCTGGGACGAACTGGCCCAGGGGGCCCTCGGTGCGGTGGTCCTCGCCGACACCCGGCGGCTGGAGGACTGCTTCGCGGCGGTCGACTACTTCGAACGCCGCGGGATCCCGTTCACGGTCGCCGTCAACCTCTTCGAGGGCGCCGAGCAGTTCCCCACCGAGACGGTCCGGGCGGCACTCGACCTCGACCCCGAGGTGCCGGTGCTGCTCTGCGACGCGCGCGACCGGGCCTCCGTGCGGGACGTGCTCGTCGCGGTCGTGGAGCACGCCGTGGTCCGCGCCGACCGGCTGAGGGAACCGGCCAGGACCTGACGGCCGCCGCCGCCCGCACGTGACGCGACCCGTACCCCCGCCGACCGGGGTACGGGCCGCGCGTACGGTGCGGGCAGCGGGCGTGGAAGAAGTGTTCACCCGGGGTGACGAGTCGTCAACCCTGCGCGCACCACCGGGATCACCGGTTCTCCGAGAGCCACTTGGCCGCGGTCTCGGCCAGTTCCGCGTCCCGGCCCGCGAGCATCGTCCGGATCATCTGCGCGTCCCCGCGGAGCGACCACGCGGGATGCCCGAACGATGCCGGATTGTTCTTCTCGATGAGGAAGTGCGCGGGCCACGCCGTGCCGTAGCCGATCAGTGGCAGGGCCAGGGCGTAGCGCTTCCGGCCGCGCGCCAGGCCGTAGGCGGTGAGCGCGAGCCCCGTCAGGGTCCCGGTCAGATGCACCCACCGGGTCGCCGCCCTGGAGTGCATGGCGACGTAGTAGGGCCAGAACTCTTCATACGAATCGAACGTCTGTGGTGACATAAGGGCACCGTAATGGCTCGAACGGCAACCGGACACGGCAGTTCCGCGTCCGAAGAGGAGAACGGGCGGCCGGAGCCCACGGGGGTGGTCCCGGTCGCCCGTTCTGTGTCCGGGCCGTCAGTGGCCCGCCACCGAACGCCTCGCCACCGGGAAGTCGAAGTAGGTGTCCGGGAAGAGCTCGGGCTTGTAGGTGAAGTGCCACCACTCCTCGGCCAGATTCACGAAGCCCAGGTCCGTGAGTGTCTTCTTCAGGAACTGCCGGTTGGCCCGCTGAGCCCCCTGCACCCGGGGGTCGTCCGTGTGCGACAGGGTGTCGAAACAGTCGTACCCGGTGCCCATGTCCACCGAGTTGTCGGGGAAACGCTCACCCTTCGGCGCGTAGCACGGAGCCAGCTCCTCACCCGGCCGGTACGGCCGCGTCGGCAGCGCGGGCAGCTTCACGAGCGTGAGGTCCACGGTGCTGCCCCGGCTGTGACCGGACTTCTCCGCGATGTAACCGTCCGCGAACAGCCGCGTCTTGTCGACCATCGGGTAGAACTCGTCCTTCATGGCCTCGTCGTCGAGATCCTCCGCCCAGCGCACGAAGTGGTCCACAGCCCGCTGCGGCCGGTAGCAGTCGTACACCTTGAGCGAGTAACCCCGGCGCAGGAGACTCCGCTGGGCGGACCGCAGCGCACGGGCGGCAGGGCGGGTCAGGATGCAGACGGGCTGCCGGTAGCCGTCCACCGGCTCTCCCACGAAGTTGTGCGCGGTGGTGTAGCGCATCTCCGTGATGATCGTCGGATCGACGGAGCGGAGGTCGACGAATTCCGGCGGAGCCTTGGGTTCGGGTCCGGCCACCGCTACCGGCGCGGCGGCGGTCACGGCGAGCAGGGCGGCGCCGGAGGCGGCCAGGGCGCGGAGAACACGAGCAATTCCTGTCATGGGCACACCGTTTATCAGCTCCGGAGCCACAAGAGAAGAGTGATCGGATACAGTCCGGCCGTGAACGACTCCCACTGCGGCAGCTGCGGGGCCCTGTACGCCGACGACGACTGGCCCCGCAAGTGCGCGGCCTGCGGACGGACCGCCTACCGCAACCCGCTGCCCGTGGCCGTCGCCCTGCTGCCCGTCACCGGGCCGCACTCCACCGGCCTCGTCGTCATCACCCGCACCATCCCTCCGCACCGGGGCGGGATCGCGCTGCCCGGCGGATACGTCGACCACGCCGAGGACTGGCGCCACGCCGTCGTCCGTGAACTGCGCGAGGAGACCGGCATCCCGGCCGACGAGTCGGACGTGCGCCTCGCCGATGCCCTGAGCTCCCCGGACGGCCATCTGCTGCTCTTCGGACTGCTCCCGCCGCGCCCCGTCGGGGAACTCCCGCGCTCGGTGCCCACGGACGAGACCTCGGGACACGATGTGCTGTACGCCCCGGGCGACCTCGCCTTCCCGCTGCACACCCGGGCCGTACGCGCCTGGTTCGCCGGCGCCTACGGCTGAGCCGGACCCGGCAGCCCCCGCACCCGGACCGGGTACGGCACCAGCCCCTCCTCGCCGTCCCGCTCGACCACCACCCGCCCGGCCGCGAGACGCGACGTGTAGCGCTCCACCTCGGCGGTGGCCCACCCGTCGCCCACGTCCCGCACGACCAGCCCGCCTCCGGTGCGCCCCGCGGGCGGAGCCCACACCTCCAGTCCGAGGCTCCCGTCCGCCGCCCGCACCGGGATCACCGCTCCGGCCCGTGCCAGCACCGGGACACGCGACAGCGGCGCCTCGACCGTGAACCGGCCCGGCCCCTCAAACGCTTGTCCGGTCGCCGTGTCGTACCACCGCCCGCGCGGCAGCCGGACCGTCCGGCGGTCCGCACCCTCCTCCAGCACGGGGGCGACCAGCAACGCGTCACCCAGCAGGAACGCGTCCTCGCAGTCCCGCAGCTCCCGGTCCCCAGGGGCGCCCCACCACACCGGACGCACGTACGGCGCACCGGTCAGCCGGGCCAGCTGGGCCAGCGTCACGAAGTAGGGGCGCAGCCGCTCCCGCTCCTCCAGCGCATGCCGGGCGTGCGCGAGCACCTCCGGTCCGAACTCCCACGGCTCCCGGCGTCCCGCGTCGATGGCCGCGTGGGTGCGGAACAACGGCATGTAGGCGCCCAGCTGGAACCAGCGCAGATACAGCTCCGGCGACGGGGACCCGTCGAACCCGCCGACATCGGGCCCCGAGTACGGCACCCCGCAGAGCCCGAGCCCCAGGACCAGGGCCAGCGAGGCCCGAAGCCCCGGCCAGCCCGTCGCCACATCACCGGACCAGGTGCCCCCGTACCGCTGCATCCCCGCCCAGCCCGAACGGGAGAACAGGAACGGCCGTTCGTCCGGGCGCAGCCGGAGCAGACCTTCGTACCCGGCTCTCGCCATCGCCAGGGCGTACACGTTGTGGGCCTCACGATGGTCGCCGCCGCGCCCCTCCATGGAGTGCAGGGACGAACGGGGCAGCGACGGATCACCGAAGGCAGAGAACGACACCGGCTCGTTCATGTCGTGCCAGACCCCGGCGAACCCCTGGGCGAGCCGCTCCTCGTACAGCGTGCCCCACCACTCCCGCACCAGCGGGTCGGTGAAGTCGGGATAGACGCACTCGCCCGGCCACACCTCACCGAGCACCTGACAGCCATCCGGACCCCGGACGAAAGCACCCTCCGCACCGACGTCCGAACCGCTGTCGAACACCGAGTTGCCCGCCGACGCCTTCACCGCCGGATCGACGATCGACACCAGCCGGACGCCGTCCTCGCGCAGCTCCCTCGCCAGACGGGGGAGTCCGGGGAACCTCTCCCGGTCGACCGTGAACACCTGGTGCGCGTCGTAGTGGTCGATGCCCAGATGGAGCACCGACAGAGGCAGCCCCCGCTCCCGGTACCCCTTCGCGATCCGGCGCACCTCCTGCTCGCTGCCGAACCCCCAGCGGGCGTGCTGCGGACCCAGGGCCCACGACGGCGGCAGCGCGGGCGCGCCCGTCAGGGCCGTCCATCCCTGGAGCACCCTGGCCGGCGTGCCCGCGACCACCCAGCAGCGCAGCGGACCGCCGTCCATCCGCACCTCACAGCTGCCCGGCCGGTCGTGGCCCGACCCGGCGCCCTCCTCGCCCTCCCTGAGCGTCACCCTGCCCGACCAGGAGTTGTCGTGGAACGACAGATGGGTCCCCGCGTCGGACACCACCATCTGCACCGGCATCGTCAGGTACAGCGGATCGTCCCCAGGACCGAAACGCCCGCCCGGGTCGGTGTTCCACAGCCCGTACACGCCCTCCCGCAGCCTCGGCCCCCCGGCACGCCCGCCGAGCCCGAAGAAGCGGGCGTCGGCCGGGACCTCGGAACGCTGCACCCATCGCGCCGTACCTCCTCCCACCGGCTCCCACCAGCGCGGCGGCAGCTCCCGGCGCAGCAGGACCCCGCCCGGCGTGCGCAATTCCACCGCCCCGTGCCGCGACACGACGACCGTCAGCCGTTCCGACACCACCTGCCAGCCGCCGTTCGTGTCCGGCTCGAGCCGCGCCCGCGTGTCCGGCCCGGGTCCGGCTTCCGGCAGGGCGTACGAGGGCAGCGGAGCGGCGCCGTCCCAGGACCAGAACACCGCACCGCCCACCGTCACCCGGACGCACAGCTCCGAGCGGGCGAAGCGCACGACGCCACCGCCCGGCCCCGGCTCCGCACTGACCAGAAGGCCGGGCACACGGGCCCTCTCCGCACCGCGCGGCGCGAGCGCCCGCACATCCGCACGGTGCCGACGCCAGGCCGAGCGCACCGTGCGCATCCCCTGCACGGAACCGACCGTTCTCACCGAGCGCACCAGGTCACGACCATCCATGCGGGCCACCCTGCCATCCGCCCGGACGGAATCGTGCGCCGTTCAGCTCCCGTTCACCTGTGGCTCCCCCACACAGCCGGACACGCAACCATGGTGGGGGGACCCTGGTGCGCAAGACGATCACATGGCATCGTCCGTAACTGCCGTTCACGCGCACATCCCAGCCCGTGCGCGCGACGCACGCACACCCCGCGTACACACCGAAAGGCCAGGGAGCCTCCATGACCTCAGCAGCCGGCGAAGCCCCCCTCTGGCAGCCCGAGCCCGAGCGTGTCGAGGCCGCGGCCGTCACCCGCTTCCAGCGATGGGCGGCCGGCCGCCACGGAGCCCCGGCCGACGGCGGCTACGCGGCGCTGCACCGCTGGTCGGTCGAGGAACTCGACACCTTCTGGGAGGCCGTCGCCGACTGGTTCGACGTACGCTTCTCCACCCCGTACACGGCCGTGCTCGGTGACCGCGCCATGCCCGGTGCGCAATGGTTCCCCGGCGCCACGCTCAACTACGCCGAGCACGCCCTGCGCACCGCCGACGACCCGCTCAGGGCGGACGCCCCCGCCCTGCTGTACGTCGACGAGACCCACACCCAGGTCGCCGTCAGCTGGTCCGAACTACGTCGCCAGGTGGGATCGCTGACCGCCGAACTCCGCGCCCTCGGCGTCACCCCCGGCGACCGGGTCAGCGGCTACCTCCCCAACATCCCGCAGGCGGTCGTCGCGTTCCTCGCCACCGCAGCGGTCGGCGCAGTCTGGACCTCCTGCGCCCCCGACTTCGGCGCCCGCAGCGTCCTGGACCGCTTCCAGCAGGTGGAACCCGTCGTCCTGTTCACCGTCGACGGCTACCGCTACGGAGGCAAGGAGCACGACCGCACCGACACCGTGGCCGAACTCCGCCGCGAACTCCCGACCCTGCGCGCGGTCGTCCACATCCCGCTCCTCGGCACGGACACGCCCGAAGGCGCCCTCGACTGGACGGCGCTCACCACCGCGGACACCGGACCGGTCTTCGAGCAGGTCCCCTTCGAACACCCGCTCTGGGTGCTCTACTCCTCGGGCACGACGGGGCTGCCGAAGGCGATCGTCCAGTCCCAGGGCGGCATCCTCCTCGAACACTTCAAGCAGCTCGGCCTCCACTGCGACCTCGGCCCCGACGACCGGTTCTTCTGGTACACCTCGACGGGCTGGATGATGTGGAACTTCCTCGTCTCCGGCCTGCTCACCGGCACGACCGTGGTGCTGTACGACGGCAGTCCCGGCTACCCGGACGTCAACGCCCAGTGGCGCGTCGCCGAACAGACCGGTGCGACCCTCTTCGGAACGTCGGCCGCCTACGTCATGGCCTGCCGCAAGGCCGGCATCCACCCCGGCCGCGACCATGACCTCAGCCGGGTCCAGTGCGTCGCCACCACCGGCTCCCCGCTCCCGCCCGACGGCTTCCGCTGGCTCCACGACGAGGTCGCCGAGGACCTGTGGATCGCCTCCGTCAGCGGCGGGACGGACGTCTGCAGCTGCTTCGCGGGCGCGGTCCCCACCCTTCCGGTCCACATCGGCGAACTCCAGGCCCCCTGCCTGGGCACCGACCTCCAGTCCTGGGACCCCGCGGGGCAGCCGCTCACGGGCGAGGTCGGCGAGCTCGTCGTCACCGCACCCATGCCGTCCATGCCGGTCCGCTTCTGGAACGACCCCGACGGCAGCCGCTACCACGACAGCTACTTCGACATGTACCCCGGCGTCTGGCGCCACGGCGACTGGATCACCCTCACCGACCGCGGCTCGGTCGTCATCCACGGCCGCTCCGACTCCACCCTCAACAGGCAGGGCGTCCGGATGGGATCCGCCGACATCTACGAGGCCGTCGAGCGGCTCCCCGAAATCCGCGAATCCCTGGTGATCGGCCTCGAAGAGCCGGACGGCGGCTACTGGATGCCGCTGTTCGTCCACCTCGCCGAGGGCGCCACGCTCGACGACGCGCTCCGCGACAGCATCAAGCGGACCATCCGCGAGAACCTCTCCCCCCGCCACGTGCCGGACGAGGTCATCGAGGTGCCCGGCATCCCGCACACCCTCACCGGCAAACGCATCGAGGTCCCGGTCAAGCGACTCCTCCAGGGCACCGCCCTGTCCAAGGCGGTCAACCCGGGCTCCATCGACAATCTCGAACTCCTCCACTTCTACGAGGACCTCGCACGCAAGCGCCACTGATCCGGCCGGCGCGCGGCCCGCTTGTCAGTCCCCCTGATTACGCTGAGTGAGCATCGACCGACAGTGCACAGGGGGACTCATGGCGCACATCAGGCAGAACCACCACGGACGGCAACGCTCCGCGACATCCATGCGACGCGCGCTGCGCCGCGAAGCACCCACGACCGTCGGCCTCCTGGCCGACCCCGAGGACTTCGCGGCCATGCGGCGCTACCGGACCTTCACCTTCGACGACCACTCCGACTACCTGCGGCAGGTCGAAGGCCTGCTGCGCATGCTCGCCGGCCAGGGCATGCACACCACCGTCGCCCTCTTCGACCCGGAGGACTACGCGGAGTTCTGCGCCGAGTCGGGGATCGACCCCGACGAGCGAGCGAGCCGCAGCCGCTTCACCGCCGAGATCGCCGCGGGCGGCGCCACCGTGGCCTACACCGGCCAGCCGATCGACACCCTGGTCCCGCTGCTCGTCTCACGGGCCGTCCGCCGCGCGACATGGGAGTACGCCACCATGCTGCTGGCCGGGCTCGGCGACTGCGCGGACTGCGGTAAGGACATCGGCCACGCCGCCTTCGACCGGGCCTCCCACCTGCTGACGCGGCTGCTGGACACCGCGGGTCCCGGAACCCACCACGTCGTCTGCAGCACCCCCACGGAGAACGAACAACTGCTCGCCGTCCTCCACACGTCGCGGGACACGGACGGCCCGGCCCGTCTCACGGCCTCCGAAGGGGCGGAGTTCGCCACCGTGCTCGCCGTGGGGGTCGCGCTCGAGACCCAGGGCGGTGTCGTACTGCGCACCACCGCTCCGGACACCCCGGACAGGGTGCACGGCTGGCGCCTGCACCACGGAAGCCTCCTGCCGCTCACGGCGGGCGAGGTCTTCAGCGCCTACTGCACCGACGCGGACACGGGCGAACCGGTCCCGCCGGAGTCGGGCGTCGAGTACTGCGCGGGGTTCGACCTCGGCGCCGACGAACCGGAGGCGCATCACTGACAGCCGAGGTGGCCCATCGCTGACAGACGGAAGGGGTTCCCACCGGAACCGGCGGGAACCCCTTCACATCCGACTGCGTCCGACGGACGGCGTCACTCGCCCGAGAGCACCGCCTGCGCCGCGAGCCGCGCCTCTTCGGCGGAGTCCGCCGCACGCGCGGCGGAGGCCGCACGCTCGCACTGCGCGAGCGTGTGCTTCGCCAGGGTCGACCGCACGTAGGGGATCGATGCCGCGCCCATGGACAGGGAGGTGACACCCAGACCGGTCAGCACACACGCCAGCAGCGGGTCCGAAGCGGCCTCACCGCAGACGCCGCAGCTCTTGCCCTCGGCCCTCGCTGCGTCGGCCGAGAGGGCGACCAGGTCGAGGAGGGCGGGCTGCCAAGGGTCCTGCAGCCGCGACACGGCGCCCACCTGACGGTCGGCCGCGAAGGTGTACTGAGCCAGGTCGTTGGTGCCCAGCGACAGGAACTCCACCTCCTGCAGGATCGAGCGCGCCCTGAGCGCGGCGGACGGAATCTCCACCATCGCTCCGAACTTCGCCTGCAGCCCGGCTTCACGACAGGCGTCGGCGAACGCCTTCGCGTCGGCACGGTCGGCGACCATCGGAGCCATGACCTCGAGGTACACGGGCAGACCCTCGACCGCCTTGGACAGCGCCGTCAGCTGGGTCCGCAGCACATCGGGGTGGTCCAGCAGGCTGCGCAGACCACGCACACCCAGGGCCGGGTTCGGCTCGTCCGCCGGCGTCAGGAAGTCCAGCGGCTTGTCCGCACCGGCGTCCAGCACCCGCACGACGACACGCCCCTCGGGGAACGCCTCCAGCACCGCGCGGTAGGCCGCGATCTGCTTCTCCTCGGACGGCGCCTGCTTGCTGTCGTCCAGGAAGAGGAACTCCGTGCGGAACAGCCCGACGCCCTCGGCACCCGCCTCCACCGCTGCCGGCACATCCGCGGGACCGCCGACGTTGGCGAGCAGCGGCACCTTGTGGCCGTCGGAAGTGGCGCCGGGACCGGTCACGGCAGACAGGGCCGCCTTGCGTGCGGCCGCAGCGCTCTCCATCTCGGCGCGCTTCTCCTGGCTCGGCTCGACGAAGATCTCACCGGTGCTGCCGTCCACCGCCACGACCGTGCCCTCGGCGATCTCACCCGCGCCGGGGAGCGCCACGACGGCCGGAACTCCGAGCGCTCGCGCGAGAATGGCGCTGTGGCTGGTCGGCCCGCCCTCCTCGGTGACGAAGCCGAGGACCAGCGTGGGGTCCAGCAGCGCCGTGTCGGCGGGAGCCAGGTCACGCGCGATCAGTACATACGGCTGATCGCTGTCCGGCACACCGGGCATCGGCACACCCAGCAGCCGCGCCACGATCCGGTTCCGTACGTCGTCGAGGTCGGCGACGCGTCCCGCCAGGTACTCCCCGGCATTGGCCAGCAGCGCCCGGTACGCGGCGAACGCGTCGTAGACACCGCGCTCGGCGGTGCTGCCGACGGCGATGCGACGCTCGACATCCGCGATCAGTTCGGGGTCCTGCGCCATCATGGCCTGGGCCTCCAGCACGTGCTGTGCCTCGCCCCCCGCCAGGTTGCCGCGCGCAATGAGGTCGGCCGCGACAGCTTCCACGGCCTGGCGGGCACGCCCCTGCTCGCGCTCGGCCTCCTCCGCGGGAATCTGTTTGGCCGGCGGCTCCAGGACCGCCGTACCCATGTGCCGAACTTCGCCGATCGCCACACCGTGGCTCACGCCGACGCCTCGAAGCGTTGTCTCCATTTCACCCGTCTCCGATTGTGCAGCGACTGCGCCGCCGCGGTTGATGCCCAACTGGCTCGTTACTGCGCCGAGGGTGTCACTGCCAGCCGAACAGCGTGTCGCCGACCTTCACGTCGCCGTCCTCGCGGACGTCGGAGAGGGATTCGGCGGTGGCCTCCAGGGCGACGACCGGGCAGATCGCGGACTTACCGGCGGCTTCCACACCGGCGGGGTCCCACCGGACGATGGCCTGTCCGCGGGTCACCGTGTCCCCCTTGTTCACGAGCAGCTCGAAACCCTCGCCGTTGAGCTGCACGGTGTCGATACCGAGGTGTGTCAGTACTCCGTGTCCCTGGTCGTCGACGACGACGAACGCGTGCGGGTGGAGGGAGACGACGATTCCGTCGACCGGCGAGACGGCCTCGGAAGGCTCGCGCACGGGGTCGATGGCCGTACCGGGACCCACCATCGCTCCGGAGAACACGGGGTCGGGAACCGCGGTGAGTCCGATGACGCGGCCGGCAAGAGGGGACGTCACTGTGGTCATGGGGAGCCTCTCAGGGGTGGGGATCCGTATGGTCAGCCGCCACGGCTGATGGAGGGCGGCGTACTGATCAGCAGCGTAAGTCATATGAAGTCCCGGTTCCGCCCGAGAGCTACCGGTTGGCCGACCTAGGGGTACTCCGGAAACGATTTGCCTCGTCCCACAGCGGCCTGTACTGTCGTACCCCTGCCTGACCCCAACGCGACTTCAAGTCCGGGGTCGGCGGCGACTCCCAAGCCCAGACTCTAACTCTGATTTGTGCTCTCGCATGCTCGCGAGGCCCTGGTCAAAGGAAAGGGAAAAGGCCTGATAGAGTCGGACTCGCCGGAAAGGGAAACGCGAAAGCGAAGAACTGGAAAGCGATTCAGCAGGATCCCGCTTCGACCGGGAATCGGACACGAAAGAGTCTGATAGAGTCGGAAACGCAAGAACGAAGGGAAGCGCCCGGAGGGGCCCGGTGAAACGGGAC